>DATMPS010000171.1:0-46958 GCA_035567435.1 Terriglobales bacterium | reverse complement strand
GATGCCGGGTGACAATGTGAGCCTGGTGATCGAGCTGATCACGCCGGTGGCGATGGAGAAGGGCTTGCGCTTCGCGATCCGGGAAGGCGGCCACACGGTGGGCGCGGGCACGATCGCGGAGATTGTTCAGTAGAACGTCGTCGGTCGTTGGTCGTTGGTCGTTGGTCGTTGGCGAAGGCCCTCGATCGAGGCCGACGGAAGAATACGACGGCACAACGTTGTTAGTGGCCAGTAGCTAACGGTTAGGAGCTGTTTCAATGCCGCGAGAGATCATTACGTTGCAGTGCGGTGATTGCAAAGAACGGAATTACTCGACGACCAAGAATCGGAAGACGACGCCCGACCGGATCGAGATGAAAAAGTTCTGCAAGCGTTGCCGGAAGCATACGCCGCATAAAGAAGTGAAATAGGGAAGCGCCGAGAACGCGCGGTTTCCGCGTCCGCAAAGGGCGCGGACGCGCGCGACGCGCCTGCATCCTTCGCGAGGCAAAGGGCGCCCGCTCAGGATGATAGGCCAGTTAGGGGCGTAAGCTCAACGGTTAAACTGCCGGTCTCCAAAACCGGACTTGGGGGTTCGAATCCCTCCGCCCCTGCCAGTTTTTGGGAGTGAGAGTCGGGAACTGTGGTGCTGTGTAGGAATCGAGACGAAAAAATGTCTAAGCTTGCGGCAGTCGGGACCGAAAACAACTTGGGCGCGCGGGTAGCCTCTTGGCCGGAAAAGGTCAAGACCTTCTACAGCGACGTGCGCATGGAGATGAAGAAGGTCACTACGCCGTCGCTGAAGGAAGTGCAGGCGACCACGGTGGTGGTGGTGATCACGGTGTTCATTTTCGGCCTGTATTTCTGGCTGGTGGACTTCGTCATTGGTCGGGGCATCGACTACATGTTCCGGTTTTTTTCGCGCAGTTGACCGAAATGGAAGAGAAAGTCTGAGAAATGAAGCCTCTTATGCAGGACGAAGAAAAAACCGGGAGCGCGGGCAGTCCGGGAGAGCCCGAAGGAGCGAGTGGCGGCGCAGCCCCGTCGGGTGGCGAGCCGGGTACGGAAGCCCCGCGCAATCCCAACATGAAGTGGTACATCATCCACTCCTATTCGGGATTTGAGCGCAAAGTGCGCGAGTCGCTGGAGTCAAGGGTGCAGGCTTTTGGCTTGCAGGACAAGATTGGGCGTGTGCTGATTCCGACCGAGTCGGTCACGGAAGTGCGGGGCGGCAAGAAGTACACCAGCGAGCGCATGTTCTATCCCGGGTATGTCCTGGTCGAGATGGACATGGATGACCACGTGTGGCACGTGGTGAAGTCCACGCCGCGAGTCACCGGTTTTGTCGGCACCGGGCAGCAGCCGACGCCGCTCTCAGAAGAGGAAGTGCAGAACATCGTGTACCGCGTGGGCGAGTCGAAGGACAAGCCCAAGCTCAAGGTCAAGTTTGAGAAGAACGAGACGGTACGCATCAGCGAAGGGCCGTTCGCCAGCTTTACGGGTGTGGTGGACGAGGTCAACGAGGACCGCGAGACCCTGAAGGTAATGGTCACGATTTTCGGGCGCTCGACGCCGGTGGAACTGGAGTTCGGGCAAGTGGAGAAGGTGGTTACATAACGATTGCGTAATTTGGGAAATTTGGTAGTTGGGGTATTGAAAGGCGCAAGGAGAAGTCCCAGGTTGGCGGGCCGAAAGTCCTAGACCCGGGGCTGGGGCGGAAAAGAGAGTATGGCAAAAAAGGCGACAGGTTCGGTAAAGCTGCAGATCGCGGCAGGCAAGGCGACCCCGGCTCCTCCGGTGGGTCCGGCGCTGGGCCAGGCGCAGATCAACATCATGGAATTCTGCAAGCAGTTCAATGCGCGCACGGGCGCGAAGGAACTGGAAGGGCTGATCATTCCGGTAGTCATCACCGTGTTCAGCGACCGCTCGTTCACGTTCATCACCAAGACGCCTCCGGCTGCCATTCTGCTGAAGCGCGCGGCGGGCATTGCGAAGGGATCGGGATCGCCGAACAAGGACAAGGTCGGCAAGGTGACTTTGAAGCAGGTCGAGGACATCGCGAAGCAGAAAATGCCAGACTTGAACGCGGCGTCGCTGGACGCGGCGATCAACAGTATCAAGGGCACGGCGCGGTCGATGGGAATTGATGTGGTTTAGCAATCGCCGACCCTGACGGGTCGGCCTGGACGGCCGAGGGCGGCCGTCCCTACGCGAGTATTGCGGTCGAATACACCACGGCTCCTCGGAACAGCTTGGAGCGGTGGGAGACGGAGAAACAATGAGAAAAGCCGGGAAGAACATCACGAAGGCACGGGCGGCGGTGGGAGAAAAGCCCTACCCCCTGCAGGAAGCGGTTCCGCTTCTGCAGAAAGTCAAGTACGCCAAGTTCGACGAGACGGTGGAAGTCACGATGCGTCTCGGCGTCGATCCCAAACATGCCGACCAGATGGTGCGTGGAACCGTCGTTTTGCCGCACGGGCTGGGCAAATCGAAGAAGGTCCTGGTTATCGCGACCGGCGACAAAGTGAAGGAAGCCGAGGCAGCGGGGGCCGACATCGTGGGCGGCGAAGAGATGGTCGAGAAGATCCAGAAAGAAAACTGGACCGATTTCGACGCGCTGATCGCCACGCCGGATGTCATGAAATCGGTGGGACGCCTGGGCAAGGTGCTCGGGCCGAAGGGGCTGATGCCCAACCCGAAGACCGGCACCGTCACTTTCGACGTCGCCAAGGCCGTGCAGGAAGTGAAGGCCGGCAAGGTTGAGTTCCGGACCGACAAGACTGCGCTGGTGCACGTGCCCGTGGGCAAGATTTCGTTCTCGCCCGACAAGCTGGTGGAGAATGCGACGGTGGTGATCACGAGCGTGATCAAAGCGAAACCGTCGGTCGCCAAGGGCAAGTACATCAAGGGATGCACGCTGAGCTCCTCGATGGGCCCGGGGATCTCGATTGACACCAGCGCGGTCGAAGCGGCGGCTAAGGCTTAGCCGAGACGGGACCCAGGCGCGCTGTGCGCGCTTCGTATGACCGCTTTCGCGGTCATGCGCTCAGGGCGGGGCAAAATGCGCCTCGCTCAGGATGACAGACTGGAATTCTGAAGGGATACGACGATGGCAGTCAGCAAAGCGAAGAAAATGGAGCAGGTGGAAGAACTGAGCGGCGAGCTGAAGGGTGTTTCGAGCGTCATCGTCGCCACCTACAGCAAGCTCACGGTGGAGAAGGACTACGAGCTGCGCAAGGCGCTGCGGACCACGGGCGCGAAATATCGCGTGGTGAAGAACACTCTGGCGGAGAGAGCTTCGAAGGGCACCAAGGTCGAGGAAGCGCTGAAGGATCTGCATGGCGTCACGTCGATCGCCTACACGCAGGGCGATCCGGTCGCTCTGGCGAAGGCGCTCGCGAAGTACGCCAAGGACAATCCGGAATTTACCTTCAAGGCGGGCGTGGTCGAAGGGCGCGTGGTTTCGATCAAGGAGATCGAGGCGCTGGCTACCATGCCGTCGAAGGAAGAGATCTATTCGAAGCTTCTGTACCTGTTGAACGCTCCGGCACAGCGCCTGGTTACGGCGATGAATGCGGTGGGGCGGAACCTGGCCGTCGTGGTGGATCAGGGCGTGAAGGAGAAGAAGTTCAAGGAAGCGTAAGAGCAGCTATTAGCTCCTAGCGCAAAAAGCCGCTGCATCTTGTCGGCTGAAGGCTGAGCTAAGAGCCAAGAATGAGTTTCCCGGCAGTTTTATTTGTCGGAAATAGATTTTGGTTGTCGGCAAGCGAGGGGTTGCGCGGTTTGAGTCTTTGCGTGGTCTGGCGCGGAGACGAGAGCCTGGTCGCACTGGAAACCTGGCCCACGGATGACGAAAATCGAACTACTGATAATCACGAGAATTGGAGAACTCAAATGGCGGATCTGCAGCAGTTGGAAGAAGCAATCGTAGGCTTGTCGCTGCTCGATGCAGCGGCTCTGGTGAAGAAGCTCGAAGAGCGCCTCGGCGTTTCAGCCGCGGCGGCAGCCCCGGTGATGGTTGCTGGTGGCGGCGGTGCCGCTGCTGCGGCGCCGGCGGAAGAGAAGACTGAGTTTGCCGTGGTCCTCAAGGACGTGGGCGCCAACAAGATCAACGTGATCAAGGCTGTCCGCGAAGTCACCAGCCTGGGCTTGAAAGAAGCCAAGGACCTGGTGGATGGCGCGCCGAAGACGGTGAAGGAAGGCGTCAGCAAAGACGAAGCGGAGAACATCAAGAAGAAGTTCACCGAGGCGGGCGCGACGGTCGAAGTGAAGTAGCGGGTGTCGCGAGGCCCCTTCGGGCCACGTCGCGTTGCTCGGCTACGGAGGACAAGCCTGGAAACCGAGCCTCGCCCCGCTGTCCGATTCGACTCGCTAATGCTCGCTGGTTGCAGGTTCCGGGTGAACCCGCAACCAGCGACGCGAGAAGGGCGAGTCGAAGGACCGCTCGATACGACGACGATCTCCCGTCCTCTCAACCACTTGCGGTCGTCTTGCAAGTTTTGGGCCAGGCGAACGATCTACTAGCTGAATCGGGGGTGGTGATGTTATCATCTATAGCAACATCGCTACTTCTGCTTCACGCAAGGTGAATGCGGCTTTCCACTCCAAGGCACCCAGGGAAAACGGAGCGAAGTCGCTGGCAGAAGTTGGCAGGCTGTTCCGCATACAGGCGGGACGGAAACAGGCCTTAAGAACTGGCGCGGAAAGACACAATTCAAGATTGGCGACGCGCGGTGGTTGGCGCCTTCGGGGAGCCCTGTCCCTGTGGGTGCCCTGTTGTCTTTTCAGGTTCTTTGCAGCGGTAGACTCGCGGCGCGGACGTGCGCGCCCAACATTCCGCGGTTCTGGTACGCAGCCGTCGGCTGCGCTGACATTGGAGTTTTCTGAATGAAGAAGAATGCCCTCCGCAAACGTTTTGATTTTTCCAAGATTCCAGCCACCATCCAGATTCCTAACTTGATCGAAGTGCAGAAGCGCTCTTACGAGCGGTTTCTGCAAATGGACCGGCTGCCCAGCGAGCGCGATGACGCCGGGTTACAGGCGGTGTTTCAGTCGGTGTTTCCGATCACTGACTTCCGCAACGTATCACAACTGGAGTTTGTGGATTACGCCATTGGTAACTGGGAATGCAAGTGTGGTCACCTCAAGGGCCTCCACCACTTGCGCACCACTTGTAAGAACTGCGGCTCGACCGTCATTACGGATCCGTTTCATCCGGGCGACGTGTTGTGCGGCAAGTGCGGTACGTACAACGCGAACACGCCCGACTTCTGCAACAAGTGCGGCGATCCGGTTGGCCTGCAGCTGAAATACGACGTCAACGAGTGCGAAGAGCGCGGCATGACCTACTCCGCCCCGCTCAAGGTCACGATGCGGCTGACGATTTACGAGAAAGACGCCGAGACCGGCAACCGTTCCATTCGGGACATCAAGGAGCAGGAAGTTTTCTTCGGCGACGTGCCGCTGATGACGCAGAATGGGACCTTCATCATTAACGGCACCGAGCGCGTGATTGTCAGCCAGTTGCACCGTTCGCCTGGCGTCTTCTTCGAGACTGCGAACAACCGCACCTACTTCCTCGGCAAGATCATTCCCTACCGCGGATCGTGGGTGGAATTCGAGTACGACCAGAAGAACGTGCTGTACGTACGCATCGACCGCAAGCGCAAGTTTCTGGGAACGATTTTCCTGCGCGCCCTCGGTCTGCGCGGCGGGGACGACATTCTGCGGACGTTCTATACGGTCGACCGGCTGGCGATCAAGGACAAGAGGCTTTTCTGGACGCTTGACCCTGCCAGCGAGAAGCCGACCAACCTGCTGGGCATGAAGCTGGCGCACAGCATCAAGAACAAGTCGGGGGACGAGATCGCGCACTCGGGCCGCAAGATCAATGCCCAGATTCTGAAGGATATTCAGAAGGCGAAGGTAACCGAGATTGAAGTCGACGTCACCGATCTGGAAGGCGCCTGGGTGGCGAGCGATGTGGTCGACACGACCACGGGCGAAGTGCTTCTGGAAGCCAACTCGGAAGTGACCGCGGACAAGATTGCGAAGATCTTGGACGCGGCGGGCGTGGTCGAACTGAACGTGTTCTTCCCCGAGCGCGACGATGTGGGCACGGTGATCTGCCAGACGCTGAAGCGCGACTCGGTGAAAACGCCGCAGGAAGCGCTGATCGAGATTTACCGCAAACTGCGCCCGGGTGATCCGCCGACGCTCGATACGGCGACGGCCCTGTTCCACGGCATGTTCTTCGACCCGCGGAAGTATGACTTCTCGCGCGTGGGCCGTTTGAAGTTCAACATCAAGCTGTTTGAGAACCAGGACGCGACCAGCCTGGAGCAGCGGACGCTCGATCCGGACGATTTCTACGGCACCATCCGGTACCTGCTGAAGCTGCGGAAAAACATCGGTTCGGTGGACGACATCGATCACCTGGGCAACCGGCGCGTGCGCGCGGTCGGTGAGTTGATGGAGAACCAGTTCCGTATCGGCCTGGTGCGGATGGAACGCGCCATCAAGGAAAAGATGAGCGTGTACCAGGAAATGTCGACGGCCATGCCGCACGACTTGGTCAACGCCAAGCCGGTGATGGCGGCGATCCGCGAGTTTTTCGGTTCCTCGCAGCTGTCCCAGTTCATGGACCAGACGAACCCGCTGTCGGAGATTACACACAAGCGGCGTCTTTCGGCCCTCGGGCCGGGCGGTCTGTCGCGGGAGCGCGCCGGATTCGAAGTCCGCGATGTGCACCCGACGCATTACGGACGTATCTGCCCGATCGAGACACCGGAAGGTCCGAACATCGGCCTGATCTCGTCGTTGAGCTGCTATGCGCGCATCAACGACTACGGGTTCATTGAATCCCCATACCGCAAGGTCAAGAACGCGCGCGTGGTCGATTACGTGAGCATCGTCAACACGGGTGACAGCGACTTTAAGGTGGGCGATCACATCGAGAAGCACGAAATCGACAAGCTTAATGCCGACCTCAAGGAGCGCCGCAAGCGCCCCGCGGAGATCGAGCCTTTCTCTTTCTACCTGTCTGCTTGGGAGGAGGACCGTCACGTCATCGCCCAGGCGAACATTGAACTGGACGACAAGGGCCGGATCAGCGCTGAGCTGGTGAACGCGCGCAAGGCGGGCAACTTCGTGCTGGTGAATCGCGACGAAGTGGACTACGTCGACGTCAGCCCGAAACAGCTGGTGTCGGTGGCAGCTTCGCTGGTTCCCTTCCTCGAGCACGACGACGCGAACCGAGCCCTGATGGGCGCCAACATGCAGCGCCAGTCGGTGCCTCTGCTGCGCGCCCAGGCGCCGATCGTCGGCACGGGCATGGAAGGGGTCACGGCGCGGGATTCCGGTGCGGTCATCCTGGCTCGCCGCAACGGGATCATCGACTCGGTCGACTCGGAGCGCATCATTGTGCGCGTTGAGGGCGAGCACCATCCCGGGCAGCTGTCGCGCGAGGTGGGCAGCGATATTTACCAGCTGACCAAGTTCAAGCGCTCGAACCAGAACACCTGCATCAACCAGAAGCCGATCGTGCAGAAGGGGCAGCGGGTGGTGAAGGGGCAGGTGATCGGCGACGGTCCTTGCACCGACTTCGGCGAGTTGGCCCTGGGACGCAACGTCCTGGTGGCCTTCATGCCCTGGCGCGGGTACAACTTCGAGGACGCGATCCTGGTTTCGGAAAAGATGGTGAAGGAGGACTACTACACGTCGGTCCACATCGAGGAGTTTGAGATCGAAGCACGCGACACGAAGCTGGGTCCGGAAGAAGTCACGCGGGACATTCCCAACGTCAGCGAGTCGATGCTGCGCAACCTGGATGAAGCGGGCGTCATTCGCATTGGCGCGACCATCAAGCAAGGTGACATCCTGGTGGGCAAGGTCACGCCCAAGGGTGAAACCCAGCTCACGCCGGAAGAGAAACTGCTGCGCGCGATCTTCGGCGAAAAAGCCGGCGACGTGCGCGACGCTTCCCTCTATTGCCCGCCAGGAATCGAAGGCGTGGTCGTGGATGTGAAGATCTTCTCGCGCAAAGGCCAGGAGAAGGACGAGCGCGCGAAGGCAATCGAAGAGCAGCAGATTGCCAAGCTCGAAAAGAACCTTTCGGACGAGATCCGGATCTTGACGGACGAACGGCTGAAGCGGTTGGAGGGCTTGCTGGGCGGCAAGGAAGTGCAGGCAGACTTGCACGACGAGCGGACCAACAAGCGGCTTCTGACCAAGGGCAACGTTCTCGACCGGGACACGATCGAACGTATCTCGACCCGCAACCTGAAGCGGATCAAGTACAACGACAAGGATCCGCGGGTGAACGAACAGATCGACGAGATCGAGGAGATGACGTCGCGTCAGATCGACGTGCTCAAGAAGATCGTCAACGAGAAGAAGGACAAGCTCACCAAGGGCGACGAATTGCCGCCGGGCGTGATCAAGCTGGTCAAAGTGTATGTCGCCATGAAGCGCAAGCTGAGTGTCGGCGACAAGATGGCCGGCCGTCACGGGAACAAGGGCGTCATTGCCCGCATCCTGCCGGAAGAGGATATGCCGTACCTCGCCGATGGGACGCCGGTGGAAATCGTCCTGAACCCGCTCGGGGTGCCCAGCCGCATGAACGTGGGGCAGATTCTGGAAACGCACCTGGGGTGGGCGGGCTTTGAGTTGGGCAAGAAGGTCGCCCAGATCCTTGCGGAGAATACCCGGACGGAAGGCATCCGGCGCGAGTTGAAGGCTCTGTTCAAGGACACGGCGTTGGCCGACATCGTCTCAGACTTCAGCGACGAGGAAGTCGAAGCCGTGGCGCCGACGCTCGTGAACGGGGTATTCTCGGGTTCTCCGGTGTTTGACGGCGCCCGCGAGCACGAGATCAAGACGCTGCTCGAGCGGGCCGGTCTGCCGACTTCCGGCAAGACCTTCCTGCACGACGGCATGACGGGCGATCAGTTCGAACAGCCGGTCACCGTTGGCTACATCTACATGCTGAAGCTGTCGCACCTGGTGGACGACAAGATCCATGCTCGCTCCATCGGACCGTACTCGCTGATCACGCAGCAGCCGCTGGGTGGCAAGGCGCAGTTCGGCGGCCAGCGCTTCGGAGAAATGGAAGTCTGGGCGCTCGAAGCCTACGGCGCGGCGTTCATCCTGCAGGAACTGCTTACGGCGAAGTCAGACGACGTGTATGGCCGCACCAAGATTTACGAGGCCATCGTGAAGGGCGAGGCCGCCATGGAACCCGGCGTCCCCGAATCCTTCAATGTGCTGATTCGCGAATTGCAGTCGCTCTGCCTGGATGTGGAATTGATCAAGGCGGCGCTGGGCGAGAAGAAGCCGGTCGCGCCGGTAGCAGCGGATTAGGAAAGCAGTTCTCGGTTCTCAGTTCCCGGTTCTCAGCGGTTCAACGCCGAAGGGGAGCCGAGGGCCGGGGGTTCGGTGAGATGGTTTGCAATATCAGCCGCTGCGGCACCTGCTCTCAGTGCCGCATCGGCAAAAGTTCCGACCGGTGGTCTGAGAACCGGGAATGAGAACTGACGTTGGGAGTCGTGGGCGGGCGCGTGAGACCTGCAGGAAGCGGAGGATCACCTTGTATCGTTCGAGCCCCTTTGACATGGCGAACCCGGTTGCCGATTTCGATGCGATCCGTATCAGCCTGGCATCTCCGGAGAAAATCCGGAGCTGGTCGCATGGTGAAGTCACCAAGCCCGAAACCATCAACTACCGCACCTTCAAGCCCGAGCGCGACGGGTTGTTTTGCGCGCGTATTTTTGGTCCTGTAACTGACTGGGAGTGTTTGTGCGGCAAGTACAAGCGCATGAAGCACCGGGGCGTGATCTGCGATAAGTGCGGCGTGGAAGTCACGCTGTCGAAGGTTCGCCGGGAACGCCTAGGCCACATTGAGCTGGCTTCGCCCTGCTCACACGTCTGGTTCTTCAAGGGTCTGCCTAGCCGCATCGGCCACCTGCTGGATATCTCTCTGCGCGATCTCGAGTCGGTGCTGTACTTCGAGGCCTACGTGGTCGTAGAGCCGGGCGACGCTCCGGTAAAAGAACGCGAGATCATCAAGGACGAAGCCAAGTACCGCGAGCTTGACCAGCAGTACCGCGCGGCGGGTTTCAAGGCCATGATGGGCGCGGAAGCGATCAAAGAGCTGCTGAAGCGCGTGGACGTGGAAGGTCTCTCGACCGAACTGCGCGAGAAGATGAAGAACGAGGCGTCGCTGCAGAAGCGCCTCAAGTATGCGAAGCGTCTGAAGGTTGTCGAGGCATTCCGCAAGAGCGGCAACAAACCGAACTGGATGATCCTCGACGTGATTCCAGTGATTCCACCGGAGCTGCGTCCATTGGTGCCGCTGGACGGCGGCCGGTTCGCGACTTCCGATCTGAACGACCTGTATCGCCGTGTCATCAACCGCAACAACCGGTTGAAGAAGCTGATGGACCTGCACGCTCCGGAAGTCATCGTGCGCAACGAAAAGCGCATGCTGCAGGAAGCGGTGGATGCGCTGTTCGACAACGGTCGCCGTGGCCGCGTACTGCGCGGAGCCAACAACCGACCGCTGAAGTCGCTGTCGGACACGCTGAAGGGCAAGCAGGGGCGTTTCCGGCAGAACCTGCTCGGCAAGCGCGTCGACTACTCCGGCCGTTCGGTGATCGTGGTCGGTCCTGAGCTGAAGCTTCACCAGTGCGGTCTTCCCAAAAAGATGGCGCTCGAGCTGTTCAAGCCTTTCATCTATCACCGGCTCGAGCAGACCGGACATTGCACGACCATCAAGCAGGCCAAGGAGATGGTGGAGCAGCAGGAACCGATTGTCTGGGACATCCTGGAAGAGGTCATTAAGGACCACCCGGTGCTGTTGAACCGCGCCCCGACCCTTCACCGGCTGGGCATTCAGGCGTTTGAGCCGGTTCTGGTGGAAGGCAAGGCGATCAAGATTCACCCGCTGGTCTGCACGGCATTCAACGCGGACTTCGACGGGGACCAGATGGCGGTGCACATTCCGCTGTCTCCGGAAGCACAAGTGGAGGCAAGCGTGCTGATGCTGGCGTCGCACAACATCCTGTCGCCGGCGTCGGGACAGCCCATCACTGTGCCCACCCAGGACATGGTTCTCGGGTTGTACTACCTGACCAAGGCGAAGCCCGGCGCGAAGGGCGAAGGCCGCTCGTTCGCGAATATCGACGAAGTCTTGCTGGCAATGGAAGCGGGCGAGGTGGAGACGCTTTCGCCGATTCGTTTGCGCTACACGGGTGAAGTGATCGACCTGACCACCGCCTACGACGACCAGGACATCACCCACACCGACGAGGTGCACTATGAGCGCAGCTTCCTGAACACAACCGTGGGCCGCGCCATCCTGAACGATCACCTGCCGGAAGGCATGCCTTATATCAACGGTTTGCTGAAGAAGAAGGGTATCGGCCAGCTGGTTAACTACACCTACTTGCGCTTCGGACTAGAAGTGACGGTCAAGATGCTGGACGAGATTAAGTCGCTCGGGTTTAACTTTGCGACCCGCGCCGGCCTCTCCATCGGTATCGACGACATGGTCGTTCCGGACAACAAGAAAACGCTGGTGCGGGACGCCGAGAAGCAGGGCGTCAGTGTGCAGCAGCAGTACCTGGACGGCGCCATCACCAATGGCGAGCGCTACAACAAGGTCATCGAAATCTGGTCGGCGATCACGGAGAAAGTTGCCGATGAGATGTTCGGCCAGATGCAGCAGCGGGACAAGGAAGGCGCACTCAACCCGATTTACGTGATGGCCGATTCCGGTGCTCGCGGATCGAAACAGCAGATCCGCCAGCTCTCCGGCATGCGCGGCCTGATGGCGAAGCCCTCGGGCGAAATCATTGAGACGCCGATCACGGCCAACTTCCGCGAGGGGCTGACTGTGCTGGAATACTTCATCTCGACACACGGCGCTCGCAAGGGATTGGCGGATACCGCTCTGAAGACCGCGGACTCCGGCTACTTGACTCGCCGCCTGGTCGACGTCGCGCAGGACGTGATCATCAGCGAATACGACTGCGGAACGGTGGACGGGATTTACGTCTCCGGCATCGTGGAAGCCGGCGAGATCATCGAGCCGCTGCGTGACCGCATCGTGGGCCGCGTGTCGCTCGAGAAGATCAAGGACTATGACGGCAACGTCATTGTCGACATCAACCAGGAGATTACCGAAGAGCTGGCGGGTTCGATTCAGGCTGCCGGTATCGAGCGGGTGAAGATCCGTTCGGTGCTGACCTGCGAATCGAAGCGCGGCGTCTGCGTTATGTGCTACGGCCGCAACCTGGCTTCGGGCCGGTTGGTCGAGTTGGGTGAAGCGACCGGGGTCATTGCGGCGCAATCCATCGGCGAACCGGGAACGCAGCTCACCATGCGTACCTTCCACATCGGGGGCACGGCATCACGAGTCTCCGAGCAATCGCGGCTTGACGCCAAGAACAACGGCGTGGTGCGCTTCATCGGGCTCCAGACCGTAAAGGCAAAGTCGGGGGACCTGGTGGTGATGAACCGTCAGGGCTCGATTGCCGTCGTCGACGACAAGGGCCGCGAGCGCGAACGTTATGCGGTCGTGTACGGCGCCAAACTCAAGGTGAACGAGGGCGATCCGGTTACGCTGGGACAGGTGATGGTCGAGTGGGATCCGTACACCTTCGCGATTCTGACGGAAATCGGCGGCACTGTTCAGTTCAAGGACTTGCAGGAAGGCATCACGCTCCATGAAGAAGTGGACGAGGTCACCGGTCTGTCGCGTCACGTGGTGGCGGATTCGCCCGACGAGAAGCGCCAGCCGGCGATCGTGATCAAGGGCAAGGCCAACAAGCGTTACCTGATGCCGTCACGCGCTCACCTGATGGTGGCGGATGGCGACACGGTTTCGCCGGGCGACATCCTGGCGAAGATCCCGCGCGAGACGACCAAGACCAAGGACATCACGGGTGGTCTGCCGCGCGTGGTCGAACTGTTCGAAGCCCGCAAGCCGCATGAGACCGCGGTGATCAGCGAAATCGATGGCACGGTGAAGTTCGGCGAGGTTTCGAAGGGTCAGCGCAAGATCTACGTGGTGGCTGACAACGGCACGGAGAAAGAATACTCGGTGCCGCGCGGCGTCCACATCAACGTGCAGGAAGGCGAGCGCGTGAAGGCGGGCGAACCGCTCATGGACGGGCCGCTCAACCCGCACGATATTCTGGCCGTGCTCGGTGAAAAAGAGCTGCAGTCTTACCTGGTAAACGAAATCCAGGAAGTCTACCGGCTGCAGGGCGTCAACATCAGCGACAAGCACATCGAGGTGATCGTTCGCCAGATGATGCGCTGGCGCAAGGTGGAGGACGTCGGCGACACGTCGTTCCTGCTGGAGCAGCAGGTCGACAAGTTCCGCTTCGCCGAGGAGAACGATCGCGTGATCAAGGAAGGTGGACGTCCGGCAACCGGCCGGCCGCTGCTCCTGGGCATCACGAAGGCGTCGCTCTCGACCGACTCGTTCATCTCCGCCGCTTCGTTCCAGGAGACCACGCGCGTGCTGACGGAAGCTTCCATCCAGGGAGCGGTCGACCACCTGCGCGGGCTCAAGGAGAACGTGATCGTCGGCCGCCTCATTCCTGCCGGGACCGGCATGGAGTACTACCGCAACGTGCGCCTCTCGCCCGAGATGGAAGAGGCTGCCGCCAAGGTGCAAGAGGAGGTATCCGCAGCTTACGAGGAAGCGGAACGTGCTCTGGAGATGATGCGGCACGAAGGCGAGACCGAAGAGCTCGCCGCGGAGTAAGACAGGGGACATTGGTGAAGGGACGGCGCCTGCCGTCCCTTCGCTTCCCTACTTCCTATGAATGCTTCCCCCCAGCATTTTGGACCGCACGAGGTACGGCGGCGAATTTCGCAGTTGCGCACGCCCGCGCCACGCCCTACTCTAGGGCAAGCGATGCTGCGCTTCTTCCGCCTGATGCGCCAGGCGACCTGGCGTGCGTTCGAGCATGACCAGTTCGCCGTCGCCAAGGCGTCCGCGTATTCGTCGATTCTGACCTTCTTCCCCGCGCTCTTGGTGGTGGGCTCGGTGCTGGCCACCCTGACGCGCGGAGATGCTTACTTGCGCGAAATATCCTATGCCCTGGGGCGCATTCTTCCTGCCGGGTCGGCGACCGCGATTGCGTATTTGCGCGGTACCTCGCAGCGTCCAGTCAACCTGCTGATCGGTACGTCGCTGCTGACGCTCTGGACCGCCTCGGGAACCATGATTTCCTGGATGGAGGGCTTCCGCAACGCCTATCAGCTGCCGAAAACCTGGGGCTTGGTGAAAGAACGTTTGATCGCGTTTTCGCTGGTGATCATGGCAGGGATCCCGTTGACGTTCGCCACCGTGATGGTGGCTTTTGGTTCGGGGATTGAGAGCCGCATCCTGTTCCACCTGGGACACGAGTTCAGTCCCTACATCGTGTTGCTCTGGGGTGCGATCCGCTGGGTGATTGCCACGCTGGCCAGCATCGCCGTGATCGCGCTCGTCTACCACAACGCCGTGCCGCGCACCCAGCCTTGGCATAGCGTGTTGCCGGGGGCCATCCTGGCTACCGTGATGTGGTTCATCGCAACCACCTTTTTCAGCTGGTACCTTCACCGATACGCGGACTACAGCGTCATCTACGGGTCGCTGGGAGTGGGCATCGCGCTGCTGGTGTGGATGTACATGATCTCGCTGATCGTGTTGATCGGGGCAGAGTTCAACGCCATGCTGTTTCCGCGCGCGTTTCTGGGCAAGGAACTGCTCGAGTCGAGCGCGAACATCGTGGCCCGCTGATGGTGCTCATTCGCTACCCTCTGGTCAACGCAGGACCCGGCGTCCAATAACGGGGTCCACCTCACGGTATTCCGACACCCACTGGGAGCATAGGATTGAAACAGGGAAAGATCGACCTGCTGTCCGGCGATAGCTCTACTCTGAGCTCGGAGAGCACTGCTATCCTCGCGCTGCGCCCTGCGACCGGACATAGCAATGCACGCCGCGCCAAGATTATCTGCACCGTCGGTCCGGCTTCAAACTCGGAGGCTATTCTCCGGGACTTGCTGCGCCTGGGCATGGACGTGGCCCGTTTGAATTTCTCCCATGGCACGCACGAAGACCACGCGCGCAACATTGCGCGCATCCGCAAGGCCGCCCACAAGGAAGGGCGCACGGTCTGCATCTTGCAGGACCTGCAGGGCCCGAAGATCCGCACCGGACGCCTGAAGTCGCACGAACCTGTCCTGTTGAAAACGGGCACGCAGCTGACGATCACTCCGCGGGATGTACTGGGTACGCCAACCCTGATCGCAACCACGTTCCAGGGACTGGGGCGAGAGGTGGTCAGGGGCGCGCGGATTCTACTCTCGGATGGGCTGATCGAGTTGCGGGTACTGAGTGTTCAAGGCGAAGACGTGGAATGTGATGTTATAAACGGCGGTCTGCTGGGCGAACACCAGGGCATCAACCTTCCGGGCGCGGCGCTGACGATTCCCGCGCTCACAGAGAAAGACCGCAAGGACCTGGAATTTGGGCTCAAGCACGACGTGGACCTGGTGGCCATCTCTTTTGTCCGTTCCGCATCGGACGTGCGGGAAGTCAAGCAACTCATCGTCGATCACGGCGGCGACGTGCCGGTGATCGCGAAGCTCGAAAAACCCCAGGCGCTCGAACAGCTGGAAGAAATCTTCGAGGTTGCGGATGGCGTCATGGTGGCGCGCGGAGATCTGGGCGTGGAGATGCTTCCCGAGCAGGTCCCGGTGATTCAGAAGCACGTGATCCGCCGCGCAGCGGAGTGGCGCAAGCCGGTCATCATCGCCACCCAGATGCTGGAATCCATGATCGAGAACCCACGCCCCACGCGGGCCGAAGCCAGCGATGTGGCCAACGCAATTTTCGATGGCACCGACGCCGTAATGCTTTCCGCTGAAACCGCCAGCGGGCAGTACCCGCGCGAGGCGGTGGCCATGATGAGCCGCATCGTGATGGAGGCGGAGCACAACTTGACGTCGTTCAGCGACCCGCGCCGGCGGCGCAGCCGGCATCCCCTGGTGGTCGCAGAAGCGATCTGCGAATCGATTGCGCACGCGGCGGAAGATCTCCCCATGGGCGCGATCGCGGTATTTACGGAAACCGGGAACACGGCGCGCATGATTTCGAAGTACCGCCCCAAGGTGTGCATCTACGCATTCAGCCACACCGGTCCGGTGTGCAATCGAATGAACCTGCTCTGGGGAGTTCATCCGGTGCAGCGCAAAGAACTGGCTCGGTCCGCGGAAGACATGGTCAACATCGCCGAGCGCGAATTGCTGGGCGAAGGCCAACTGAAGCCGGGCGACGTGCTGGGGGTCGTGGCGGGCACCCAGATGGCTTCCGGTTCGACAAACTTCATGCGTCTGCATACCGTAACCGCGCAAGGTCGCGGGGGCGTAGAGGGCAAGAGACGCGATGGCGCGGGCAGGGGGAAATAGCCTTGGAAACGCAAATGTCGGCAGAAATACTTTCCGTAGCGGTGTTCGCTCCCTTGGACGGCCAAGAGGAGGCCGCCCTTGAGACGGTCCGCGCACTCTCTGCCGTGCTGGCGAAGGGCGGCTACAGCCGCGACATTCTCTACCGGGATCCCGAGGGCGAGTACGTGCTGGTCAGGTATTGGAAGTCGGACGATGCGCGCCGGGCTGCCCTGGAAGATCCTGAAGCTCAGCGCCGCTGGGCGAAACTCGCGCACGAGGTCCGCATTCTGAAAGTTCACGAGAGCCTGGAAGAGATACCGCTGTGACCTCGAGGCCATCCGGGCAATATGCCTTCTGCGTCCAATTTCGAACCTTTCTTCGACCGTGATTGGGAACCCCAGGTTCGTGGATATCTGCACCGGCCTGAGAACTCGGCTGGGGGGCTGATTCTGGCACACGGCGCGGGCACAAATGCTCAGGCACCCCTGCTGATCGCCCTGGCGGAGGCATTTTGCGTGGAGGGCGTTACTGTCCTGCGGGTGGATCTTCCGTACCGGCAGTTGCGCCCGCACGGTCCTCCGGGGCCGGGGGATGCGGGGCGCGACCGGGAAGGTCTGAACAATGCCGTTGCCGCGGTACGGAAGCTTGTGCCGGGGCGGATCTTCCTGGGCGGTCACTCCTACGGAGGGCGGCAGGCCACGATGCTTTGCGCGGCTGACCCGGAACTGGTAAACGGGCTGTTGCTGCTCTCCTATCCTCTGCATCCTCCGCGGAAAGCGGAGCAGTTGCGGGTGCAGCATCTACCCAACCTGCGAAATCCATCTCTATTTGTGCACGGCACGCGAGATCCGTTCGGGTCGGTCGGAGAAGTGCAAGAAGCGCTGAAATTGATTCCCGCGGAAACGCGGCTACTGGCGGTGGAAGGCGCGGGGCACGACTTGAATTTCATGAAGAAGGTTGGCGCGTCACTCCCGGCGGAAGTGGTCGCAGCCTTCCAAGAATTCTTTCGAAAAGGCTGCTAACGGGCGCTCGAAACTCCCTTCGTGCACGGGGGGGGTTGCGGGTCGCCCGGAGCGAACCTCAGCTGCTAAAGCCGGCCCTAAGCCAGACGGTTACGGACCGGCAAAACCAAAACCCCACGCCGCGAGGTCTAATTCACCCAACCTGATTTTGAGCCACCATTCTTCTTCTTGTCATCGTCGGGCGGAATGTAGTTGCCGTGCTCGTCGAAGCTGACCTCGCGGTTCTCGTGCTTGCGCATGTAGACTTCGAACTTTCTTGCGGCGCGGCGACGCTTCCAGCGGTAGTAGGAGTTGCGCATGCCGTAGAAGCGTTCCGAGATCCCTAGCGACGGCCGGTGGGATAGGAAGGCAAGGTGCCAGATGTATCCGGCACCGAGTCCGAGTAGAAGGACGCAGTAAAAGAGACTGAAGTGACTGAGCAGAAGGTAGGCTGTCTCGATGGCAGCGATGCCCAGAACGATCCATTTTACCGGGATCTGGATCGGGATCGGAAAAAGCATGATGGGAGCATCCCGGTTGAGAAGATAGAAGATCATCAGGATCGCGTTAGCCGCGGCACCCGAGCCGAAGGCTGGACCTTGGGCGATGACATGCGTGAGCGAGAGCAAGAACCCGGCGACCGCTGAGAGGACAACGCTCCCAAAGAAAAGCGAGTAGAAACCCGCACGACCCAAGCGCTCCTGGAGAGCGGACCCGAGGAAGTAGATTCCTACCAGGGATAGGACAAAATCCATCGGATCGACATACATGAAGGCATAAGTGACGAACTGCCACACCCAGCCATCGCGGATGCGGACTGGATCCAGGATGCCGTGGGCCAGGATGGCCTGCCCTGTTCCCGGGGCAAATGAAAGCAACAGCAGGATCACTACGTAAATCGCCACGCTCGCAAGGATGAGCTCGCGGACTGCGCCGCGAAACGGGGGGAAGCCAAATTCGGAGACGTTTCTGGGCATGACGGACGAGCCGGTTGCGGCTCACATTCATCTATCGTAACAGCTTAACCATCACCTCTGCGGTGTGGGTAGGACCGGGAGGCTGCGGTGTCCGTTATGGTCCACGGCGCGGAGGCCGAAGATGACGTTGTCCTTCGAGAGTCTCATCGTGGCGTGCGTCAGGTTGCCTAGGTTCTGGGCGTGCTCCCATTCGGGGCTGCTGGTGGGCCGCCACACGACCTCATATGCAGTGGCTCCCTGGGAAGGCTCCCATATCAGGGTTGAGTCGTTCTCCAACTTTGACGTGTCCAGATGAACGTCGCCGGGAGGCGCAGGAGCGGAAGCGAGGGACGCCAGTGTGGCCGCGTTCAGGCGGGTGACGGCGGCAACGTAGTCGAAATTCACGAATTTCGGCGCGTCGCCGTACTCAGTGCCGGCCTCGGTGCGCACGTTCTGGTGCTGGTGGTTGTAGTCTTCGCGGTACTCGGTAAAGCGCACGGCGGCGAAGCCCTGTTGATTGAATGAGTAATGATCTCCGCCGCGGAGATAGCGGTCGAGCCGGAAAATCAACAGCGGGTTCACTCCCGGCTGGTAGATCCGGGCGGTCTCGGCTACGTAGCGAGCAACCTCCCGCGAAGGCGAATCGCTCTCACCGCCCAGGCCGCGAATCTGGCGCAGTTGCTTTTCGTCGGCAGCGGCAGGGACACCTTCGGAAAAGACTCGCACGATGCCGGCGTCCTGCTCGGGGTCCCGGTTTCCACCGACGATGTCGTTGTTCAGGACGGCCTCCAGACGCCATCCCTGCGCCCTGGCCATTTGCGCGAAGTGCTTGCTGCCGTTCAGGCCCTGCTCTTCTCCGGCTACGGTGAGGAAGATGATGGTTGCGGGAAACTTCAGCTTGCTCAGGATGCGGGCACACTCGAGGCTCACCGCGGTACCGCTCCCGTCGTCATTGGCACCCGGTGCGTCGTCCTTGATATTGAAGTTGTCGCTGTTGCGGGAGTCGTAGTGCCCGGTGACCAATACGATGCGTTGTGCGTTCTGCGGGTCGGAACCCTTCAAGACCGCATAAACATTGGTGATTTCGGTGGGCTGGGGAATCCGGTCGGCAGGGCTCTCGGTGAACGAGTCGGTTTTCACTTCGAGACAACCGCCGCAGTCTTTGGAGTAGCGTTCGAACTCCGACTTGATCCACTCGCGAGCGGCGCCGATCCCGCGGCCGGCGGCAATCGAGGCCGGACCCTGCGGCGAAAGCGTTGAGCGAGTTCCGAAGCTGACGAGTTTCTCGATGTTCGCCTGGATTCGTGCGGACGAAATCTCCTTCAAGGCGGCCGCGATCTTTGGATCTGCCGGCTGGTTTGAGGCGGAATCCTGGGGAAGAGCCGGGCACACCAACATCAACACCACTATCGGTGTCACTCCGAGCATCCGACGTGTGATAGAAAACCTCGCCGGAGTTTGCGGGCTGGGCATGGTGGTCAATCGAGCGCCTGCGAGGGCGGGAACTGAGCCCGTTAAGGTTCCGTAGCCTCTGTAAAAGGCGTATCCCGAGCGAAAATCCGAGAGCACTTGACCGAAAGCCCGAGAGAATTAAATATTATCAGGGTGAACCCTGGCACGGAGGCATTCATGGTTTATTGTCCCGAATGTGAAAGCGACCTCGATATTGAGGAAGACGAGGTGGATGAGGGCGAAGTCGTTTCCTGCCCCGAGTGTGGCACCGACTTCGAGATCGTGACCGTCAATCCCCTCGAGTTGAAGCCGGTTGCGGAAGAAGAGGATGAGGAAGAGGACGAAGAGGAAAGCGAAGACGGTGACCTGTAATCCTCGGCACGCCCCCGTGCTACAAGAGGTCTCCTCCTGCGTTTCCCGTTTCCGTGTGCTCGTGCTTGCACTGGCTCTGCTCGGTTTGCCTCCTTTGCGCCCCGGGCCGGCGTTTGCCCAGATAGATCCCCACAAGCCGTATGCGCTTATCTTCGGCACTGTGTGGGGCCCGAACGACCGTCCCGTTTACGGTGTCCACGTAAAGATCCGGCGAGCCGACCAGAAGCGAGCCAAATGGGACCTCTATTCCGATCACCGGGGTGAATTTGCCCAGAGGCTGCCAGCGGGGAAGGCAGATTACGTAGTATGGGCCGACCTGAAAGGCTTCAAGTCATTGGAAGGAAAGCAGTTAAATCCAGGCGACGAAGTGGCTGTCCACATCGAAGGAGACGAGCGCGCCGACATCGGCCTGCATCTAAAGTAGCAGGGACGTGGTAGGGTGGGTAGCGGAGAAATCCATGAGACGGACCATCGTGGTCTTGGTGATCGTGTTGGTAGTGGGCCTTGCCGCAGTCGCCAGCCCCTTCGACAAGAAGGGAGATAGCGGCCGCCTGCTGACCGGAAAGGTCATGGATCGTCAGGATTCGCCGCTACCGAACGCGGTGGTGTACCTGACCAACACCCGCACCCGGGCGGTCAAGACCTATATCGTGGGCCCGGACGGCTCGTACCGCTTCCCTTCGCTTTCTCCGAATACGGACTACGAAGTCTACGCGCAATATGACGGCAAGAAGAGCGACACCAAGACGGTGAGCCAGTTTGACAACCGCCAATTGGTGAACATCAACCTGAAAATCGACAACCGGTAGTTTCCCAACAAGACCAAGTCCTCGACCCGTATCAGCGGGAACCCGTTTGCATGCGAATCTTGGGGAGCCCTCGTCTCATCTAGGACCGGGACTCCAGTTTTCCGACGTATCGTTTTCTTTTCAATCATCAGTGAGAACCACCCAACCTCAGGAGCAATCCATTCTAAGGAGAGCACATGACTCGTATGAAAGTGGCGCAAGTCTCGAAGGCGGGCGGGCCGTTCGAGATTGTCGAGCGGGATATTCCGTCGCCGGGGCCAGGTCAGGTTCGCATCAAGGTGGAAGCCTGTGGCATCTGTCACAGCGATGCGCTGGTCAAGAACGCAGTGTATCCGGGCCTACAACTGCCGCGAGTGCCCGGACATGAGATCAGCGGCCGGATTGATGCTGTAGGAGCAGGTGTCGCACAGTGGAGGCCGGGACAACGTGTAGGGGTGGGGTGGCATGGTGGCCATTGCTTTGTGTGCGATGCCTGCCGGCGGGGAGATTTCATCCTTTGTCAGAACGAAAAGATCACGGGAATTAGCTTCGACGGCGGGTATGGGGAGTACACCATCGCTCCGGCGGAAGCGGTCGCTTCCCTCCCGGATAGCTTGTTGGCGGAAGAAGCCGCGCCCCTGCTTTGCGCCGGGATCACCGTATTCAACTCGATGCGGAACTCGGGGACGCGCGCCGGAGATCTGGTGGCGGTGCAGGGGATCGGCGGCCTGGGGCACCTGGGGGTGCAATTTGCGCGGCACATGGGCTTTCAAACAGTAGCCATCGGGAGAGGTGGCGATAAAGAAGTGCTGGCCAAGAAGCTTGGAGCACACGCCTACATCGATTCGGGCGCAACGGATGCAGCCGCCGAGTTGAAGAAGCTGGGCGGGGCGCGACTGATTCTGGCGACGGCGCCGGATGCAAAATCGATCTCAGGAATCGTGGGCGGTCTCGCGGGCAACGGGAAGCTGCTGGTGGTCGGTGTTCCGTACGAGCCGATCAGCGTGAGCGTGATGCAGATCGTTGGTAGGAAAAACGCGATCCAAGGATGGCCGTCGGGTAGCTCCATCGACTCCGAGGACACCCTTCGCTTCAGTGCACTAAGCGGCGTGAGGCCGATGATCGAGAAATATCCGTTGTCGAAGGTGAACGAAGCGTTTGAGCAGATGCACAGCGGGCGGGTGCGGTTCCGGGTGGTGCTTACGATGGGGGCGTAGAACTCACTGCCTACACAGGAATACCGGCAGCCCATGTAAATCCATCACGCCACGACGTTACCCTCGTTACATTCAAGACGTTCCAGATCGCAGACCTTGGCCTCGCGCGTGCTAAAAAGTAGAGGTCGGAGGTTTTCATACGTCGTGCTGAGGCTTGATTATCTATCCTGCGTACTAACCATTCTTTCGACCGTCCTCGTGGGTAAGCGGTACTGGGAAGGCTGGGCGCTGGCCGCGCTGAACAGCGTCCTCATCTGCATCATCGGGTTCGAGACGGGGCAGTGGGGATTCATTCCGGCGAACCTTTTCTGCATCGTCCTATACGGGTTCAACGTGCGAACTTGGCGGAAGGCGGAGTCCTAGCTTTGAATCGTTCGGTTCCTCCGCGGACTGCGTGAGATGACAAAGGGGCCCCCTAATGGGTGGCCTCGTGTCTCTCGGCTGTTCGCGGACAGGAGTGTCCGCGCCACGCTGACTAGTTGTTCTCGCTTCCGGCGCGCTTCCAGGAGATGAGCTCGCCGATGGTTGAGCTGGTGCTCGAGCTTGAGACCGGGTGTTTGTAGGCTTCCACTTCCGAGCGCGAGGCCTCTTCGCCTACTGCGCGGATGCTGAGACCTACCTTCTTCTCTTCCGGGTTCATCTTGATGATTTTGAAGTCGTGCTCCACACCGGGCTCCAGATGCACCTGCTGGCCGTTGCCATCGACGGCTTCGGAGTTGTGGCAAAGGCCTTCGATACCCTCGGCAATCTCCACGAACGCGCCGAAGGTGGCTACGCGGAGAACTTTTCCGTGGACTACGTCGCCGACGTGATGCTGCTGGAAGAACGTCTCCCAGACATCGGGCTGCAATTGCTTCACGCCCAGTGACAAACGACGCTTATCGGGTTCGATGGCGAGCACAACGGCCTTCACGCGATCGCCCTTCTTCAGGACTTCCGAAGGATGCTTCACGCGCTTGGTCCAGCTCAGGTTGCTGACGTGGACCAGGCCATCGATACCGTCTTCGATTTCGATGAACGCGCCGAAGTCGGTAAGGTTGCGAACCCGGCCTTCGACCTGTGTGCCCACTGGAAATTTCTCGTGCAGGCTGTCCCAGGGGTTGGTGGCCAGCTGGCGCATACCGAGCGAAATGCGGCGCTCGGTGGGATTCACGTTCAGCACAATGCATTCCACCTGATCGCCGACGTTGACCAACTTCGATGGGTGCTTCATGCGCTTCGACCAAGTCATTTCGCTGACGTGGACCAGGCCTTCAATCCCCTGCTCCAGTTCCACGAACGCGCCGTAGTCGGTCACGCTGATCACTCGGCCGGCGACGTGGGCGCCGACGGGATAGCGGTGCTCGGCGTCGAGCCACGGGTCGGGCGTGAGCTGTTTGAAGCCCAGCGAGACGCGCTGCTTATCCTTGTCGAACTTCAGGATCTTGACCTGGATCTGGTCGCCCACGTTCACAAGATCGCGCGGGTGCGTGAGGCGTCCCCAGGACATGTCGGTGATGTGGAGCAGGCCGTCAATGCCGCCCATATCGACGAAGGCGCCGTACTCGGTGAGGTTCTTGACCACGCCGGTGAGGATCGCGCCCTCCTCCAGGTGCTCGAGCGTTTTGGATTTCTTCTCGTTCTGCTCTTCTTCCAGCAATTGCTTGCGGGAGACGACGATGTTGCCGCGCTTTTTGTTCAGCTTGATGATGGCAACGTCGATGGTGGTGCCCTTCATGCCGTCCAGGTTGCGGACGGGGCGGAGGTCCACCTGAGAACCAGGCAGGAACGCGCGGGCGCCGGCGATATCAACGGTCAAGCCGCCCTTGATGCGGTCGATGACCAGCGCCTTGATCGGCTTCTTCTCGTTGTAGGCGGCTTCAATGTCGTCCCAGGCCCTCAGCCGCTGCGCCTTCTGGTGCGAGAGGTTGATGTAGCCCTCTTCGGCCTCGCCCTTGTCGCGCATCACATCGATTTCGTCGCCGGGCTGGAACCGGGGCTTGCCCTCATGGTCCAGTACTTCCGCCAGCGGCAACATGCCCTCAGACTTGGCGCCGATGTCGACGACCACGTGCGTGGCGGTCAGCTTGAGCACCGTGCCTTTAATGACGCGGTCCTCGCCGACCGACTCCTCGGCTTCGGTAGTGAAGGTTTCGAGGGCGGATGCGAAATCCTCAGGAGTGGCGGTGGACACCGGTGGCTTCTCTTCGATTACAGCAGTGGACATGAGTGGTTTTTCTTCTTGAGCTGGAGTCGAAGCCCCTTCGGGCTGCGTAGTAGGAGTGCTGGGCGCCGAACCCTCGGTTGATACCGCGCTCTGCTCGCTTACGGCAGAAACGGAGGTAGCGGAATCGAGTTCGTGGGCGGTGCTGTCATCGTACAAGGTCATAGCCTCTCTGATACCTCGCACTGCTAAGGGTGCGGGACGGATGCGGGCGGCTTGGCGGACTGCCGGAACGGGTCTAAGGTTGTGGTGGGCTCAACCTGGCGGTTGAGCTTAAACAATCCCAGCGTTCGGACGACTAAAACGAACCCGCGTCCAATGGGAACCCTCCGAGTTTAGCAACCGCTTCCGAACAGTGTCAAACCCCAAACGCAGCTCGGTCGCGACATCCAATTCCGCTTATGCGCGTATTGGATTTCTGAGCTGCGATATCGGATACAACTTTCTTGAGCTCCTTAGAAAGCGCGAGGAGCGCGGTCACTGCGCTCCGTGAGGTTCCAGAAAACCATATTCATCTGCTACTCTGCCCGCCATGGACTATCTCTGGACCCCCTGGCGTTACGCCTACGTTACAAATGCCGAAAAGGCCACCGGATGCATCTTCTGCCAGGTGCTAGAAGCCCGGAACGACGCAAAGACCCACATTGCCTACCGGGGGAAGCATTGCTTTGTAATCCTGAATACCTACCCATATACCCCCGGACATGTGATGGTAGTGCCTTACCAGCACCTGGACGAGCTGCAGAAGCTGCCCGTGGAGGCATCGCATGAAATGATGGGCCTTTCACAGAGGATGGAAGGTGTTTTACGCCTGCTTTACAAGCCCGACGGGGTGAATCTGGGGATGAACATCGGGAAGGCAGCCGGGGCCGGGGTGGCGGGGCATATCCACATGCACGTTTTGCCGCGTTGGGTAGCGGACGCGAACTTCGTCAGCGTAATCGGGGAGACTCGAGTGCTCCCGGAGACGTTGGAAGTCACCTGGGGGAGGATCCGGGAGGCGCTGGGAGGGTAGAAGAAGCACCCCCAGTGTCTAACGGACCAGCCCTTCCATCTCTTTTTCCTCAATCACCGTGACGCCCAGTTCCTTCGCCTTGTCGAGTTTCGAGCCTGCGTCACGGCCGGCTACGACGTAGTCGGTTTTCTTGCTCACCGACCCCGACACCCGGCCGCCGGCGTCCTCGATCATTCTCTTGGCCTCGTCGCGGGTGTACTTCGTCAGCGTGCCGGTGAGGACGAAGGTTTTCCCGGCGAGCTTGGTGCCGCGTTCCCTCTTCTTGCCGGCAAAAATCAGCCCGGCTTCGCGCAGGCGCTTTACCAGGTCCCGATTCCTGGGCTCGGCGAAGAATTCCCGCATACTCTCGGCGATGCGGGGGCCGACTTCGTTCACTTCTTCCAATTCTTCGTGGCTCGCGTGCATCAGCGCATCCATAGAGCCGAAGTGTTCGGCCAGGAATTGTGCGGTACGCTCGCCCACGAATCGGATGCCGAGGCCGAAGATCACTCGCTCCAGGGGCAGCTTCTTCGAAGCTTCGATTTCGTCGAGAACGTTCTGGGCGGACTTGTCGCCCATGCGTTCCAGGCTCAGCAAGTCGTCTTTGGTGAGTTTGTAAATGTCGGCGACGTTTTTCACCAGGCCACGGTCGGTGAGCTGCGCTACCAGCGCGTCGCCCATGCCTTCGATATTCATCACGTGGCGAGAGGCGAAATGCAGGATGGTCTCGCGCAGCTTGGCGGGGCAATTGGCATTGACGCAGCGGTGGTCGACCTCGCCTTCCGTTTTCACCACTTTCGTGCCGCAGACCGGGCAGTTTTCGGGCATGACGAACTCTTGGCGGCCGCGGGGGTGATCCTCGTCGTCGATGACTTTGGCGACTTTGGGGATGACGTCGCCGCCGCGCTCCACCTGAACCCAGTCGCCGATCTTCACTCCGAGGCGCTCGATCTCGTCCATGTTGTGGAGCGTGGCGTTGCGCACGGTAGTCCCGCCAATGGCCACCGGGGCGAGTTCCGCCACGGGAGTGAGCTTGCCGGTACGGCCCACCTGCACCCGAATGCCCTGGATCTTTGTGATGCCAGCGCGCGCGGCATACTTGTAAGCGATGGCCCAGCGAGGCGCCTTGCCGGTGAAGCCGAGTTCGTCCTGGAGCGCGGTGCGGTCGACTTTGATGACCACGCCGTCGATCTCGTAGGGCAGGGTCTCGCGCTTCTCCTCCCAGTGCTGGATGAACTTCCAGACTTCGTCCATATTCTTCGCCAGCTTGTGGTGCGGGTTGACTTTGAAGCCGGCGGCTCCAAGCGATGCGAGGGTCTCTGAGTGGCGATCGCGATAGGTGCGGCCCTGGCGAAGTAGAATGTAGGGGAAGTAGTCGAGGCGGCGCTCGGCGGTGATACTGGCGTCGAGCTGGCGGACGGTGCCTGCGGTCGCGTTGCGCGGATTCGCGAACAGGGAGAGGCCCCGGGCCTCGCGGTCTTCGTTCATCTTCTTGAAGCCCGCCAGTGGCATGAGCAGCTCGCCGCGGACTTCAAAGTCGGCGGGCATCCCGGCCTTCTTAAGCTTGTCCTTTTGAATGGAGAGCGGGATGGAGCGCACGGTGCGGATGTTCAGGGTAACGTCTTCACCAACGGTGCCGTCGCCGCGCGTCACGCCACGCGCCAGCTTGCCGTTTTCGTACGTTAACGCCAGCGACATGCCGTCGAGTTTCAATTCGCAGACGTAGTCGACGTCTTTCCGGCCACTCAGTTCGTGGACGCGACGCTCCCAGTCACGCAATTCTTCCTCGTTGTAGGTGTTATCGAGGGAGAGCATGGGCGAAGAGTGCGCCACCTTCACGACGCCCTCGCGGGGCTTGCCGCCAACGCGCTGGGTCGGCGAATCGGGGGCGATCAGTTCGGGATGTTCGGCTTCCAGTCTCTTGAGTTGCTCGACCAGTTTGTCGAAGTCGAAGTCGCTGATTTCCGGGTCATCGAGCACGAAGTACCGGTATTCGTGGTGGCGGATCTGCGCCCGGAGAGCCTCGACCTTCTTCGCGACGTCCTTGTTCGCGCTTGCCATGGCCAAGGAATTATATTCGTCAGACGCAGGCCATGGCTGGGTTGGGAAGGCGCTCTCGGCGGTCCTGCCCTGAGCAAATCCGATGGTCTCGCGAGTGAGCTCGGCTTGCCTTTTTGAGTGTGCAGATTTATCTCGAAACATCACGCCTGATTCTCCGCGAATTCGTGCCCCAGGATGCGGACGCGCTTGCTCTCGTCATTTCCGATCCTGAAACCATGCGCTACTACCCGTCGCCCTTCGACCGCACTGGGGTCGAGGAGTGGATCGCCCGCAATATTCGTCGCTACCAAGCGAACGGGCACGGCCTATGGGCATTGGACTTGAAGTCGACCGGCGAGATGATTGGCGATTGTGGGATCAGTTTGCAGAACGTCGACGGCGAGCAACTGCCGGAGATCGGTTATCACCTGAGGCGCGATATGTGGGGGCGCGGATTCGCTACGGAGGCCGCGCGCGCGTGCCGCGACTATGGCTTTGCAAAGCTGGGGGCGGATTGCCTGACTTCGCTGATCCGCCCGGGGAATGCCGCGTCCTGCAGGGTGGCGGAGCGGAACGGCATGACGATCTCGAAGGAGACGGTCCGGGCGGGACTTCGACACCGTGTTTATCGGATTTCGCGAGAGATGTGGGTGGCGTTGCCTACCTCGGATGGATCGGGGTTCCGAACGAGGTGAAGAATCTGCTTTCGTGGTGCTCCCGTCGAAAGGCAGATTCCTCGTCGCTTCGCTCCTCGCAATCACGAGTCTTATGGGGCGCTGGCAATCCCGTTGGGGGCGACGCTTTTGGTCCCCACAGCCTTACACCAAGTCCTCCACGTTCAAGGAATTCGCGCCCCCCTTCCACGACGCATTGAACTGCTTCTCGACAAATCCGGCGTCGTAGTCTCGCCCCTGTCTTTTCAAGGTTTGCTGCAGTCCATAGAGGGAGCGCGGATTGCGCGGATTACGGTCCAGATCGTCGCGGAAGACTTTCTCCGCTTCCGGAGCGTTGCCTTTCATCAGCAACGCGGCACCGAGCGACTCGCGCACCGGGAAGAACCAGTCCGGAGGCTCGCCATATTTGAGGGTATCCTGGATGGCGACGGCGTCCTTGAGCAGGGCGATGGCGGCGTCCGGGTCTTGCTTTGCGGTTGCGATCTTCGCGCCCAGAACTCTCTCGGCGATCTTCATGATGTCCTTGGCCTTGTTGTTAACGGGCATGGCGAAGACCACGTCTTCGGGGGTGGCCTGCTCGGCGTCGGCGACGATTTTGTACTCGCCTTCCGCCTCGCTCGTCTTGCCCTTGCCGGCCAGGGCCATGCCGCGGGCAAAGTGCCAGAACACGGTCGTGATTTTCATTTCCGGAGCCGGCTGCTGCGTCGCGAGAATCGAGTCCCACTTGTGAAAGCGCAGGTCGACCGCCATGGGGATGGTCATGAAGCCTTCGAGCGGCGGCATGTCCTTCACCGCAGGACCCACGTGGACGGCGAGCAGATCGCCGTTCTTCTTGGCCTCGGCGTAATTGCCGTTCATCGCGGCACACATCGCGATGAAATGCAGATTGTGACTGTAGTACATCATCGGGTAGATGCCCTGGACTCCGCTGGCTTTGATGTAGGCACGGTCGGCGGCAGCGGCCAGTTCGTTCGTCTTCACCGCCGCTGCGAAATCGCCGGTGCGGATGTAGACGTGGGCAGGCATGTGGACCAGGTGCCCGGCGGCGGGAGCCATGGCGGCCAGTTTGTTCGCGCCCGCTAATGCCCGCTCGGGATTGCGTGAAGCCTCGACCGCGTGAATGTAGTAGTGAACCGCGCCCATGTGGTCGGGATCGCGCTTGAGGACGGACTCGAGAGTCGCGACGATTTCTTCGGTGCCTTCTTCCGGGGTTCCATCGACATGCCAGAGACCCCAGGGATGGAGGTTCATGCCTGCTTCGGCGAAGAGGGTGGCGGCGTCGAGGTCGTCAGGAAAGCGCTTCACGACTTCGCGCATCGCGTCTCGGTAATCTTCGGCCGCCTTGCGGCGGTCGGCTTTCGGATCCTCTGGAAATCTTCGGGCCATGGCCGCGATGTAGGCTTCTTCGTTGGCAGCGGCACCGGCGGAAAGGTCCATGGCTTTCTCGACCGCCTGGTGCGCTGCTTTGAACCGGTCATCGCTCGCGGGGTCGTTGTAGTTGGGCCCAACGGCTTCCGCGATACCCCAATACGCCATGGCCAGCTTGGGATCAAGGTCGGCTGCGCGCTGGAAGGAGCGCGCTGCTTCATCGTGATTGAAGGCGTAGATCAGGCGCAGGCCCTGATCGAAGAACTGCTGAGCCTGGGCGTTCTTGGTGGAAACCGGATGGTGAAGGTTCCCAATCCCGGTCATCAGGGTGGCCGGCTTGGGAGCACCGGAGTGTTCGTGTTGTTGCGCCAGCGCGAAAGCACACCACAACACGACAATCAGAGCGGAGCTGATCTTGTTCATCGGAGGGGTCCTCCAGATTTTTGGTGAATACTTTTCTCGTTCCGATCGGGAGCAGCACGATTTAGTACGAACGACACCCACAAGAATGAAACTAGCTTAGTAAAAACTCGGAGCCCGCGCAATATGAGTGGTGGTCCTGTTAAGCTGAGGGCGCGATTTTCGGGGGAGACGGAAGATGGCAAAGAAGGAGTCGACTGGCCCTATCGCAGTGTCAGGCGCTTTGCTCAATGCGTTTGCGATCAACGACCGTATCAACCAATACATGATCGACAATTTGCCGCGAGAAGCGTGGCGGGCCTTGCCTCCTGAAGGCAAGGGCCGAGAGGTGGCGGCGATCGTGGCGCACATGCACAACGTGCGGGTGATGTGGCTGAAGGCTGCGGCCAAGGGCAGCCAGATTCCCGACCAGCTGGACCGGCACACGGCGACTCCCGCGCAGGCGAAGAAGGCGCTCGCGCAGAGCCACGATGCTCTCAGCGCAGTGCTGCGGGACGCTTTGGCGAGCGATGGCCGCGTTAAAGGATTCAAACCGGACGTAGCTGCCTTCTTTGGATACCTGATTGCACACGACGCGCATCATCGGGGGCAGATCGCAATGCTGGCGAGGCAGGTGGGTCACGCACTGCCGCAGAAGGCGATGTTCGGCATGTGGGAGTGGGGGACGCGCTAGACTCTCACCAGCATGCGAAAGGCGGCCTTACTTTACAACGCGCGTTCGGGCGGGCGGCGCTCGCAGCGGGATGCCGATCTGCAGGCGGTCCTGAACATTCTGCGAGGGGCGGGTGTGGAAGCAAACCTGGTCATGACCCAGTCGAGTGCGGACGCGGCCGAGCAGGCGCGGAAGGCCATCGCGGAAGGTTGCGACACCGTGTTTGCGTGCGGGGGCGATGGGACCATCCACGACGTGCTGCAGGCTATGGCCAGCACGCGGTTGGCTCTGGGCGTTATCCCGATGGGGACCGCGAATGCCCTGGCCCACGACCTGGGGCTTCCCCTGGAGCCAGCGGAAGCGGCGCGCGCGGCCCTCCAAGCGGAACACCGCCGGATCGCTCTCGGCCGGGTTCAGGCGTGTGATTTCGACGGGAATGCGGTGACACGGTATTTCACTGTGGCGGTCGGAATCGGAGTCGATGCACACCTCTTTTACAAGTTGAATACCGGGGTCAAGCAGCGCTTTGGGATGGCGGCCTACTATGCGCAGGCCTGGTATTTGTGGTTCACCCACCGAATGAGCCGTTTTGCCGTGGAGATCGGCGACGGTGGGAACGGATCGAGTGCGCGTCGCTGCGCGGGAGCCACGGAAATGCTGGCGGTGCGAATCCGTGATTTCGGCGGCGTTGTTCGGAAACTGGCGCCGGGAGCTTCGCTCGACCGCAACGACATGCGGGTTGTGGTGTGCCGGACCTCGAGCCGGCTTTCGTACCTTCTGTATGTCACCCGAGGGCTGCTCGGTGCGGGCTGGAACGTGCCGGGAGTGGAACTGGTGCACAGTGAGCGGGTGCGGTGCGACTACCTTCCGGGCGTTGGCCCAGGTGCATCCAAGAATCATTCCTGCGTCTACGTGGAGGTGGACGGAGAGCTGGTGGGAAAGCTGCCAGCGGAAATCACCATGGTGCCGGATGCGCTGACCCTCTTGGCGCCGAAGAGAGGCCAAGACTAAGGTATGCCGAATTGGCGCGAGTGGTGGTCCATGTGGAGGTATCCCCAGAGCATTCTCGCGGATATTTGAGCCCTGGTTTAGCCGGAATCGGAACAGCGTTGTATTCTCAAAGTTCGAGCGCGACTGGATTCGGACAATCTTGGAACCGATCACACACTTTCTGACCGGCGCGTGCCTGGGGCGTGCTGGGTTCAATCGCCAGACGGCGCTGGCCACGGCCACAATGACGCTGGCCGCCGAAGCTCCCGATATCGACGTATTGGGCAGACTCCGGGGGTCTGTGTTCACCTTCGCGCACCACCGGGGGTTCACGCATTCTTTTCTGGGCCTGCTTCTCGTCTCCGCGGTAGTTGTGGGTTTCGTGTACGGCGTATGGCGGCTGCGGGGAAGAAAGACGAACGATCCGAGTCTTCCGCCGCGTTGGGCATTGCTCTTTGCCTACGCGTATCTGGCCGGACTCAGCCACCTTCTGCTCGATTTCACGAACAACTACGGAGTGCGCCCTTTCTGGCCCTTCTCGGAGAAGTGGTACTCATGGGACATCGTGTACATCGTCGAGCCCGTTCTGCTGCTTGCGCTGGTGCTGGGCCTGGTGGTTCCCAGCTTTGCCGCGCTGATCAACGCCGAGATCGGTGTGCGCCAGAAGGGCCCGAAGGGGCCATGGGCTGCCCGCTTCGCACTGATCGCAGTCGTTTTGACGTGGACGGTCCGCGACTATGAGCACCGTCGGGCCGTGAACGCCCTGGAGGCACGCACCTACGAAAACTTTGATCCGGTGCGAGTCGGAGCGTATCCCAACTGGGTGAATCCTTTCGAGTGGCGCGGGGTGGTGGAAACGAAGAATTTCTTTGTGCTGGCGAATGTCGACTCGATGAAACCCGAAGTTGATTCTACGGGAAACTTGGAGATCCGGTACAAGCCCGAAGAGACGGCAGTGACGCTGGCCGCGAAGGAATCGTCCCTGGGGCGGGTGTACCTGGACTGGGCGAGGTTTCCGGTCACCGAGACGGAATCGCTTGCTGGGGGGGGATACGTGGTGCGGTTTGAGGATTTGCGCTTTGAGCAGGTTGGGCACGGAGGCGGGCCAAGGCCGCTCAGCGCAGGGGTCGAACTGGACAGCGGCCTTAAAGTGGTGACCCAGTTCTTCGGCCTGGGTCCTCAGCAGGTCGCACCGGACTGAGCGCCGACCTGTTCTTAATAAGATGCGGGCGGGTGAGATGACGGCCGGCGGGACCCTTCGACTTCGCTCAGGGCAGACAGTCGGCGCTACTCTTGAATTTCTGCCCTCAACTTGACGCCATCGTTCTGGCGCGCAACAATCATGATTCGCAGTGAGGTGATCATGCTGGCTTATCTGTTTGTCATCGCCGCCGTCGCAGTGCGGTTCATGCCCCATCCCTTGGCGTTTACCCCGGTGGGCGCATCGCTGTTGTTTTTCGGGGCGCGCGGTCCGCGGCGACGCTGGTGGGTGCCTCTGGCTTTGCTGGCTGGCTCGGACGTCGTCCTGACCAAATTCGTGTACGTATACCCATTCACCTGGGACCATTTCGTGACTTGGGCGTGGTATGGAGCGATGCTGTGGTTGGGGAGCAAGCTGCGTGAGCATATGCGCCCGTTGCCGATTCTGGCTGCGTCACTCGCTGGATCGGTTTCGTTCTACCTCATCAGCAACTTTGCGGTGTGGGCGGCTTGGGCCGACATGTATCCCAAGACTCTGGGCGGGTTGCTGACCTGCTATGCGGCTGGCGTGCCATACTTCCGGCGCGGGATAGAGGGGGATCTGCTTTTCACTTGCGTGATGTTCGGCTTGCCAGTGCTGGTGCACGCGCTTTCAGAAGCGTTCGGAAAAGCCGGGGACCACACGGCCGCTGCCTAGGTCCTGCGCTCGTGGGGTCAGCAATTCAAGGAGGCTGGTCGAGAAGATCGATCAGCCCTTCGTTCCGCACACAACTATTCGAGCGACTCTCGACTCCCGTTTGTCGTCGTTTCGCTTCTCGCCCATCTCTTTCTCCACCAAACGACGAACCCGACGGCCAGCGCAAGGGCCAGTCCCGCGAGTACCCAACCCGCGTGCGCGCGAATTAGGTCTCCGGCAAAGTGCACGAACTGGGGACCGAACCAGATCGTAAGCAGGGCCTCGATCAGGAAGCGGACGAATCGTCCGGCAAAGATGGCCGCGAGGAAGTGCGTGAATCGCATCTCGAAGACGGAAGCAGCAAGCACAAACAGCTTGAACGGTGTGGGTGGAGGCAGCATCGCCGGGAACATAAGCGCCCAGAATTCGTGGCGCTCGAAGGACGCGTGAATGTCGGCGAAACGCCGTTCTGGCATACGTTTACGCAGCAAAGTTTCGCCGCCCAGGTAGCCGATCAGGTACAACACGGAACTCCCCAGAGCGGAGCCCGCCGAGGCCATGAGAACATACAGCAGGAAGCGGGAACGGTTGCTATAGACGTAGCCGATAAAGACAAAATCGAGGGGCAAGCCCATGAAAGAGCCGTCGACCGCGGCGATCGCGAAAACACCCCAGGCACCCAGCGGAGCCAGCACGCTCTGGACCCAGTGACCGTAGCGCGCAAGGATGTTCTTCAGGGTTTTCAAGTGGAGCTACGAGTTTACGTGAAGGCACTGGCTCACGCGAGGGCAGAGCATCAGCACAAGCAAAGGGGGAGGTCGGGAATCCTTCCCCCCGGTGGGAACGTAGATGTTCAGCAAATCCGCGCAGTTCTCACATCTTGGGGAAATTCGGATCCGCTTTTACTTCGAGAATCTGCTTGGTGTGCCGCTCGCTGTGAGCGCTGATGAACAGAATCCATTCATACCCGTCCAATTTCTTGCCCATTGGACTGTCGATTGCGTGTCCGCGCAGATCAGGAGTCTTCTTCAGGAAGTCCTCGGTGGCCGAGCGGGTTTCGGAGAAGTGCTGGAGGGATGCTTCTGGGGAGCCATAGCGATTGGTGGGTTTGAGCGGGTCGGGCGCCTGCGCCTTCTGGGAGCGGTCCGGGACCATCTTGACTACCATATCGTCGATGGCAGCCACGTCTTCGCCGGCAGGCCGTGGTGGCGCAGTCATGACCTTCTCGGCGATCATGCCCCGCAAGAGGTCTTCCGCCGCAGCAATGTGCTCGGTGACCTCGGCGACCGACCAGCGATCGGGGGCCGGTTTGAAATTCCACTGGGCAGCGGAAAGGCCCTTGGTTGCGTCGATGACACCCTGGCGCGTCGATTCCAGATAGGTGAGAGCTCTCTCGCGATCCGCCGGGCTAAGGGATTGTGCTGGTGCCAGACCACCCAGGCACGCAAGACCGGTAACAAGGGCTAGGCTGTACTTCACGATATTTCGCATTTCCCTCTCCTGATTCCATGATTTGGGCCGACGTGATTCTGTTCCACGTTTGTGTGAGTTTTCTTTAGACACGCCAAAGAATCTTGCGGGAGCCCCGACTGCGAAGTTCAACCATGGTACACGACGGGCGGTCGATGCAGCACCCGGGCAGGGCGCCTCAGTGCAGTCAGTCGTGCTTTGTGTTTCCGCCTAACAATTGCAGGGCGTGCGGGATTAAGTCCACAACGGCCTCGAGCGATTCGACCGCGCCCGACGGCTTGCCGGGCAGATTGAGAATCACGGACTGGCCGCGCACGCCGCACAGAGCGCGGCTCAGGGCGGCGTATTGGGTAGTCTTCGTTCCCTCCGATCGCATGCGCTCCGCAACGCCTTCGAGCAGGCGCCCGCAGACGGCGCGGGTGGCCTCGGGGGTAACGTCACGCATCGCGACGCCAGTGCCGCCGGTTGTGACCACAAATCTGGCTTGGGAACTCAGGCGAATCAGGACTTCCCGGATCGCGGATTCCTCGTCGGGAACGATTTCGCGGGCGACGACCTTGAAATTTTTCTTTTCGAGTGCGGCAACGACGGCCGGACCGCCGAGGTCGGCGCGCTCACCGCGGGAAGAGGAATCGCTGACCGTGACGACGGCGGCGGTCAGCTCAGGTGTCGAGGAGGACATCTTCTTCCTCGGTCTTGTCTCCGGCGTCGCGGTTGGATTCGTCGAGCAGGCGCAGGCCTTCCATCAGCAGGCCCTGGGTATTGAGCTGAGTGCTGGTTTCGGCGGTCTTACCCTCGAAGTCGAGCTGAAAGCTGCCGCCGGTCCAGCGTAGAACTTTAAAGACCGCCTCATCGCCTTTCGACGAACCGTAAACCGCGTGGACAACCTGGCCTTCGGTGAAGTAGACGTCGCATTTTTCGTCGTCCTTGGTCAGGGTCAACTGGCAGCTCTTGCGACCCATTTCGAGGGACTGCATCAGGTCGATCACGTTCATCTGCGAGAGCGAGCCGCGCAGCACGCCGTCTGAGGGCACGGCCTTGGTCATCTTTTCGAGAGCAATTTTGTCGATGACGCGCTTGATGCGACGGGTGGCGTCTTTAAGGAAGAAAGGCTTCTCGACGAAGTCGTCGACTGGGTCCTGCTGCGAAAGGCGTTCGGTGATGTCGGTCTTGGAGGCCAGAATGATGGCGGAGAAGTTTGCAGTGGCGGGGCGGCTGCGGAGTTTCTCGATGAGCTGTCGGCCGTCCATACCCGGCATTCGGTAGTCGGTGACGAGCAGGTCGGGTGGATCGTCGACAGCTCTCAGCAGAGCGTCGGCGGCGTCTCCGGCGGTGGCAACCTGGCCCAAGGTCGCAAGCGCCTGCTTCAACATCCCGAGCACCATGGGATTGTCGTCCACCAACAGCACTTTGACGTTGCTCGACATGCTTCGCTAGGACTTCCTGCGCGGGCGCTGGTAGTCTCCGCTCTTGCCGCCCGACTTGCGCTCCAGCCGAATCTCGCGGATTTCGATGCCCTTGTCGAGAGCTTTGCACATGTCGTACACGGTCAGGGCAGCCACGCTGGCCGCGACCAGCGCTTCCATCTCAACCCCTGTCGAGGCGGTGGTCGTAACTCTTGAGGTAACAGTGACGCCATTCTCGCACAGGCGCATATCCACAGCAACGTGCGCCAGGGGCAGAGGATGGCACAGGGGAATCAAACTGGAAGTCTGCTTGGCGGCCATGATACCCGCGACGCGAGCCACTTCGAGCGGGTCGCCTTTCGGATTGCTGGGGAGCGCCTTCAGCACCGCTGGCTTCATGGCGACGAACGCGCTGGCCTCTGCTTCTCTCCGGGTGAGGGACTTATCGCTGACATCCACCATGCGGGCCTTGCCGGAACGATCGTAGTGAGAGAGCTTGCGGGGCATCGAAGGAATATCTTACAGGGAAGCGTTCAGGTTTCGGGTTTCGAGTGCCGATGACGCCGGCGAAACCTGAAGCTTATCTCAGCATCACAGCCACCCACTCCCCGACTGCAATCCTCTCCCGGTCTGCCGGGATCACGACGAAACAGTTAGAACGCGCCGTGGAGACCACGTCGCCGGAGCCGTGCCAGGCAGCGAGTTCCACCTCGGCGCGTTCAAATTCGCCGGACAGCATGCCCGGCAGGAAGCGTTTCAGACCGGTTTTCGTCTTAATTTCCGATTTGAGGCGGGCGTTCAGGAAGATGAGCTTGCTTGTCGTCATGCCTGCCAGCGCCTCCTGCAAGGGTCTCGCGAACAACTCGAAAGTCACCATAGTGGAGACGGGGTTACCGGGCAATCCGAAGAAATACTTACCGTGCGCGCGGCCGAATGCGATTGGCCTTCCCGGCTGGATTTGCGCACCGGTGAAGAAGAACTCGGCGCCGCACCCGGAGAGCTCCTGCTCCACCAGATCGTACTTGCCCATGGAAACGCCGCCGGTCAAGAGCAGAAGATCGCACCGGAGCCCTTGCTCGATCCGGTCGCGCAAGGACTGCGCCTCGTCGCGCGCAATTCCGAGAACTCTCGGATTGCCACCCGCGGCTTGCACTTGTGCGGCCAGGGAGTAGCTGTTGGAATTGCGGATCTGATGGCGACCCGGTTCTGTGTTCACTTCGACGATTTCATCGCCCGTGGCGAGGATGGCAACTTCCGGGCGCCGAAAGACCCATAGGGAGTCCTGACCCACCGACGCGGCCACCGCGATGGCGCTGTAATCGATGCGTGTGCCAGGAGGCAGAACGACCTGGCCCTGGCGGGCTTCGGAGCCCACGGGCACGACATTGTCGCCACTGGTCACGCCTCGCGTGAGAGTGACTTGGTTCCCGCTCAGCGAGGTGTATTCGACCATGACGACCGCATCTGCGCCCGGCGGCGTGGGCGCTCCGGTCATGATGGCGGCGGCCTGGCCGGGGCCAATCTGGCTGGGCATATCATCCGGAGCTGCTCCGGCTTTGATTTCTGCGATTACCTCGAGCGTCGTAGGGAGATGCGTGAGGTCGGCGGCACGGACGGCGTAGCCATCGCGCATGGCGCGACGGAAAGGTGGGAAATCTCGGTCCGCGGCCAGAGCTTTGCCCAGAACGCGGCCAACGCTGCCAAGGAGGTCTACCGATTCCAGGCTAGCGGGCCGGACCTTAGCCGCGTGCTCCTCGACGACATGCCGGGCATCTTCAAAGCTCAGGACCGACGGAGGATGAGGAAGCGCGGCCACGCGCTGATAATACGGGGGACAGTCCGGAAAATCTAATGAGCCGGGCGAAGAGGCTGTTACTTGGCCAGTTCCTGTCCGAGCAGGGCGGCGTTGCTCGCGAAGGACACTCCGGTCTCCAGAGCGACGAGGCCCGAGCGCACCAGCTTGGCAATTTCGCCGTCGAAGTACTGCATGCCATCCGCTTCGCCGCTTTTGATCGCATCCAGCAGTGTTTTGCCTTCGTGCTCCCCTTTTTCGACGCACTCGCGCGTGCGGCCGTTGGATTTGAGGATTTCGAACACCGGCAGGCGGCCGCTGCCATCGGAGCGTGGGATGAGGCGTTGGGAGACGATGAAACGGAACGACTTCGCGAAGCGGTCACGGATTGACTTCTGCTCCTCGGGAAGGTAGGACCCGACGATGCGCTCGACGGTCTTCGAGGCATCGATCGTGTTCATCGTCGTCAGCACGATCAGTCCCATGTCGGCGGCTTCGAGGACCATCTCGATGGTTTCGCGGTCGCGCATCTCGCCTACGAAAATCACCTTGGGCGCCTGACGCAGAGCGGCACGCAACGCCAGCGCAAAGTTCGGCGTGTCGCTGTGCAGTTCGCGCTGGTGAATGGTGGAGCGCTTGTGGTTATGCAGGAACTCAATGGGATCTTCGATGGTGATGATGTGATAGTCACGGTCGCGGTTGATCCGGTCGAGCAGAGCAGCGAGGGTGGAACTCTTGCCGGAAGATGTCGGCCCCGTGACGAGCACGATGCCGTTGCGGAGGTTCGTCACGTCTGCGAGGTGGGCCGGCAAGTGCAACGAGTCGAACTCGGGAATTGCGGTCGGGATGACACGCATGACGACGGCGCAACTGCCGCGCTGGATAAAAGCGTTCACGCGGAAGCGCGCCAGCCCCGGCAATCCGTAGGAAATGTCGCAGGAGCCTTGTTCGCGGAGGGTGTTGATGGCCTGCTTGTTGTTGCCGATGAGGTCAGCCGCGATGCGCCGGGTGTCGTCCGCCGTGAGCGTCGCGAGTCCCTCAACGTGCACGGGCACAAGCTGCCCGTACACCTCGACTTGAGGGGCCCGGCCAGGAGAGAAAATCAGATCGCTGACCTTCTCGGATGCGCGTAGCATGGCGGCCAGCAGAGCCTGCGTAGGTACGGCTCCGGCTCCGTGGACGCCTTCCAAGGCAACAGAAATCGGGGCAATGCCCGGGGATGCCATTGCATTTCCTCACGCACACAAATTCCATGCCACAGACAGGAGAACGAACCACGGAAATCCGGGGGGACTATCTTTCACTGTAGCGCGGGAGACGGGTTCCGCGAAGGACGGAAGGTAGGTGCCCCTTGGTAACCGTTACCGGGCCTCGTCCGCAAATTGAGACGACAAAAGGCGGCCCGAAGGCCGCCTGGCATCCGCTCCGAACCAATTACTTCTTGGCAGCCGCCTTCTTCTTGTTGAAGCCGGTCTCAACCGCGGCCCCAATGCTGGCAAGCATATCCTTTGCAGGCTGCGCGTAGCTTCCGGTCGGGGCCAATTCCAGATACTTGTTGAAGGCTTCTGCGGTCCCGTCGGGGGCGACCATCTTGTCGCCTTTGAGGGTGGCTTTGCCGATCAGATTCACGCCTTTCCAGTAGTAGGCATCCGCCTTCGTGGGATCGACCGCGATAACCTTGTCAAAAGCTACGATGGCGTCGTCGACCTTGCCGGCATTGGTGAGAACGGCGCCGATGTTGAAGTTATATTGTCCGGCTCTCGGTGGATCGAGTTGGGCAGCCTTGGTGTAGGCGGCTACCGCCTCGTCAACTTTGTTCTGCTTAGCGTAGGCTTCGGCCATGTTGTTGTAGTAGGCCGCCAGTTTTGCGTTCGCATCGGGATCCTTTGGGTCGGGATTGGCGGTCCTCAACTCGATCGCTTTCTGATAGCTGGTCGCGGCCAGGTCGTAGCGATTCTTCTTTTCCGCCGGATCGGTCTGTTTGGGAGCGGACAAGCGGTAGTAATCTGCCAGCTTAAAGAACAGCAGGTCCCGGGTCGGATCGGCTTGGGTCGCGTCTTTCATGGTGTTAATGGCCGTTTCCAGGTCGCCGGCATCGGCGGCCACCTTGGCAGCGTTCAATTTCTCATTCAGCGTCTTGACGTTGCTGTTCTCCTTCTGAATCTTGGCCTGCTGTTCCTGCATTTGCTTTAACTGCTCGGGAGTCATGCCCTGGCCCGCCGCCTGGGCAGCGGCCTCCTTCTTCATGTCGAAATCCTGGGTGGTTTCGTCCAGGCCGACGGGAAGGCCGTTGAAGTGAAAGATTTCCTTCCCGTCCGCACCGTACAGGGTAACGTTGTACTTCCCCGTGGTGATGCCGAGCGAGAAGTACTCGCCTTTCTTGTTGAGCTTGAGCGTGTACTTCCGGCCGCTGTCAAGGCTGAGCCAAACTACGGTCCCATCGATCGGCTTGCCATCGGCGTCGCGGCAGACCCCTTTCACCGTGCCGGTGGACTGGGCGAAAACGGAAGGTGCACACAGTCCCAGCACCAGACCGACGAGCACTACCCATGCAAAACATTGTTTCATCTTAGCCTCCCGGCTGATTGATCCATTTACGATTGCAGATTTCGGGCGGAATTAGCGCGCACAACTCTACACGAAATCTGCGTCCAAGTCTGAAATCCGCGCTCGCAAGCGCTTATTGCGGCGACGAAGTGTGCACGAAGTCCGCGTCCGCATACGGGATCGGATCCCGCGCTCCGGCTGCCTCAAAGCCGCGCAATCGCAGCACGCAGCTATCACAAACACCGCAGGCCCGATCCTCGCGGCTATAGCATGACCACGTTAAATCGAAGGGCGCGCCCAGTTCAAGGCCAAGCCTCACAATCTCAGGTTTGCGCAGGGCGATCAGCGGGGTCACAATTTCGATGTTTCCTTCCTTCGTTCCGGCGCGGATCACCTGGTTGAAAGCCTGATAGTAGGCGGAACGACAATCCGGGTAGCCGGAACTATCCTGCTCCACCGCTCCGATATAGATCTTGGTTGCCCCTAGGACCTCAGCCCAGCTCACCGCGACCGACAGGAAATGCGCGTTGCGGAACGGGACGTACGTCAGGGGAATATCGCGGCCAATGGCATGCGACTCGGGCACGGCAAGGTTCGGGTCGGTCAGTGCCGATCCGCCGATGGCGCGCAAGGCTTCGTTTCGTACCAGCAGTCGGTCGCCGATGCCCAGCCGTTCGCAAACCTTCAGGAACGCCTTTCTTTCTCGTTCTTCGGTACGTTGTCCGTAGCTGACGTGCAGAGCGGCTGGAGCAAAATCCCGCACCGCCAGCGCAGCGCATACGCACGAATCCATGCCGCCACTCAGCAGGACGACGGCGCGTGGTTTGCTTTCGCTCATGGACCAAACTCTCTCCACGGCAACACTCGTTAGCTTAGATGCGGCCGCACCGCTAGAGGTTTAGGGCGTGGCTGAGTCGCCCGGCCAGTCAAACTCCCTTGACTGCCGGATCCCAAATGAACTTGTGAACCTGCAATCCCAGTCGTGCGGGCACATCGTCGGCGATCATCCACTCTGCCAGCTCCCGGGGATCCATGAGGCAGTGCGAGGCGTCGCGAGCGCCCGCTGCATCCTTGCGGAAGGCAGGTGAGAATAGTATGGCCTTCACGCGCGGAGCCAGACGGTGGTGGGCGACGAAATCGCGGGCGAATTCGTAGTCGATCCGGTTGCTGATTACGAACTTTACTTCATCGTTGGGCAGCAGCGCTTCGAGGTTCTCGGGATCGAAAGTATCGGGCTCTCCGGAGTTCGGACATTTCACGTCCACGATCTTGATCACCGCCCGCGGAACGCGCGCCAGAGGGCGCTCGCCGCTGGTCTCAAGCAACACGGTGTAGCTAGCATCGAGCAGGCGCTGCATGAGCGGAATGAGTTCGCGCTCTTGCAGCATCGGTTCGCCCCCCGTGATCTCGACCAGCCCCAGGTTTGGACTTAGCGCCTCCACTTCGTTCAGGACTGCCTCCGCCGTCATGCGATGGCCGCCGGTGAAGGTGTATTCGCTGTCGCACCAGGAGCAGCGCAGGTTGCATCCGGTCAAACGGACGAAGACACACGGCAAACCAGCGTGCGTGGATTCTCCCTGGAGCGACTTGTAGATTTCGGTGACCTGCATAACAAATCGGGCGATTGAAGATCGGGTCCTCGGGCGATCGAAGCAAGCAACCGCCGCCTGCCTTATTCCGAATACCTGGCAGTGGTCGTATCCGTCTCAAAGATCGTAACGTCGCGCACAAACACGCGGCCTTGGGTAGCGCTTTTCAAGCGTCCGTTGGTCTCATCGTAGAAGTACTTCGCCAAGTTTTCGGCGGACGGGTTCAATTCGGTGAACGGCGCGATTTCGTTGATCATCTGGTGATCGAGACGGTCGATGACGTGCTTCATGACTTCCCGGAGGTCTTTGAAATCGAGCAATAACCCGGCCTTGTCGAGTTCCTTGCCGGCCAGGGTTACCCGCACCTTGTAGTTATGGCCGTGCGGGTTCTCGCATTTGCCCTTGTAGTTGCGCAGGTAGTGTCCCGCCGCGAACGTGTCTTCGACCGTTACTTCGTACATGGAACCCCCGGCGGACCCGCATGAACACGGCGGCTTCGCGCGCGTTTGCCTAACCAAGCATTTTACGCGAGGACGAGATTCTGCGCTGCTTCCGCGCCTTGCCCCCAGGAACGCTAACCGAAGGCAACAAGGTTGCCTGCCGGTCGTTCACTCGAAGCGCAGCGCTTCGACGGGATCCAGACGGGAGGCTTTCATCGCAGGATAAATACCGAAAAACAGGCCGACGCTCATCGATGCCGTGACCGCGGCAATGACTGACCATAGCGGTACCGCCGAGGGCAAACTTGGCAATAACTTGTTGATCAGGAAGCTGATTCCCGCCCCCAGTGAGACGCCGATGACTCCACCAGCGCCCGTCAGGGTGATGGCTTCGGTGAGGAACTGGCGGATGATATCCCGGCGTCGGGCCCCGATGGCCTTGCGCACGCCGATTTCACGGGTGCGTTCCGTGACCGACATCAACATGATGTTCATCACGCCAACGCCGCCGATCAGCAGGCCGATGGAACTGATCACGACCACCGCAATGGCGATTGCTCCAGTGATCTGACGGAATTGGCGCGCGATCTCCTCCGAACTGGAAATCGCGAAATTGTTCGGCTTATCGGTCGCTACCCCTCTGCGCCGCCGCAGCAGGCCCACGATCTCGTCCTCGGCCTGGGCCTTTCTGCCGGGATAGGCTTGCGCCCCAATGTAATGTTCATCGTCCTGGGGATTGTGCTTGCGGTACGCGGTGTAGGGCACGACCAGAACTTTGTCGGCCGATTCATCTTTGAAGAACTGGCCTTTGCGCTTCTCCAGCACGCCGACGACCTGGTAGAAGGCGCCTCCGACCTCGATTGACTTGCCCAGGGGGTCTTCCGCGTGGAACAGCCCCTCGGCCAGATCATGGCCGATGACCGCCACGTTCATATGATGGGCATCCTCTACCTCGGTAAAGAAGCGGCCCCTCTCGGGGTTGGCGTTGTAGACCCATTCGTAGGAAGGAATGCTACCGCTGTATTGAATCCCGTAAACTTCATTCCCCTTATAGCGCGCCGGCACCACTGTGAGGGGCCTGCCCGGTTCTAGCCGAGGGAAGACTTCGACCGTCACATCCTTCACGTCGGGGCACTCATCCCGGATAGCCATGCTGTCTTCATAGGTCAGCGCCTTGCGGTTACGTTCTTCGGCTGTGAGCGTGCCCCGAAAACCGAAGTCCCAGCGAAAAACGAACAGCGTCTCGGTGCCATATTGATCGAGGAACCCACGAATATCCTGGTCCAGCCCCACCATGATGGAGGCTACCGCCACGATGGCCATGATTCCGATGACCACGCCCAATATCGTCAGCAGCGACCGCGCCTTGTGCTGGCGGAGAGAATCGAACGCCATGCGCGTGTTTTCGCTGATTTCCATCCGCACGGTTGGAGCCTTTCTACGATTGTTTCGACAATTTCCTAGGTCTCGAAGCGCAGCGCTTCAATCGGATCGAGCTTGGAAGCCCGGTTCGCGGGGTACAAGCCAAAGAACAGTCCCACGGTAGCCGAGACTGCAACCGACAAAATCACCGCGCCGATTGGCACCTGCGACGGCACGGGGGTGAATACCCTCACCAGAGTGGAGAGAAAATAGGCAATGGCGATGCCGGTCGTGCCCCCCACAGCAGCCATCACTACAGATTCCACCAGGAACTGCATCAGGATGTCGCGTCTTCGCGCTCCCAGCGATTTGCGCACGCCGATTTCGCGGGTACGCTCGGTCACACTGGCCAGCATCACATTCATGATCACCACGCCGCCGATGACCAGGAAGACCGAAACCACCCCCACCATGGTCGTGGCAATGGCGCCGGTTAGGTTCTTCCATAAGCCCATGATTGTGTCAGACGCCAGAATGCCGAAATTGTCATCGGCCATGGGGTCGAGGTGGCGGCGGCCGCGCATCATGGTGCGGGCTTCATCTTTGGTCTGCTGCATCCATTCCGGGCCGCGCGCCTGGATGTTGATGGCCAGATCCAAACCCTGCCCGTGCTCGCCATAGCGTTTCAAGAAGGTCCGGATGGGAATGTAGGCAAAATTGTCTTGGGATTGGCCGAAGACGGTCCCGATCGGCTTGGCCACGCCTACGACCTGGAAGCCGCGGCCGTCAATGTAGATCGTTTTGCCGACCGGATCGACCGTTGGAAACAGCTTTTCGGCCACTTCTTGTCCAATGAAAGTCACCTCGGACCGGCCTTCGTTGTCCGCGTCAGTGATGTAGCGGCCGGTTTCGGGCTCCTCCACATCCATATCGGCAATGTTGGCTGTCACCCCACGGATATTAATGTCGTCCAACGCCTGTGTTCCCAGGCGGACCTTGCCGTTGGTTCGCGTCTCTAGGCCAACTGCCTTAGGCAGCCGCATGCCGTCACGCAGAGCCTCGAAATCCTCCCAGGTGATATTCCGGTTGCGACGCATCGCCTTGAAGAAGTCCTGTTGATTGGTGATGATGGGGAACCGCATCACCAGGAGGACATTGGACCCGAGATTGGCAACCCGATTCTCAATGTAGAGGTTTGCGCCAGTGATCACTGACACAACCAGGATCAGTACCGACACCGACAAGGTAACGCCCAGCAGCGTCAGCGCGGAACGCAGCTTGTGCGCACGTAAAGCTGCCAGAGCCTCGAACACCGGGTCGCGGAGTACCGAACCGTGACGCCTGAGGTGTTCGCCAACTCGCGAGGCGGCAAACTTCCGAACACCCGCGGGCGCAATGGCGGCTTCCGCGGCGGTGAGGTCGGTACGGTCCACGCTGTAATCGTATACGAGGTGAGGCCGGAAATGGTTCCCGTCGAGGAGTTCTGCCCAAGAGGGACTTTGTCCCCGCCTTCAGTCTCCGTTGCCGAAGAACCGCTCGACATCGCGCAATTCCTTTGTCCGGCGGTAGTTCGGCAGGCTCTCGACGAAAATCCGCCCATAAGCTTTTTTCAGGATGCGGTTGTCGAGCAAGGTGAGCAGGCCTCGATCATGCAAAGAGCGGATCAGGCGCCCGAAGCCCTGTTTCAGCGTGATGACCGCCGCTGGCACCTGGTACTGGAAGAACGCATTGCCGCCCTCGGCGTCGATCGACTTCACTCGTGCGGCGACCACCGGGTCGCTGGGCACGGCGAATGGCAGACGATCGATGATCACGCAGCTGAGTTGCTCGCCCTGCACGTCCACTCCTTGCCAGAACGATGAGGTGGCAAACAGCACGGCGTGGGGAGTCAGCCGAAATTCTTCGAGCAGCGCGCTCTTGGGCGCGTCACCCTGCAGCAGCATGGGGAATTCGAGTTCGCCCAGCAGACGCTGGTAGACCTCGTTCATCTGCGCGTAGCTGGTGAAGAGCACGAAAGCACGCCCGCGGGTGATTTCGAGCAGTTGCCGGATGCGGTCCGCAGCTTTCGCGGCGAACTGCGGCGTGCGGGGATCGGGCAGATCGGGGGGAACATACAACAGGGCCTGCTTCGGATAATCGAAGTGCGAGGGGAGCACGACCTCGCGCACGTGGTCGAGGCCCAGACGCCGCTTCATGTACTCGAAGCCTCCGCCCACGGCCAGCGTAGCCGAGGTCAGCACCGCGGTCTCGAGCTGCTCGAACAGGGTCGCCTTCAGGAGGGGCGCAACGTCGATCGGTGTGGCCTGCAGGTAGACGTTGCCGTTCCGTCGGCCCGGTCCGGAACCGCCCGAACCGCCACGGCCCGCACGGCGTTCGATCCAGAAGACGGTGTTGAGATCTTCCGACTCCAGCAAGAATCCCAGTTGCGCCTGAAGTTCCTGCGCGCGCCGTGAGAACGTAAAGACCTCCTCGGACTTGCTGGGCAGATTTTGCAATTCTGAGCTCATCCGCTGCAGGCATTGGCTGAGCGCGATGAATTCGTCGCCGTTTTCCTCCATGAATTCGCGGCGGTTCTCGAAGGCGAAGCGCCCTTCGCCCGGTGGCAGCACCGAAAAGAACAGCTGCGAGCGCTCGCGCAGGCTCTTCAGCGCTCCCATGACGGACGCGGCAAGCAGTTTGTTTCGGTTGAGCGAGGCCTCCACATCACGCACCAACTCCTCCACTCGCTGGTTGCTCACCGCAACACCGAAGTAGCTGCCCGCCACATCCTCCAGTTCGTGCGCCTCGTCAAAAATCACGGCGCCAACTTCGGGCAGGATGCCCGCATCAGGCGCGTACTCCGACGCCTGCTTGATCGCGAGATCGGCAAAAAACAAGTGGTGGTTGACGATGATGATGTCGCTTTCCATCGCGCGGCGGTG
>DATMPS010000170.1:0-5252 GCA_035567435.1 Terriglobales bacterium | reverse complement strand
GGATGCTCCACCAGTGCCAACTTCACTTTGCGACTTTTCATGACGCCGCTGTTCCGGCTCAGGCGATCGAGCACCTGGGTGGGCAAATCGGTCTGCTTCAAAAGGACGAGGGCAATATCTTCGGTAAGCGCGGGGTTAGATGCAGCTTTAGCCAGCGCTTCCGGCAACGAGCTGCGGACAGCTTCCAGTAGAGAAGCAGGAAGCGCTTCGGGGGCGGTGCCGGCCGCGATCGCATCGTCGAGAGACATGAATTTTCCAGGCAGCGTGCAAATTGCATCTTTCGCTAACCGCGAAGCGGTGCCAGAATGCAGCCCAGGGCGCAAGCTCCGGGTGGAAAGTAAACCATGACCGAGCTCCGAAGGAGCGGAAGAATAGCGGCACCGCAGACCCTTCAGACTCGCAACCGCACTCCCGACATCTCCGGCGTTGGTGGCAGAGGCTGGAGCTGTCCCCTCAGCGGCTAAGGCCGTCATTTCCCCGGGCCCGGATTGCAACGCTAAAGCGCTCCACCGAAAATCTACTTTGCCACGCCCTTGCGCGCCAGTTCCAGTGCGCCCCGCACCGGCTCAATCACGCTTGGATTGAGGGTGGCATCAGGATGCTCCGAGCAAAGACAATTGTAAAAAATCTGACGTACCAGCGCGGAGCTTCCGAAGACACCGCCGGACATGGCCACAGGGACAGTGCCAGAGTTCGGAAACAGCCGCCTGAGCAGGATTCCCGCCAGGTTCGCGAGTTGAGTGCCGGCCCGAGTCAGAACATCGCGCGCGAGGCGATCGCCCGAATCCGCGAGGGAAAGCACGGAGGGAAACAGAGCCGCAAAATCCTGCGGCGGCGTGGCGTTGGCGGCCGGTACCAATTGCTCCACCGTTTCCACGTGCCAGGACTTCAGCAGAATCTCGATCAGGCGCACATTCTCACCGGGGTTCTCGTCCCAGGCGCCGATGGCGGCGGCAACCGCCGTGCGGCCGATCCAGTGACCGGATCCTTCGTCGGAGATGGCGAACCCCCAACCGCCGGCGCGCGCAGTCTGACCTTCGCGGTCGCGTCCATAGGCGATCGAGCCCGTACCGGCGATCACGATCACTCCCGGCCCATTGCCGAAAGCGGCTTCAAGAGCGATCACCATGTCCCCGACAACGTTGATTTCGTCGGGCTTGATCTCGTCCGAAATGACTTCCGAAACTATGCCTCTTACCAGTTCGCCAATCTCCGGCCGAGCGGCGCCCGCGAGGCCAACGCAGACGCTGCTGATCTCAGACGGCTTGATGTTGGCGACGGTACAAGCTTGACGGATAGCGGTTGCCAGCGACTCACGCGCTTGCGCCTCGCCGACCCGGACCACGTTGCTGGCCCCACCCGTCCCCGCGCCCAGGACCGAAGTTTCGTCGCCGATCAGGCAGGAAGTCTTGCTGCCGCCGCCGTCGATGCCGAGGAACATGGCCACGAGCGTAGTTCTACCATAAGAGTTTGCTGTCGCACCTGACACCGAAGTACCAACGATTCATTACGATTTTTCGAAAAAGCTTGACGAGATAGGTACCCCGCAACAGATCGGCAGACCCCTGTCGGCAAACCTCGCTACTCTGGGATGGTGCAAATGTAGCACCAGCGTCCCACCGGCTGTCGCATGGCATTTCTGCCTTCGCTGCCTGGTGGGCAATTGCCTCCGCGGCACCTGGCCGAGGGCGCCCGCGCCACACGGTTCATTTATGGTTCTGGACAAGCTCGACCTCGCCATCATCGCGCTCTATCTGGCCGGGATCACGCTGTTTGGATTGCGTTTCCGCAAAAAGCAACGCACTTTACGCGACTACTTTCTGGCGGACCGAAATATTCCCTGGTGGGCGATTGCGCTTTCGATCGTCGCCGCGGAAACCAGCACGCTGACCATCATCGGAATTCCAGGTCTGGCTTACGACACCGATTTCACATTCTTGCAGGTGGTAATGGGTTATGTCGTAGGCCGTGTGATTATCAGCTTTATCCTTTTGCCCCACTATTTCCGTGGCGATCTGTACACCGCGTACCAATTGATTGAACGCCGCTTCGGCAAGAGGCTGCGTTCTTTGACAGCCGGCCTCTTTCTGGTGACTCGGGCTGCGGCGGAAGGAGTGCGAGTTTACGCGGTTTCTATCGTGGTAGCCATTGCATTCGGCACGGGCGAGATCGCCTCCATCGCAATCATCACGACGCTCACGCTGATCTACACCTTCGAAGGCGGGCTGGCAGCGGTGATCTGGACGGATGTGGTGCAGACCGCGATCTATGTTGGTGGAACGCTGGTGGGTCTGTTCACAATTTTGCATCTCGTTCCCGGGGGCTGGCCGGCGATTCATCATCTGGCGGAGAACGCGGGCAAACTGCGGGTTTTCGATTTCACGCTCGACTTATGGAAGCCGTACACGTTCTGGGCGGGATTGGTCGGCGGGACTTTCTTTACCCTGGCCAGCCATGGAACCGATCAATTGATTGTGCAGCGCCTGTTGGCTGCACGGAACCAGCGGCAGTCCGTCGCCGCCCTCGTATCTAGCGGAATCGCAATTCTGCTCCAGTTTGCCTTGTTCCTCCTGATTGGCGTCATGCTGTTCGAGTTCTATCACGTGCCCTCGGCGAGTTTTGGCAAGGCAGACAGGATTTATCCGACCTTCATCGTCAGCCAAATGCCGCACGGGATTTCGGGATTGCTGATCGCAGCGATCCTGGCGGCGGCGATGTCAAATCTGAGCGCTGCGCTTAACTCGCTCTCTTCCACTTCGATCATCGATTTCTATCTGCAACGACATCCACAGACGGACGAACGACGCAAGATTCGGCTCTCCCGCATCGCAACCCTGTTCTGGGCCCTGCTGCTGTTCGGGCTGGCGGTGCTGTCGCTGCACAAGGTCGGACGTGTCATCGAGGTCGGATTACAGATCGCGTCGGTGGCTTACGGCGCGTTGCTCGGAGTCTTTCTGCTGGGAGTGCTGACCCGACGGGCCAACCAGATTGGCGCAATGGTGGGAATGCTGTTTGGGTTTGTCACTGAGTTATACCTCTGGCTGGATACGAAGGTGCCGTGGACCTGGTACGTGATGATTGGGACCGTCGTAACGTTCGGGGTTGGATACGCGGTCAGCTTGATGGCGCCGAAGGAAAAGCTTTAACCGCAAAGGTCGCAAGGAAGTTCTGCCACGAGAGCGCGGATTTCATCCCGTATATACTTTCCCCTCCTGTTATGGCCCGTCCCACAGAACTTGCCCGCGATCTTCGTTTGAGTCATGCCAGCGCGATTGTGGTGGGCACCATCATCGGAAGCGGAATCTTTCTGGTGCCGGCCGAGATGATGCAGGCTGCCGGATCGGCGAAGCTGGTTTACCTGGCTTGGCTCGTGGGCGGACTGCTTTCTTTCTTCGGGGCGCTGACTTATGCCGAACTGGGCGCCATGAAGCCGCAGGCGGGTGGCGAGTACGTTTACATCCGCGACGGCTACGGCCCCCTGGCTGGATTTCTTTATGCCTGGACCTGGTTCCTTATCGCGAAGCCAGCATCGATTGCCACGCTGGCCACCGGTTTCGTACGCGTGCTGGGAAACTTCCCTGCCCTGAGCTTCTTCGCCCACAACGTCGTCTCTGGCCCTTTTCCGATTACTTACGGACAGCTCGTGGCGATCGCCGCAGCCACGCTGATTTCCATCCTCAACTACATCGGAATCAAGAAGGCAGGCGACTTCCAGCTGGTGTTCACTTTCCTGAAAGTCGCTATCATTCTCAGCATCGTGGTGATCGGGCTCAGTTACAGCGGCGGAAGCTGGCGGAACTTCGCGGGAAGTTTTACCGGGGCCAAAGGCGGCATGGCCGGGTTCATGGCTGCGCTGGTGGCCGCGTTGTGGGCTTACGACGGCTGGAATGACCTGAACATGGTGTCGGGAGAAATCAGCAATCCGGAACGCAACATTCCTCGAGCTTTGATCTTCGGTGTGGCACTGGTGGGGGTCTTGTACATGTTGGTGAATGCGGCGGTGCAGTATGTGCTGCCCGCTGCGGCCATCGCGGTTTCGCCGAGGCCCGCTTCGGATGCCATGGCAATCGTGCTGGGAAGTCTGGGGGCAGGCATAGTGTCAGCCGGCATGGCGCTCTCCATGCTCGTGGCCATGAATGGCACCGTCATGAGCGGTGCACGTGTGCCTTACGCCGTAGCCCGGGACCGGTATTTCTTTTCCGCGCTGGCGGAAGTGCATCCGCGCTTTCGCACTCCTTCGGTCGCGATTGTTGTTCAAGCCGTGCTGGCCATCGTCCTTCTCCTCTTGGGGGGCGGTTTCCGCCAGTTTTTCTCGCTGGCGATTTTCGCCGAGTGGCTCTTCTACATGATTGCTGGCACCACCGTGTTCGTTTTTCGCAGGCGCGACCCGCAAGCTGTCCGGCCGTATCGGGTCTGGGGATATCCCGTGGTCCCTATCCTGTTCGTTCTGGCCTCAGCCGTCCTGCTGTACTTCACCTTCAGGGACAATTACCCCAATTCCGCTATCGGTTGCCTGGTGATTCTGGCCGGCATCCCCGTGTTTCATGTTTTTGCCCGGCGACGTCGCGCAGGTGCCTGAATCTTGGGCTAAGGTGCCGATTTTTCAACAAGTTCCATTTCGGCATTACCCGAGTTACTGAAGGACAGCCACGCAGGGCACGTTTACCCTACCCGCTTTCTGCCGTAGCTTAAAAACTCCACCCGGAGCATTTCACCCCGAGCTCGGGTCCCAATTTTGGAGTTCATTGCATGGCTACATCTGTCGGCTTTCAATTAGGGATTCTGCCCGAGCGCAAGATGGATCGGCGCGCGCTGGCAGCCAGTTACAGCTTGTTGATATTTCTGGTGATCCTGATGATCAACATTGGCTGGATCTGGCCGGACCATCTGGACATTCGGCGGTCGTATCACGTTACCGAGTTGATCCCGCTGCCCAGCTTGCAGCCCCAGCCGCTTGAGATAAAGACTCCGCCCCGCACACTGCAGGCCAAGCTGCTGCCCAAGGTGCCGGTTTTTGACACTCCCAAGCTGACTGTGCCCCGGGAGATTCGCGCTCCGCGTCCGCAACCACCGGACGTAGCACCACCCAAGATCGAGGTCAACTCGTTTACTCCTTCGGTGGTGAAGCAGGTCACCGGCGGGGCCCGTCCGACATTGATTATCCATACCGGGGAGTTTGGCAGTTCGGCGACGCCGACGGTCAATGCTCCGATTCAGAAAGTACAGACTGGAGGCTTTGGCGATCCTGATGG
>DATMPS010000169.1:0-11817 GCA_035567435.1 Terriglobales bacterium | reverse complement strand
TCGTGGATCAGCTCCTTGAAGTCCTCGGTGCGCGCCACAAAGTCGCTCTCGCAGTTCACTTCCACCAGCACGCCGATCTTGCCCCCGGCGTGGATGTAGCTCGCCACCGCGCCTTCGCTGGTCACGCGCGCCGACTTCTTGGCTGCCACCGAAACCCCCTTCTTGCGCAGCAGCACCACGGCCTGTTCGAGATCACCCTTGGCCTCCGACAGAGCCTGCTTGCAGTCCATCATCGGCGCTCCGGTCTTTTCGCGGAGTTCTTTCACTTGTGTTGCGGAAATATTCACGGTAGTTGTGCCCATTTCGTAAGATGTCCCTTCTTGGATGCCCACCGCTCCGGCCGCGATGCGTGCCAGCGACCAGTGTCGGCAAATTGTCCTGATAAAAATCGACCCGCGGCGTCAGGACGCGCGCGGGTCCGAAATCTGGAAACCAGCTCCGTTTAGAACGTCTGGCTTTCGACCTGCGGAACCTCGTCGGCCACTTCCTTTGCGGCGACCGGCGCCTTCTTCGTCCCGGTCCCCAGCACGTCTTCCATGCTGATGTCCTCGGCCCCGGCATCGATCACGGGCTCTTCCGCGGACTCGCCCGCTTCCGCCGCTTCGGCTGGAGCCGCGTGGGCAACCGCAGCGGCCAACTCGGCCGACTGCTTATCGGTCGCCATCTGCGAGCCTTCCACGATCGAGTCCGAGATCTTCGACGCGAACAGCCGGATCGCGCGCAGCGCGTCATCGTTGCCCGGAATCACGTAATCGACTTCGCTGGGATCGCAATTCGTGTCCACCACGGCCACCACGGGGATCCCGAGCTTGCGCGCCTCGCGCACCGCGATCTGCTCTTTGTTCGAGTCGATCACGAAGATCGCATCGGGCAGTCGCGACATGTTCTTGATCCCTGCCAGGTTCGCCTGCAAATGCTTGCGTTCGCGCTCGAGCTTGATCACTTCCTTCTTGGGAAGCAGTTCGTAGCGGCCATCCGTGGCCATCTCGTCGAGCTCCTTCAGCCGCTTCACCGACTTCTGCACCGTGACCCAGTTCGTCAGAAGTCCACCCAGCCAGCGCTGGTTCACATAAAACATTGTGGCGCGCGTGGCCTCTTCGGCAATCGCGTCCTGCGCCTGGCGCTTGGTACCCACGAACAGCACAATCTTGCCGTCGGAGGCCAGGTCCTGCACGAACTTCGACGCTTCCTTGAACATCTTCAGCGTCTTCTGCAGGTCGATGATGTAAATCCCGTTGCGCTCTCCGAAGATGTATTCCTTCATCTTGGGATTCCAGCGCTTGGTCTGGTGCCCGAAGTGGACGCCCGCTTCGAGCAGCTCCTTCATGGTGATGTTAGCCAATTAACCTCCTCGTCAGTCTGCATCGCAAGATCGAGGTTTCAAAGCTTCAAGGTTCCAACGCTTCAAGGTCTTTGAAACCTTGAAACTCTGAAACATTGAAACCTTCCTTACGATTGCCATTCCCGTCCCCGCGCCGCGAGGCACGAGAAGAATTGAACACCGAAAAACAGCTCTTGGCTCCTAGCCGTTAGCTCTTAGCCAAAACCTTCAGACTCAGTTTCAAAGCTTCAAGGTTACAAAGTTTCACAAATCGCCGCCCTGAAACGTTGCAACCTTGCCACCTTGAAACCTGCGCTCTTAGCGCTTGCTGAACTGGAACCGCTTCCGGGCACCCTTCTGCCCGTACTTCTTGCGTTCCTTGCCGCGCGAGTCACGCGTGACCATTCCTTCAGCCTTGAGCTTCTTGCGCAGCTCCGCGTTGAATTGCATCAGAGCGCGCGCAATGCCCAGCTTCATCGCATCCGCCTGGCCGTTCACGCCGCCGCCCGAAACGTTGGCCACCACGTTGAAGGAAGCCGCGGTGTCAGTGGATAAAAGCGGCTGCCGCGCGCTTGAACGCTGCGCTTCCGTCACAAAATATTGATCGAAAGGACGTCCGTTAACTTTGTAGTCTCCGCTGCCAGGACGCAGGTAAACCCGCGCCACCGCCGACTTCCGCCGTCCCGTACCGTAGTATTGAACCAATTCAGCCATGCTTAGCCTTTAGCACTTAGCAGTTAGCTCTTAGCCAAACCCCTCGTGCAAACCTTTCAAAGATTCTCGAGCTCGAGCACGAACAAAAACTAGGCTCGTGTCTCCAATACTCGCGCTTCCGGCTTCTGCGCCTCGTGCGGATGCTTCTCGCCGCGATATACCTTGAGCTTCGTAAACATCTGCTTGCCCAGTTTCGACTTGGGGAGCATGCGCGACACTGCCTGCTCAATCACCAGCTCGGGCTTGCGATCGAAGCGCTTGCGGAAATCTTCCGTCCGCAGCCCACCCGGATACCCGGTGTAGTGGTGATACGACTTCTGCTCGGACTTCATGCCCGTCACCTTCACCTTCTCGGCGTTGATGACGATCACGTGATCGCCCGTGTCCAGGAACGTCGTGTACTTCGGGCTCTCTTTGCCCATCAAAATGCGGGCCACCTGGGAGGCCAATCGGCCCAGCGTCTGGCCTGAAGCGTCCACGACATACCACTTGCGCGCAATTTCCCCCGCTTTGGGGAAATAGGTTGACATCTGAAATCTCCCAAGAAATTTAAACAGCTATGAAGACCGCTGAGTGCCACTAGGCGCCGAACGCGCAGAGGTATCAGGCGGGCAACCGCAGGACTTCCGAAGCTTTAAAGATAACGTAGATTACAAAGAATTGTCAACGAATGGTGTTACTTACGGAACCCTCTCCCATCAAAACGGGGGTCCCCATCGCGCTCTCTCCACAAACCTTTGTCATTCCGACGCCAAGACAGCGAAGGGGGGAGGCATCTGCTTTTGACTTGGACCGCCCGTGAACCCGGGCGCCGCTTATTCGTACGCCAGCGCCTCGATCGGATCCTTCTGCGCCGCTCGCAGCGCCGGATACAAAGCCCCTAGAATAGCGCCCACGATGGCAATCCCGGTCGTCGTAAGAATCCAGTAACCAGTTACCACCACTCGCAGCGTCGACCGGTGGTCGATCGCGGCCCGCGCCCCCAGGCTGATCAAGATCCCAAGAATGACCCCTACAATCGCCAGGCTGGTCGTCTCCCGCAAAATCACGTTCACGATGTACAGCTTCGACGCCCCCAGCGACTTCAAAATCCCGATCTCCCGCGTCCGCTCCATCACCGCCGTATACATCGCCTGAAAGATCACGATGAATCCGATCGTCACCGAAATCGCGATCACCACCGTGATAAACGCCGACAATCCCGGTAGATGATTGACCGTCATCATCGACAGGTAGTAGGCCATGGAACTCACGACATGGGTTTCCATGCCGGGAACATGCTTGACTTCGTCGACCACGGTGTCAGCGTTTGCGGGATCATCCAATTTCAGATAGAAAAGGGAAGCCCTTCCCGACGCACCCACTAGGTCTTGCATGGTGTCGATCTGCAGGAATTTCCTGGCCCCGCGGCCAGGTTCAACGATGCCGGCGACCCGAAACTTGTGGTCCAGCACATCGATGGTATCGCCCACCTTGATCTTCTTCGACCGGGCCATGATGTCGTCGATCAACGCATCGTCCGGTCCTTGGAACGGCCCGCCGGATAAATAGCGAAAAGGTCCGCCCATGCTTTCGTAAGACTTCAGATCGATTCCGTTGATTACCTCGACCGTCCCTTTGGTCGACAGGTTCGCGAGCACCGGCGCGACCGAAACCACGTGCGGCAACTTCGCCAACACCTCGCGGATCTTGATCGGCATGGGCGTCCCGGTCACGCCGACGACGTAGGAGGACCCCGGTGGCATCACCACCACGTCCGCGCCAACACCGGCCTGCCGAGTTTTGGAATCGTTCAGCATGCCCACGCACAGCCCCACGATCAGCAGAATCAGCGTCACTTCCAGCGCAATCGCCACCACGCTGATCAGCGACCGCACCGGCCGGTGCACCAGGTTCCCGACAATCATTTTGTTCATCATGAAAATCAGCCGTCAGCCGCCAGTCGCAAGTCTCTAGCCACTCCCAAAAGCCCGTTATCCTGAGCGCAGTGGGCCGAAAACCGAACACAGGCGAAGGACCCTGTGTTTGAGAGCGGCACCACCGGCCCGCGAGCTTTCTCACCACAACTTTCGTAGCGCCCCGTCGCGAAGGGTCCCGCCCTCGCACCGTCTACTTCGGATCCCCATCCACAATCCGCGACTGCGCCGCCGGTTGCCCTAAATGCACCACCTCGGCCCCCTCCGGCTGCGCCAGCTCAAACTGGTCATCGGTCAGCGGCTTGTTCAGGTCGAGCTTCAACACATTCAGCGTGATGTCGTACCCTTCCTGCGGCCGCTCGATCTCGGTCTGCGTCGAAAAGCTGATGCCGTCGTAGTCCTTGTACTCTCCGTACCGGACATCGGTAGCCAGCTTTCCTCCCTCATCGTAGATCAGTTGCCGGTGCGGCTCGAGGTCGATTCGGCTGAACACGATCTTGCGCGACAAAAACCATCCCATCCTCCCCCGCCGCACCACCACAATCTCGTAGTCCGGCTGGTCCACCCGGTGCCGTTTGGAATCGAGCACGGTTTCGTAGCCGTGCTCCAGCACCGCAATTTCATTTCCCTCATCAATCTCGCGGATCAGCAGCGCCTCGTACAGATTCTGCGGCCGGATGCTCTCGATCGGCTGATTCGGATTGGTCGTCTCCGTATCGTTGCGCCCGGTCACAAAACGATTCTTCGCAGGAATCCAGAGCTTGAACTCTTTGCCGTCGCTCACCATGTCGAAAGCCCGGTTGCGTACGATCGGCATCAGCCCGATCAAGCGCAGCATCGCCGGTTTCCGCGCCAGCACGTATCCCCGGATTTCCTTGTAGTCGGTGACCTGGCCGCTGTTCACCCCGCCAACCGAGGTGTCGATGTCCACCGTGGCCTGCATGGTCTTGATCTTCCCGGCCTGGGCGTTGATCGAGTCCACCAGTTCCTGCTGGCTGGCCGACTTGAGCGGAGCCGTGCTCAGCTGCCGCTCCACTCTGCGTGAGTGAAACAAACATCCCGTCAGCGGGACAAGGGCCAGGAGCAAGAAGAGGGCTCGGGGTGGACAGGGGCGCATCATCAACTGAGATTGAGTATACCGTGCGGAAGTTGCACGAATGGAAGCTGCTCTACTACTGTCCCCGTACTGCCCGACGATACGCGGTCACGTTCTTATTGTGTTCCTGCAGGTTACGGGCAAACCGGTGATGTCCTTGGCCGTCGCTCACAAAATAAAGATAGTCGCTCTTCGCCGGATGCATCGCCGCTTCCAGCGCGCTTCTTCCCGGATTCCCGATCGGTCCCGGGGGCAATCCCGGATACCGGTAGGTGTTGTACGGCGAATTGACCTGCATGTCAGCGTGGTGTAGCGCGCCCTGGTAAACTCCCGCCAGCAGTTCCGCGTAAATTACGCTTGGATCGGCATCGAGCGCCATGCGTTTCGTCAGGCGGTTATAGTACACACTCGCCACCATCGGCCGCTCGTCCGCGCTGGCCGTCTCCTTCTCGACGATCGAAGCCATAATCACCGTCGGATGCACCTCCGACGTCAGCCCAATCGCGTTGGCCACCTGCCGGAAATGATGGACCATGACCGCGACAATCTCCCTCACGCTCTGCGTCCGCGTGAATTCGTAAGTGTCCGGGAAAAGGTATCCCTCGAGCGACCGCGCCTCCGGTGACACGTCCTGAATCAAGTCCGTGCTGCTCATCGCCACCCGGAGAAATTCCTCTTGCGACCCCAGCCCCGCCTGCTCGACCGCCTGGGCAATATCAAACATGGTGTAGCCCTCGGGGATCACCACCGTGTGCACGAAGATGTCGCCGTGAGCCAGACGGTCGTGAATGTCCGCCAGAGTAGCGGTTTTTTCGAACAGGTACTCGCCCGCCTTCATGGAACGCTTGCGATGAAAGGAGTGCCAGATCAGAAACGCTCTCTCGCTCTCGATCACGCCCGCGGCTTTCAGTTCCGACGCAATCTTTCGGGTGGAGTACCCGGGCCGCAGCAAAACAAATTTCTGCCCCGCCGGTGTCACGGGCGTGAACACCGCCCAGGCCAGCCACCCCACCGCCCCGAAGGCGGCCAGCAGCAGAATTATCAGGATTTTGCGCAAGCTGCCCAGTAGTTTAGATGATGTTTTCAGGAATTCTGTGAGTCAATAGGGCGTGAACTCTAGTAAGCAAGAGGTCAGCCGTCAGCCTTCAGTCGTCAGCCTCAGTCGCCAGTCGCCAGCTCTCAGCTGCCCTATCCGCCATCCCCCACTAGTCTGCGAAGCCTGTCATTAGGAGCGGGGTGAGGCGCCAGCCGAACTCAGTCGAGAGACCTTGTGCTGGTTGACTCTGGGCATCCAGGCGTCGGGCCCCAGGAGGACGAAGCTCGCGGACCGAACCTTGCTGTAGGTCAATCGCACCATCCCGCCCCGGAGGGACGGCCCGCACTTGCTAGTAGCCCAGTCGTCGGCGAACCCAGCAGCATGCTGTGGATGGAACCGGCCGATACCTCATGACGTGACCCTTGGAGGGCCGGCATCCTGCCGGCTGTCCGGCGGGCGTCCCCGCCGCCGCGCTGAGAACGCCCTACTGCCCCGAATCGAAAGGGTCCGTTGACGACGAACGCCTATCTCCTGCTCTCCATCCACGACTGCAAAATCAAAACCGCCGCCATCTGGTCCACCACCTGCCCCCGCCGCCGAATCGACATCTCCGTCTCCCGCAGCACCCGGTTCGCCTCCGCCGACGTCAGCCGCTCATCCCACAAGTGCACCGGCAGCTGAAACCGCTCGCGCAGTTCCTCCGCAAACCGCTGCATCTTTTCCGCCTGCACCCCTTCCGCCCCGCTCATGCGCAGCGGATACCCCACCACAATCTCGGCGATCTCGTGCTCGCGAATCAGCTTGCCCAGTTTCTCGAAATCGAGCCGCTTATTTTGGCGCTGCAGCGTCTCCTGCCCTTGCGCCGTAATGCCCAGCAAATCGGAAATCGCAATCCCGATCCGCTTCGACCCCACATCGAGCCCGAGAATTCTTCCGGCTTGCTTGCGAACCGCCGGATCCGCTGGCATCTCAGTCACGCCGCGATTATATGTCCCGGCGCAACCGCGAAACTTCGACTAGGATAGCGGACTATGTCGGAACTGGCCGACATCCACGTGACGCCACCCGCCCGGCCCCCCAGCCGGAACTGGCCCCAACTGATCGTTGCCGTCGGCGTCGTGCTCACCCTCTGCTACCTCGCCGAGTTCGTCCTGGCCGTCATGCTGGTCTCCATACTCCTGGCTTTCATCCTCGCGCCGGTCGTGGATTTCCTCGGCCGCTTCCGCCTTCCCCGCGGCCTTGCTTCGCTGATCGCCGTTCTCTTGCTGCTCGCGCTGCTCTACGGCGTTACCTACGCGTCTTACAACCAGGCAGCGAATTTCCTGCAGGTGCTGCCCCGATACTCGGAAAAAATCCGGGCCACGGTTATGAGTTTCCGCGAGCGTGCCGAATCCCTGAACCCCCTGCGGCCCACCGTCGACGAAAAAAACGTGGTCAAAGTCCTGCCCAGCAGCCCCTTGACCGACGCCGTCACCCGGGGCTTCGGGTCGGTATCGCAGGGCGTGTTCGCCGTGAGCGTCATCCCGTTTCTTGTCTACTTCATGCTGAGCTGGCAGCAGCACGCCCGCTCCGCCACCGTGATGCTGTTCCGCATGGAGCACCGACACACTGCATACGTCACCCTCGGACTGATCTCCAACATGATTCGCAGCTTCATGGTTGGCAACCTGCTGATCGGCCTGTTCATGTCGGCGGTGAGCGTGGCGGTTTTCGGCGCTCTGCACGTGCCGTTCTACTTCGTCGTCGGAGTCACCAGCGGCTTCCTCAGTCTGGTCCCCTATCTCGGACTCGTCCTCGCTCTTGTCCCCCCTCTGATGGTCGGACTGGGACAGCTCGACTCCGGCGACCTGTTCGCCATCTCCCTGATGGTCCTGGCCCTGCACTTCTTCGCGCTCAACGTCCTCTACCCCAAGTTCCTGGGAAACCGTATGCGCCTGAACCCTCTGGCCGTCACCATGGCCCTGCTCTTCTGGGGATGGCTTTGGGGCGGCATGGGCCTGATCCTCGCCATCCCCATCACCGCCGCCATGAAAATCATCTTCGACCACGTAGACGCGCTGAACCCTTGGGGCACCTGGCTGGGAGAATAGCTGACGGCTGGTGGTCGTTACCTGGTGGCTCTTGAATCGGAGCTGGGTCACTCCGGCCACGTTCGCTCGTCACGCGATCAGTCCGAGTCGGCGTGTTACTAGTGGGCAGAGGGCATGGTCAATGGCAGGTTCTTAGCAGGGAATTGAGAGCTTGGAAATTGAGCGTGGATCTGGTTCTCGAGGTTTATCGAGAAACGCAAGACTTCCTAAATACAGAACTCTCGATAGCTTTGACGAATCAGATCCGGCGGACAGCCGTGTCGCTGCCCGAGCAATATCGCCGAGAGCAAAGGGCGGTCGAGCGACAGGGAATTCGCCCTCTTCCTGCACCACGCTCGCGGCTCCCTCCTCGAACTGGGGACCCGACTCCTCATCGCCGGCAAACTCGGATACCTGACCCGGGAGCGCACCGGCTCCCTCTCCCAAACCGAGCAGCTAGCGAAGACGTTAAACGCGCTCTTGAATGGAGTGAAAGAGGATCGGCCAAGCAGGAAGGAGAAGAACCAACTGGTGGGCAAACCACCACCAGCCGGAAATAGCTAGCCAGGGACCATCAGCCACCAGCTAACGACCACCAGGCGTCAGCTAAGCTTCAAATTCCGACGCTTCCGGGAACCGCAACTTGTGCTTGGCCAATGCCTTGGACAGCAGATCCTCGACCTGCCGCTCCTCGCAGTTCTTGGCCATGGTCAGCTCGCTGACCAGCAGGTAGCGCGCCCGCTCCAGCATCTTCTTCTCCCGGAACGACAGCGGCTTCGACTGATTCAGCATCAACAGCCCCTTCAGCACCGAGGCCACTTCCAGGAGCGATCCGGTGCGCATGCGCTCGGAGTTCTCCTTAAAGCGGTATTTCCAGTCGGCGTTGTTCTCGCACTCGCCATCTGTCAGAAAATCAAGGATTTTCTGGATTTCACCGTTCCGCACCACCCGCCGCAACCCAACGTTGTTCACGTTGTTGAAAGGCACCATCACCTTCAGGCTGCTGGACTTAATTTTGAGCAGGTAGAACTTCTCGACCGAGGCGCCGATTGTCCGGCTGCTGATCTGCTCGATTACGCCTACGCCGTGGTTGGGATAAACAACTTTGTCACCGATGTGGAAGCCGTCGCTGATAATCATGAGGGGACACCTATGAGCGCCGGGACACTTATGAAGGACCTACTGCAAAGATATTAGTGCAATCGATCGAAAAAGGCAATCTGACGCGGGTTTCCGGGCGCGGGTCGAGTAACCAGCCTACGTCGGAACGCCGCATTTTCGCGGCAACCCCCAGAAAACACGAGCGTTCCCCCCCGAACGACGTAGTGGCTCGGGTAAGGGGTAAAGTGGGAGGCCAGCCTCGGGGCACCGGTCAGCCCGTTTCTTGCAGCGCCGGCATCTTGCCGGCTGTCGCGCTGGAGCGATTTCCGTCCGCACGCGCTTCGCCGCGCAAAACCGGGACTCTAACCTCTCCACCAACCAACAGCGAGGTTTATAATCCCCCAGAGCATGACTGAGCAGATCAAAAAGAAACTGCAGGAAGAAATCGCGACCCTGGAACACGAATTGAGCCACGAGCTACCCAAGGAACTCAAGAAGGCCGTGGCCCTCGGCGACCTCAGCGAGAACGCCGAGTACCACATGGCCAAGCAGCGCCAGGAGTTCGTCAAGGCCCGCCTGCGCCAGCTGGGTCGCCGCCTCGCCGACCTCTCGCTCATCAACATGAACAACATCCCGAAAGACAAAGTCGGGTTGGGTTCGACCGTGAAGGTGTACGACAGCGACAAGGGCGAGGAAATCGAGTACAAGCTGGTAACAAGTGAGGAAACCGATGTCGCCTCCGGCAAGATTTCCACGACGTCCCCGATCGGCCGCGCGCTGTTGAACAAGAAAGTCGGCGACTCCGCCACCGTGGTCTCTCCGAACGGCAAGCGGGAAATGGAGATTCTCAGCCTCATCACCATGCACGACGAGGCCCAAGCCGGATGACCTGGACCAGCGCCTTCGGCAACGCCTGCGGCAAGTTGCTGCGCGCTATCGTCAACCGCATGGCGCTCGCGCGGATCAGCCCCAACTTCCTCACCTTCCTGGGCCTGGTCATCGACACCGTCGCCGCGTTTCTGTTCGGCTACGCCAACGCCGACAACCAGGCGCGCATGTTTTTCTACGCCGGCCTGGTCATCTTCGGCGCCGGCTTCTTTGACCTGGTCGACGGCCGCGTCGCCCGCGCCAGCAACCAGGTAACGCGCTTCGGTGCCTTCTTCGATTCGGTCGTCGATCGCTACAGCGATGCCGCGCTCTTTTTCGGCCTGCTGGTCTACTACTCCCGCGGCGGCCGGTTCTTCTACGTGGTGCTCGCGGCGCTCGCGATGATCAGTTCCGTCATGGTCAGCTACACCCGCGCCCGCGCCGAGTCGCTCATCGACACCTGCAAAGTCGGCTTCATGGAACGGCCCGAGCGCCTGGTGCTGCTCATCCTCGGCTCGCTCTTCAATCGCATGGCGCCCGTGCTCTGGGTGATCGCGGTTCTCTCCACCATCACCGTGGCCCACCGCATCTACTTCACCTGGTTACAAACCGAACGCGCGGGAAGAACTCCGCTCCCCGCCGGACGGTCCGCCGCCTAGAGACGCGGCTCGCCGCATCTAACTCGGAGCAAGCCCGCATTGCTCGTCGGCGAAACATGTGTTATTCCGACGCGCGAGCGCAGCGAGACAGGAGGGATCTGCTGTTCATCACCGGATGTTTCGAAACGACGCGGCTTTTCGCCGCTGTGGTTTGCTTTGAGCCTGGTTCCGCCAGTGCCCTCGGATTCTTCCCTTATGACCTTTTCGACTCGGAACCGTCGAAAATCAAATGATGCCAATTGATCGAGTCCGTTCGCCATTGTGAGGCATTCGCAGGAATTCCACGCCCCTAGCGAGGGAAGCCCGAATCAGCCTGGAGGGTTTCGGAAAGAATGAAGTCGCGCCCTTCCCTGGGATCACTTTTAGAACCGGGCTTACTCAACTCCCTTGACGATGTTTACGCTGGAGAGGTTCTTTATGCTCACATCGCTGCGATTCCGTTTGAGTCTCTGTGTCGTTGTCTTCACCTCTCTCGCGCACGCTGCCGTTGGCGCCGCACCTTCTTCCGCACCACCCTCCGCTCCCCAGATCAAGTACGAAAAATACACGCTCAAGAACGGCCTGGAGGTCATCCTCTCTGAGGACCACCGCCTTCCACTGGTGGCCGTCGACCTGTGGTACCACGTCGGCCCTGCCAACGAGCGTGCCGGGCGAACCGGGTTTGCTCACCTCTTCGAACACATGATGTTTGAAGGCTCGCAGCACGTCGGCCCCAAGGCCCACGACCACTACCTGGAAGGCGCCGGCGCCAGCGACATCAACGGCACCACCGAGTTCGATCGCACCAACTATTTCGAAACTCTTCCCTCCAACCAGCTGCAACTGGCGCTCTGGCTCGAGAGTGATCGCATGGGTTACCTGCTCGGCAAGCTCGACCAGGAACGCCTGGTCAACCAGCGCGATGTCGTACGCAACGAGCGCCGCCAGTCCGTCGAGAACTCTCCCTACGGCCTGGTCGAAGAGGAGCTGTATCATCGGCTGTTTCCGCGCGAGCATCCCTACTATGCCGACGTCATCGGCTCGCACCATGATATCGAG
>DATMPS010000168.1:0-3997 GCA_035567435.1 Terriglobales bacterium | reverse complement strand
GTGGCCGGCGAAAACAACTGAGGTTTCGCGAGCTTAGCCGGCCAGTCGATCAATTCAGCAAGACAGCCTATTGGATTAATTGGGTTCGTTTCGTCAAAATACCACTCGCCTCGGCTTCTCACTGCTGCTGCTGCGCGACGCCGACCAAGCTACAATGCAAACGCCGGAGGCTCAGGTCCGTGCGGCGTAACGTCTACGTTGGCTTGGGAAAGCGCAAAACGGTCGGACGACAACAGCGTGGCATGGTAATTGGCGGCGGGTCGGCTGTCCTCCACGCCCCGCCTGAAACGTGGACACCAGAGGATCTAGTACAACGCCGAACCGACATCGGTATGGACGAAGTCATCGCCTTGGAAGAGCAAGGGTTCGCCAGTTGCCTTGGCCAGTGCGTACGCAAGGCAATCGCCGAAATTTAGCTTTGCTGGGTGTCCACTTCCCTTGCCAAAATCACGATAGGCCTCGCGTGCCAGGCGGGCCTGTTCCAGGGTGACTGGCTCAATACTGATGTTTGCTTCCCTGAAAAATTCGTCGAAGCGCCGACTTGCAATGGGATCGCGGCTTCCGTCGATGACGAGTGCGGCTTCAACAAAATTCGCGGCAGATATCCGTCGGACCAGACTTGCCTCGATCGCCAACGCACAGTCTCGGGCACCCGCTTCGTCGCGAAGAATCGCGACGATCGCCGAGGTGTCGACGATCATCAGGGCAAGCCTCGCTCATTATAGAGCAACGCATCATGGCTCGCCGAGCGATAGGGCTCTTTGAGGCGCTTGGCGCAGTCCTTGCCGATGCGCAGCAGCCGGTCTGCAACACCTTCCCCCTGTTCGCTGCGAATTCGCTGCAACCGTTCGCGAACCGCAACGGTGATAGCCGTCGTCATTGACTCACCCGTGCGCTTGGCAAGCTCCTCAACGAGCCGGTAGGTCTCGGCATTTTTGATATTGAGGCCCATCTTGGTCCCCTTCTACCATATATATGCGACCAGTCTACCATACCAGCGCGGCTTAAACAATCGCCGAAATCTAAATGCTGCGGCCTTCGCTCACGCCGGCAAACGAGGCTTGTTGGCCGTGTTCTTACCGCTTCAGCTTTGGCGGCTTCCGAAGACGTACGCCTGGTCCGCCACCATTCTCGTCGATGAACTCGACGCCCGCAGAACGCCAAGGTGGCTCTAAGCAGCCTCTTCCTCAACGCCAGAAATTGGTTCGTTTTGCAAAAAACGATCGGTTCTCATCGCTTCTGCTTTGGCGACTTCCGAAGTCGAACGCCAGGTCCGCCCCCGTTTTCCTCGGTGAACTCCACACCGGCGGCCTCTAACGCCTTCCGAAGCGCCGCCTCATTCGCCGCCGTGACCGGTATCTCGCCCTCCATAACTTCCACGCGACGAATAGTGGAGACAGCTACCTTAGAGGCGTCCGCTAACTCCTGAGCGCTCCACCTGAGTAAGGCACGCGCGGCTCGCAGCTGGGCACTAGAAATACCCATGAGCCCTCTTGTATTTTTCATACAATATTATATATATACGACAACTCATTTTAGGAATTCGCAAATGGATCTTAGACTGAAACGAATAGCTGATTCACGTAATCGCCGCTCCTTTATCGGCGGCTCGGATGCCAGGGTCATTATGGGCGACGACGAGGCGGCACTACTTCGCCTTTGGAAGGAAAAACGGGGCGAAGTCGAGCCGGAAGATCTGTCCGGCGAGCTTCTGGTCCAACTCGGCACCGTGACCGAGCATTTGAACCGGCGCTGGTACGAGAGGAACACCGGCCACGTCGTCACTGAGGTGCAGCGGCAGGTTTTCCATAACATTCACAGGTGGATGGCTGCGACCCTTGATGGCCGAGTGGAGGCGACCGGTGCCGTGTTCGAGGCCAAGTTCATGCTGCCGTGGAATTTCTCGGAAGAAACGGCCGCCGAGAAGCATATGGCGCAGCTCCAGCACAACATGTGGGTCACCGCGTCGCGGACGGCCGTGTTGTCGATCATCACCGGGGGCGGCAAATGGGTGGAGATCACCATTCCAGCCGATTCGCTCTACCAGCATCTGCTCCCGACCGCAGAACGGAAGTTCTGGCGCTGCGTCGAGACCGGCGAGCCCCCTCGCCTCTTTGGCATCGAACCACCGCGGCCAAGGGTTGAAGCTGTCAGGACCGTCGACATGAACGGGTCGAACGCCTGGGCGGAGTTTGCCAACCTCTACCGGGTGACCCGCGCCGCTGCGGTTGACCATGACCGCGCCAAGACCGAGCTCAAGGCGCTTGTGCCTGAGGACGCCAAAGAAGCCTCAGGGTATGGAGTCCGAGCGAAACGATCGAAGTCCGGCGCCATCAGCTTTGAAGTTTTGGACGTGGAGGCCGGCCATGCAGCGCTCTAGCGAAAGCGTCGGGGCGCTGGCGGCGGCACTCGCCAAGGCGCAGGCCGAGATCGCCAACCCGGAGAAATCCTTAACCGCAACCCTCGTCTCGCCCTTCTCGCGCGAAGCTACGCGGACCTTCCGCTATGCGCCGCTCGCCTCGGGGCTTGATCTTGTCCGCAAGTGCCTAGGCCGGCACGAGATCGCGACGGTTCAGATGACCGCGATCGATGGCGACAGCGGATTGATACGGCTCACCACCACCCTGGTCCACGCCTCCGGCGAATGGGTGTCCTCGGACTGGCCGGTCTGCCCGGTCAGCGAAACGGCAGCCCCGCACCGGTTAGGCGCGGCCCTCACCTACGCCCGACGGTATTCTCTGTTCACCCTGGTCGGCATTGCTGGCGAGGATGATCTTGATGCAGCCGATCTGCCTGCCGCTGGACTATCTGCAGAAGCCCAAAAGAACCCGCAGAGCGCTCGGCAATATCTCGATGGGTTGGACCAGCCCACAACGCAGACGGCATCCGGCATGCCTGTGCAGCCGTCCAATAGGCGGACTCGCCCCGAAAGGCCCAAGCCGCCATGTCTATCGCAGGATGCCTCGGAAAGACTTCGGCGCGAACTGATCTCGGAGCTTGAACAGCTCGAAGGACCGGAGGCCCTTGCCTCCTGGGCACATCGGGCCTTGCCGCTCAAAAATCAGCTCTCCACCGCAGACGCCCAGCTTGTCGAAGCTGCATTCGCGCTGAGGCTTACTCACCTTGGTGAGTCGGTGCCGCCGTCGGGACGTAAGAACCGGAATGGACCGCCGCGGCGGGGCGAGCCTGGACCAAAGGAAGTCACCGTCATCGGCAAACCGGTGCGCGAGCGTGATCGCGATCACTTAAGGTTTGTGGCCACTCAACCGTGCCTCGTCTGCGGGCGCACTCCCTCCGACCCCCACCATATCAAGTTTGCCGAGCAGCAGGCGATGGGGCGGAAAGTCAGCGACCGGTTCAGCGTCCCGATCTGCCGGCTCCATCATCGGGAGCTTCACCGACGCGGCAATGAACGAGCCTGGTGGGGAAGTTATGGGATCGAACCGCTCGCGATCGCAGCAACACTCTGGAGCCGAACCCATGCGCTGGCGCTGCCGGCAACTCAAGTAGACGACGCAAATGCGGCTGCGAACTTCAACGGCAAGCATCTTGGCGCTGCGCTTCAGATTCAAAATAACGAAACGAAGCCAATTCTTCCCCCGGAGGCCGGATGACCTCCTTCCGACAAATCGAGGCCAACCGCCGTAATGCGCGGCTCAGCACCGGGCCTGCCACCGAAGAGGGGAAGCAAAAGTCCCGGCAAAATGCGGTCCGCCACGGCCTGACCGCAGAGACGGTCATCGACGCGCTGGAAGATGCCGAGGACTACAGGGCTTTCGAGATGGCCGTCACCGCAGACTATGACGCGCAATCGGCTGTCGAGAGAGAACTGGTACTGAGACTGGCAAGCCTGTTATGGCGGCTGCGGCGAGCAACGACAATCGAGAGCGGCCTGTTCAAGATCCAGGCAAAACATTTGCTTCAGTTCCGGCAAAGTCGGCAGGCCCATCAAAAGCAGCAGATTATCATCGACAGCAGGTACGAAGGCGCCGTCTCG
>DATMPS010000167.1:0-17576 GCA_035567435.1 Terriglobales bacterium | reverse complement strand
AATGATTGCGTCCGGAGATTTCAGATCCTCGACCCGTCCCTGCACCAGGTTCCACGGCCGTTCCAGATTGTCGTCCACGTTAATGCCGACAATCTGCACCGAATCCTCCCCGCCATCGTGCCGTTTCCACTGGGTCCAGTGCGCGATAATCTTCTGCGCATCTGCGACCCCGGGCACCGCGCGCACCTGATTCAACTTGCGCTCGCTGAAAGCGACTCCCTGCTCCACATAAGGGACGTTCTTCGACGTGATCCACAAATCCGCGCCCGAGTGATCGATCAGGTTCGAAGTAGCCGTAGTGAACCCTAAGAACAATCCCAGCTGCACCACGATAAGCACCACGGAAAATACAATCCCCGTCAGCGTGACGGTCAGCCGCACTTTGTCGTGAAACAGATTCCGTTGGGCCAGAGGAGGCATGGTTACTTCCCTCCCTTACCGGGAAGTAACAACCCGCGCAGCGTGATATCCAGCATCATTTCCGCTCGATCCTCTAGCGGACGCCACTCCACCCACGGATCCTTGCACTTGGCAATGTTCAGCGAAATCACGCCGTGCGCCGACGCCCATAGCGTCTGCGACACCAGTTCCGCGTCCTGCACCTCGTCGCGAAAGCATCCCGCGTCGATCGCCTCCTGCACCGCCCACTTCAGCATCGCGTAGGCGTCCTTCTCGGGGTTGCCCATGATCTCGCGATCCTCCTCATCCGGCTCTTGCGCAGGATGCGGCGTCATGAACATGAACACATAGTGATTGGGAAAGCGCGCGCCAAACTGGATGTAACTCCTGCCAATCTGCCGCAGCCGATCGATCGGGTCCGCCGGCATCTCCGTGCTCTGCATCACTTCCTGCAAGCGCGCAAAATCCTGCCGGCACAGCTCGTGGAAGAGTTCGTTCTTGTCGGCAAAGTAAACGTAGATCGCCGTCGGCGAGTACTCAATCTTCTCCGCCACACGACGCATCGACACGCCCTCATACCCTTCGGTGACGAACAGCTCGCGCGCCGCGTCCAGAATCTTGTCGCGGGTCTCCGACTTCTCGCGCTCCCGTCGTTCCTTAACTCCCATAACGGTGGTTTCTTAGTTAACGATGGTTAGTTAACAGTGTTAATTTACTGCTCATCGTTCATTCTTGTCAAGAGAATTCTTGCGTGAACCGCCTTGGCAATAGTGTCTGAGGCTTGTCGACATTGCTCCCGAGTCAAGTTTTTTTGCTCGATCGAGGAGGATGCCGCTGAATGCCGGCTTGGCTCTAGCGGTCTGGGAGGCAAACTGTATCCAGGTTTAGACGGGTTGTAGGAGTTGTCGACGGAACGGTACCGGGAAGCGCCTTGGCCAGTCGGATGTCCCAGACCGTCTCCGCGGCGATGGTTGGTGGAGTCGAGCGAATAGCCTCGTTGGGGTCTGAGTGCGTTCTCGGCAATGCCGACGTCGCTCTTTTTTGTCAGGTCACGAAGAACGTGCCGACGATCAGTGCCGTCAACTCTCTCAAGAGCTGCGATGGTCGCCCTTCTGGCGGCAATTTCCTTTGATACGCTCCATGCCTTCGCAAGTTCGGCGACTTGGCGAATTCCGATGCTCGTTCCGCCTCTAGCCAGAACGATAAGCCGTTGCCCGCTAGTGGGACGGGCCTCACAAATCCCATGGTTCATTTTGGACCCTAGCCATGACCACCCATTGAAAAAATCACCCCCGGTTTTCGTTCCGCCCCGCGTCATTCCCGGTCTCTCGTATTGACGCGGGGGCCGCGCATGGGCAAGATGGAGCCCGATTTCGCGAATGCGGATGCAATGCGTTCCCGGCAGCCCCCACGGCAAGGGGCAGGAACCGCGTACACCAAAAGCTGCCTAAAAGGCAGGCGCAATGATTCTGTCGTTAGATCAACGATTGCATGGGCAGGGCCGGGCTGAGGTTCGAATCCTCAGTAAGCCCGGCCTGGCATTCTGGTTAAGTGTTGGCCGTTTCGCGCGTTGCCTGGGTTTCGCATCGGTCTTATGTCTGATCATGGGCGGTTGCCGATCTCAAAATTCGCGGACCATTGCCGTGATTCCGGGAACTACGGCCACCGAGTTTTGGGAGGCTGCGCACGGCGGAGCCGAAGCTGCCGGGCGCAACGTAGGGTTTCGCATCTACTGGAACGCTCCGACCCGGGAAGATGATGTCGAGAGGCAAATAGGTCTGGTGGAGAGGGTTATCGACTCCGACTACGCCGGATTGGTGGTTGCCCCGACCAACTACCTGGCCCTTGTCGGTTCAGTTCGGCAGGCGTTGTCAAGGCACATCCCTACCGTGGTGATCCGCTCATCCCTGCCCATTCCACCCGGACAGGGCCTCTCCTATATTCTGAATGACGACCAGGAGACAGGCCGCCTTGCCGCCACGCGCATCGGCACGCTGCTGTCAGGCAAAGGACAGGTTGCCGTATTGGGCCTGGACCCCTCGGGACCAAGAAGCGTTCTTCGCGCCCGCGCCATTGAAGCGGAGTTGACCAAGAGCTTCCCGCGGGTTTCGGTCATTGAAAGAAGATCAGGATCCTCGTACACCGCTGAAGTTCAAGAAATCGCGCAGGAGATTCTTATGGACAATCCGGCTCTTGACGCCATCGTCACGCTGGATGTGACGGCGACCGAAGGAACCTGGGCGGCCTTGACCGCGCTAGGAAAAGGCAAGCGGGTCAAATTGATAGGATGCGAGCAAGAAGTGGACTTGATGGCGGGCATCCGGCACGGCGACATTGACTCTGTCATAGTCGAAAATACCTATGAAATGGGATTCCGCGCCATTCAGTCGATCGCCGCACGGCTGCGGGGAGAATCCGTGCCTGACCAAATTGAGCTCAAGCCCGTGCTCGTGACCAAGGCGAACATCGATAGCGACGAAGTTCAGAAAATGCTTTCGGTTAACTGGAGAGTCTCGCATTGAAGTGGCTTGCTCAAATCGATCGCTGGTTCGGCACACTTTTTTGCCTCGCTCTGCTAGCCGCCATCGCTACGATTGCCTACTGGCTTCGCTCCCGGCCAGAGCCCCACTATAGCGACTCCTTCGCTTCCGGCGGGACGGCCGAATGGCACGCCTACGGCGGCAGTTGGGATTCCTTCGAGGGCGCGATCCGGAACAACTCCGACGAGCGTGGGGCCAAGCTCATCACAGGTTCCTCCGAATGGAGTGACTATGAGATAGAGGCAGAGCTGCTACTGCTCGGGCCCAACGGAGACGCCGGCGTTATTGTCCGTTCGAGCGACGAGGAAGAGGGCGTCGATGCCTATAGCGGCTACTACGTCGGCCTGCGCGACCGCAACAACACCATGGTGATCGGCCGTGCCGACCACGGCTGGCTCGAATACCAGGCGGTATCGGTGAAAGATTCCATTCATGCGTTTCACTGGTATCACCTCAAAGTCATCGCAGTGGGATGTGTGGTCGCAGCCTCGGCCTTCGATCCGGAGACCCGGCAAGAAACGATCGTGGCAATGCGCGAAAACGATTGCGCGAGGACAGGACGAATCGGCTTGAGATCCTATTCCTCGGGGGGTCTGTGGAAGAACGTTCGTGCGCATCCTGCCAGTCCGGCGGATATCTCCGCTCTCGTTGCAAGAGCGCAAGTGACGGACTCGCCGGAACGGATGCAAACGGAAACAGGCTTCAATTCCCTTCTGCCCTACAGTGGAAAGGGGGTGGGGCCGACGGACTCCTCTTCCAACAGTCCCGCCATGGACATTCACACTCCTCCCTTGAGCAGTCTGCGCTTCGTCTCGGATATACATCCATTTCCGGTGACGGTCAGAGGCAGCGTGATACTCACGGCCCCGGTACTTTACATAGAAGATTCTTCTGGCGGAGTTGCGGTGGAATCGCATGGCTCGGCGGTCAAGATCGGCGACGAGTTGCAGGTTACCGGAGTTGTCGATGCCCGCCCGGGCGGTGTCATGCTGCGCAATACGATTCTGCGGCTCCTGTGGTCCAGAGGCCCAGCCCCACCGCTTTCAGTTACGGCCTCGCAAGCCGTGACCGGCGCATTCGACGGAATGCTTGTCGAAATCGAAGGACGGCTAATGGCAAAGAGGCGCGTACAGGGACAATCCGTAGTACTCGATCTGCAAAGCGGGCATCAAGCCTTCCGGGCAATCCTCGAGGGGGCGCGTCAGGATCTTATGTTTGACCGGCTTCGGCCGAACAGTCTTCTGCGACTAAGAGGGGTTTGTGTCGCCGATCCTGCTTTTACCGAAAATCTGACATCGTTTGCTCTGTTGCTCCGGTCGAGCGAAGATATAGGGATTGCGGCGGGACCGCCTTGGTGGGACACACGCCACCTCGTCGAGGGTGCGTTCGCGTTGATGATCCTGGTGGTGGTTGCTGTATTTGTTTATTTCCGCGCCGAACACTGGAAGATGAGCGCGGTCGTCGAAGAGCGCTCGCGCATGGCCCGTGAAATTCACGACACGCTGGCTCAGAGTTTCGCGGGCATCGCTCTGCAACTCGAGTCTGCTCTGCACGGGCCCCGACCCGATATCGAGAGTGCGCCGGTCACAATGGCTCTTAGCATGGCTCGCCAAAGCCGGCGCGAAGCCCACCGCTCCATTGCCGCGCTGCGTACTCTGCATACGGATCAAACGCTGGAAAACATGTTGTATAAGGTGCTTCGGCCGCAGGTTGCAGAGAGCCACGTGGAATTGTCTGTTACCAGTAAGGGAACGCCTGAACGGTTGTCCGGCGAGGCCGAGAGCCAAGTCCTGCGCATCGCGCAGGAAGCGGTGGCCAACGCGACTCAGCATGCCCTAGCCACGCGGATCGCAGTGCACCTCGTGTTTGACAACCGAATGCTGATACTGGAGATTGAGGACGATGGCCGCGGCTTCGAAGTTTCCACCGCACCCGGTTCTGAGGAGGGTCATTTTGGAATTACCGGAATGCGCGAACGCGCGGCGAGTATGAAGGCAGATCTGACCATTCAGTCCAGCCGGGATGGAACCAGGGTCTTGTTGGACGTCCCCATTCCTTCACGTCGTATGCAATTGTGGAAGTTGGCTCCGCCCTGGACGCGTCGGCTGGGGCAGCCGCTGCGATCGTGGCGTTCTCACTAGCCTCAGGAGTTGAGGTAACCGACCATGGCCGCTTCAATTCGGGTGCTGATTGCGGACGATCATCTCATCTTCCGAATGGGACTGAAGAGTCTGCTCAACAATGAACCGGACATTGTGGTTGCCGGCGAGGCAAGCACCGGGGCCCAAACCATCGCGAAATTTAAAGATCTGAGACCGGATGTGGTGGTGCTCGACTTGCGCATGCCGGATGGCGGTGGTATGGCTGCCTTGGCCGGCGTGCGCGAACTGCGCAACGACGCCCGAGTGTTGGTGTTATCCAGCTATGCGAACGAGGAAGAGGTCTATCAAGCCCTGCAAGCGGGGGCCTCCGGATACGTGCTCAAAGACGTGGGCCGGGATGAACTCACCGGCGCCATCCGCCAGGTGTATGCGGGCCACCAGTGGATCCAACCGTGCATTCAGCCGATCCTCGCCAGCCGCGAGGACCGTCATGAACTAACGCCTCGGGAGTTGGAGGTGCTCAAGTTGCTGGTTCGCGGTCTCACCAATCGCGAAATTGCCAAGGTTCTCGGGAATAGTGAAAATACTGTACGCAATCACACCATCCGAATCTTTGCCAAGCTGTACGTCAGCGATCGAGCTGAGGCAGTAAGTGCCGCATTACAGCGCGGCATTGTTGTGCCTACGAATTGAGGGTTCCGTGGAATTCCTGCAACCGGCCGAGGGCAACCGCGCGGGTTGCTGGCCCCCAAAAAGGGCTTTAGATATCTAGTCAATTTCCTTCGCAAAGTCAATAGTCTGTTTAAAACGCGACATCCGTCAGCCTCTAGCCTACTTTCACCTGCGCAGTGCTTGTCGAATCCGCAAAGAACTTCCTCCAGCAGGAGTCTTCAGAAAACGTGAGGACCAGAGACATGAAGCGACGCGTGGGCGCGAGTGCATGTGGTTCGTTCCGTCTTGTTTTCCCCTTGTTCGGCGCTCTTTGCTGGACCTTACTGCTCTCAATCGCGACCAGTAGACCGGCGCTGGCGCAGTTCAACAGCGCCATTGAGGGAACGGTGACCGACGCCAGTAGCGCTGTCGTTGCCGATGTGGCGATTCGTGTGACCAACGAGGCCACGGGTCTCGAACTCGCTACTAAGACGTCCGCGAACGGATACTATCGCGTGCCCACGCTGCCGGCTGGCCAATACCGGGTGGAGGCTTCGAAGGAAGGATTCGATACCGCGGTGCAGTCGGGCGTCGTCCTGGATGTTGCAAAAGTACAGTCTGTTCCCTTTCAACTGAGAGTTGGCCAGGTAACTACGAAGGTGAATGTCACCGGGGCGCCCCCGGTGGTTGAAACCTCCGAAGCTCACATTTCCGAGCTCACGACCGCGCAAGAAGTTCTTGATCTACCACTCGAGGGGCGGAACGCGCTTAACGTGATTGCTCAAACTCCTGGAGTTACGGGCAGCGGTCTGGTGTCGGATCGCGCCGGATCGAATGACATCTTTAACGCGGCCAATGCACCTTCCGTCACGGCCAATGGTCAACGTGGATCGTCGAACGGTTTCTACTTGGATGACACCTCTGTGAACGACAACCCGGATGGGGGTAGCGCCAAACTCTCTCCCAACCCGGAGTCAATTCAAGAGGTGAAGGTATCGGTCAACAACTACTCGGCCCAGTATGGCCGTAATAGCTCGATCTTGACGCAGATCACTTCGAAGTCAGGAACGAATCAGATTCACGGCAGCTTGTTCGAGTACCACACGGATAACAAGCTGACAGCGCGCAACGTTTTCCAAAATACTCCGGACCCGATTACCGGCCGACTCGTCCCGGTTTCCCGCCGCAACGAGTTCGGAGGATCGGTGGGTTTGCCTATCCGCAGGGATCACACCTTCGTTTTTGGGAGTTACGATCAGTTGAAATCGGCGCTGGCCTTTAGCCAGAAATACACAGTGGAGGCTCCCGACTTTACCAACTTCATGAAAACCGCGTTTCCCAACAACATAGCAACCAAGCTGCTGACGTCCTACCCGTCGGCCGTGGCCGCCAGCGGCGCACCGGTCACGGTAGGCGCGGAGATGACCGCGCTCGGTTTGGGGACGTGTACCGGGACAAACTCGATCGGCATGCCGTGCAGTATGCCGTTGTTCCAGTCCGGCGTACTGTCTACCAGCAATCCCCGCAACGGGATTCAATGGAATGCGCGAGTCGACCAGGTTTTTGGCGATGGGTCGAATCGCTTTTTCGCCAATTTTTTCCGAATGACTGCCACCCAGAGCAGCCCCGGTCCCCGTCCTGCGTTTAACACCCATCCGCCGGCTGAGGCTGACTTCGCCAGCGCGAATTTTACACATGTGTTTTCGCCGTCCCTGGTAAACGAGGCGGCCATGGGCTTCACTCTGGACTATGGCGCCTCGCCGGTGTCACATCCCAGCGTGCCGGCCATCAACGTGACCGGGATGAGTGGGTTCGGAGCAGGCTGGGGACCAGCCGGTTTTGTGCAGAACGATTTTCATTGGCGCGACATGGTGTCCTACAACCGAGGCTCGCACGCATTCAAGTTCGGATTTGATATTTACCGCGACCAGGACAATGCTCCGTTCTCAGGTCCGCTGTACCGGCCGACCTTCAATTTCAAGAGTGCGTTCGACTTCGCGACCGACACGCCGTTTTCAGAGAGTGGCATCAACTTCAATGCAGAAACCGGGGGCCTGCCCTTTCAAAACTTCGGCTACCGGTCGACAACCTACGGCTTCTATGTGCAGGATGACTGGAAACTGCAGCGAACGCTGACAGTGAATCTGGGTTTGCGCTGGGACTTCTCGGGCAATCCAACTGAGGCCAATGGCGATATGACGAACCTGCAACTGGGGCCCGGCACCACGCTGGCCGACCGGATTGCAGGCGCAAAGATCATCCGCGTAAAGCACATGTACACAGATGCTCGGAAAGGATATTTCGCGCCACGCGTGGGATTCGCATGGGACCCTACAGGACAGGGGAAAATTTCGGTGCGCAGTGGGTTTGGTGTGTTCTTTGACCGTTGGCCGAACAAAGTATGGAGCGACGCAACCCGCAACAATCCACCGTTTGTGGCCTCCGCAACCGCTTCCATACAAAATCCAACCGGCCCGCAACCCGTGTATGCGCTGGGAACCACGGACACGGCGCCCTACGGCTTTGTCTATCCTCCGATCACGCCCGGGCTGAATCCGGCAGGCGGCCCGACAGGGTACCTCGCTTCAGTCGGCGGCGCCGACCAGGCGATCAAGTACGCGTATGCGGAGAACTGGTTTCTGGGGATTCAGTACAGTCCCCTGCACAACTGGGTGATCGAAGGGGACTATGTGGGCTCGGTCGGCAGGCATCTATACACGGTCATTGATCGCAATCGCTTCGCCGGAGACTTGATACAGAACCAGGACACCCTGCACCGCCTGAACCCGTACTTTGCGACTGTCAACTACGGCGATAACAGTGCGTCCTCCAGTTACAACGGCGCGACCGCGTCGGTGCGCAAAATCTTTAGCAATAACTATACCTTCCAGACCTCTTACACCGTGGGTAAGGCCATCGATCTGGTGAACGCGGTGGGACCGGGATCGGGTGCCGTGTACGCCCAAGTGATTGATGCCTACGATGTGCCGGCGCAACGGGGACTTTCTCCTAACGATGTTCGCCAGAAGGTCGCGCTGAACTTTGTGGCCCATCTTCCTTCTTTAAGTGCGACGGCAGCGCCGGTTCGGTACGTGCTGGGCGGCTGGGAAGTTAGCAGCCTGGCGATCTTCCAGAGTGGATTACCCGCAACCGTGTTCACCAGTGCGACTTTCGTGCCCGTGTGGAACAACCCCACTTGTGCGACGACCCTGACACCGAGTTGCCAGGTCATTGGTAACACGGGTGGCGATTACAATGGCGACGGCAATACCTACGACCTGCCAATGCGACCTTCCTTCAGCCTGAACAAGAGTTACAACCGTTCGGACTATTTGAATGGGTTGTTCCCGGCATCCGCGTTTCCTGCCCCGCCACTGGGCCAGGAAGGCGATGTGGGGCGAAACACCGTTCACGGCCCCGGCATGGCGCAGGTGGACTTTTCACTTCTGAAAAACTTTAAAACTCCTTGGTTTCGCGAGCATTCCAACCTTCAATTTCGCGCCGAAATCTACAACCTGTTCAATCGCGTAAACCTGAACAGCTTCGACGGAGATATCACGAGCGGGACTTTTGGAAAAGCGACTGGGGTGTTTACGCCTCGGTCGATTCAACTTGGAGCTCGCCTGGAGTTCTGATGCTGGTCCGGGCGCTGGTTTTCTCCCTTGTCGTGCTGTCCGTCACGGCGGATGTGTGGGCTCAGGATCCGCCGGAATACACTCTGGCGGTGCACTTGGTTCAGCAGCAGCAATGGGCGCAGGCGCTTGATCAAATCCAGGCCCTGAACAAGCAATATCCGGAGAATCCAAAGGTGGGGAACCTGGAAGGTCTGGCGCTCCTCGGCAGTGGGGACCCCAACAAGGCGGCGGTGGTATTTCAACGAGTTCTTTCGATGCGCCCTGATTTTTTCCCCGCGTTGAAGAACTTGGCCGTTCTCGAGTGGGGGCTGCGGAAGCCCTTGGCTGCCCAACACACGGCGCAAGCACTGAAGATTGAACCTGCGGATCCGATCCTTAATTCCTACGCGGCCCTCTCTGACCTGAAGGGGAAGAATGCTTCCGCAACGAGCCAGCATCTGGATGTTGCCGGCAATGCGATTTCAGCCATGCCCCCTGAAATCGAAATGCGCCTCGCCTATCTGCTGGCAACGAACGGTCTGTACGAACGAGCGGCTCGCGTATATCAGGACATTGTGGCGCGCGGCGGTCGCAGCCCCACCTTGACTTACAACCTGGGACTGGCCCAGTACTTGGCGGCCGACTACGAGAATGCGATCCACACCCTGGAGGAGGCAGAGTCCCGGGGACACTCCCTCGACAACCTGAATCTTCTGGCTCAGGCCTACGAGAAAAATCATCAGACCCAGCTGGCAATCGACCGGCTTCGTGAAGCCATCGTTCTTTTTCCGGACGATGAAAACAGCTATCTCGATCTCGCCACGATCTGCATCGACCACAACTCGTACCCGTTGGGGATCGAAATCGTACAACTGGGACTTAAGAACAAGCCAGGCAGCGAAAAGCTCCTGTTTCAGCTCGGCGTGCTTCATGCTCTGTCGGGCGAATTTGATCTGGCGCGCGGTGAATTTCGCAGGGCCGGTAAACTGGCTCCTGGGAGAGACCTCCCTGTCGCCGCTTTGGAGCTTGCTGATATTCAGCAAAACGGCCGCAAGGACACGCTTCAGGAACTGCGCCGCAATTTAAAGCAGAAGGGTGATAGCGCGATCCTGTGCTACTTGCTCGGCTCCTCGCTGATTCGCAATGGCGCTCAACCGGGCACGCCAGAATATGCGGAAGCTCGCGCGGTCTTCGAGAAGGCGCTCCGACTCGATCCCAAGCTGGCGTACCCCTATATAGAGCTGGGAAAAATGTACGAACAAGCAGGAAAAGTCCTCGAGGCAATTCCTCTTTTTGAGAAAGCCGCGGTGCTCGGTCCCCGCGATCCCTCCTCCTATTATCACCTCGCCAGGGACTACCAGAAATTGAACCAGCCGCAAAAAGCCGCCCAGATGCTCAACAAGCTCAAGGAGATCGAGCAACGCAGCCGAGAGTTCGAGCGCGTCGGGCTCACTCGACCGGAAGGATAGGCCGGCGCTTCTTTGCGGTCCATCCACTTTAAAACACTCCAAAGGACAATAATCTCCGTGCTCAATCGCCGCGACTTTTGTATGAGCGTCTTGGCCGTCCCGGCCTTAACGTCTGGCCTTAGCTTCGCCGCTCGTCCGACGGGGACCGAGGCTCCGGCAACCGCAGGTGGCTTCCCGCTCAGCGACTACACCCCCTACGGCTACCTAGACAATCCTTTCCATTGCTGGAACCTGCATCGCAGCGGCGTACTGCGCTCTTCTCCGGGCATCGGCTTCGGTTTCTATTTCCCAGCGGGCCCCGGAGGCTATTACGATTTTGCCAAAAACGGAATCTATGAGGCCCATCTACGGCTGGGATTCCTGATGAATGGACAGCAACTTTGGACGCCCGAGGATTTCGGGCCAGGACAATTGACCTCTCCCTATCACAGCAAGAACCTGCACACTTTTGCCTTCGCCCACGACGGCACCAAGGTGGAAAGCACGTTTCTCCAGGTGGGCGAAAATTCCCTTGCAGCCCGAGTGGCAATGCAAGGCGCGCGTCCTCAATCCGTCCGCCTCATGGCGGTGCTCGACTGCAAGCTGGGTGGGGCAGCATGGTGGGGCCGCGACGGCCTGGTTGGCAACTACGATCCGGCGCTCGATTCTGTATGGATACGGTCGTTCGCCGCCGGCAAGGTATTCACCGTAGCCACTGACCTCTCGAGCGAAGCGCATTTCATCGGACAGGACGAGGCCGACCTGCATTCCTGGTTTGCCGCGCCTACCAAGATCGAAAAGGGTCTTAGCTACTATCCCAAACCGCTTCACGCCGCCATTCTCTTCAACATCGAGGTTCCTGCCGGCACGAAGGTAGAACACACCATAATTCTGTCGCGGGCGGACAACTTTGCCCTGGCACACGAGGAAGCTCGCAAATCGTTGGGAAGAACCCACGCGGAGGTTACTGCGAAATACGCGGAGGATGCGGCGTTTTGGACTGCTGCCCCCCGCCTCGAAGGCGATTGGCCGGCCCACTGGAAGCATGGCTGGGTTTACGACCTGGAGACTTTGCGCATGATGGTCCGGCGCCCCATCGGCATTTACAAGCACTCCTGGGACGCCATGCAGATCCAGGCGCCCCGCACAGTGCTTGCGGAGAGTTCCATCGATATGTGGGCCCTGAGCTACGCCGATGCGGCCGCAGCCAAGGAAGTAGTCCTCGGACTGTTCGCGAACGCTCCCTTCGAGGGTGTTCCCTGCTCCCGCGAAGACGGCGAGATGAACATGGTGGCCGCCGACGGCTCCGAATGCGGCACCTCGATCTCGTGGTGCTACCCATTCTTCTGCGCCGCTTCGATCTGGGCTCGAAATCCCGATAAGCAATGGCTTGCCAAACTCTACCCTTTGCTGGCACGGTTTCTGCGCTGGACCCTGCGGAACCGGACGGATGCCGACGGCTTTGTGATCGGGAAATGCAGCTGGGAAACCGGCATGGATACCTCCACGAGATTCCTTATCCAGCAACCCACCGGGGGCGAACTGATCGAGTTCCTAAGAATCGTCGAGTTGCAGGCAGCCACTTCCCAAGCCGCTGGAATCCTCGATCAATTTGCCGAAGTACTAGGGGACACGAGTTCGCGTGCGGACTGGCGGAAGATACAGGAGGGTTACGCTTGGAAGACGCAATCGCTATGGAAAGAAGACTGGTTCTACGACTTTGATACTCGAAACGGCCAACTCGTCACCTCGGTTGGCCGGGATGTCGGGCAGGTGGCCCCGCTCTTTTGCGGCATTGCGAGTGATGAGCAGAAACAAAAAATGCGGCCGGCGCTCCGCAAATTCTTGTCAGATTCCCTGGAAGGCCGGAAAGCCGTACCTGTGGCGGAAGACTGGCAGGACGGATTGCATTGGTCGTCACTGGTGCTGCCCTACGTCGAGTCTCTGTGGACAGCCGGAGAAGTCGAGCTCGCTTCCCAGGTGATTCATGCCATTGCCGAGCGGGTCTACACCAGCGTGGATCGACGGTCGGTTGCCAACTCGCCCGCCGATGGCAAACAGCTCGCAGCGGGTGAGAAGCTCGGCTGGCCCGGTGTAAGTTGCGAAGTTTGGGGAGGCCATGGCGCCTATGGTGGCGAGGGCTACGGCTGGGGTGCGGTGCTCCCGGCCCACATCCTCCGCAGTCTGATCGGCTTCCGCGATCCGCGTCAACCCGACGAACTACCCATTGCACCCAATCTCCCGGACGCATTCATGGTGGGCGGTAGAACCTACCGAGCTTTGAACCTGCAATACCGAGGAGCCTTCCTGGAGCTGGCAATCCACGTTTTGGATTCGCAGCGTGTCCGAGTGGAAGGGATTTGGTCGGGATCGGTGCGAAGTGTCGTCGTGGAGGATGCCAAGGGAGCCAACCTTACTCTGCGAGGAAACGGTTCTGCCTGGCAGTTTGAAGGTGCAAATCACCAACAGTATCTTGTCCGCATTGTGGGCATCTCTGAGGCCTGAAGGGAATCAGCACGCAATGAGATCAAGCTTCCTGTTTTGCGGTCTGTTCGTATTCAATCTCCTTTGCCCACCCGGTGGTTGTCTCGGAGCAGACCGCCTCGGCTCCGGGCCGCGAGCGGTCGTCCCAGAGAACGGCACGCAGCAGGCCTATGAAAACCGTCCGCCTCTGCGCCCGGCCTCCATGTATTTGTTGCCCCTCACGTCGATTCGGCCCAGAGGCTGGCTCGAGCGGCAACTCCGGATCCAGGCGGACGGACTCAGTGGCCACCTCGACGAGCTGTGGTCCGATGTCGGGCCGAACAGTGCCTGGTTGGGTGGAACCGGCGAGGCTTGGGAGCGTGGACCCTATTTTCTGGACGGTCTCGTGCCGCTGGCCTATCTCCTGGATGACGCCAAGCTGAAAGCAAAAGTACAGAAGTGGGTGGATTGGACTCTGACTCACCAGCGCCCTGACGGCTCCATCGGGCCACTCACAAATCAAGACTGGTGGCCGCGGATGATCATGCTGAAAGCCCTGACCCAGTACCAGGAGGCAACGGGTGATCCACGCGTGATTCCTTTGATGCAGCGCTATTTTGCCTTTCAAGCACGCGAGCTGCCAAAAAGGCCCTTGCAGGATTGGGGCAAGTATCGGTGGCAGGATGAACTCGTCAGTGTTCTCTGGCTCTACAATCGGACCGGGGATTCGTCCCTTTTGAACCTGGCCAGAGATCTGCACGATCAAGGCTATGACTGGAAGCCGCAATTTGACCACTTCGAGTACACCCAAAAGACGAACCGCTCGATTCTGGAGGGACGCGGCGGGCTACCCGACCGAGCAATGCAAACTCACGGTGTCAACAATGCCATGGCGCTGAAGATGTCCCCTGTCTGGTCCATGGTCTCAGGTTCAGCACTCGATCGAAATGCAATCTATCAGCAGATCAAAGCGCTGGATGAATACCACGGCATTCCTAACGGCATGTTCAGCGCCGACGAACACATCGCCGGAACCGATCCGTCACAGGGCATCGAGTTATGCGCGGTCGTCGAGTCCATGTTCTCCTACGAACTCATCGCGGCTGACTTGGGCGATCCTCTCTTCGGGGACCGATTGGAAAAGGTCGCCTTTAATGCCCTGCCGGGCACTTTTCGCGACGACATGTGGTCCCACCAGTACGACCAGCAACCGAACCAGATCGCCTGCACCCGCCGGCTGCGTCAGTGGTCCACCAACGGTGTGGATGCGAATCTCTACGGCCTCACACCCGAATTCGGATGTTGCACCGCGAACATGCACCAGGGGTGGCCGAAACTGGCGACAAGCCTGTGGATGGGCACCGCCGATGACGGCCTGGCGGCGGTTGCCTATGCGCCCAGCGAGTTCGATGCCGTCGTGGACCACAATGTCCAAGTTCATATCGCCGAAGATACCGAGTATCCCTTCCGTGAAATTGTGCAACTGACCGTGAATCCAGCGACTCCCGTAAAGTTCCCGCTCAAGCTCAGGATTCCCGCCTGGGCCGCACATGCAACGGTTGCGGTCAATGGACTCCCGGTCGCCGATGTGCGGAGCGGAGCCTATCTCGTGATCAGCCGGGAATGGAAGACCGGCGATCGAGTGGAGGCAAAGTTTCCCATGCCGCCACGCGTCTCGCGCTGGGAAAACAACTCGATTGCCATCGAGCGCGGCCCTCTCGTCTTTTCGTTGAAGATCGGTGAGAGCTGGACCAAGCTGGACGAAGACGCGCTGGCGCCCGACTGGGAAGTGCAGCCCACGACCCCATGGAACTACGGCTTGGTCGTGGATGCCGCCCATCCGGCGACGTCGATCAAGGTGATTGAGGCCCCCATCGGTCCATATCCTTTCTCCGAGAGTGCGCCTCCCGTCGAACTCATGATGAGAGCGCGTCTCGTCCCGCAGTGGCAGGCGGTCGATGGCTCAGCCGGGCCGCTACCGAAAAGCCCCGTAGAGAGTTCGTCTCTTGAAGAAACAGTCACGCTCGTGCCCTATGGAGCGGCCAAGCTGCGCATCACCGCTTTCCCCGAGATTGTGCAAGAATCTTCGAGCGCAACGCGGCCATGAGCTAGGCCACAAGAAACGGTGGCGGCGGTGCACAGAGGCACCGAGCCAAGCGGCCAATGAGGAGCTAGCGATGAGGAAGAAGTCCTGCTTTGTTGCCACGTGCTTTGTTGCCACGCTGTTCCTGTGCATTCCGCTTGCTGCAATCGCTCAAGACGCGTCTTACGACGGGCTCGACAATCACCTGAGCAGTCTCTACCGCCTTTCCAATGCCAGGACCTTGTCGATCAGTCCAGAGAACCCGACGGGAGAGAAGGGCAAAGGCGGCAGCGCAACGGAAGGGACCGGAGCCAAGGCCGCACGCGATCTGGGAAAGGGCTGGAAGATCAGCCCGTCGGTCGATATCGCCGCCGGGGTGACGTACACAGTAGCCGAGATCAGCGGGCCTGGAGCGATCCAGCATATCTGGATGACGCCCACCGGCAACTGGCGATTCTCCATTCTGCGCATCTATTGGGATGACGAGAAAACTCCCTCCGTAGAGGTCCCGCTCGGCGATTTCTTCGCCATGGGCTGGGGCAAGTACGCGCCGATCTCTTCCCTGGCGGTTTGTGTCAATCCGGGCAGTGCCTTCAACGCCTACTGGCCGATGCCGTTCCGCCATAAAGCGAGAATCACCCTTGAGAACCTAGATGAAAGAGCGATGACGCTGTTCTACCAAGTCGACTACGCCTTAGCGCCCGTGCCGGCGGACGCGGCTTATTTCCATGCCCAGTTTCGCAGAGTGAATCCTCTCCCTTACCGGCAGGTCTACACGATCGTTGACGGGATCAAAGGCAAAGGGCACTACGTCGGAACCTACCTGGCCTGGGGTGTGCACAACAATGGCTGGTGGGGAGAAGGGGAAATCAAGTTCTACCTGGACGGCGACCGCGAGTTCCCCACCATCAACGGCACAGGCACGGAAGACTACTTCAACGGGTCATACGACTTTGAGAATCCAGAGAAGCATCAGTACGAAGAATTCACCAGCCCTTATTCCGGCCTGGTTCAGGTTCTGAAGCCCGATGGCCTGTATCAGTCGCAGCAGAGGTTCGGACTCTACCGCTGGCACATCCCCGACCCGATTCGCTTTGCGTCTGATTTGCGCGTAACCATCCAGGCGCTGGGTTGGAGGAGTGGCGGCAGGTATTTGCCTCTCACCGACGATATCTCTTCTGTCGCATTCTGGTACCAGGCCGAGCCTCACGCAGAATTTCCGAAGCTGCCGACAAAGGACCAGTTGGAGACGAACTGAGGCAGCGGAGTCCTCATTTCAGGTCCATGTCGGCGGTAACGGTCCACCGGACGTACCCTGCTTTGTCACGATGCTCTCGCGCGTCGACGGGCGCAGCCACCCGCAACGTGTTCCAGTCGCCCTCGCGAACAATATCCCTCCCGGAGCTGGCGGCTGCTACGCGCCACGGGGTCCATAGCCGAATTTCATACTGAAGGTTGGGACGTCCTTCTACCTGCATTTGAAATTGACCGTTCTTGTAGCAGGTTCTGAGAACGTGTAAATTCCTGCTCGAATCTCCTTCGAGGATCGGCTGCCAAGGAACATCCACGCCCACCCCGCCACGATAGCGCACTTCGATCGTTGTTTTCGCCACAGACTTCAGAGTGATGTGGACATGAACATCACTGCCGTTGTCCTCGGTCTGAAAAGGCACCGATTTCCCGTCCTCTCTTACCGCGTCCACCGTCGCCCCCGCTGGCAGTGCGGGAGAAAACTCCACCCGGAACGGAGAGACGCCCGTCGTCTCAAGCTTGGCGGTCAACCGTCCGGGTTCCTGTTGAAGTCGAATGTCTAACTGGCCCTTTCCGAAAGGAAATTGACGAACCGCAACGTCCGGCCACGCCGGTGGCAGATGAGGCGCCAGATGCAGAACACTGCCGGGAACATCAAGGTCTAGCCCCAGAACACCGTCAATCAAACCCGGCATACCGACCAACTCGGAGAACATCTGATGCGGCACGCCATTGTCGAGCAGCCGATAATGGGCCCCCGACAAAGATTCGGGCATTGCGCCCCGAGCATTGAACGTGCGCAGGCGCGTCATCGACATCCAGGTGATGAAGCCCTGGACCGCATTGTGATACCGATACTCCGCGAGCATGGGAGCGACCGTGAAGAATGGCCACGCCGAACCAACCTGGTACGAGTTCTCGTCGTAGCGTGGATCTTCCAGCGACATGCTGCGCTCTCCCCAGTCGGAAAGAAACTGTGCTGTCGCTAGGCGCTCCAGCACAGCCCGCGAGCGCTCCGGTGGCAG
>DATMPS010000166.1:0-2871 GCA_035567435.1 Terriglobales bacterium | reverse complement strand
TGTGCATCGTCAAATGACCTTGCGGCGTCACGTATCCCGCAAATGTGACACCCATCGCCTGGAACTGCGCGAGGCCGTTGCTGACCGTCAGTGTCGGTGGGGCATCAAACGGCTGGCAACCTGTTGTGGTTGGCTCGAAAGTCTTTTTTCCAGCACCGGCGGCGCTGGCGCTGCGGTTGGATAAACCCTTGTAAGTCCCGTCGAACGCGGTTGTGGTATTGCCGGCTGAGCCGCCCACCACAGTCGGACCGGACCCTCCTCCCAGCCATTGCTGGTTCAGAGTACCTTGCGGCGATGGCGGCGGCTGCTGCGGCGTGCATGCGACCATTGCAACCAGCGCTATGCCTGTCGGAAATAGAACCTTCATCCGTTCCTCCTCCTATTGATCTCCTGGAAGCTCGACGCACCGCCGAGTGGGGCTACCGTACGCCGCGCCTTCCGCTCTCAGTGAGGTTCGTGACCTTCAGTACGGGCGTCATGAAATAACCAGACCGATGGCCCCGCGTCCTTCTTCGTCGCCCCCGCGTAAGCGGAGGCCCAGGGCTGCAGCCCCCAGATCCACCGCTCTGAATGCCCGCTTCCGCGGGCATGACGGTGAGGAAAGGTGGGGTGCCAATCGTTAGAAAGCCTATATTGTTTGGCACTTGCTCGCGACGCTGATCCGAACCAGACAAGCGCGACAGCGGGGGCGGGGTCCTTAGCCTCAACGGAATTGTGGATGATCATCCCGCCCCCGGACTGCCTTGACCAAGAGCTACTGCACCGCAACCGTGACGTCTGTGTTCCAGGTGATGTCAACCTTGTCGCCAACCTTAACCTTATCCAGCACAGTCGGATCGACGATATGTCGGCTGTACTTCCATCCGTTCGGACCAACGAAGGTGATCGACGATGCGTTCTTGTCGATAGCGTCGACGGTCGCGGTCATCGTTCTCTGCAGGGATGCCGTGCCCCCAGGCCGTTCCCCCTGCCCCGCAGTCGAGGTCCCGGTCTGCGTATTAACAGGTGCCTCGCCCGGCGGCTTCAGTCTCGCTGAGACGTTGTTGTTGTACGTCACCGATACCTTGTCCCCGACCTTGAGCTCATCGAACCGCTTCGCGCTTGGGGGCACATCGACCGTCTCGAAACTGCCATCGGCCTTCTTGATGTTCACGGTGCGCTTCTCATGATCGATGGTCGCTACGGTGCCCGAAAGGGTGACGCTCTGTGTCGGGAGCTGTTTGACCTCCTGCGCCCAGCTGGGCAGGGAAAGAGCTATGACCAGCCCGCACGCGCTCAGAATTGCGTTTACTCCCTTCATGTACTTTCTCCTCTGGGGTTCATAATCTGGGGCCGGACGAGCCAGGCTCGTCAGCACTTGAAGCCTAAACAGTGGGGTTTGCCGGCGGCTATGCAGAAATAACGGATTTTAAGGGTTGATGAACCGCGCCCCTGGAGCACGTTGCAGGGTGGTCAGCGGGGTCTCGCTGAAGGCCGCCCGATAGGCTGCCTCGAAACGCCCCAGCTCCGCGAAACCGAAGCCGCGGACAAGCTCCAAGAGGTTTGCCTCGTCGGGATGGGTGTCACGCAACGCGACACGTGCCCGGCTCAACCGGCGCAATAGCACATACCGGGTCGGACTCATGCCAAGGAATTCGGCGCAACACGAGCGCAGGGTCCGCTCGGTCACCCCAATCAGCTCGCACAACTCGGTCGTGTGCAGCGTATCGCCGAGATGCTGCGCCAACACCTCCTCGAACCTCATCATGATCCTGGCGTGACGGCGTTTGGTCGGGCCGTCAGCTCGCATGCTGGCGCCGGTCAGGCAGGCGACCAGCGTCTGGATCAAACCTTGCTCGATGGCGCGCGCGACCTCCGTATGCGCCAATAATCTGGGCTTGGTCTCGGCGAGGCGGCAGATTTGCGCGTGCAGGCGCCGCAGGCGCGCCACATCGCGCGGGGAGGGACACAGGATTTTTCCCTCCGATGGCAGAGAGAAAGGTTTTCCGGAAAGAGCGCGACCGTATTGTTCGAGCTGCACCGGGTCCAGCGCTATCACGTTCCACACGAAGGAGCCAGGCGTAGACTGGTGCCGCCGCTCGCCGCGGCCGTGAAACACGATCTCACCCGGCCGCAATTCCGTCCCGCCCCATACCGGCAGTGGCCCGGAATGCGCCGGAAACGTCACGAAAGACAGCTGTGGCCCCAGACAAACATAGGCAACCCGCGGAAAGTCTTCCTCGCACCGCAGCACCTGCAAATCGTGCAGCTCCACCCAGGTCAGGCGGGCCTTGAACTTGGGGCTTAATGCAATGACGGTTTCGATTTGTGTCTGACGAAGGCTCGCCTCGTAGTGATCGGGTTCGAGGAACGTGCGCGTGCCGCTTCCCGGCATTCATCCCTCTGCAAAACCGAGGAGCCACAATGCCAGCCGAGCATTTTGGCAAAGGATGAGGATAGTTCGCCTGATCGCGGTGCCTATGCAGATCTAACGAATTTCCACGCCGGCTCGATGATTTCCACCGGTTTTGAGTCTTCGGGGGGTCGACGCAGTGCCGCCGAGGGCGGTTCTCCGAATAGTGACCGGTAGGCGCCCGCAAAGCGGCCCAATTCCCAGAAGCCATAATCGGTCGCGATCTCGGTCACGGTCGTCTTCTCCGCGTCCGCGATCCGCAAAGCCCGGCGCACCAGGTGCATGCGCCGCAGCCACAGATAGCGTTTCGGGCTCATGCCGAGATACTCCTGGCAACAGTCCCGCAGCGTCGTATAGGAAGCGCCAACCGTCTTGCACAGCTGGGGCATATAAAGAGGCCTATCGGGGGTGGACATCATGACCTCCTCCAGGCGCCGCATGACCGTCGCGCGATGCCGATGGAGGTTGCGCACGTTGTC
>DATMPS010000165.1:0-127399 GCA_035567435.1 Terriglobales bacterium | reverse complement strand
CAGCGGCCTGATGGCGCGCGAACTGGGCGGGGAACGCCTCGCGCAGTGCACCGCCGCGATTGCCGTCGCGCTGTCGCCACTGCCCCTGTTCGAGGGCACCGAATTCCAGTACACCACCTTCGATTTCCTGTGGTGGGTACTGATCGCTTACTTCGTGATTCGCCTTCTGAAAACCGACGACCCGCGCAGCTGTCTTGCTATCGGCGTGACCGTCGGTCTCGGCCTGATGACCAAATACACCATGGGGTTCTACCTGGCCGGCATCGCCGGCGGCATGGCGCTGACCCGGGCGCGCCGATTTCTTGCTACGAAGTGGTTCTGGGGCGGCGTTGGTCTCGCCTTCGTGATCTGCCTTCCCAACCTCATCTGGCAAGTACGCCACGAATTTGTCTCGCTCCACTTCCTGCAGCACATTCATCACCGCGACGTTGGCGAAGGCCGCGCGAATGGATTCGTCAAAGACCAGTTCCTCATCTGCGCGAATCTGTTCGCCGCGCCGCTGTGGATTGCCGGCCTCCTGTTGTTCATGCGCGACGCCCGTTATCGCATGCTCGCCTGGATGTACCTCATCCCCTGCGCGCTTTTCCTGTTAGGCCAGGGACGTGGCTACTATCTTGGCGCCGCGTATCCCATGCTGATCGCGCAGGGCGCCACCGCGGGCGAACGCTGGGTTCGATCCATGCGGCCGCTCTGGCGGGGTGTCACCGAGGGGGTGTTCTTCGTTGGGCTGGCGGCTTGCGGCCTCTACGTGTGTGCTCTCATCGTGCCCATGGCATCCGCCGGACCGCTGCGCGACTTTGCTCTGAAAAATAATGGCGACCTGCGGGAAGAGATTGGCTGGACGGAACTGGTCAAAGCGGTCGCCGAAATTCGGGATTCGTTGCCGCCAGAGCAGCGCGCAAGCGTCGGCATCCTGGTCGCAAACTACGGCGAGCAGGGCGCCATCGAAATGCTGGGGCCGGCTTACCACTTGCCACCACCCATCAGCGGCACCAATTCCGCCTGGTTCCGCAGATATCCTTCCCCGCCCCCATCGACGTTGATCGTGCTCGGTTTGCCCCGCAGCTACGTCGACCGCATGTTCACCGCGTGTCGCCTGGCCGGACACAACGGCAATCCTTACGGCGTCGAGAACGAGGAGAGCCGTGACCATCCCGACATCTTTGTGTGCGGGGCGCCGCGCCAGTCCTGGCCCGAGTTCTGGGACAACTACCAGAGCTTCGGGTAAGTACGAGCCCGCATGGAACGGCAAGCCCTCGCCCCGTCAAACCTCCGTGGCTCTATCGTGAAGAAGGTTTCCCAGAAGCCGAAGAAGAGCTTTTAACCGCAGGGTTCGCAAAGAACCGCCGCCGAGAACGCAAAGCAGGGCGGGCAGAGTAGCAGAGTGGTTCCTTGAGCTTTGCGGTTAAGGGCTTCTTTCTGCTGCGCTAAACAGCTCTCGCCGGCACCGACTTTCAGCCATCCGCTCTGTTGTACCCTCGTAACCTGCGACCAGCCCAGGGCCTGGGCTAGACTCAGGCGGAATGCAGGTCGCTCAACTTCCGGCCCCGCCCGCACCCGCGAAGCCAGGCTGTCTGGTCTGGTTTGCCGGAGATCCCTGCGACCAGCTCATTCAGCAATACAACCAGGCGATCGCCCAGCGACAGCAGCAGGAATGGCAAATCCAGGCCACCGTCACGCTCGACAAGCAGATTGCCGGCCAGCAAAAACAGATTACCGCCCAGCAAGATCAGATCCAGGCTTTGCAGATGAAGCTTAATTCCCAAACCACCGAGTCGCTGCAAGCCCAAGCCCGCAACCAGGCATTCGTCGACGGAATGGGCGCCGTGATTGGCGCAGGCCTGGCATTTCTGGTAACCGTCGTCGGCTTCCGCCGCCTGACGCGAAGCTCCCTCCTCAAGCGCGACGAGGATGCCCTTACCTCAACCCGCTGCAGCGTCCCCTAGAACCAGTGACGATGTTTCGCCAACAGTGGGCCGGTTAGAAGCTCTTCTCTGGCCCCCTGCGAAGCCTCGGCGTTCTCTGCGGTTGAAGGCGTTTCTCGCCGCTCTTCGCGGGACTTCGACGCTTTCCGCGCTCAATGCGCACGCATCGCCCACCGATCACCAGCCACTGGCTACTGACTCCTCCGTCGCGCCCCCGGATGCTACACTCCCCTGAGTCATGCGGACGGACATCCTTCCCCTTTGTGACAAGCATTTCCGCACTATGGAAGCCTGCCTCGCGCCGTACAGCCCCGATTACTCCATCGACTTTTTCCGCTGTACCGAAAAATTCTGCGGCCGCTGCTTCGGCGAGCGCGTCGGCTATGTCACGCCCAAGCGCAATGGACCACCCGAAATCACTCCCGACCAGCCCCGCTGCGACCTGCACGGCCGTCCCATGTTCATCCTGAGCCTGGACCGCCAGCGCAACCACATCACCTACTCCTGCACGGAACCGGACTGCTACCAGCGCGTGATGCGCACCTGAACCTTGGCGATCTGCGCTGCCGCGTACACAATTTTCAATCTCAAATCCTCAATCCGGAATCACGACCAACCGCCGGGGCAAAAGAAAACCCGCCCAACCGGGCGGGTCTCTATTTGGTTATTGCTGACGACTGAAGGCTGACTACTGCCCCTTACTTCTTCTCCGTTTCGGGAGCTTTGTCTCCTGCCGGCGCTGCCGGTGCTGCCGACGCATTCTTCGCCTGAATCGAGACCAACTCGACCTCAAACACCAGGGTCGACCCCGGCGTAATGTCCGGTCCGGCCTGGCGGTCGCCATAGGCCAAGTCTGGCGGGATGAACAGCTGCCACTTCGATCCCACCGGCATCAGCTGCAGCGCCTCGGTCCATCCTTTTATTACGCCACCCACCGGAAAGGTCGCAGGTTGTCCACGCTTGTAGGAGCTATCGAATTCCTTGCCGCCGATCAGCGTCCCTTTGTAGTTGCATACCACGCTGTCGGCCGCCGTCGGCTTCGGCCCGTCCCCCGCTTTCAGGATCTTGTACTGCAGTCCGCTGGGCAACACAACCACTCCCTCTTTCGACTTGTTCTCGGCCAGGAACGCCTCGCCATCTTTCTTATTCTTGTCACCCGCCTCTTTGGCCACGGCCTGCTGCTTCGCCTGCAATCCCTTCGAGAGTTCCATCAGCGTGTTCCGCACCTCATCGTCGGTCATGGCCGTTGTGCCGCCCGAGAGCACGTCGTTCAATCCCCGCGTAAGCATCACGCGGTCGACATCTATCGACGAGGCCTTGAGCTTGTTAGCCAGGTCGGCGCCGATCGCGTAGCTGATCTTGTCCTTCGCGGTGGTCGGCGCGGCCACAGCCGCCGCTTTTGCTGGCGTTTTGGCGGTCGCCGCCGTGGCCGGTTTCTTCACAGCCGGTTTGGCGGCTGGTGGAGTGGTGGAAGTTTGCGCAAAACAAATCATCATGCTGCTGGCAAGAAGGCCCGCGAGCGGCATCGCCTTTAAGAAGGATTTCGTGTGTATTGGCATCGTGTCCTTATTCTACTGGTTCCCCGTTCATCCCGTATATGACCGAACAGTGCCACCCCCGCCGTGACGCGTTTTTGGCGCTCCGACCTCGTGCGATCCCTGTCGCAGCAGCCCAAAATGCAGCTGTGGACACCACTTCCGCTCTGGGTGTCCGATCCTCACGTCGCGGCCTTTGCGACGTTAGGGTAGGGACTTTCACGAGGACCCCTTCACAGTCTGCCGCTCCTACTTCGCCGCCAAAGCTGCCGCCAACTCCTGCGCCTCCGCCTCCGACAGCGACTCCCCGTTCTTCGAGATTACTGTCGATCCCTTGCCCCTCATCCCGACATACACCGCGTTGTAGGCCGTATCCCCAACATTCTCTACCGTATGCTTAAACGGCGCGAACCAGCGCGCCTCGCCCGGCTTGGCAAACACCTCGGTCTCCTTGCCCCTCTCGTCGGTGAACTTCAGGTGTCCGCCCGTAATGACCACCACCACCCCGCCGGGATGATCGTGCATCGCCGACTTTTCATGCGGCCCGTAGTGTACCGACACCACCTGCACGCGATCGTTCTCGAAGTCCAGCTTGTAGTGTTTGGGCTCGACCTTGGTCGGATCCTGCGCCCGCGCCCCGGCGCACAACCCCACCCCCAGCGCCGCGCTTGCCACCACCCACACTCGGAATCGTTTTCTCATGATGCTTCCCCCTCGCGCGTCGTGCCGTTTGCGCCCTCGCGGAACGCTACCCCGCGGGTATCCCACTGTCAATTAACCAATCGGATCACCAGCGCCCCGGCGCGGTGACGGCCGGCTGCCCCGTCGGAACGGCGCGTTTCTGGCGACGAAGGCTCGATGGACCGGTAGCTTCGGGTTAACCTTGCGAGGATGGGTATCTGTAACCAAAGACCGACGCTGGGTACTGCAGGCAGAATCTCTACCCAGTCAATCGCACAGAACTCGACGCGGGCCCCAGGCTACATTTGCGGCATCGAACGTAGATGTGACCGAACGGGATACACCACGGACTGGAACTCTCGCTGCGCCACGCTCACGAAATACTGGGCTCCAAGCTTGCAGTGACAAAGTTCAACTGTGTCTAACCGACCACCATGGATTTGCGTTCGCTTGCTTTCGAAAGTGTAACGATGCGGGGGCGGGGGATATAAGCCCCTCGGGTTTCGTCCAAAAGTCGTATCGGTGCTGCACAACAGCGACATATGGATTGTTTTCGACGCTGGCGCAAGATATTTGTTCCATTGTGCCAAGTCCAAGGGCATCGTCGGGATCTATAATTGGGCCGACGGTTTCATTCGATTTTCGTAGTGTTTTCCATGATCGGAATTTTCAGTTGGCTCGCCTTGATGCGATGGAATATCGCATTACCGGTTCTGACACCGTTGCTGCGTGCAGCGCGTGAATCGTTTTCCCGGCAAAGAACGCGACTTAGAATTCGGCTTGGATTACTTCGGGGATCGACACTATGGATCAACCCGTGGGGGGCTGGCCCACCCTTTCCCGCTCCACCCTCCTCATCTGGGTTGCCCCACCCGCCGCGCATTTCAGACGGTGGGCATAACCGCTTCGACCTCTCTTGGCTTGCCCTGTATCCGATTCTCGTGCCTAACCCTTCCCACCCTTGGTCGCGATGCTGCCCGCAGCACGAGCGCCGCCCCTCCCCCCATCTCCCTTTTTTTCAACGCCTTACGCCCCGCGCCGCACTCCCCGATTAATGCACCATTCCGCCGCTGAACCCCGATTTTCACCCTTTTATTGCCTTGTAGATGCCAACATCGGCCCCTTCTCCGTAGGCTAGGTCAGTGAAAGTGTAGGCCGGTTCTGCGCCGGCTGAAGCTCCTAAAGGTTCGACCCAGGATTTACGGGACAGCGTCTGCAACTCGGATGACGTGGGAAATGCCTAGCGCTTGAAGCTCAGGCCCTGAAGCCTTTAGCCAAAGCCTGGAGCCTGATTTTCTATTGGAGAGAATGATGCACAAGCCGGTCAAGTATGTCGAGAAGGCAGTCACCATCGCCGCCACCGGAGCGTGGGCGGTCTTCGAGCGACTCAACCGCATCAAGCCCAATCCGTCTCCAAAGCCGAAATGGTCCGACAAGCCGCTGCTGAAGTCTTACGAGAAGTCGAAGCCGCCGCTGGGCTGGCCGCGCACCACCGACTCGCTCTGCCCCAAGTGCGTCCCGGAAATCCGCCAGCAGATTCTCGACGGCGAACTGCCCCACGAGATCCTGCTCAATGAAAAGGTCGGCGAGATCAAGGCGCAGATCGTCGAGCGCGACGGCAAGATCCTGATGGTCAAGGACTGCCCCAAGCACGGCCATTTCGAAGACGTCATGTCGATCGACACCGACTTCTCGCGCCACCTGGAAGAAGTTTTCCCCGGACGCGACATCCTGGCGCACAACGACGAGAAGCTGCATCACCACGGATCGTCGACGGTGAAGTACGGCCGCGGCTCGGTGCTGACCATCGACCTGACCAACCGCTGCAACATGATGTGCGATCCCTGCTTCATGGACGCGAACCAGGTGGGCTTCGTGCACGAGCTGACCTGGGAAGAAATCAAGACCATGCTCGACAACGCGATCACCATCAAGCCGCGCCGGCAGATGTCGGTACAGTTCTCGGGCGGCGAGCCGACGTTGTCGCCTTACTTCCTCGACGCCGTGCGCTACGCCCGCAAAGTCGGCTACAACAGCGTGCAGGCCGCAACCAACGGAATCGAATTCGCGAAGAGCCTCGAGTTCGCCCAGCAGGCCGCCGAAGCCGGCATGCGGTATGCGTACCTGCAATTCGACGGCATCGGCAACGCCGCCAACGCCCACCGCAAAGTCGGCAACCTGTTCGATGTAAAACTCAAAGCCATCGACCACCTGCACAAAGCCGGAGTCGAAATCGTTCCGGTCGTTACCATCGTGAACGGCATTAACAACGAACAAGTCGGGCGCATCGTCAAGTTCGCGCTGGACAATCCGAAAAAAATCGGTTTCCTGAGCTTCCAGCCCGTAAGCTTCACCGGCCGCGACGAAGCCGTCACCGATGACCGCCGCCAGGCGCAGCGCTACACCCTCTCTCATCTCGCCCACGACGTAAAGAACCAAACCGGCCTCGGCGAGCCGAGCCGCGACTGGTTCCCGATCAGTTTCATGGGCACGTTCAGCGACTGGGCTGACCTGATGCACGTCGAGGACAAGAACAATGATTGGGGCCAGCTCTCCTGCGGTTGCCATCCGAATTGCGGGACGGGGATGGCGGTCATGATTGATAAGGAGACGAAGGAGGCGGTGCCGGTTACTGCTTTCCTGAAGGGGGATCAGCTGGCGAAAGATATTGCGAAGGTGAATGACGCGGCGCGCGGGAAGTTTTTGACTATCGTTGGGATGGCGTTGTGCTTGATGAAGAATTACGACCCGTTCCAGTCGCCGACGCATTTCAAGCTGATGGATCTGCTGAAGAAGTTTGACAAGAACTTCAATGCTACTGGGAAGAACTATGGGAAGGTTGGGCCAGACCGGACGATTGACGACGTCATGAAGCGGCGGCAAGACCGGTGGAACTTTCTGTTCATCGCGGGGATGTGGTTCCAGGATCTGTTCAACTATGACTTCCGGCGGACGGAGCAGTGCATCATTCCCTACGCGACGCAGGAAGGCGAGATTTCGTTCTGCGCGTACAACACGGGGGTTGGCTGGCGGAACATCATCGAGAAGATGCACATGACCGCGACGCTCACCAAGTGGTACGAGGAGCACGGGCGGCACGAGATTTTCGCAGGCGGCAAGAAGGTGAACCTCGAGGACGTGAATCACTCGCTGGTGCTCAAGGATGAGATCGTGACGAACGAAGAGCAGCACGATCTGGACAAGCTGGGCATCGCGAAGAATGCGCGCGAAGAGAAACTGCGGGCGCGGGACGAGAAGCAGAAGAGCGATCCGGCGTACAACGCGCGCATGGCCGCGCTCTACAAGGAAGTGGTGCTGAAGGAGAAGACGCCAACGTCGGAAGGCGGGTTTATTCCGCTGACGGCGTTGAAGTCGAATGGCGGGATTGCTCCCGCGGCGGCTCCGGAGGTTAGCGAGCCGGTGTTGGGAGACTAGAAGATCGGGTGTTGGGTGTTAGGTCTCAGGTGTCAGGGAAGGCCGCCGGGGTTGCCGGCGGTCTTTTTTTTGTGCGCGGGCCAGAGCGGGGGTTGGATCAGGTGTTTTGGTGCACGCCCGGTGCAGTTGAGTTTAGACGCAGGGAGCAGATTCCTCCCTGCTCGCTGCGCTCACGTGTCGGAATGATTGGAAGGGCGGCAGAGGCTATTGCACGGGTTTGGCGGCCGTCTCCAGTTCGTGCGCGCGCTTGATCAATTTCTTGAGTTTACCCTCAATGGACGCGTCCCCGATGTGCTGGTCTTGCAGTACGCCGTCGGTATCGATGGTGAAGGTTTGCGGGATGGCTTCGATGGCAAACGTGGTGGAGACGGGTCCCTTGAAACCGCCGTCGCGGTATTGCAGCCAAGTCATCTCATTCTTCTCGACGAATTCTTTCCATTTGTGCTCGTCGTCGTCGAGGCTGACGCTCAATATGACGAGCGGCTCGCCGTGAAATTTTTTCGCGACTTCCCGCATGTGGGGCAGAGCTTCGCGGCAGGGTCCGCACCAGGTGGCCCAGAAATCGATAAGAACGACCTTGCCCTTCATTTCGTCGAGGGAAACACGCTGTCCGTTGGTCGTGGTTACGGCAAAAGGGGGTGCCATGCGGGCGCGGGCCAATTCTGGCTGGTCGATGTAGCGCAGCGCTCGCTGGCGGTCGACACTCTCCTCGGGGCGCATCTTCACGAAACGCTCGAACTGGGCCTTGGCAGCGTCGTCCTGTTTCATATAAGCGAGCGCTCTTCCGTCGGCGAAGATCGCTTCGGGGAAGTTAGGGCTCGCCGTCAAAGCCTTGGCGAATTCGTCGTGAGCGCGAGCGAAGAATTCCTCTTTGCGTCTGGTCACGCCCTCGTTTATGAAAATGGCGGCTAGCTGGTAGTGCGCGAGAGCTACATTTTTGTCGCCCTGGGCTTCGCCGACGAGTTCGCCGGCAGCCGTTTCGGCGGCCTTCCAGTCCTGGATCTCGAGCGCATACTTGACGATTTTTCGTTGGCAGTCCTGGCAGTGACCGCCGTCCTGCTTGTCGGCCTTCTTGAAGCAATCGATCGCCCAGTCGGTCCGGTGCTCACGCAGGTGCTGAAGGGCCTCCTTGTAGGTCTTCTGACCCTTTTCGTTGGTGGGTCCCTCGGGGTTTTGCTGGGCGTGTAAAGGAGTCAGGGCGCAGGCTAGGATCAGCAGGATTCTGGGAGACGTCATAGTCACTCCGGCTGAGCCAAAGAAACTACCACATTTGGGGGAAAGCTGCGCTGATTTGGGGGGGGCTGGCGTCAAGAGCCTGCCCAGACGGGGGCGTCTGGGCCTACGTGGATCAAGGAACGGCGCGGCGACGAGCGCAACGTAGGCTCGGGAAGCGGGTTCAGGTAAGATACTTCGGCTCATGAATCGCGAATATCATAAGGGCTACAGTCAGGAATTGCATCGGGAAATGGAGATGCTGGTGTTTGGACATGCCGGCACGCCGATGCTCGTCTTCCCTACTTCCATGGGGAAGTTCTTTGAGTACGAAGACCGCGGGATGATCGGGGTGCTCGCGCCCAAGATCGAGCGCGGCGAGCTGCAGGTATTCTGCCCCGACGGGATCGACGGGGAAAGCTGGTACAACAAGTCGGCGCACCCGCGGATCCGGGTGCTGCGGCACCTGCAATATGAGCGCTACATTCTGCACGAGCTGCTGTCTTATGTCCGGTGGAGAAACCCGTCGGGACAGCTAGTGGTGACGGGGTGCAGTTTTGGCGGGTATCATGCGGTGAATTTTGGGTTCAAGCATCCCGACATCGTGACCCATTGCGTGAGCATGGGGGGGGCGTTCGATATTCACCAGTTTCTGGATGGGTATTACGACGATGATTGCTACTTTAACTGCCCGCCGGATTTTCTTGGGAACATCAGCGATGACTGGTTTCTGAGCCGCTACCGGAAGATGAAGATCGTATTGGCGTCGGGCGAGTGGGATACGTGCCTTGACCAAAACGTGAAGCTGGCTGCACTGCTGAACGCGAAGGGCGTGCCGAATTGGCTGGATATTTGGGGCGATCATACGGGGCACGACTGGCCGTTCTGGCAGCGGATGGCGGGGAAATATTTCTAGTTGTCGGTCGTTGGTCGTCGCCTTTGGCTGGTGGTCGATGGCTGGTAGGGAAGGGCTTTTGATCCCGGGGGAGCTGAGCTTTCGCGGCGACCGCTGGGGACGCAGTAGAAAGGCCGCAAAGAACGGCTCGGGACGGCAGGCCCGACTTGGGGCGGTCATGAAGCACAGGGCCCCTCGAGTGCGTTCGGCTTGCGCCTCACTTCGCTCGGGATGAGAGGGTATTGGCTGATCGTTATGCCTGACAGCTGAGGGCTGATGAGTTCTAAGGAGGCGGATGGTCGCGAAACAGGTTTGCATTACGATGACGCTGTTGTTGGGGGTCCTGGCACAGGGGCAGAACCTGGAGGAGGCGCGGCGGATTCAGGCGCAGGTTTTGGGGGTGGACAGTCACAACGACACCATGCAGCGGGTTCTGATCGAAAAGGTGGACCTGGGGCAACGTCTTCCGGACGGGATGATCGATCTGCCGCGCCTGCAGGAAGGCGGCGTGCATGTGCCGTTCTTTGCTTTGTGGGTTCCGACGTATTACCCGGGAGCAGAGGCGGTGCGGCGAACACTCGAGCTGCGGGATGCGGCGCAGAGCGTATTCGACAAGTATCCGGACAGGATTGAGCTGGCCACCAGCGCGCGCGACATTGAGCGGATCGTAAAGCAGAAGAAAATCGCGGCGGTGCTGACGATTGAAGGCGGGCACCAGATCGATGACGACCTCAGCGTGCTGCGCATGTACCGGCGGATGGGGATTCTTTCGATGACGCTGACCCACTTTCGAAGCAATCATTGGGCCGATTCGTCCACGGGGAAGGCGGAGCACAACGGGCTGACGGATTTCGGGAAGCAGGTGGTGCGGGAGATGAACCGGATCGGGATGATCGTGGATATCTCGCACGTATCGGATAAGACGTTCTATGACGCGCTAGAGGTGTCGACGAAGCCGGTCATTGCGTCGCATTCATCGTGCTTTGCGTACTCCGATATTCCGCGGAACATGAAGGACGACATGTTCCGGGCGCTGGCGAAGAATGGCGGAGTGGTGGGAGTGAATTTCGGGTCGTCGTTCCTCAGCCAGAAGGATGCCGATGAGCTGAAGAAAATGATCACGCAGCACAATGCGATCGAGCCGAATCTGCTGGGGGCAGAACTGGATGCCTTCGCGGCCCAGGACCACGCCGAGAGTGGTGAAGTGCACGCGAAGGTGGGAAACGCGACGGTGGAAGATGCGGCGGAGTGCATCGATCACATCGTGAAACTGGCGGGGATCGATCATGTGGGGATTGGGAGTGATTTTGATGGGATCAGCAACGTGCCGCAGGGGTTGGAGGATGTGTCGAAGATGCCGAACTTAACGGCGGCGCTGCTGAAGCGGGGGTATAAGGAAGACGATATAAAGAAGATCATGGGTGAGAATTACTTGCGGGTGGTGCGGGACGTGGTGGGGGAGTAGAAGAACGGTCGTTGGTCTTCGGTCGGTGGTCGTTGGCTAACGCAAAGCAAGGGGCGCGAAGAGCGCAAACAAAAACAAGGTCCCCTTCGGCTTCGCGCAGGGCAGGCTCTCGATTGGGTTCGGCCTCGCGTCACTTGCCGGGGGTTAGAGGGTTGACCGGATCTTGGAGGATGACAGAGTTGTGGGGAGGGTTTGTAGCTGACGGGGAATCGCTGAGGGCTGATGGCTGACGGCTGATAGCTTTCCTGGAGCGGATCATGAAAAGAATTGGCGTTTTGTTTGGGATGGAGAATACGTTTCCGCCGGCACTGGTCGAGAAGATTAACTCGATGAAGGTTGCCGGGGTGACGGCGGAGTTTGTGAAGATTGGCGGGATCAGGATGGATGAGCCTAAGAAATACGATGTTATTATTGACCGGATTTCGCAGGACATCCCGTTCTACCGCGCTTACCTGAAGAATGCGGCGCTGCAGGGCACGATTGTGGTGAACAATCCGTTCTGGTGGACGGCGGATGACAAGTTCTTCAATTACGCGCTGGCCAGCAAGCTCGGCGTAGCGATTCCGCCGACCGTGGTATTGCCGCATCACAAGCATCCGGAGGGGACGACGGACCAGTCCATGCGGAATCTGATGTATCCGCTGAACTGGGAGGAGATCTTCGAATACGTTGGCTTCCCTGCTTTCCTGAAGCCGTATGCGGGGGGCGGGTGGAAGCATGTATATAAGGTGCATTCGCCAGAGAACTTCTTCCATCATTACAACCAGACCGGCGACCTGTGCATGACACTGCAGCATGGAGTGGAGTTTGACGATTACTTCCGGTGCTACGTTGTGGGACAGGAGAAGGTGCACATCATGCGGTATGACCCGAAAGCTCCGCATCACGAGCGGTATGTGAAGGGGAATCCGCCTCCGGGGCCCGCGATGAAGGAACGGGTGGAGAAGGATGCGCTGATGTTGTGCCGGGCATTGGGGTATGACCTGAATACCGTGGAGTTTGCGGTGGAGAGTGGAGTGCCCTATGCGATCGATTTCATGAATCCGGCGCCGGACGCGGAGATCACGTCGGTGGGGCAGGAGAATTTTGATTGGGTGGTGAATGCGGTGGCGGAGATGGCAGTGGAGAAGGCGCTGCGCGGAGAGAATCCGGCGCAGGAGTTGCGGTGGGCGGCGTTTCTGCGGGGCGAGATGGAGGAGCGGCCGATGGCGAAGAAGAGGGCTTGATTACGAACTCCGACAAAGCTCTTCACCACGAAGGACACTAAGGACACTAAGGGTGCAGGAATGGTCGCTAAGGAGTTCGGTAGTGAGTTCCAGGGCGGTTAAAGTGCGAGTGCGTTTATACTAGTCGAATTCGGTGTCGGAAGTTGTTGGGCGATGAAACCTACTTTCACGATCGGGATTGAGGAAGAGTACCAGACGGTCGATCCGGTAACGCGCGATCTTCGGTCGCATATTCATGCGGAAATCATTGAGAAGGGCAAGCTGCTGTTGCAAGAGCGCGTGAAGGCGGAGATGCACCAGTCGGTGGTGGAGGTGGGGACCTCGGTCTGCAGCAATATTAAGGATGCGAAGGATGAGGTCAAAAAGCTGCGGCGGGACATGATTACCCTGGCCCGGGAGAATGGGCTGCGGCTGGCGTCGGCGGCGACGCATCCATTTGCGGACTGGCGGGTGCAGGAGATTTATCCGGACGAGCGCTACAAGAATATTGTCGAGGACATGCAATTGGTGGCGCGGGCCAACCTGATTTTCGGGTTGCACGTCCACATCGGGGTGGAGGACCGGGAGACGGCCATCCACATGATGAATCATGCGCGCTATTTCGTGCCGCATATTCTGGCGCTGTCGACCAATTCGCCGTTCTGGCTGGGGATGAATACCGGGTTGAAGTCGTACCGGTGCAAGGTGTTCGACAAGTTTCCGCGGACGAATATTCCGGATTACTTTCCGAGCTGGGGCGAGTACGAGAATTTCATCAAGCTGCTGATCAAGACGGGCTGCATTGATAATGCGAAAAAGATCTGGTGGGATATCCGGCCGCATCCGTTTTTCAATACGATTGAGTTTCGGGTGTGCGATATCCCGATGCGGGTGGATGAGACAATCGCCCTGGCGGCGCTCATCCAGGCGACCGTCGCGAAGCTATACAAGCTCTATGCGGCGAACCAGGGATTCCGGCTGTACCGGCGCGCGCTGATCATGGAGAATAAGTGGCGGGCGGCGCGGTACGGGATCAACGGGAACATGATTGATTTCGGAAAACAAATACAGGTTCCGGTGCGCGACCTGATTCTGGAGTATCTGGAGTTTATCGATGATGTGGTGGACGAGCTCGATTCGCGATCGGAGATCGAGTATGTGCACGAGATCATGGAGATGGGTACTGGGGCGGACCGGCAGATCCGGGTGTATGAACAGACGGGAGATTTGAAGAAAGTTGTGGATTTCATTATTGAGGAGACGGAAGTGGGCGTGGCCGAAGCGGCGTCCCCGGTTTCCGACAAAAAAGCAGGGTAATGAATAAAGTCAGTCACGCCAATCGTCCTCTGAATACTATCCCTTTTGACTCTGAACTGACCCCGGGGGCGCGCAACGCGGTCGAGGTGTGTCTGCGGGTGCAGGCGTCGGAGCGAGTTACGGTGATCACCGACGAGGCGAGCCTCGAAATCGCGGCGGCGATCGCCCGCGAACTGGAGAAGGTCGGGGCCACGTATCACGCGTTCGTGCTGGAAGAACTGGCGGAGCGGCCGCTGGGGAAGCTGCCGCCGGAGATTCTGGATGACCTAGAGACGGCGGACGTCAGCATCTTCGCGGTGCAGGCGCAGCGGAACGAGCTGCAGTCGCGCATGCAGATGACGGAAGTGGTGAACCGGAGGAAGATCCGGCACGCGCACATGGTGAACATCAACCGCCGGATCATGCTGGAGGGAATGCGGGCGGATTTTCTAAAGGTGGACCGGATCAGCCAGAAGGTGGTGGGGATGGTGCGGAAGGCGTCGGAGATCCGGGCCAAGACGCCGGCGGGGACGGATCTGGTGGCGAGGCTGAATCCTTCGTATAACTGGGTGAAGACGTCGGGGATTATCAGCCGGGAGAAGTGGGGGAATCTGCCGGGGGGCGAGGTATTCACGACGCCGGGTGAAGTGAATGGGACGTTCGTGATTGACGGCGTGGTGGGGGATTATCTGTGCGCGAAGTTTGGTGATTTGAAGGGGAACCCGCTGACCATTCGGGTGGAGGGGAACCGTCTGGTGTCGGCGGAGAGTCGGAACCTGGAGCTGCGCGACGATTTCTGGGCGTACACGCATACGGACGACAACAGCGACCGGGTCGGGGAGTTTGCGATCGGGACGAATGTTGAGTTGAAAGATGTGATCGGGGAGATTCTGCAGGACGAGAAGTATCCGGGAGTGCACATTGCGTTTGGGAATCCTTATGGGGCGCACACGGGGGCGGAGTGGTACTCGTCGACGCATATTGATGTGGTGGGAAGGAAGTTTGACATCTGGGTGGATGGCGAGCAGATTATGCGGGGCGGGGAGTTCTTGATTGAATAGCAGTCGTCAGTCGCTCGTCTCTGGTCGTCAGCCAGAAACGGCTTGCGATCTTCGCAGAAGATTTTCCTTAGGCCTGAGATGATGTCGGCTGGCATGGGGTCCTTCGACTTCGTTTGGCTTTTGCCTCACTGCGCTCAGGGTGACAGTCCTTTGTTGAAGCCTTACTGCTTTGGGTCTCGCTGGGCTGGGCACTTTGTTCGCGCTGGCTTTTTCAAACATGATCCCCTCCCTTCGGCAGGACTTTAATTCGAAATATAGGGCGGAAAGGTATCCTCAGCTGCTTTCGCTTTTGGCGGAGCGGTGCGGCGTACCCATTGGGTTTCGGGTTTCGGAGACGCCGTGCTTCCTGCCGCAAGCCCTGCTGGAGCGGATGGCTCGCGAGGGGAAGGAGCTGATCCGGCAGCTGGTCGACAATCCCGAGTATCACGCGCGGTCTTCGGAGTCGATTCCTGCGGAGTTCAAGGTGCCCAACGAGACTCCGCATCCGATGTTTATCCAGGTGGACTTTGGGTTGGTGCGGGATGCGGCGGGCGAGCTGCAGCCCAAGCTGGTGGAGTTGCAGGCCTTCCCTTCCCTGTATGCGTACCAGCCGGTGCTGGCGCGGACGTTCATGGATGTGTACGGGTTGGATCCGGAGTTACGGTTCTTGCTGGGAGGGTTGGAGGCGGCGGCTTACTTGAAGCTTCTGCGTCGGGCGATTGTGGGGGAAGAGGACCCGGCGAATGTCATATTGATGGAGATCGATCCGGGGCATCAGAAAACGCTACCGGATTTCCTGCTGACGGAGAAGCTACTGGGGATCCGGACGGTGGATATCCAGGCTATTAAGAAGGATGGGAGCCAGCTGTACTGGGAGTCGGAGGGGAAGCGGGTTCCGATCCGGCGGATTTATAACCGGGCGATCGTGGATGAACTGGAGCGCAAGGGCGCGAAACTGAGGTTTGATTTTCGGGATGACTTGCAGGTGGAGTGGGCGGGGCATCCGAACTGGTATTTCCGGATATCGAAGTATTCGATTCCGTACCTGAAGCATGCTTCGGTGCCGAAGACGTGGTTTCTGGATGGGCTGGAGCGAGTTCCACAGGATCTGGAGAACTATGCCCTGAAGCCGTTGTACTCGTTTGCGGGGCTGGGGGTGGTGATTGCGCCTAAGCAAGAAGATATCGCGGCGGTGCCGGCAGAGCGGAGGTCGCAGTACATTTTGCAGGAACGGCTACATTTTGAGCCGGTGATCGAGACGCCATTCGGCGGGACCAAGGTGGAAGTGCGGGTGATGTACGTCTGGGTGGATGAGTTGACGCCGGTGCTGACGATTCTGCGCATGGGGCGCGGGTTGATGATGGGGGTGGATCATAACCGAGATATGGAGTGGGTGGGATCGTCGGCGGGGTTGTTTTAGGGGCAGGTCTCAGTTCTCGGTTGTCAGGTGGTACGAGCAAGCAAAGCTCTTAACCACAGAGGGCGCGAAGAAACGCCGCAAAGGACGCAAAGAAAGGCCTCATGGAGGGTCAGCGAGTAGGGCGGCTGGCAGACCGATTGCCTCCCGTTTTGAGCCAAGACGCGGCCAGCCGGACTTCTACCCTCCTCCCGTCGTCCGTCCAATGTGGGGGGGGCTATACTTCTGGTGTCTGTACTGTAGACACTGCCAGTACTGCTGTTAAGTCGTTTGCCTAGTTGACCTGAGGGCGTTCCCGGCCTAACATGCCGACTGCGGGAATGGGCGGGTGCTCATGATCGGCGAGACGATCTCCCACTATCGTATCCTGGGGAAACTCGGGGGCGGTGGCATGGGGGTGGTGTATGAGGCGGAGGACACACGCCTGGGCCGCCGGGTGGCGCTGAAATTCATTCCTGACAACCTGGTGGGGGACCCCAAGTCCCTGGAGCGGTTCGAGCGCGAGGCTCGGGCGGCTTCCCAGTTGAACCATCCCAACATCTGCACGATCCACGACATCGACGACAACAACGGGCATCCTTTTATCGTCATGGAGAAGCTGGAGGGCGAGAGCCTGAAGCAGATGATCCATGGCAAGTTCCTGGAGACCGACCAGATCCTCGATATCGGGGTACAAGTGGCAGAGGCGCTTTCGGCGTCCCATGCCAAGGGGATTATTCATCGCGACATCAAACCCGCGAATATTTTCCTGACGAAGATGGGGCAGGCCAAGGTGCTGGATTTCGGGTTGGCCAAGCTGACGACGGAAGCGAAGCTGGCCACGAGCACGGACACGGGCATTGAGGATTCGCTGACGGCGGTGGGCGTAATTCCGGGGACGGCGGTGTACATGGCGCCGGAGCAAGCACGAAGCGAGCCGCTCGATCCGCGCAGCGACCTGTTTTCGTTTGGGGTGGTGCTGTACGAGATGTCGACCGGGAAGAAGCCTTTCTCCGGGACCAACATTGTGACGACCCTGGACAGCGTGCTGCACCAGAAACCGGCACCGCCTTCGAAATGGAATCCCGGGGTTCCGACGGAACTGGAAAGCATCATCGGCAAGGCCATGGAGAAGGACAAGGCCAAGCGCTACCAGAGTGCCGCCGATATGAAGGCGGACCTGCAGCACCTGAAGAAGGAGACGGAGTCGGGGCTGAGCCGGACGAGCGCGAAGCTGGTGCAACCGCTGCGGGCGGCCTCGAACACGTTCCAACGGTCAGGGAAGCTGCAAACGTATTTGTTGCTGGGCATGGCGGGGCTGCTGCTTGCAGTGTTGGGAGCAGTCGGGTCGTGGTGGTGGAAGCACCGGAAGCCTACGGCGCCGGAGGTGGCCGCGAACACGATCGCGGTGCTTCCTTTGCAGAACATGACCAACGACAGCGGCGTGGACTACCTGCGGTTCGCGCTGGCGGATGAGATTGCCTCTGTTCTGACCTACAACCGCACACTCGATGTGCGCCCGACGGGCAGCACGCGGAAGTATGTGAGTGCGGATATAGACCCACAGCAGGCGGGACGGGACCTGCACGTGGCCGACATCGTGACCGGGCATTACATGAAGCAGGGCAACAAGATCATGGTGACGCTGCAGGCGGTGAACGTGGGGTCGAATAGCGTAACCTGGCAGAGCAATCCGATCACGGCGCCGAGCCAGGATTACATTGCGCTGCAGGATGCACTGGCGAAGCAGGTTCGCACAGGATTACTGCCGACGCTGGGCACGGGAAATGAGCTTCTCGAGACCAGCACGCGCCCCAAGAATCAAGAAGCCTATGACCTGTACTTGCGCAGCGTGCCCATCGCTCGTGACGAGAAGCCGAACAAGGAAGCGATCGCCATGCTGGAGCGCTCCGTTGCGCTGGATGCCACTTATGCACCGGCCTGGGAAGCTTTAGGAGAGCGTTATTACTTCGACTCGCAATATTCCAGCGGGGGTGACGACGCTTTCCAGAAGTCGAGCTCGGACTATGAACGAGCGCTGACGCTCGATCCCAATCTGCTTTCCGCTGCGGGGCAACTGATTATCAACCGGGTGGAGCGCGGGGAACTGGAAAAAGCTCACCAGCAGGCGCGGGCGCTGGTTAAGAAGCGACCGCAAAGCGCACAGGCGCACTTTACGCTGGGTTATGTGCTGCGCTATGCGGGCATGCTCGAGGAGGCAACCCGTGAGTGCGACACCGCGACGAAGCTGGATCCGGGGAATTATCTGTTCCGATCGTGCGCCTGGGCGTTTCTTTACATGGGGGACACGGTGAAGGCGCGGGAATTCATGCGGCTGGACGGGGGATCGGAGTGGGCGAGCTTTGCGCTGCCATCAATTCTGCTGCGTGAGCGGAAGGTGAACGAGGCGCGCGAGGCGCTGAAGAAGATGCCGGCGGCCACGCGCTATCATCGTGACCTTCTGGAGGCGGCGCTGGGCTTGCGGCCGGCGTCGGAACTGGACCGGATGGCTCAGGACGATGTCCGGTCGCTGGCGGCGGGCGATGATCCGGAGGCGGCGTATGAGCAAGGGTCGGTGCTGGCATTGGCGGGAAAAAAGGATGCAGCGCTGCATATGATCCGGATGGCGATCGAGCAGAATTATTGCGCGTACTCGGCGCTGGAGAATGATCCGCTGCTGGACCGGCTGCGGGCTACGCCGGAGTTTGCAGATCTGCTGAAGGCGGCGCGGTTCTGCCAGGAGCCGTTGCTGGCGCAGGGAAACTGAGGGGAGTTCGTGGCCCTGGAACGAGTCGTGTGTGGTAGAGAACTTCTCAGGGCCGCAGGTACTGCAGGGGCACGGAGTCCTTCGGCTCTGCTCGGCTGGCGCCTCACTTCGCTCAGGATGACGATGACAAGGTCGGGGTCTTGGGTTCACCTTCGCGAAGGCGGGACGCCCCTTCGGCAAGCTCAGGGCGGCCGGCGCTACACTTAGTTCTGCCAGAAACTTGCGTCCGGCACGCTAGAGAACCCATCTACTAGAAGACATGATCGATCCCAAAACCCTCCAGAAGGCGCCGTGGTGCGGGTATGCCCGAAGCGCTGCTCTCACTTTCTTCCTTTCTCTCTTTCTTGCGGTGGCGACCAGCGGCCAGAAGTCTGCGGAGAGCGTGCGACCGTCGGATCCGCTGCCCCAGGATACGGGCGCGGCCGGGCTGCGGCTGCTGCTCAAGCGATTGAGCACGACCGCGCGGCTGCTGCATACCACGGCTCATCCGGACGATGAGGACGGCGGCATGATGACGCTGGAGTCGCGCGGCCGGGGCGATACGATCGAGTTGCTCACGCTGAACCGCGGCGAAGGCGGACAGAATAAGGTGGGCAGCAATTTGTTCGATGTGTTGGGAGTGCTGCGGACGCTGGAGCTGACGGCATCGGACAGGTACTACGGGGTGGAGCAGCGCTTCACGCGGGTGGCCGATTTCGGATTTTCTAAGAATCCCGACGAGACGTTTCAGAAATGGAATGGGCACGACGTGGTGCTGGCCGACATGGTGCGTGTGATCCGAACATTCCGGCCGGATGTGCTGGTGTCGCGGTTCCAGGGAACGGATCGCGACGGGCACGGGAATCACCAGGCGTCGGGGATCGTGTCGCGCGAGGCGTTTCGGGCGGCAGCCGATCCGAAGCGATTTCCGGAGCAGATTGCGGAAGGATTGCAGCCGTGGCAGGCCAAGAAGTTTTACTTCGACAACGTGTGTCCGTTCCGCAGCAACGAATGCCCCCCGGAAAACTATACGGTGAAGTTGAGCACGGGGGAGAAAGATGCAGATCTGGGGATGACGTACATCCAGTTCGCGATGGAAGGATTGCGGCACCAATTGTCGCAGGGTGCGGGTGGGTGGTCGGTGGATGCGGGGCCGCACTATGCCTTCTATCGGTTGGTGGATTCTGTGCTGCCGCCGACGGCGGGGAAGGATGGGCACGAGCAGGATTTTTTTGACGGGATCGATACGTCGTTGCCCGGGCTGGCGGGGCGGTTGGGCGCGGATGAGGGGAATGTGCCGTGGCTGCGGGGGGAACTGGTGAAACTGCAAGCAACCGTGGAGCAAGCGACCAAGGCTGCAGCGGACGATCCAGCAAAGGCGGCTACACCGCTCCTCGAGGGATTGCAGATCGCAGGCACACTCGTCTCGCGGATCGCTGGGGAAAAACAACTGGCGGGTGCGGAGCGGCAAGAGTTGCTTGGAAATCTGCGCCTGAAACAGGAACAGTTTCAGGGCGCGGTCAACCTCGCGCTGGGTTTGAGCATGAGTGTCACGGTGGATGCGGAAACTGGGGCGACGCCGGAGGAAGCATTCATGGCGGTGCCGGGACAGGCGTTCGGGGTAACGGCTCGGGTGCGCAATACGGGATCGAAGACTGCAACCATTCAGGGGGTCGCACTCGATCTGCCCGCGGGGTGGCGTGTGACGTCTACTTCGTCGGGAGTGCAGTCGGTATCGCCGGGGCAGGAGGCAACAGCAGAGTTCCGGGTTACGGCGCCGGAGAATGCCGCTTACACGCGTCCGTACTGGCATCGGAACAATCCGGAGACGGATGGCGTCAACACGGTGGACGAGCCTCACTATGCGACGCTCGCGTTCCCACCAGCTCCGCTCCTAGCGCACATGAACTATTCGGTGGACGCGCTAAAAAGTTCGCTCGGCGACATCGTATCGGCAAGCTATAGGGATTCCACGGGACGCGAACAAAGACGCGCCCTGGCGGTAACGCCACCGTTTTCGGTCGCGATTGAACCAATTTCGCAGGTGATTCCAGTAGGCCATCAGGGATCGAGCTCCGTGAAGGTGGACGTTCGCAGTGGGTTGCCCGGGCCGATAACGGCCAGCGTGCGGCTGGAGGCACCGCAGGGATGGCAGGTGGAACCTGGGTCGCAGGCAGTGACGTTCGCGAAGGTTGGCGAGTCGAAGGAGTGCGAGTTCACGGTTGTGCCTTCAGCCAGCCGCGAGGAACGCACTCAGTTGAAAGCGTCGTTGATGTACCACAACAAGGCATACGCTGAAGCATACACAGTCGTGACGCGCGACGATCTGGATACGTTTTACTACTACCAGCCGGCGCTGCAGCGGGTGAGCGTGGTCGATGTGAAGGTGCCGAGGGATCTGAAGGTCGGCTACATCATGGGCGCGGGGGATGACATTCATACTGTGCTGCGGCAGGTGGGCCTGGACGTCACGATGATTCCGGCCGAGAAGCTGGGGACGGAGGATATGGGCAAGTACCAGACGATCGTGCTGGGGATTCGCGCCTACGATACGCAGAAGGAAGTGGCGGCGAATAACAAAAAGCTGCTGGAGTTTGTGGCGGCGGGCGGGACGCTGGTGGTGCAGTACGAGGCCGACGTGGGAAATTTTAATGGGGGGTCGTTTGCGCCCTATCCGGTGACGCTGGGGCGGGGGCGGGTGTCGGTGGAGGAGGCGCCGGTGGAAGTGCTGGCGCCGCAGGAACGCGTGTTTCATTTCCCGAATGAGATTACGCAGCGCGATTTCGAGGGGTGGGTGCAGGAGCGCGGGTTGTATTTCATGGAGAAGTGGGATGGCAAGTACACGGCGCTGCTGGCCTCGCACGACCCGGGGGAGGAGAGTTTAAAGGGCGGGTTATTGGTGGCGAAGTATGGGAAGGGTATGTACATCTACACAGGGTATGCATTTTTCCGGCAGTTGCCTGCGGGGGTGCCAGGGGCGGTGCGATTGTATGTAAACCTGTTGGCGGCCGGGCGCTAGGCGGTGTCGAGTGTGAGGGGCAAGTGCAGTTCGACGGTCAAGGCCTCTAACCGGTGGTGCTGAGGAGCGCAGAAGGCGCTGCGAAATTTCTGCGGGTTTGGGGCAGCCACATCCGCCGGCCAAAAGCTTGACCACGAAGGATAGGAGGGCTGCACGAAGGCTAGTTGGCTCGGCCTTCTATGAGGTCGGGGTGTCCAATCGGTTTCACGCAGACATTTCATGCAGACATCGAATCAGGGCGCGGAGGTCGAGACTTCGAGTCAGGCTTCGCCGCAGCTGATTCGGGGGATGGGGCTGGGCAGCGCGGTTTCGCTGAACATGCTCGACATGATTGGGGTCGGGCCGTTCATTACCATGCCGCTCATCGTGAGCGCGATGGGCGGCCCGCAGGCGATGCTGGGATGGATTCTGGGAGCGGGCTTTGCGATTTGCGATGGGCTGGTGTGGGCGGAACTGGGCGCGGCCATGCCGGGGTCGGGCGGGTCGTACCGGTACTTGCGGGAGATCTACGGGCCGAACAAGGTGGGACGGCTGATTTCGTTTTTGTTTATCTGGCAGCTGTCGTTCAGCGCGCCGCTCTCGATCGCGTCGGGATGCCTCGGGCTGGCGGGATATGCGGCGTACTTCTGGCCGGGGCTGGAGCACGTTTACTTTTCGCGGACGGGCAACTGGCATCTTCCCCTGGTTGGCAATCTGCAGATGAGCTGGGTGGCGAACACCGGGACTCTGGTCGCGCTGGGGATTTGTCTGCTGGCGGTGCTGCTGCTGTACCGGCGAATCACCACGATTGGCAAGCTGTCCAAGGTGTTGTGGATGGTGGTGATGGGAACGATTGGGTGGATCATCTTCGCCGGGTTGACGCACTTCAATGCGGCGCGCGCGTTTGATTTTCCGGTTGGTGCATTCACGCTGTCGCGGGGATTTTTTCACGGGTTGGGCAGCGCCATGCTGATCGGGACGTATGACTATTGGGGCTACTACAACGTCTGTTTTCTGGGCGATGAGGTGAAAGATCCGGGACGGAACATTCCGCGGGCCCTGCTGCTATCGATTCTGCTAGTGGGCGGTCTATATATTCTGATGAACCTGAGCATCCTGGCGGTGGTGCCGTGGCGGGAGATGGTGACGGCGAGCGACGCCAACAGCGGGCTGTACGTGGTTTCGGTGTTCATGCAGAAGGTGTACGGGCCGTGGGCGGCCCAGCTGGTCACGGTGCTGGTGATGTGGACGGCGTTCGCGTCGGTGTTTTCCCTGATGCTGGGGTATTCGCGGGTTCCGTACGCGGCGGCTTTGGATGGAAACTACTTCCGGGTGTTTGCTAAGGTCCATCCGGAGCATCGGTTTCCTTACGTGTCGTTGATCAGCCTGGGAGCGGTGGCGGCGCTGTTTTGTTTTCTGCGGCTCGCGGACGTGATCGCTGCGCTGGTGGTGATCCGGATCATGCTGCAGTTCCTGGTGCAGGCGATTGGAGTGATTGTTCTCCGAATTCGACGGCCCGATATGCCGCGGCCGTTCCGCATGTGGTTCTATCCTCTCCCGGCTTTGATTGCATCGATCGGCTTCAGCTATATCCTGTTCGTGCGGGTGAACGCCTTGAAGGAAATCCGGTACGCGATCGTGCTGCTGATTCTGGGGATTGCGATCTACCTGATCCGCGCGTGGAAGCAAACGGAGTGGCCGTTCCGTGCTGGCTCCGACCCGACTCTGGAGGGGGTTTCCCGGTAAATGGCCGAGATGGTGAAAACGCCCGCGCCGATGCCGCCGAGTTTGTCCGACGCGAGCGTTTCCGCGTGGGCACCGCTGCGCGAGCCGCTGTTTCGGGCGCTGTGGATTGCGGCGATCGTTTCTTACATCGGAACATGGATGCAGGCGGTGGGCGCGGGCTGGATGATGACGGTGCTCACCCTGTCGCCGCTGATGGTGGGACTGGTGCAGGCGGCGGTGGCGTTGCCGGTGTTTCTAGTGATTCTGCCGGCGGGGGCGCTGGCCGACATGGTGGACCGGCGGCGCTTTCTGCTGGTGACGCAGGGATGGATGGTGCTGGCGTCGGGCGCGCTGGGAGTGCTGACTCTGTTTCGCGTGGTGACGCCCTGGATTCTGCTGGGTTTCACGTTCGCGCTGGGACTGGGTGCAGTGATGAACGATCCGGCGTGGCAGGCGATTACGCCGGAGCTTGTACCTCCGGAACAACACGCGGCGGCGGTGGCGATGAATTCGGCAGGATTCAACGTGGCGCGCGCGGTGGGTCCGGCGCTGGGCGGGATGGTGATCGCGTGGGCGGGGTCGGGGACGGCGTTCCTGCTCAATGCGCTATCGTTCTTCGGCGTGATCCTGGTGCTGTACCGGTGGAAGCGCACTCCGGCGGAACGGGTGGAGACGAAAGCGCTGTGGGAGGCAATTGGGAGCGGACTTGCTTATGTCCGGCGATCGGAACTGGTGCGGTCGGTGCTGATCCGGACGGGGGCGTTCAGCGTGGGAGCGATTGCGTTGCTGGCGCTGCTGCCGATTCTGGCGCGGCCGTTTGGGGCGCAGGGGTATGGGGTACTGCTGGGTTGTTTTGGAGTGGGAGCTTTGGCGGGGGCGACGATTTTGCCACGTCTGCGCCGAAAGCTGTCGGTGGACGGGCTGGTAGGGGCGGCGATCGTGGTGTTTGCGGGGATGACGTTTGCGGCGGGGCAGGCGCACGAGTTTGGGCTCTTATGCCTGGTGATGGCGACGGCGGGCGGCGCGTGGATCGGGATCCTGGCGTGCCTGAACACGGCGGCACAGACGATGTCTCCGTCGTGGGTGCGGGCGCGGGCGTTGTCGGTGTATTTGTTGGTTTTGCAGGGAGGGATGGCAATCGGCAGTACAATGTGGGGCGCGCTGGCGGGGCGGGTGGGGTTGCCGAACACGCTGGCCTGCTCGGCATTGGCGCTGCTGGCGGGGCTTTTGACGATCCGGCGCCACCGGTTGAGCGCGCAGCATCTGGCGATGGCACCCTCGGTGGTGAGGGATTGAAGGACAGTTTCGGTCGTAGGTCGTGGGTGGGGCGGCGGTGATAGATGAGGTCCGGCTTTGGTTCGGAGAAAAGCCTTTAACCGCAGAGGACGCGGAGAGATTCCGTGGAGAGCGCAGAGAAAATCTTTACCACGAAGGACATTACGGTGGCACTAAGGACACGAAGGAAACCATAAACGGGATCGGGAGAACGGTATGAAGACACGCCTTGCTTCCATCGGATTATTACTCGCGGTGAGTGGGACCGCGGCGGTTGGACAGCAGATGCCTAAGCCGGAAGCGCCGCGCACGATTACGCAGGTTCTGGATCGGGCGTTGACGAATGTGGAAGAGGAGTTTGTACCCGCGGCCGACGCGATGCCGGAAGACAAGTACGGGTACGCTCCCACGGAGGGGGAGTTCAAAGGGGTGCGCACGTTCGCCGAGCAAGTGAAGCATGTGGCGGCGGATAACTACCAGTTTGGCGCGGCGATTTTGCAGGTGAAGCCTCCGGATACGGGTGGCGAGGCGGGGCCGACGTCGGTAAGAACCAAAGCCCAGATCATGCAGTACCTGAAAGATTCGTTTGCCTACCTGCATAAGGCGATCAAGACGATCAACGCGGGGAACGCGACAGAGCCCATGAAGAGTCCGTGGGGACAGAGCACGATCACGCGACTGGGGATTGCGACGCTGACCGTGGGGCATTGTTACGATCACTATGGTCAGATGGCGGTGTATTTGCGGCACAACGGGATCGTGCCGCCGGCGAGCCGAGGGTGAACCTTTGCGCCCGGCCACAGCAACCCTCAGGCGCTAAAGTGCAAGTGTTCTGAACTGCGGGACGAGTGAAGTCGGGCCCTTCCCTTCAAGAACTGGGCTTCGAGTGTTGCAATCCCTATAGAACAGCAGATTCCTCCTGTCTCGGTGCGCTCGTGCGTCGGAATGACAAGGGAAGTCGGCTGTGGTCGGGGCGAAGAATCTCGAGTCTGAAGTTCGTGCCCTCTCTGTGCGCATCCGTTCGACAGAGTCGCGGGACCGCGACTGAAGGCGCGCCCTGCTACGAAACCCAGGAGTTCCTGCCTTTGTTCGTAAGCCCTCAGGGGAGGTGGGCAACAAGAGAGTCTGGCAGCACACCCTTATACAGTTTGAGTTCTTCCGCAATGAGGTACAGGGAACCACCTAGCACGGCCGTGCCATTTACGAGCGTGTGGCGCAGGAACTAGTCTTGGGCTTCCCCCCGATCGAAAGATCTGAATTCAGTGCACTCAAGAACTATGCGTTCAGTGCACAGGTCGGACAGGAGTCCATGATGTCGAAATCAAGCATCGATCTGGTGGAAGAAGCCCGGCGGCGCGAGGTGGAGAACGAGATTCTGAGTTACTTCCTGGCGGTGGAATCGTATCCGGCACGGGCGGCGCGGGAGCCGCGGGTAAGCTTTGAGACGCACTGCTCGAGCGTTTACGCGGAACTTGAGAGCGGGCAGGCGAACTAGGGCCGGTCTTTTGCTCGTCGAACAGCGGCGGCTTTAGAGTTCAGGGGGCGTTTCTCCTGTTCCATCGAGAGTGCGGGAGAATCGCGGCCGAGCCGGGTTTTACCTTTCGCGCTCCCACCCTGGATAGGGACCGCGGGTAAGTGGATGGTTTGTGGCAAGTGCTCATCTCAGGCGCTGAAGCTCAACCAATTCTCAGCGAAATTCACGGCACGACCGAACTCGTGCCCTTCCCATTTGCGCGCGTCCGAGAGAGATCGCGAGGGCGGCTCGAGCCCATCCAATTTTGTCGTGCTAGTGCGGCGCGCCTGAAGGCGCGCCCTGATACGAACCTGGGAGTTTATCCCAGCCTCTGAAAGGTTACATTTCCCGCTGAAGAACTTCCCTCGCGGGTTGCATCTGCCGCTGAAAAGGAGGTTCCTCTTGCCTCGCTGCGCTCGCGCGGCGGAATGACAACGGGATAGGAATCAGTCTTGCAGCGCGACACGATTCGAGAGTTGCGCAGCAACCAGCCAAGCTGCGGGGTTCCTCGAAACTATTTGTCAGATCGTTTCTCGCGCGGGCTTGAGCGAGTGGCTGCGGGGCCTTTTTCGGCGATCGCGGTGAGGAAGAGTTCGGCCGTGAGGTTTTCCTTTTCGAGATGCGCCGCCACCTGGGCGGCAATTTTTTTTGCGGTCGTTTTCGCGCCGGGATCCAGAAACATCAGGACCGAGGGCCCTGCACCGCTGAGCGCGACGCCGAGGATGCCGCGCGTTCCGGCGAGTTCCTGCGCGGCTGGGAGCAGCGGGCAGAGCGCAGCGCGGTAGGGCTGGTGAATGCGGTCCTGGAGAGCGGCGGTGAGAAGTTCGGGCTGGCCTTGCGTGAAGGCGGCGACCAGAAGCATGGAGTTTTGAATATTGATCACCGCGTCGCCACGCGAATATTGCGGCGGCAACACGCGGCGGGCTTCTTCGGTGGAGAGCGGTTCGGGCGGGACGGCGAGCAGGAGCGGCCACTTCCCTTTCGGACGGATGCGTGCGATCTGAGCTTCGGCTTCCCCGGACATACGGGCGACGGTGAGGCCACCCATCCAGCAGGCGGATGCGTTGTCGGGGTGATGCTCGCGGCGGGAGGCCTCGCCGACGATCTGGGCATCGGTCCAGCGGAGGGTGCCGTAGTGAACGGCGAGGGCAATGCCGGCGAGACGTGCGGCGGCGGACGAGCCGCAGCCTTTGCCGATGGGGATATCGTTGTGGATGGTGAGGGCAAGCGGTTCGGGGGACTTGCCGTTGTTGTAGAGGACCTCGCGGTAAGTGGTGAGGATCAGGTGGTTATCGACTCTGCCGCAGATGTCGGTGTCGCGGCCGGTGGCCTGAACGGAGTCGTGGAGCGCGGGGCGGGCTTCGAGTTTGAGGTGGAGATTGAAGGCGAGCGCGGCGGCGTCGAAGGCCGGGCCGAGATTGGCGGAGGTGGCGGGAAGAGTGATGCGGAACAACGCGGACGATTTAGTTTTCGGCATTCGAGTGTTGGGTCGGAGTGTGAAGTTCGCGAAAAGACTTTAACCAGAGAGGTCGCAGAGAAATGGCCGCAGAGAGCGCGGAGATGTTCGTCGCGGCAGCGAAATCCCTAGTTCCTTCGCTACGCTCAGGATGACAACGCGGGGACGGCGACTCGCGCCGGTAACGAACTGCGGCGAGATGCGCACTCATACGTTTTCGCCCTGGGCTTCGAACTGGTCGAGCGTCTTCAGCACGGCGTCGACGGTGGCGTCGAGGACGAACGGGGCGCGCTGCTGGGGGACGAGCGGGGCGGTGTCTTTTTCTTGCGGGGTGCCGGTGAAGAGATCGCCACGGTGGAACTTCAGCGTGAACTCGGGATCTTTGAGGACGTGGCCGGTGAGGATGAGGACGGTGGTTTCGTCGGGCTGGACGAATCCTTGTTGGACCAGCTTCTTGAGTCCGGCGAGGGTGACGGCGGATGCGGGCTCGCAGCCTACGCCGTCGGACCCGATTTCGGCTTTGGCCAGTGCGATTTCGACTTCGCTGACTTGTTCGACCATGCCTTGCGTTGTCTCTATTACGCGCAGGGCCTTCTTCCAGGAGGCGGGATTGCCGATGCGGATGGCGGTGGCCAGCGTGTCGGCTGCGGTGGGGATCAGCGTCTTGCCGCCATGCTCGCGGACGCTGCGATAGAACGGATTAGCGCCTTCGGCCTGAATTACAGAGAGCTTGGGAAGGCCCGAGATCAAGCCGAGGTCTTTCATCTCGAGCAAGGCTTTGCCGAGGGCGGAGGAGTTGCCTAGATTGCCGCCGGGAACGATGAGGTGGTCGGGCGACTGCCAGTTGAGTTGTTCGAGGAGTTCGATCGCGGCGGTTTTCTGGCCTTCTAGGCGATAGGGATTGACGGAGTTGAGCAGGTAGATCGGCCTTCGCTTTACGAGTTCGTTCAGAACTTTGGCACAGCCGTCGAAGTCGGTGCGGAGTTGGCAAGTGACGGCGCCGTAGTCGAGCGATTGCGAGAGCTTACCCCAAGAGATTTTGCCGTCGGGAATGAGGACGAGGCTCCGCATGCCGCCGCGGGCGGCATAAGCAGCCATAGAAGCGGAGGTGTTGCCGGTGGAGGCGCAGGCGACCCAGCGAAAACCTTTCTGGCGGGCGAAGGAGGCGGCGGTGGTCATGCCCGTGTCTTTGAAAGAGGCAGTGGGGTTCATGCCCTGATGCTTGGCCTGGAGAGCGCGAACTCCAGCGGCGCGGGCACAGCGCGGGAGATCATAGAGGGCGGTATTCCCTTCCCGCAGCGTGATCGGATCGCAGCCGGGCTTGAGGTTGGGAAGCAATTCGCGGAAGCGCCAGACGCCGCTGGTGTCGGCAGGAGCAAGCGAGGACTTACGTTCGCGCCAGAGATCCTTGAGCCCTTGGGCAGTGTAGCCGGCGGCTCTGAGTCCCTGGGGAGTCTGCCAGCCGGGGAAGGCGACTTCGAACAAGTTGCCGCAGTTGGGACAGCGGAAGTCCGCGGCGGCATGGTCGGCCTCGTAGGCGCACTGGATACAACGCAGGCGGGAGGCGGCTTGGGTTTCGGGTAGCGTTGAATGGGTCATGGAGCCTGGGTTTTCGAGCACGCCGTGGGGCGCAACACTAGCGTAGCATCTGGGCCCCCCGGGAGGCGTTACTTGAGGTGGAACTTTCCCCAGAAAAGCGGAGAGGGAGCGTTCAACCGCCCTTCGGCTACGCTCCGGGCAGGCTCCACTCGCAAAGGAATTGTCGCACAGGCGCAAAGAAGAGCGATTTCCAAAATGGGCGTGGAGATTCGCCGGAACTAGATTCCTCCCCTCCGCTGCGCTCGACGTCGGAATGACAAGGTTTGCGGGGACCCGCGCTTGGGGAAACGGCGCTAATTGTTTTCCCGTCGCAGGTATTGATCGGTTTTGTTGATCCAGTCGGCGCGCGGGGGATGGAAGATGTCGAGGTCGACGGTGTCTTCGAGGGCCTCGGCTTTGTGGGGCATGTTGCGGGGAATGGTGAGAACTTCGCCGGCGTGGACGACGATTTCCTTGCCGTCGATCCAGAACTTCAGGGCGCCTTCGAGGATGTAGCTGAACTGTTCGTTGTAGTGGCTGTGCAGAGGGATGATGCAACCTTTTTTCATCAGGACGCGGGAGACCATGATTTCGCCGCCAACCACGAACTGGCGCTGCAGGAGTGGGGTGAGGTCTTCGAGCGCGACGGTGTGCCAGGGGATGTGTTTGAGGTCGACTGTTTTGGAGCGCTTCTTGGCTACCGTGGCGGAGAGCTTGATGGAAGGGCGGGCGGAGCGGGATTTCTTTTTTGCTGGCTTGGATTTTGGCATGTGGGTCTCTGTTGTCCTAACAGATTTCAGGATCGCTCGAATCGTAGCAAAAGCTCACCTCAGGCGCTAAAACGCAAGGTACTTTCAACGGCTCGGCGGCATGACTGAAGTCGCGCCCTTCCCATGAAGAACTCGGCCTCGAGTATTGCATCCGCAATGAACAGCAGATTCCTCCTGCCTCGCTGCGGTCGCGCGTCGGAATGACAAGGTGGTGTGCATCGGCAGCCATCGGGATGGGGAGCGGTTTCCGCCAGTTGTGAAGTCGTTCCTTCCCCATTTTGCTTCGCGCCAATGCTCTTTGAGCGGAACCGGTAGAGTCTAACACTCTTGCGTAGGGCGAGGCGCGTGGCGCGTTCACAGGCCTTTGTAGACCCCGCCGTCGACCAGAATTGTCTGGCCGGTGATATAGGAGGCGCGCTCGGAGGCGAGCCAGACGATCGCGTCGGCGACCTCGCGCGGCTCGCCCACCCGGCGCAGCGCGGCGTCGGAGGCCCAGGCGTCGAATAGATCTTGCTCCGATTTACCGGAGGCGTCAGAGCGCGCTTTGGCCAGATGTTTCAGGCGATCGGTGGCGGTGAAGCCGGGGGCGACATTGTTGACGAGGATTCCGTCTTTGCCGAATTCGTTGGCGAGGCTCTTGACCAGGCCGACGACTCCGGCGCGCACGGCGTTGGAGAGCACGAGGTCGGCGACGGGCTGCTTCGTGGTGATCGAGGTGATGGTGATGATGCGACCCCAGCGCCGTTTCTGCATGTGGGGGATGACTTCGCGAGCGAAGTGGACGGTGCTGAGAAGGTTCGCGTCGATGGCACTGCGCCAGTCGGCGGCAGTGGTGGCGAGGAAACCTTTGGCAGGCGGGCCACCGGCGTTGGTGACGCAGATGTCGGCGGCACCGTACCTGGCGACGACGGCTTCCACGAAACGATGGACGGCGTTGGCGTCGGTGACGTCGAGGGGCTCGGCGGAGACTTCGGTGTTGTGCTGTTGACGGATTTTTTCGGCGGCGGCGGTGAGGGTTTCGAGATTGCGGGCGCACATCGCGATGCGCGCGCCTTCGGCGGCGAAGGCGTGGGCGGTCGCAAGTCCGATGCCCTGGCTGGAGGCCGCGATGATGGCGACGCGGTGGCGCAGGCCGGTGTCCATGGCGGGGCATTATAGCAATGCTGTCTTGTTTGGTTGCGCGGGCGCTGAGGGTGAGTTTTGCTTGCCCGGTAGGAGAAGGGGCGGCTAAGCTGGGAGTCGAACCTTAGAGGCGCAGGGCTTGATCGGAGCTTTCGTGGTAGAGAAATCGTCGAGGGCGGTGGTACTCCAAGCCAACACGGGGTCCTTCGATTTCGTTCGGCTGTCGCCTCACTGGGCTCCGGATGACAGGGTGACCGGAATTCACACTTAGAGTTAAGCGTTCTGCGCTCTGCTGGCGTTCGAACAGTTTTCGGGAGTCTACATGAAAAAGCATTTGCGGCATCAGGAGACTGAGGCGGTACGGGGCGGGACCGAGCTCCATAAGAAGAATGGGCCGCTTTCTACGCCGATCTATCAGACGTCGACATTTGAAGTCACCGACAACGAGCAGCAGTTGCGGGCGACTCATACCGACATGTTTTACACCCGGTATGGAAATCCGACGAACACCGTGGCTGAGTCGGCGATTGCGGAACTCGAGGGCGCGGACGCGGCTTTGCTGTTTGCTTCGGGGATGTCGGCGATCTCGACGTCGATTCTGGCGCTGGTGAAAAGCGGGGATCACATCGTTGCGCAGCGCGATATTTATGGCGGGGCGACGAAATTTCTGACGCAGTGGCTGCCGAAGTTTGGGGTAGAGACGACTTTGGTGGACACGACCGACTACGAGCAGCATGCGCAGGCGATGCGGCCGAATACGAAGATTCTGCATCTGGAGTCACCGACGAATCCTACGCTGCGGGTGGTCGATCTGAAGCGGGTATCGGCGCTGGCGCAGGAGCATGGCGTGATTACGCTGATCGACAGCACGTTCTCAACACCGATCAATTGCCGACCCATTGAATATGGGATTGACCTGGTGATGCATTCGGGTACGAAGTATTTCGCGGGGCACTCGGATCTGATTTGTGGCGTGGTGGCGGGGCGGCGCGATCTGATTGAGACGATCCATGCCACGCGGACAACCGTCGGGTGCAACATGGATCCGCATGCAGCGTGGCTGTTGCTGCGGGGGATCCGGACACTGGCGCTGCGAGTCGAGCGGCAGAACGAGAGCGCATTGCGGGTGGCGCAGTTTCTGAAAGGACATCCCAAGGTACGGAGTGTGAGTTATCCGTTTCTGGAGGGGCATCCGCAGCGGGCGCTGGCGATCGAGCAGATGCGCGGCGGAGGTGGCGTGCTGAGCTTTGAGGTCGCAGGCACAGGAGAAGATGCTTGCCGGTTTGCGGAGGCCCTGGAGTTGTTCACGCTGGCTCCGAGCCTGGGAGGGGTGGATTCACTGGTGACGATCCCGGTGATCACGTCGCATGCGATGATTCGCGCCGAAGAGCGTGAGCAGATGGGAGTGACGGAGCAGAGGGTGAGGTTGTCGGTGGGGATTGAGAATGTCGAGGATTTGATTGCGGATCTGGAGCGGGGGTTGGCGGTGGTCGGCAGCGGAGTGAGGGGAGACTCTGGGGTCTCGGGTGTTAGGTCTCAGGTCTTAGGTCTTACGTCTTAGGTCTCGGTTCTCCAGTAGCAGTTTGGTGCAAGGAACAATCCCGGCGCTCATTTTCTGCGCCGGGATTTTTTGCTGCTTCCCGTTCTTCACCGACACCAAAGTTTGAAGCTTAGAAGATGAACTTTAGGCCTAGTTGCAGGATGCGTGGGTTGTGGGCTGAGGCGGCGCGGAGGAATGGGCTGCCTTGATTGGGCGAAGTCGCACTGTCTGGCGGAAGCACGCACGTGGGATCCCCTGCCGAAAAATTCGTTCCTCCGTAGCAGGTAGCGGTGTTGGTGGGACTGGAGAAGGGACTGTTCCCGCCGGCCGAGCCTGCGCCTCCGCCTAACCAGGCAAACTGGGTGTGGTTGAAAACGTTGAAGGCTTCGGCGCGAAATTCGAAACCCACGCGCTCGGTCACCGCAAAGTGTTTGAAAAGGGCCATGTCGAAGTTGGTGCGGCGCGGGTTGGTTAGGCTGTTGCGGCCTTCGTCGCCGAAGGTCAGACCACGCGGAGCCACGAAAGCAGCGGGGTTGAAGAAAGCGGGGCCGAATCCGGGATTGGCTACCTGCACGATGCCGGACTGGGGGTCGCCGACGCGGTCTGGCAGTGACGGAACACCATTCGCGGCGACGGTGTTCGAGACGCCTGCGTTGTCTCCGGGAACTCCGCCAAAGCCACCGTTGGTCACGGTGAATGGAGTCCCCGTTTGAATCAGGGTGATGCCCGACCATTGCCATCCACCCAGGACGCTGTGGGTCAACCCCGGGGACTTGAAGAAGGGCAGGTCGTAGACGTAGCTGAGGGAGAAGGTCTGGCGCTGATCGAAGTTGGAGCTGGCGCGGTAGGCTTCGAGGTTGTAGGTGTCGGGGACAGTAAGGTCGCCGCCGGAGGACGCGTCGTCGATCGAGTGGCTGTAGGTGTAGGACAGGTTGAACAGCAGGCCACCCACGGCCTGGCGGAGATTGAGTTGAAATGCGTTGTAGACCGAGGACGATGTCTGATCCTTGCGCGTAATCCCGGCGACGCCCTGGTAGGGGCGAAATGGGTTGGCGTTAACGCCGCATACAGCGATGGCGGCGTTAACGGCCGGACTTAGAACTCCCGGCCCGCCATAAGGGATCGCGGTGCCGACGGGAGTGGTCCCGTCACTGGGGACTCCATAGGCATCGGTATTGTTGCCGGAGCCACACTCGGTGGGAGTGCCGGTCGCGACTTGGGTATTGACTCCCATGGCTTCGTGCAAGCCGTAGGGGTTCTCGCTCAGAGGCGTGGAGTGAACCTGGTTGAGATCGTATTGCCGGCTCAGGTGGGTTCCTTTGCTGCCAACATAGCCCATGGTCAGCACGGTGTTTTTGAGGAGGCTGCGTTGAACGTCGAGGTGCCACTGCTGTACGTAGGGCCAGTGGACCTGGTCGGGCAGGGAAATAACGCTGAGCGGAGTTAAAGTCCCCCCGGTTTGGGGAACCAGATTGGAGTAGCCTCCGATGGAATTGATGGAGACGGTGAGGGTGGCGGGATTCTGCGGTTCGAGCGCGCCGGTTCCGGCTTCGTTGGCGTTCATGTGCTCGAAAAAGATGCCGTACCCGCCGCGCAGGGCCCAGCGGCCGTCACCCTTGGGATCGAAAGCAAAACCAATTCGCGGGGCGGGGTTGAAGAGGTGGCCCTTGGTGCAACCCGCTGGTTGCTTGCCCACGCCGCATTGCACCCATCCGTTGAACTCGTTGGCGCCGGTCGCCAGGGTCCCATCCGGATTCAGGTTGCTGGCACCGGCAATGTAGGCGCCGGGGTCCCAATTCCAGGCGTTGTGGTGCAGCTCGCGCTGGGTGCCAAAAAAACTGAGACGCAAGCCCAGGTTTAGCGTGAGTCGCTTGCTGGCGTGCCAGTCATCCTGGAAATAAGGCTCGAAGATCTTGTAGCGGTTGTAGGTCTTGAGGACATCTTTCTGCTGCTGGAACTGAGAGATGTTGCCCAGGAGCAGGTCGGCGAAGGGGTTTCCGGTAGTGACGGCGGAATTGCCGGCATCGAAGCTGAGCAGGCCGTTGGTGGACACGCCGGGCTGGGGAATTTCATTCTTCTGGGCGGCGGTGAAATAGGCGCCGAACTGGAGATTGTGCGTGCCGACGATCTTGGTGACGTTGTCGCGGTAGGTGTAAGTCGGGTTGGAGTTCAGGGGACCGTTCGGGATATAGCCGGGATCTTCGGAAATGCCGTCAAAGGCGCCACCGGCGAGACCGATGCCGGCGATTTTCCCGCCACCACTGTTCGGGAACAAGCCGAAGGTCATGTTGGGGGGCCGCTGCCATGGGCCTACCAGGGTCAGGTTGATATGGTCGGTGGTGTAGCTGGCGACAAATTCGTTCAACAGCGTCGGGGAAAGCGTCGCGGTGAGACGCGCGACCATGCCGACCGACGGACCGTTGAAGTTGGTCTGCAGCGTCGGGAAGCTGGTGCCTCCGGTCCACAGCGGATTGGGGTAGATGGTGGACCAGGAATCATGGATGTAGCGAAACATGCCGCGCACCTGCGGAGTGAAGTTGTGATCCACGCGGATCAGTTGTTCCCGCCAGGTGGTGGGAGAGATCGGGAAGGCCTGCCAGGTTCCGATGCCGTTGGCTTCTGAAGTTGGCGCCGGAATCAACTGTTCAAGAGCGTCAGCCCCGTTCGCAGTGTCGATCGGGACTTTGTAGTTCGGAAACCAATTCGGGGAGGAACCCGGAGGCATCAGGGGGTTACCGCTGCCGGGATTTGTGACCGGGCAGTTGGGGAAGTTTTGAGCTACGGTAGGGTCGTACGGGGTACCGGCGGCGGGACAGACATCGCTGAAATCACCACCCCGTTCGAGGGTGGTGGGCACGCGGGTGGCATTGGTAGCCGCGGGCGTGCGTTCGCGGCGCCACTCTTGCGACCAGAAGAAAAATGTCTTGTCGCGATTCTTGTTGTAGAGGCCGGGAATGTAGACGGGACCGCCGACGGTGTAGCCGAAGTCGTGTTTCTTGTATTCGGGCACCGGGTTGCCGGCGTTGAAGTAGTTGTTGGCGTTGAAGGCGTCGTTGCGCAGGAATTCGTAAGCGTTGCCGTGAAAAGTGTTGCTCCCCGACTTGGTCTCGACCTCGACCGTACCCGAGCCATTGCGGCCGTACTGGGCGCCGTAGTTGGAAGTGAGGACCTTCACCTCTGCAATGGCCTCCAGGCTGGGATAGACGTTCATGCTGGTGTTAGAGCCGTTGTCGAGGTTGTCGCCACCGTCCAGTTCCCAGTTGTTGTATTCCGTGCGACCGCCGTTGATGCTGTAGGCGACGTTTCCGTTCACGCCGACCTGGGCTTCGTCCTGACCGGACTGGTTGGTCACTCCCGGAGCGAGTGTGACCAACTGGGTGAAGTTGCGGCCGTTCAGCTCCAGCTGGCTGATCTCCTTACCGGTGACGATGCCGGAAACGTCGGAAGACTGGGTCTCGACCTGAGCCACCGCAGAGCCTTCGACGGTGATTTCGGAAGTCGCGGCACCCACCTGCATGGTGATGTCGACTCGAGCCTTTTGCGCCACCCGCAGGATGACGCCCTGGGCTTCGAATTTCTTGAAGCCCGGGGCGGTGACGAACAGGTTGTAGGTCCCGGGAGGAAGCGCGGGCAACGACCATTCGCCCTGGGCGTTGCTAACGGTGCTGCGGTCGATGCCATGCTCGGTACTGATTGCGGCGATCTTGGCGCCGGGTATGGTGGCACCCGAAGGGTCGGTGACAGAGCCGGTGACGGTGGCGGATTCCTGCGCCAGCAGGCTGAGGGACGCTTGCAGAATCGACAGCAGAACAGCGAAGAGAACCAGGCGGACTCTCATGGCCACTCCCAAGTTGAGTTAGTGGAACGACAGGCGAAAACGGTTAAGTCTGAAAACCACACCGGGTAACGGCGCCAGTCCAGCCATTCGCCACTGCAACGCAGGACAGGCTGCTCTATAGAACGCTTTTATTAAAACGTATGAATAGTGCTTTACATCGATTTTCACTGTCAAGCGAAAAGTGCTGCTGGGGTGGCGCAAAAGAAATGGTCTAGAGCAGGCTGCGGGTGGACTCGCGAACCACCAGCTCGGGGGCGACCTTGCGGTGGGTGGCGGAGGTTTCGCGTTTTTCGAGGCCGGCGTTGATGCCGTCGACGACGATACTGACCGCGGTAGCGCCCATCGACTCCATGGGTTGGCGCACGGTGGTGAGGGGCGGCGTATAGATAGCGCAGGTGGCCACGTCGTCGAACCCGACCACGGAACACTGTTCGGGGACACGAATACCGGCCTTGGTCAGGGCCCGGATGGTGCCGAATGCGGTCAGGTCGTCGAAGGCCAGGATCGCTGTGAAGGGGCATTTCTGCTTGAGAAGGTCTTCGGTGAGTTTGAAACCCGCTTCAAAGCTGGACAGGGGGTCGCTCGATTCGGGCAGGTCGACGACCAGGCGCGAGTCGATTGCGAGGCCGCTTTCCTTGGCGAAGTTGCGGATTCCTTTCCAGCGGGGCGCGCTGTCGGCCAGGGCCTTGGGGCCGCGGATGAAGGCGATTTTGCGATGGCCGAGGGAATAGAGGTGTTCGAGGGCCAGGTGGGCGCCGATTTCGTTGTCGACAATGACGGAGCTGATGGCGTCGGTCTTCAATTCGCAGCTGATGATGGCGGTGGGAACGCTGCTTTTCTCGAGGTCGCCGAGCAGGTTGATGTCGAGGAAAAGCCAGTTGGCGAGCAGGACCAGGCCTTCGACGCGGCGGTCGAGCAGCATTTCGAGATAGCGCTCAAAGCGGCTGCGTTCGTTGTGGGCATCGGTGAGGATGGGGAGGAAGTTGGACTGGTAGAGAGAGTTCTCGATGCCGCGCAGGATGGGCGTGCAATAGGGGTCGGTGATGTCGAATACCATGACGCCCACGGTGTGGCTGCGCTTGCTGCGCAGAGAGCGGGCGAAGAGGTTGGGACGGTAACCGAGTTTCTTGGCGGCGCGTTCGATACGTTTTTTTGTGGTGGCGGGGATGTAGCGCGCCAGCGGTGCGTTGTTCAAGACGATGGAGACGGTAGTCGAGGAGAAGCCGCTTTCCTTGGCTACGTCGCGGATGGTGACCATTGAGCTTTTTTCCATGGTTCCTGCTGGGGCGCGTCTGAAGAGCTGGCGGAATAATGTGAGTCCCGGGGAAAGCCAACCTCAGGCGCTGAAGCGCAATTTATTTTCGCAGCCTCTGTGGCACGAGTGAACTCGTGCCCTTCCCGTTCTCGCTGGCGCGCGCGGACCTGCTCTGCAGGCTGTGAAAGGCGAGGGCAGGCTGCCCTCGCGACAGCCGGCAAGATGCCGGCGCTACCGATGCCAGCACTCAGCCGTGCGGGCCGCTCGCGGTCTGGTTGCGCTTCCCTTCCCCGACCGCGCTTGTCATTCCAGCCGATGCTGGCGGACACTACAGGAGAGTGCAAGCACTGTCAAGAATCGGAGTGGTGCGGGGCGCGGTGGTCGCGGCAGTTTGCTTGTCGTTCCCCGAAATTGCAGCAGCGTCCGTTGGCTCACCGGCGGCGGTCGGCCGGGTGGAGGCAAGCGGGCCACAAGCCGCTGAGAGCAGGCACGGGGCGGGCGGGTCTTCGGCGGTGGTCGATCCCGGAGAGGTGTTCGCAGAAGGCCAGGTGGCGCTGGGGCAGGGCGATCTCGATAGCGCCGAGCGCAAGTTTCGACAGGTGCTAACGCTGGATCCAAAAGCTGCGGCAGCGTATGGGAACCTGGGCGTCATTTCCATGCGGCGGAAACAATGGGAAGCGGCCCTGACGAACCTCAGGAAGGCGGAAAAACTTGCTCCCCAGATGGCGGGGATCCGGCTGAATATCGGGCTGGCGTATTACCGGCAGAACGATTTTTGGCAGGCAATTCCGGCCTTCGAATCGGTGGTGAAGGATCAGCCGGATTCGGCGCAGGCACGCACCCTGCTGGGACAGTGTTATTTCTTCACCGAGCGCTGGGTGGAAGCGGTGGACGTGATGGAACCGGCCTGGGCGCAGCAGTCGAGGGATTTGAACTACCTGTACGTGCTGGATATTGCGGCCGACCGCGCCGAGCGAAACCAAATGAGAGACCGCGCGCTGGCACGGCTGGTGGAGGTAGGCGGAGACTCGGCCGAGGTCCACATGCTGCTGGGCAAGGCGAAGCTGAACGAAGAAGCGTATGACGACGCCGAGAAGGAACTGAGTGCGGCGGCCGATGCGGATCCCAAGCTGCCTTTCGTTCACTTCAACCTGGGAGTGCTGTATAGCAAGAAGGGGGACTACGAGCGGGCGCGGGTGGAGTTCCTGAAAGATATCGCGCTCGAGCCGGACGTCGCATTCAATCACAGCGAACTGGGGAACGTTTATTTCCTGACGGGGAACGACGCGCAAGCGGAGAAAGGCTACCGGCAGGCCTTGCAGCTGGAGCCGCGCATGCTGGATGCGCACCTGGGACTGGCGAAGGTATACCAGCACGAGGGGCACTACGAAAAGGGGCTGACCGAGCTGGACGCGGCGGCGAAGCTGGATCCGCAGTCCGCGCGACTGCATTATCTGCGGGGGCAGATTCTGATCCGTATGGGACGCAAACAGGAGGGCAAGAAGGAGCTGGACGCGGCGGTTAACATCAGCAGTGCAAGGCGGGAGCAGCGGCAGAAGGAACTGGAGGGGGAGCCGATCCCAAACCCCGAGTTGACCGAGCCGGGCAGGTAGCCTTCTACATTCCGTTTTGCGGGTTGCAGCCGACGATGAACAGCAGATTCCTCCTATCTCGCTGCGCTCGCCGGTCGGAATGACAACCGATGGGAATTGACGAAATCGGGGATGGAGAACAATCTCGGCAAGCCTCCAGGGCCGTGCCCTTCCCCAAGAATCACGCCGGCGTTAGCATGATCGCGTGAGCCGGTTTTTGGTAGACTTGAGACCTGTTCGGGCTCAGGCTCCCAAGTCTCACGATCTTCCTTAGTCAGTCACCGCGCATCACTTCAGAAGGCAGGCAAACCATGAAACGCATCCTTAAGATCGTCGGAATCGCTCTTGCTGTGCTCGTCGTGATCCTGATCGCACTTCCCTTCTTGATCAATGTAAACAGCTTCCGTCCCAAACTGGAGGCGACCGCGACCGATGCGCTCGGACGCCAAGTCAAGGTGGGCAATCTGAGCCTCTCGCTCCTGACGGGATCGGTCACAGCCGACAACATCTCGATCGCGGACGATCCGGCGTTTGGGACAGCGCCGTTCGTGACCGCAAAGTCGCTGAAGGTGGGCGTGGAAGTCCTGCCGCTCATCATTTCGAAAGAGTTGCATGTCACGGGCATCACCCTGGAAGAGCCGGAAATCACGATGCTGAAGACGGCGGACGGGAAATGGAATTTCTCGAGCATCGGCGGAAACAGCGCGAAGAAAGCGCCGGAGACTCCGCCGGCCGGTTCGTCGTCGCCGCCGGCGAATGTTTCCGTGGGAAAACTCAGCGTGGAGAACGGCAAGTTAATTGTTGGGAAAGCGAACTCCAAGGTCAAGCCTCACGTGTACGACCAGGTGAACATCACGGTCACGGATTTTTCTCTCACGTCGCAGTTCCCGTTCAAGTTGACGGCGAAGTTGCCGGCGGGCGGGGACGCGGACATCTCGGGGAAGGCCGGGCCGATCAATCCGACGGACGCGGCCAAGACCCCGTTTGAAACGGCGGTGAAGGTCAACAACATGGATATCGCGGCGTCGGGGTTGATCGATCCGGCGAGCGGCATTGCCGGGTTGGCGAACTTTGACGGCACTCTGAATTCAAATGGCAGCACGGCGAAGGCGGTGGGGACGTTTACCGGCAACAAGCTGCAGTTCTCGCCGAAGGGCTCGCCGGCTCCGAAGACGGTGATTGTGAAGCACACGGTGGATGTCGATCTGGACAAACAGTCGGGGGCGCTGACGCAAGGGGATGTGCAGATCGGAAAGGCCGTGGCGCACCTCACGGGCACGTTCAAGACGGTGGGCGAGACCCAGGTCCTGAATATGAAGCTCAACGCGCCCGGTATGCCGGTGGAAGAACTGGAGGCGATGCTGCCGGCGCTGGGCGTGGTGCTGCCTTCGGGATCGCAACTGAAGGGGGGCACGCTGTCGACGGAGCTGGGGATCGAAGGCCCCCTCGACAAGCTGGTCATCGCCGGGCCGGTGCGCCTGGCGAATACCAAGCTGGCGGGGTTTGATCTCGGATCGAAGCTGGGCGCGCTCTCGGCGTTTGCCGGAAAGGCGGTGTCAAATCCGGATACGACCATCGAGAACTTCAGCACGAACGCGCGGATGGCGCCAGAAGGTACAAGGGCGGATAACCTCAACCTGAGCGTTCCGGCGATCGGGGTGATTACCGGAGCAGGCACGGTGAGCCCGGCGGGAGCGCTGAACTTCAAGATGCTCGCCAACCTTCAAGGCGGCATGGTGGGAGGATTGGCGCAGGTGGCGGGGATGGGCAGCGGGAAAGGCGGGATCCCGTTCTCGATTGGCGGAACGACCTCGAAACCGGAGTTTGTGCCCGACATGAAGGGCATGGCGACCGGGCTTGCGGGCGGCGCGTTGCAGGGGGTTCTGGGAGGCAGCAAGGCCGGAAACAGCAAAACTAACGACGCCATCAACAACGCGCTGAGCGGACTGCTGGGAAAAAAGAAACAGTAATAACTCAACCATCTTATCCCGGGGGACGGTACACGACTCGGAGAGCACGACGGGAAAGGAGAGTCCGGACAAGGGTCCGTCTTTCCACGATGATTTGACTCTGGGCAGATCAGTCGAGGCCGAGCGCCGCAGCGCACGGTGGGGCCGGCTGATCCATTCGCCGAGCCTGGCCATTCGCAAGGATGTAAGTGGCCATAAAGCGGGCGTTCACCGATCCGACGTTGCGCACGTAGTGAGTCGCGGTGCTCTCGGTTAGGGAATTCCCTACCTTGTAGACGGTACGTTCGCAATTGGCGTCGTACCACTCAATCGATCCTTCCAGGACAGAAACCAGGAAGAATCCCGGGGTGAGAGTGCCATCCCGTGTGACCATTCGGGGCGTAGGAAACATCCTGATCGCCAAAACTTTGAATTACGGACCTGTGTTTTTCCGGAAGGGCTCGTCCCAGGGGCCGAAGTGATCGAGACTTACGAATCTGAGGCCGGGAGCCGTTGGGGAAATGAGACCGTAAGAGCTGCGAACGGGGCCAAACGCGCTGAAAGGGACCAGGGGGTCAAGTCAACGGCTAAACGAATTAGGGGGACTATTTGTTGCCCGACGTTGCCCGGTTTCTGGGTCTCGCGCGAGCCCCGCGTGGTGCGACCTGCCACTGCGAACTGAGTTCCTGTACCTTTGGGAACGGGACCTTGGGCTGAATGTGGGCAGCGAGGAATGCGGAACTGGAGGGACTGTACGTATACGACACAGCGGCAGCTTCGATTCACTCCGACTCGCGGAGCAACTTGAGTCGCAGCGAAACCAACCTCAGGCGCTAAAGCGCAAACGTATATTCAGTCTGTTCGGCACGAGTAAACTCGTGCCCTTCCCGTTGTGCTTCGGGCGCGGACTTCTCCGCAAGCCGTGAAGCCGTACCCTTGGATTCGTGACGACTTGTCGGTGAGAGGAACTGCTTCGCATGTTCGAGCGCGCTTCTTGGGTGTCGCTGGTGCCGTTCCTGTCGGTATGCCTGGGTGCGGGCGGCATCGGTTCCATCCTCACCCGCGGTTCGGTCGACACCTGGTATGTCCAGCTGAGAAAGCCGGAGTGGAATCCGCCGAACTGGGTTTTCGGTCCGGTGTGGACGGTGCTGAACGTGATGATGGCGATCAGCGCGTGGCGGGTGTGGCACGTGGCGGGGTGGGGCGCTACGGGGGCGCTGGTACTGTTCGCGGTTCAATTGCTGCTCCAGACCACGTGGTCTCTGATTTTCTTCCGGCTGCACGCGATAGGGCTGGCATTCGGAGAAATACTTCTGTTGTGGATGATGATTGTCGCGACGGCAGTGGCGTTCTTGCCGATTTCGTTCCTGGCGGCATGGCTTTTACTGCCCTACATTGCGTGGGTGGGGTTGGCTTCTTACTTGAATTTTCGCATCTGGCAGATGAATTGAGGAGAGGATGTGGCCAAAAAACCTCTCCTTCTGGGCGGGGGGTATCGCAAACCGGCACGGGGTCCCCATCGGCTTCGCTCGGGATGACGATTTCAAGCTAGTCCTCAGAGCTTTCCTGCCTCGACGAGCACTCAGCGGAAGTAGATCCACAAGCCAATCACGGTGGCGAGCAACCCAGCGCTGAACGCGACGTTGATACGATGTTCCGCAACCGTCTCGTGAGCGGGTTTGCGCTGCGGTGTGCTGACGGCTGTGACTTCCATCTTGTCGCCGACGGTGGCGAAGGTGAGTCCGGCCAGGCGCTTGCGGTCGGGAGCCTCGGTCATGAGGCTAACCCCGACTAAGACCACCGAGCAGACGACGAACATGAGGATGGCGTAGTGCAGGAAGTTCACCTTCACCAGCCACTCCATGAGTCCGCTGAACTCTGTTCCGCGCGCGGCCATCAACTCGGTGACGAAGCGAACCGCACCCAGCACGAACCCCGTGAGCAGCGACGAGATGGCACCGGTTCCGTTCAAACGCGGCCAAAGAATTCCCAGGACGAAACAGGCCGAGATGGGCGGGCTGATGTAGGCCTGCACGCTTTGGAGGTAGATGTAGAGCTGGCTGCTGATGAGGTGGATGAACGGGACCCAGAGCAATCCAAGCAGGACCATGAACCCGGTGGCGATGCGGCCGAAGTTCACCAACTGGCTCTCGGAAGCCTCGGGGCGGATTTTCTTGTAGAAGTCGAGCGTCACCAGAGTGGAGGCGGAGTTGAAGACGGAACTCATGGCGCCCATGACCGCGGCGAGCAGCGCGGCCATGACCAGTCCGACGAGGCCGGTGGGCAGGAGATTCAGGACGAGCGTCGGGTAGGCGAAGTCGGGTTTCTTGACCTGGTCGGGAAACAAGGCAAAGGCGATGATGCCGGGCAGGACCAGCATGAAGACGGGCAGGATCTTGAGAAAGCCGGCAAAGATGGTGCCCGCTTTGGCGTGACCTTCATCGCGCGCGGAGAGGACGCGCTGCACGATGACCTGGTCGGTGCACCAGTACCAGATGCCGAGAATCGGCGCGCCGAAGAAGATGCCAGTCCAGGGGAAGTTGGGGTCCGAGGCGGGCTTGATCATGTGGAAATAGCCTTCGGGCACCATGGTGCGCAAGTGCGCGAGGCCGCCGACTTTCATCAGGCCGATGATGGTGAGGGCCACGGCGCCCGTAATCAGAATCAGGGTTTGGACGGTGTCGGTGTAGATGACGGCGGCGAGTCCGCCGGCGATGGTGTAAACGCCGGTTGCGATAACCAGGACGACGGCGGTCTTCCAGAGGTTCCAGCCGGCGACGCGTTCGAGCACGACGCTGGCGGCGTAGAGCTGCACGGAGATCTTGGTGAAGATGTAGGCGATGATCGAGATGGCCGCGAGATAGACAGCGCACTGGCGATTGAAGCGGCGTTCCAGGAACTCGGGCATGGTGAAGACGTTGGTGCGCAGGTAAAACGGCACGAAGATCCACCCCAGAATGAGCAGGATGAGGCAGGCGAGCCACTCGAAGTGGCCGACGGCGAGGCCGGACGACGCTCCGGTACCCGACAGGCCGATGAAGTGTTCGGTGGAGATGTTGGAGACGAACAGGGACGCGCCGATGAAGAACCATCCGATGTCGCGGCTGGCGAGGAAGTAGTCGGTCGAGGTGCGTTCCTTACGGGCAAAGTACAAGCCGATAGCAAAGACGACCAGGAAGTAGACGCCGATGATGGCGAGGTCGAGGGGCGCGAGTGTGCGGTGGGTGAGCGCTGCGGTCGCGTTCATAGTCGGTCGGAAAGCCTCCGTTCACGGAATCCAACACGGCTTCGCGAGAGCGATTTTCTTAGCTGGCTCCGGGTGTCAGACACGACACAGTATGGGGAGGAATGGCGACTGTCAACTTCGTATTTAGGAGAATCGCGGGAGGATCGGTGGGGGTGGGCAAGGTGCGCGCGCTTGAGGCATGCAGTAAACCTTTGTCCGACCTGCTGGCCGCTGCCGCGCAACGGTTCCGAAATGAACCTGGCGATGGAAGATCGATATTCTCCGGTCTTCCTGGTTCCCGGCTTTCAGGTATGATTCTGCGGCGCAACCCGGACAATCGGATGAGACCAGCTGGTAAGGCTTGGTGGCGGGTACTTTTTGTGGCCTGTGCGTCTTTGGCGCACGCGCAGTGGCACGCGCTCGGCGATGTGAGCGCGGTGCAGAGCCTGGCCAACGGAGTCGAACTGACGGCCGGTGCGGCGCGAGTGCAGGTGCTGGCCTTGTCGCCGGGCGTGGTGAGGCTACGCTATGCGCCCCAGGGATCGTTTCCGCCGGACAGCTCGTTCGCCGTACTGCCCAATGCGTTTCCCGATGCGCTGAAGGTTCAAGTCAAAGATGCGAGTGACGCGGTGGTGGTCGATACCGGAAGTCTGCAGGTGCGGGTGCTGAAATCGCCGCTGCGGGTTGTTTTCCAGGATGCGCACGGCCAAGTCATCGCGCAGGACCAAGCCAACGAGCCGATTTCGTTCAACGGATCGGCGTTCCGGGTGTGGAAGTCGATGCCCATCGACGAGCACTATTTCGGACTCGGGGACAAGACGGGGCCGCTCGATCATCGCGAGCTGGCCTTCACGATGTGGAACACGGACGCGTTTGGCTGGCAGGAGTCGACCGATCCGTTGTACAAGGCGATCCCTTTTTTTCTGGGCGTGCGTAACGGCGAGGCTTACGGAATTTTTCTCGATAACACATACCGGAGCACGTTCGATTTCGGCAAGCAATTCCGGGACGCGTATTCGTTTGGCGCGGACGCGGGCGAGCTGAACTACTACTTTTTCTACGGACCCGATCCCAAGCGGGTGATCCGCGATTTCACGGCGCTCACGGGGCGTACTCCCCTGCCGCCGCTGTTTTCGCTGGGATACCAGCAGTGCCGCTACAGCTACTATCCGGAAGCGCGGGTGCGAGAAATCGCCGACCAGTTTCGCAAGCGCAAGATTCCGGCGGACGTGATTTACCTCGACATCGACTACCAGGAAAAGAACCGGCCGTTCAGCGTGGATCGGGAGCGGTTTCCGCATTTCGAGCAGATGATCCAGGACCTGCGCCAGCAGGGCTTCAAGCTAATTGCGATCACCGACCTGCACATTGCGAAGCTGCCGGGATCGAAGCCTTACGACGAAGGCATGGCGCACGACTACTTCGTGAAGAATCCGGATGGTTCAGTGTACGTGGGGCCGGTGTGGGCGGGGGACAGCGTGTTCCCTGACTTCACCCGCGCGGCGGTGCGCGACTGGTGGGGCTCCCTGTACTCCGATTTTGTTCAGCAGGGGATTCGCGGATTCTGGAACGACATGAACGAGCCGGCGGTGTTCGTGTATCCGTCGAAAACGATGCCGCTGGATACGGTGCATTCAGTGGAAGGGCGGAAGACTGATCATCGCGAGATCCACAACGTATTGGGCATGGAGAACGCGCGCGGAACGTACGAGGGCTTGCTGAGGCTGCAGCCTGATCTTCGGCCGTTTGTGCTGACACGCGCGGCGTACGCGGGGGCGCAACGATACGCGGCGACGTGGACCGGTGACAACACGGCTTCGTGGAATCACCTGCGACTCTCGATTCCGCAGCTGACGAATCTGGGGCTGTCGGGATATGCGTTTGTGGGGGATGACATTGGCGGGTTCAACGGAAGCCCCACGCCGGAATTGCTGACGCGCTGGATGGAGCTGGGGGTGTTCAATCCGATTTACCGCAACCACGCCGCCAAGGGCACGCGCGATCGTGAGCCGTGGGTGGATGGTCCGGAGCACGAAGCGATTCGCAAGAAATATATCGAGACGCGCTACCGTCTGCTGCCCTACATCTACACCGGGATGGAGGAAGCCTCGCGGACGGGTGCTCCTCTGATGCGGCCGATGTTCATGGAATTCCCGGCAGAGGCGGCGCTGGCTACGAACGGAGAGGAGTACATGTTCGGCGCAGGGCTTCTGGTGGCGCCCAAGGTGTGGCCGTTCGTCGGGCCGTATGACGTAATCCTGCCCAAGGGAGACTGGTTCAACTACTGGACGGGGGAAAAGATGACCGGGGGACGGACCATCCAGGTAGAGGCGCCCCTCGATACGTTGCCGGTGTACGTGCGTGCGGGGACGATCCTGCCGCAGCAACCGGTGGTGCAGAACGTGGAGGAGAGGCCGAAGGGGGGACTCGAGTTGCGCGTGTATCCGGGGCCGGACTGCCACGGCGACCTTTACATGGACGAGGGCAATACGCTGGCGTACCAGAGGGGCGAGTTCTTGCGCGTGCAATTTAGGTGCGAGGCTGGAGCGGATCGCGTCAACGTGCATATGGAGAAGGCCGTGGGGCCCTACCGTCCTTGGTTCAAGGATGTGCAGCTCATCGTGTACGGCGCGGGCAAGGTGCGGCAGGTCACGGTGGACGGAAAGCCCCCAGGAACCTGGAAGGCGGAGGCCGGGACGGTGAAGGTAGAGAGTATCCCCTGGACCGGCGCGCCCCACGACGTCGAAATCGAGTACAGCTCGCAATAAATGTCCGCGCCCTCGCCAGGCCGATTCCTGACCGAACTGGAGAGTTGCCGCTATCAGTTTCGGCGCCGCGCTGCTGCGCGCGCGGGAAGGATTCTGACGCGAGCGGGACGAGTGCGGTTCGCGGATATCCCTTCCCTGATTCGATTCCACGAAGCATTGCTAGTGCTGCGGGCGTTTCCGCAGAGCCCGCGTGTGCTCCGACAATGCGAGGGCTTGCTGCGATCCTTCTGGAAGCGGGTCGAAGCATTACGCCGGGCCGGGGCGGACATGGACGAGTTCGATCCGCTTGAGGTCTCAGGAATCGCCGGGACCACGATGCAGGACACGCTGGGTCTGGACCTGGTCGACTGGTTGGTGAAGCGGCACCCTGGCAAGGTGGAGATTGCCTGGGCCGACTACGACGACGAGCGCGCGATGGGCGCGGTGTGGCCGCGGGTCCTGCCGCTGCTCGAAGAAGACGCGCTGGTCGAAGCCAACATTCCGTGGCGGAAGTGGCTGGAGGCGGCCCAAGGGACGAAGAGCACGAGTCCGGCGTGGCTGGTGGAAAGACTTGAGAAGTTGCCGCTGGAGGATGCGGAGAAGTCGCGGGTCTACGATTCTCTGCGCATGCCGGTGCGCTGGCGGCTGGAGAATTCGACGGTCTCGCGCACGAGGAATTGGTGGCCGGTGCGGCGGGTTTTCTATCACCAGGAGCCGCTGATCACGCGGATGGAAGTGTCGCTGGCGGAGGAATTGGCGCGGCGGCCGCCGGCGATGAAGTGTCTGTCAGAGGCGCAAGGCGGGCAGGTGATGGACCTGATCCGCGAAGTCATGCTGGTACGGTACCGCGAACTGTACGGAACGACGCTGGGCGATCCGCGGACGGTGGTGCGCGCCGACGTGGGTCGGGGCGTCACCATTTATCTGTGGAACCTCCCGCCGGGGCGGCGGCTTCCCTTGCGCGCCTACGTGGCCGGACTCACTCTGAAAAATGGCGTGCCCATCAACTACATCGAGGCCATTGGGCTGTTCGAGTGGATGGAGGTTGGCTTCAACACGTTCTACACGTTCCGGGGCGGCGAGGTGGCGTGGATCTTCGCGCAGGTGCTGCGCTGCCTGTGCTCGTGGATGGGAACGACCTGTATTTCGATGTATCCCTACCAGCTTGGGCACAACAACGATGAGGCCATTGAATCGGGCGCGTTCTGGTTTTACCGCAAGCTCGGATTTCGGCCGGGGAGGAAGGATCTGGTTGAGCTCGTGGAGCGGGAGGAAGCGCGGATTGCGCGCGATCCGAAATACAGAACGCCGGCGAGGACGCTGCGGCGGCTGGCCGAGGGACATGCGTTTTACGAACTGCCCGGCAGCGAGTTGGGAGCTTGGGATGAGTTTTCGACCCGCAATTTCGGCTTGCGGGTGGTGCGGCTGATGGGACAGGAGTTCGGGGGAGACGGTCGGTGTTTTCGCGAGGCGGCCGTGAGATCGCTGGCGCGGGTGCTGCGCACGCGAGTTCCAGAGGGGGGAAGCGCACGCGCGGGGTTTGAGAATTTCGCGTTGGTCGCCGCGCTGATTCCGGTGCTGAAGTTGTGGAGTTCGCAGGAAAAGCGCGGGCTGCTCGAGATTATCCGCGCGAAGTCCGGGGCGGACGAGGTGCGCTACCTGCGTTTGCTGCAGGGGCATGAGTGGTTGCGGAGGGAGATGTTGAGGCTGGGGAGAAGGTTTTGAGGACGCCGCAAGCTTGTGCTAACTCTGGTTACATCAGCCGCCGAGTCAGCCCGTCCGCGCGCCTTAGGACCACCCCCCGGGGAGACGTCCACAAGAATGCGTGAGAGTGAGTCCCAGCTGATGCCCCCTTTGCGGCGAACCGGCCGATGGGCCACTTTGGTTCGCCGCGCGCCGCTCCGGAGTCACGCGCGGGCGCGGGTTACGGCTGCGGCAGCGTTGAAAGATAGTCGTACTGCGGATTGTCATATCCGTTGATGGCCACGAAGGTGTCGTCCAGCTCTCACATACTGTCGGTGGTCGCGTCATAGATCGGCCACGCCGTAGCCCCGGCCCCGTTGGGATTGCCGGTGGCCGCGAAACGCGTCCAGCGCAAGCGGGCAGAGGAGCGGTGGTGGGGCCGCCAGGGCCGCCACCGCCGCAGCCGCCATGCTGAGAGCAAAAACAAAACTCCCCCACAAAGGGGCGAGACGAAGGAGGCGGTTCATGAAACCCTCCGCAGGAGTCGATCGTCTGCAACTGTGGGGACCGGAGACCTTGGCCGCGAACGTCTGGACGCGCGAACCGGGCTGTCTTCCCTGGCCGATTTGACAAACTCGTGCTTGGAAATCGCCACAGGCTTATCACAAGGCAGACGCAAAATCGAACCCGACCGTGTGTTCGGTGGTGTCCCAAGTCAATTCTTGTCTACGGCAGGAAGGCACTAACAAGCACGCGGATGTCACTCCCAGACAAGTCGCGCGCGGCCGGCGAGGGTACCCTTCGTGGCACGGTGCGCAAATCTCAGAGCGCACCAGGGAGTTCCCTGCACGTTGGAACCTTCCCGGGGGAGGAGCCATGAAGCGCTTGCAATGGTGTGCAGTTGTGGCGGTAATGTCGCTGGCCTTGAACGGCCTCGCTTTAGCGCAGGCATCTTCGAGTTCGGTGCGAGGAACCGTGACGGACCAAAGTGGCAGTGTTCTGCCCGGCGCTACGGTGGTCATCGCCAACAGCGAGTCCAAAATCACGCGAACGGCGACTACTGGCGAGGTGGGAGACTATCGGTTTCTGTCGTTGCCGCCGGGGACGTATACGCTCAGCGTCACGGCCAACGGGTTTGCCCGGTACGAACAGACCGGACTACAACTGCTGATCGACACTCCGGCCACAGCGAACGTTCAGCTCAGAGTCGGGGCCGCGAACGAGAGTGTAACCGTGACCAGCGAGACTCCGGTGCTGAACCTGGTGGATGCCTCGCTGGGCAATTCGTTCGATCAGACGCAGGTTCGACAGGTCCCGCTCGAGGGACGCAACGTCCCCGACTTGTTGAGCCTTCAAGCCGGGGTTGCCTATACGGGCAATCGGCCGGACATCGACAAAGACCAGGACACGCGCAACGGCTCCGTGAACGGCGCGCGCAGCGATCAAAGCAACGTGACCCTGGACGGCGTGGACGTCAACGATCAGTCGCACGGATACGCGTTCACGTCGGTGCTGCCGGTGACGCTGGATTCGGTGCAGGAGTTCCGGGTCACCACTTCGAACTACAACGCAGACCAGGGCATCGGTTCGGGTGCGCAGGTATCTTTGATCACCAAGAGCGGATCGAACAGCTTCCACGGGTCGGTGTACGAATACCACCGCAACACCATCACCAGCGCCAACGACTACTTCGTGAAGGCGGCGGAGGTGAGGAGCGGCCAACCGAATGTCGCCGATAAGCTTCTGCGAAACATATTTGGAGCCTCCGCGGGAGGTCCGCTGAAGAAGGACCGGCTCTTCTTCTTCATCAACTACGAGGGTACTCGGCAGCGGGAAGAGGAAAGCACGGTTCGGTCGATTCCAACACAAAGTCTTTGCCAGGGCAACCTGCGATATAGCGATGTGAATGGTGGGGTGACGACCATGACTCCGGCCAACATCGCGAAGCTGGATCCACTCCAGGGCGGATACAACACGCAGGGACCCGGGATTAACTTAGCGGTGTTAAACGGAAGCACCGGCTACTGGGATAAGACGTTCTGCAACCAGAAATTCGAGGCCAACGACACATCCGTGGGCGACGGGTTGAACTATTCCGGGTTCCGTTTCCGGGCACCCGTGAGCCTGGATAACAACGCTTTCATCGCCAAGATCGACTACCACCTCACGGCTGACGGTAAGCACAGCCTGTTCTGGCGCGGGGCGTTGCAGAACATGAACAATCCCCAGGCGCCGTTTCTGCCGGGCTCGAATCCGGAGCAGACCGTGACCGACCATAGCAAGGGAATGGCCGTGGGATACACGGCGGTACTCAGTTCCACGATGGTGAACACCTTCCATTGGGGATTTACCCGGCAGAGCACTGGGATCTTGGGCGATCCCACCAAACAACAGCATTGGAATCTGTTCTACGGACTCGATCAGGGTGTCGTGTACAGCCACAATGCGCAGACGCCACTGCACAATTTGAACGACGATTTTTCGTGGACAAAGGGCAGACACACGATGCAGTTCGGCGCAAACGTGGGTTTTGCGCGGGATCCGCGCTCGAGCTATGAGCATTCCTTCAGCGTGGGAAAGGGTGCAACCAACTGGATGGCGCCGACGGGTTTTTCCAATACCGTGAGCTTCAATCCCGATGGCAGCATTCTGACGTCCGGGAGCCCGCTGGATCCCTATTACCTTGGCATGTGTGGCAGCGCGCAATGCTTCCCGGAACCGGCGTCGAGCCCGCAATATGATCTGCCTTTGCTTGGCATGCTGGGCATGGTCTCGGACCTGGTCAGGAATACAAACTACGACAAGAGCGGAAACAACCTAGCCGAAGGCACGTCGGTTAAACGCAGGTACGGGGTGAACTGGTACGAATTTTACGGGCAGGATTCCTGGCGGGTGAGACCGAACCTAACCGTGACCTACGGGCTGCGTTGGTCGCTGTTCCCTCCGCCGTGGGAGGTCAACGGATTCCAGGCTTCGCCGACCTGCGATCCCACTCAGAATCCTGTGACACTTTGCCCCTCGTGGGCTCTGAACGCGGGAACGGAGTTCAATCAGATGGTGGCGAACATGAAACAGGGCCACGGGTACAACTCGATCCCGCTGCTTTCTTTCGTCCTGGGTGGGCCGGCCAACAATGGACGCGGTTTCTATAGTTTCGAAAAGTCGGATTTTTCGCCGCGATTCTCGGTTGCGTATTCGCCTCGCCCTGGAGGCGGGTGGATGAAGAAACTGTTGGGGGATGGCGACAAAACCGTAATTCGGGGAGGATTCGGGAGAGTCTACGATCGCGCGGGCATGCAACTGCTCAGCACCTTTGACGCCAATGCGCCCGGTGGCCTGAGTTCGACCGTGCAGAACCCGTGCTGCTACCTCACAGATCCCAGCTATCAAACCACTCTGCCTTACGATACTGCCGACGGCGTGCCACGGATCACCGACGTCAACACAATTCCAAAGTACACCCAAGGTGGCTTGCAGATCTTCTTCGATCCGCCCCCTGGACAGTTTCCGCAAACTCCGGGCAGCTTGAGTCAAGCAATCACCTGGGGCGTCGATCAATCTTTGAAGACGCCTTACGCGTACACGATCGATTTTTCGGTTGCGCGGGAGCTTCCGGGAAAATTTTCTGTACAGCTCGCCTACGTGGGCCGGCTAGGGCGCAATTTGCTCACGCAGAGAGACCTGCGGCAACCGCTGGATCTGTTCGATCCGAAATCGGGCGTCGACTACTACGGCGCGGCGACGCGCCTTTCGCAGCTGGCCCGCCAAGGTGTAGCGCCCAACGCGATCACGGATGCACAGGTTGGTTCGACTGCGGCGTACTGGCATGACATGCTGGGGCCGCTGCTCGGGAGCAACTATGTGGTGTACTTCAGCAACAACGGCTGCCAGGTTTCGCAGACCCCTTACAACCCCACGTGTCTCGATCCGAACCTGATTCAGGCGGTGTACGGGCTCTTCACAGGCACCGGCGCTTATCCGGGAAATGAGGTTGTTGGTTTGGGAAACATTGACCTGTACTACTACCTCGCCGACGACGCCCAAAACACCTATTTTTTCAACGGAAAACCGGGCGAGATGCTGAACAACCAATTGACGACGCAGTACGCCTGGAGTTCGATCGGGAAGTCCAACTACAACGCGCTGCAGGCCAGCGTGCGCAAGCAAGCCGGCCGCGGACTGCAGTTCGACCTGAACTATACATACTCCCGATCGATCGACATCACCTCCTCGGCGACGCGACTCGGCTTCAGTTCTAGCGTCAATGTCGGCTCGCCGGGAACACGGTTGGTGAATGCGTTCAATCCGAACGGGCGGCGCGGCGTTTCGGATTTCGATGCCACCCATCAAATGAGCGCCGACTGGATTGCGCAGCTGCCCTTCGGCAAGGGCGAGCATTTTGCGGGCGGCGCAGGGACCGTTCTGGACGCCTTTATTGGTGGCTGGCAACTTTCCGGACTGGCGCGTTGGACCAGCGGTTTCCCCTTTACCGTGGACAATGGCAACTTCTGGCCCACCGACTGGGATGAGCAGGGGATTGCCCAGATGTTGGCGCGGCCGAAGACCGGACACTTCCGCCAGTCGGATGGCTCGGTGAGCGTTTTTGCCAACCCAGCCGGGGCGTTCCAGAACAACTTCATTCATCCCTTCCCGGGCGGGAGCGGTTCGCGCAACGTGATCCGCGGAGATGGGTATGCGGGCCTGGATATGTCGCTAAGCAAGACGTGGAAGATGCCGCGGGAGGCGCAAAATCTGCAATTCCGCTGGGAAGTGTTCAACGTTCCCAACCTTCACCGCTTCAATGTGCTTTCGGGCCTGGGGACGCAAGCCTGCGCTTGCATCGCCTCACTGCAGCAGGTGCCTCAGTCCTTCGGGGACTACACCGGGTTGCTAACCCAGCCGCGGGTGATGCAGTTTGCGTTGCGTTACGAGTTCTAGAAGAGTACGGAAAAGCATGAGCGCGGAAGGTCGACCTGCGCGCTCCTGCAGACTCTGGCCGATCCTATGACGACGCTGGCACATAGGCTGCGCCTGGTGGACTTCTTCGCGCTGGCCTTTGGCGTGATGGTCGGAACGGCGTGGCTGGTCGTGATGGACGACATCCTGCAACGTGGCGGCCCGCTGGGAGCGATCTTGGGCTTTACAGGAGGAGCCCTGATGCTGCTCCCTATCGGGTACGTCTACGGCCAATTGGTGAAGGCGATTCCCGATGCAGCCGGAGAGGCGGCCTACATTGCCGAATTTTTCCCGCCGGTGGTCAGCTTCGGCGCAGGCTGGGTGGCATTCCTCGGGTATTTCCTGACTTGCCCGTTTGAGGCTCTGGCGGCCGGCCGTATCACGGGGTATTTGTTCCCTTCGCTGAACACGATCGAGCTGTACCGAATCGGGGGCTATCCGGTATATCTGCCGCACATTGTTCTGGGTTTGCTGCTCACCGTGGCGCTGACGTTGCTCAACTACCGGGGCATCCAGGCGAGTGCTCGACTGAGCAAGACGACCACTTTCACTTTCTTGTCCCTGGTCATTGTCTTCGCGCTGGCGGGAGCGAGGCATGGCTCGGTGGCGAACCTCCATCCTCTGTTCAGCCACACTCCGCTTTTGTCAATCTTGCTGGTGTGGCAGGTCGTCCCTTGGCTGGTTTCGGGGTTTGAGTCGGTCGGAAAGTACGCCGAAGAAGCGAGCCCCGATTTCGCGAGCCGCAATTTCTCTGCAGCAATTCTACTGACCATCTTCGTTGGTCTACTGTTCTTCTGGGTGGTGATTGGGGCGGTCTCGTTCGTGGCCCCGTGGCAGAGTCTGAACAGCAACCAACAGTTTCCGACGGCGGTTGCGTTCGAGCGCGCCCTGCATGCGCACTGGATCGTGGTTTTAATCATGGGATCGGCCTTGGTTGCGCTGGTGCAGGCCTTCAACGCGAACATGGTAGCGTCGTCGAGGCTGCTGTTCGCCATGGGCCGCCGCAATCTGCTGAACCCGAAGATGGGGCGCGTGCACCCAAAGAACCTGACGCCATTCGCCGCTGTCTTTGCTGTTGGGATCGCGACCGCGATCACGATCTTTTTCGGCGAGGCGTTGCTGGTCCCCATCCTGGAAGTGGGAGCGGTCACATCGGCGGTCGCCTGGATGGCGGCGTGCGCCGCCTACTTCCGCATGAAGCCGCACACCCTCGGCCGCACCGCGGCGGCCTTTGGCCTGCTGGTGACGTCTGCGATGGTCGTGGTAAAGGTGGTTCCCTGGGTGCCTGGACACTTCACCTGGCACGAGTGGGTAGCGCTGGGAATCTGGGCATTGTTGGGCGTCGCCATCCGGGCCTCACGTCAAGGTGATTTGGGGAAGCTGCCCGAGGTAGAGATGGTGGATACTGCCGGCTAGGCGTCGGCTTGAGCCTGGCTTAATTCAGCCGGGAAGCGCGACCGTCGGCCGCTTGGGCGAGCGAGAAATCACGCAGGCGTTCCTCCGTGACGACAGGCTGGTCCCTGAGCACACTCTGCTCACGAAAGACGCGCGGAGACACTCCAAACTGCTTTCGAAACGAGTGGCTGAAGTGTGCGGAGTCACTGAATCCCCAAAAGAAGGCGATCTCAGTGATTTTCTTTTCCCGGAGGCGGGGATTGGCAAGGTCGGTTCGGCACTGCTCGAGGCGTCGTACCCGGACGTAATCCCCCAGCGTGGTGCTGCCACTGATCGAGAACAGCCGGTGCAGGTGGCGCACGGAAATGCCGACGGCCGAAGCAACCTTTCCCGGCCCCAGCGTGGGCTCCGAGATGTTGGCTTCGATAAAACGGTGGATGCGTTCGCGCAGCGCAGGACGGGAATAAAGGGGAGTCTGGCACCGGCCGATGCAGGCGGCGAGAAGGTCCAGGTAGGCGTCGAGCGCGTCGGCACTCTCTTCTTCCTTCATCAACTCGGCTTCATCGTAGAGCGATTGCGATAGCCGCGAGAGAGCTGCGCCGATTCCGGTCTTTCCGCGAATTCCCCGCGCCAGGGGAATCTCGCGCATTTGCAAACGATTCTCCATCATCCAGCGTGGCACGCGAAGGTAGAGTCGGACGCAATCGGTACTGCACGTGGAAGACCACGGCTGTCCGGCGTCAATCACGGTGCTGTCCCCGGGCTCGAGTAGGATCTCGACACCGTTCTGAAGATAGCGTCGGACGCCGGACATCTGCGTGATCACAATGCACATCCGAGTATCGGGATGGACGGTGTCGGCGGGCCGCTTCCAGAAGGATAGGGAACTAGATGAGAAGCGCGTCAGGCGTAACCCGCCGACGTGCCTGATCTCGATGGATCCATGAAATGAAGACTTCGGGAGCTGAAAGCGGCAATCACCGCAAATCTGCTGGGCGTTCCAATACCACGCATCGACGCGGTCCGAAGGCGGCAGAAGCTCGGTCGAGAACAACTGTGACATTGTGTCCCCTGGGCGACGCTGTCACTTGCTGTCCGCCTGCTGCGGTCCGGCGCAGCCACACTGGGGCGCGACCGTTGAGCTGGAGCGCCCTTCGGCGGACGTAATCGCGGCGAAACGTAGCACACAATCCAAGCAAGGCGCAAGACTAATCTTGGCGCCTAATCTTGGCGAGTCGGGGGCCACGTGGCACACGTTCGAACAGAAGAGTCGTGGGAAGGTAATTCAGTTCTTCCAGAAACAAAGAATCTGCAAGACGCGTTAGACGCATCTCTCGTCCGATGGCTCTCATTCCTCAGGCGGCGTGCGGAAACCGTAGCCTCGTGAGGTTGGCAACCCGTTTGAGCGCCCATGAGCCAGCCTCGCCCGGTTGAGGGCTTGGGCGATAATGGCTGCCATACCACCCATTGCAGACAATCCGGTTATAGTTCCAGCCGTAGACGAGCAGAAGACTCCCGACCAGTCGGAACCGCCGCGTATCCGTTGCCCGCTGTGCGGCTGGTCTCCCGGCAAAGAGGACAAATGGTTCTGCACCTGCGGCTTCGAATGGAATACGTTTGACACGGGAGGCGTGTGCCCTGCGTGTCTTCGCCAATGGAGTGAGACACAGTGCTTGTCCTGTAGCCGCTGGTCGCCGCACGCGGATTGGTATAACCATTCATGAATTCAGAAATAGGAGGACGCATGAACACGGTTAACGCCCTTATCCAAACCTGTTTTGTTGGGCGTTCTCATTGGGTCGCACTCGCCGCATTCCTCGCTGTGTCCTTCTGTTCCGGCTCACAAGATGGCCGACAGGCAACCAACGCCAAAGCCGCGAGGGATGAGGACGAGATTAGGCGGTTGATCTCAAGGTACGCGAAGGCTGCAGATGAAGCCGATCCCAAGTTGGCGTCACGTTTCTGGTGTGACTCGTCAGAAGACTCACTCATCAACCCTGTAGGCCGCTGGCATGGTGTGGAGCAGATCATGGGCTCTTATCGCCATGATATAGGCGATACCTATTCTTCGCGAAACCTGAAGATCAATGAAATCTCGGTTCGTGTGTACACAGATTCGGCATGGGCAGAATTCAATTGGGATTTCGAAGCAACCCCGAAAAAAGATGCATCGGCAGTTTCCTTCCATGGGATGGAAACCCAAATTTATCAAAAGCATCACGACACCTGATGTTTGGTTCACGTACATTATTCCGCCCTACCCGCTGAAAAGAGGCCGGGAACAAAATGAGGGAATCAGGGCTGCCCTTGGTCAGGACCTAGAGCGGGAAACGTGCGAAAGCAATTCAAGACGAAGCTCAAGGGCGATGGGTCACGGGCTCACGCTAGTGCATATTTCATGGTGCCTTTCAACTCGCGAGATATCTGGGGCAAAGCCAAGGTGCCTGTCTAAGTGAGCATCAACGGCCACGATTGGCGCAGCACAGTCGGGAACCGGGGCGGTCAATAGTACATCGTTGTCAACGCCGAGGCGCGGCGTAGCGCAGAGGTAAAGGCGGGTGATGTCGTGACCATCCCAGTTGAGCCGGATACCGAGAAGCGAGAGATCGAGATTCCAACAGCGTCACTCAGAAGCTCAAGAGTCTGTCATTCACTCACAAAAAAGAATTCATCGTGTGGTATTCCGGAGCGAAGCAGGAGGACACACGTCCTCGGCGACTCCAGAAGACGAAGCAGATGCTCGGAACCGGGAAAGTCATTAGCTGATGACCGTTAGCTTTCAATTTCCCCAAGTCGCAGTATCGGGGATTCGGTTCGGCAGCAGACGCCATAACGTTGCCAAATCCGGAACCAAGGGCTATGCGCGAGCATTTCGTCATGCCTTCGATTGGCAGCAGAGATGTCGCTTGCGCTGAGTGGCCTAATATCCGGCGCTTCGAACATTTCCTGTAGCTGCTCAATCTCGCCAATAATGCGTTCAACGTCCATGGTTCTCAATCATCTAAGAGAAGGCGCGAAGCGGTCAACCCCGAAGCGGCAACCAGCCTGAAATCCCTCGCTTTGTGACCAGATAGACTGCGAAGCTTCCCAGCCAATGACCGCCCTCGTAATGCGCGCCTGTCACAGCCGCCAAGCCAGCCCGCCTGTGCGCCTCGGCAGTCGCCATGATCGACGCTAGCCGCTTGTCGTTCTTCGGTAAACCAGCAGCGACTCCCTCAAGCATCCATGCTCGACTGAGATTGAGCCCATCCAAGTGCGCCAGCTTCGGATCGCTTGGATCAGGCGAGACAACGGGCTGTAACCATTTATCGTCGTCCGACGAGGAAATTTGGGGCATGAATTCTCGGAGCCAGCGTGCGAACTCTTGGCTGGGGAGCACACGACGCATCAGGTCCGCTTCGCCGAGGCATGGTGATAGGAAGTCCTCGCCGGAGGGTTCATACGCCAGCGGGCAGTTCTTGTCACCGAGATAGAACAGCTTGGCTTTGGACACGACTAATTCGGCGAATTTCTGTTCGCCATTGCCGTGCGCATAGTCGAGCATCAGACCGAGAGCGAAAGCGGTCTGGTCGTGCTCGCCGATCCGCACAGGGTTGGAGAGCTTCGGCAGCCAGTTGTTTAGCTTTTCCAGTACAGCTTCCTCAAGCGGATGCAAATTAGCCGCCATCTCTTTGGCCTGCGGATCTTCCCCCTCGCGTAATTCCGAAACCAGTTGAAGGAGCCATGCCAGCCCATACGGGCGCTCAAAACTGGCTCGTCCCTCTCCTCGGAGATATGCAGCCTCCTGGATCATGTTTTCTGCAGTGAGACTCTGCCGCAGTGCCTCGCGAGCAGGCTGCACAAACTGGGCGTCTGGAAAGGTCCTGACCAGCCGAACAAGGAGCCAATGCCCGTGGACGGAAGAATGCCAGTCGTAGCAGCCATAAAAAGCTGGCGTTAGTTTCCGGGGTGGGGCGGCATCCGCATCACCATTCAACGTGTGGCTGATGTGATTTGGGTACTCTTTGTGCACGCAAGCGAGCGCGAGATTTGCAAATCGCTCAGCCGCTTTCGCGTCGAATTCACTTTTGTTTTGGGCGGCAGCACTCATCGTAAAGAGCAGGGCGACGGCGCAGAAAGTCAATTTCATCGGCTAATACTTTACTCGAAGACGGAGAACAGATGCGCAGGCGAGATTCGTGGAGATGGGGACTAGCTCGTACCAGCCGCCATTGACCGAGATGGTCTGCCCGGTCATGTAGTCGTTCATCGCCAGCATCACCGCCACCGAAGCTACGTCGGCAATCGAACCGAAATGCCCCATCGGAATCAGAGCCGGGCTCGGGTTTGGATTGCTGGTCATGTCTGTCTCAATCAGCGCCGGAGCAATGGCGTTTACCGTTACTCCGTCTTTTACGAAGGCTACGGCACGGGAGTGAGTCAGCCCAATGATCTCTACTTTGGACGCGGCGTTGTGCGCCCCGACCGTCCCCACTGGGGAACCTCGGCACGATCATCCGAACCGCTGAAGCGGCTGGCGTGACTGGAAAATTTTCATCCTCAACAGACCCGCAGGACGAGAGTGGGTTTTTCCCTCCTTCAAGATGCATGGGAAATTCCGATGTGCGCGGGAATCCTCGTCACCGATCGATCTGCGCCCGGCTGCTTTGGCAGCAGGAATCGAGATTGGTGATGGGCAGCGGTCGCAGAGTCTGGGTGCCCGGAACGCCCAGAATCCGGCGTCTCGAACAATGTCACTTCGTTGCGTGCAGCCCACAAGATAGAGGATTTCACTTGCTTCGTGCGAACGTTTGGGATTCGCAATTTCTCCGCGGAGGGAACGACCTCATCGGAGGGCGCCTCTGCACGGGGTCCGCTGGGAGTTGGTAGAACGCAATCCAGTCTGCGGCCAAGGAGGGAGCCCCGGCCATCGCGGTGCTTCGACGGGCGTTCGCCAAAGCAGCAGAATCTCAATACGCCGTGTGGTTCTTGCGCCCGATGTCGTTCGTCAAACGCTGGAGCAGTTGCCGATGCGCTCGTAGATGCAGTCACGGCTCTCCGCGCCTCGGAGTTGATCGCATTGAAGTGGAAAAACGTCGGATGGGAGACAGGAATCCTTCAGTCCGAATTTGCTATGGTCGAAGGCGAATTGTAGGCGACCAAAAGCAGGAACAACCCCCTGCCACTGGCGGAGTCGGTACTACAAGTGCTTCGTCTTTGGCGGGAAAACACGGCCTATCGATCGGACGAGGATTGGATTTTGCCAGCCCGCATTATCATGGCAAGACTCCATACACCTATCAGATTCTCTTCCGTCGTCACATCCGTCCCGTAATCGAGAGAATCTCTGGAATCAAGAGCAGCAAGGAAGCACCGATCGGATGGCACACGCTACGCCGGTCGCTAGCGACATTGCTGATCTCAAACGGGGAGAATGTGAAAGTCGCACAATCACAGCTTCGTCACCCAACCCCAAAGATTACCCTGGAGCTCTACGCACAGGCGGTTTCCGCCGATCAGCAGGAAGCCCACAAGAAGGTCGTGCAAATGGTTCTTCCGGCGGGATTCTGAGAGAAGCTGAAAGCGCGGAGCGTTACCGCAACGGCGTAGAAACTAGAGTTTCCCTGGCTCTGGGTGTCCGGGGGTGCCCGAAACCAACCCTGCCGAAATCAGCTAGGTACTTTGAAGTCTTGGTGAGCGCGGCAGGATTCGAACCTGCGACCCATGCCTTAAAAGGGCATTGCTCTACCAACTGAGCTACGCGCCCATCCGCTGAATGGTCACCACTTACGCGGAACCAACCACTTCACAAATTGCACAGCCGTTGCACAACTTTCAAAGCTGATGTTCAGCGCCGGCCGAAATCAGCTTCGCATCGCCGAGAGATTCTAGCTGACGCATCGCCGCAATGCTCTGCGAATCGAGCGTCTTGATGTAGCTCTGCGTCACAGCGACGTTTGCGTCCTCAGGATGGCCTGGGATCGTCTTATCCGACACTCCCAAGGCATGCAGGTTCGTCGCAAACCTGCGCCGGAAAGCGTGCCACCCGCGCCCCTCAGGACGCCCGGCGACGCGCTTGTATTCGTGCTTCTCTTTGCCGTGGTCTTTCGCAAGCTTGCCACAGTCAGCACAAGCGTTGAGCACGGGGAGAATCTGACGATTCAGAACGTTGTTAAGGCTTAGAGCGGTCCCCTTCATAGTAGCAAAGATCGGCTCGCTTGAGGGGTTCGGGGCGCTCAATCGGAATTGATCCAGAAGCCACCCCCGGGTCAATTTGCGGGTGTCGGTTCCAGCCCGGTCGATCCGCCGCGTTTGACGCTGATTACTTGATTCAGCAAGGAACCAGTGGCTTTCTAAGTGCCGCTTCCGCTGCCGGTTTGTATGCGTGGAATGGCCTTAGATCTGAAGCGGAAGACGATAAAGCAGCCCGCCAAGTTCTAGACGGCGCGAAATTCATCAAGGCCCCCGTGATTGTCGGATCCGTTTGAGGAAGGGAAATCAAAACCCCAGCTCTCCTTGGTTGCTGGCGGTTCGGAGGCTCCCCCTCTCAAGAGTGAGTGCCCTCAAGAGTTCTTCCCCGAGACCGCCAGCGAGGCACACAGTAGTCGCGTCTGTACGGTCAGTGGAATAGCCCAAGCGTGCCCGAGTGATACCACCGGCGTGGTACCTGCTCAATCGCTCTGAGGGTAAACGGGGGGGCGTCAACAATCGATTCCCAACTTATTCTCCATAGTTTCCGATAGAAATCCGCTCTGCCCAGCGAGAGAATTGTGAGGGTGTTCCCTGCTTCACAGCGACATCACTCCCGAGCCCTTGCCATCGGAAATCGCGTTCAGCGTGACGGGCCAGTGCTACAATCCCGTGCATGGCCGCCAAATCGCTCTCGCAGAAGACAATCGTTGAGCTGATGTGTGCGCTTCGGGAGTTGTCTGGCGAGACGTCCCTTTTAGAAGTACCGGTTAACTACACTGAACTGCTCTACGCGCGGGACTTCCCTGCCTGGTTCGTGATTCATGCCGAGGACTTTTATCACTGGAATTGGCAGCGCATTCTATTCGAGCTAAGAGATGGGCGCTTTTTCTACTCGCAATACAGCCAGGCATCAGACAGCCACAGCATCACGGGTGGATGCCTCTCTGAAACTGAAGCGAAGCGTTGGGGCGAAATGTTCATTCAACGATTGGCAGCCTTAGCAACGCTAACCACCCTCCCAACGGGTGAGTCTGTCCTTCGCTCACTTCAGTTAGACGGATTCGCGGTTGACCAGGAAAAGCTGAGGCTCGTGCCGTTGGAAGGCCCTGTGAGCGCGCGGGAAGAGGAAGATACTCTGGCTCGCTTGGTGCAGGAAAGCGGCATACCCGATATTCCCACAGTGTTGAAGCACGTCTCGGATGCCCATTTCCTTTACTTGGACGGGAAATACGGTTCATCCCTGAATGAATCCAGAAGTCTGATACAAGCGTTGATAGACGCGATCAGCATCGAGGCAGATAAGCATGGAACACATTCAACAAAACTGCCGGACGGAACGGCTAATCGGATCGATTATCTGACAGAAATAAGTTTTCTTACGGTAGACGAAAAGACCGCTCTCAGCTCTGCTTGGGGAAGTCTTTGCGCGGGGTCACATCCAGGTGTGCCAGAGCGTGAGCAAGCGCGAATCGGCTTGGTTCTAACCTTGGAGTTTGGACAACTGTTGCTATTGAAACTCGCAAATTGGACGATCCACGCATATCGTGCTTTCGCTTGAACACGACGGGCATCGCATTTGCTTTGAGTAGGAGAATTACTTTTTCTTCGCAGTCTTCCATTTCGCCCATCGCGCCCTCCGTGCAGCCGCGATTCCCCTCCGCGCGGATAGCGAAAGCGTTCCGTTGCGGGCAGTGATTGAAACGCCCATCGCGCTCGTTGAGCAGCGGGGATCGGTGCCCCGCCTCGCAGCCGACATTGTTCCTTTGCGGGCTCCGTTCTTGCTTGTCCCATTCAGCGCGAACAGTGCGTTATTAACGCGTCCGAGTTGAGCGGTGATCTGGTTGCGTCCCTGTTGGACCTATTTCAGTACTGAAGTGAGATTGGACATGGGAGGGAATGTACTAAAGAGATTCTTAGACGGGCGGCGAACGACTACGTTCACACTGTGGTCATGGTTGAGACCCCGAGCATGTTCAACAGCGCGGATGGCACGGGAGCGGTCAAAATTGACCAGCTTTCCGCCCCACTTAGAAGTACGCTTCCAATCAATTCAATACCCTAGAAACGAGTGTTTCACAGCCCCGCGTTGGGTACCCCTCTTTTGTCGGGTTCTCTCCTGAACAAAGAAACCTTCGCGGGGTTCCTCTTCCTTAGCCCTTAAAGCGCAAAATCGAGAGTGTCAGAGCCGCCGCTCAGGCTCGTCGGACAGGCAGCGGTCAATCTGCCCCATGATCTTCCGCGCCCATTTGGAGCGAAGCCGAGATCAGTTGTCGGTCTCCGGACTACTACTAGGCGTGCCGAACAGGTCGCTCGCTGTGCGCATGGGAATGGCTGTCAGAATCGCAGCCATGATCCCCAGTACCGGCTTGCGGCCTTCGTCCATGCGGGGCATGGTAGCATATTCGTCTTTTGTTCGCCACAGAGCGGAGGAAGTTCTGGGGGAGGGCCTCCCAACAGACGGGGCGGGAGAGGAGGACAGCAACCTGCAGGCTTCAACGATTGAGCGGTACGTCCGCCTTGCAGAAGTCATCGTGCTGCGGGTCTTCTGCGCGAATTCTTCAGACACTATGGAGAGCGCAGCCCCCGTCGCTGGTCAACCGCAATGCCGTGCTGCGGGGTTTACTTTTGTCGCCGGAACTCCTTCCATATCCCTTCGAGAACGACAGCGAAGCCGAGCAAGAAGCGCAGAATCACAACGCGGATTGCGTAGACGTACTACGGTTTGTCAAACGAGACAGACTGTAAGACAGAAAGATCAGCAAACCTACGACTACGATCCGAAACGAATCATCCTTTCACGGTTCCTCCGATCACCTAACCGAACCCGGAGCTTTTGCCTCTTGTGCGTTGTACAACTGGCCCCGACTGAGAGAGATTCGCCCCGATTCAGATATTGTTGGTCCGACTTAAGTGATTGAATCCGCTAGGTAGGACGACTACAGCAGCGATTTAAAAGGGCTTTGCTCGCTGCGCGCCCGCTAGGTTCGGTCTAATCAATCGAACACAGTTAAAAGCACTTAGTTCTGCTTCGGGCGGGCTGGCATCGGTCGCTGACATCGCTTCGCGGGGTGATTGGCGTCGCAGGGTGAGAATCTCCTTACGAGCCGTGAGACTGCTCAGGCAATCGACACCGACATCCCGAGCCTGGCATTTCGATCGGGCCGGAACTTGCCGGTCGGTCTTGATTGCGGTACGAACGACACAACTTGTTTCTGGGCTCCAACCGTCTTGGGATCTTCTTCTCTTGTGTTTTCTTGCACCTGGCTTTGAGCACGGTGGCCTGACGACTTTCCAGCGGCATAATGGATTTCTCTAACGCGGCGGTTCGGCTCGAACTTTAGAACACGGAACTTTCGGACACGGCCCGTGGTATCTAAAGTGCAATCGATCATTCGTTGACAACCCCACTGGCAAAGGGAATACTCCGATTCAGCGCAGCTTATTCAATGGCAAGGGTCTGACTCGGCGGGCCAAAGGGGATTTCTACCTCGGTCTCGAGGTTGAATCTCCGTTTTCATTCTGATTTCCGAATTCCATCTGGTGCGTTGACCGGTGTATTGGAGGAGGAACATGTTGTTTAAAGAAGGATCTCGTTTGGGCAGTAAGGCGGGCTGGACGGCGGTAGTCGTGGCCGGGCTGGTGGGCACCGGATTGTTTCTCGCGGCGATGAGGCAGTCGCACGCGCCGTCGATTGCCCCTGAGCCTCCCACGGGCAAGCGGGCCACCGCGCACGAGCGGGCGCAGGTGGCGGCCAGCTACGGCAACCTGCCACTATCGTTCGAGCCGAACCAGGGCCAGACCGATCCTGAGGTGAAGTTCCTCTCCCGTAGTTCGCGTTACGACCTGTTCCTCACTGCGAACGAGGCCGTGTTCACGCTGCCGGTGCGGGCGGCCGAGAATGTCGCGTCAGCGAGCCCGCTGGCCAGGCCGCGGAAACTGCATCCGCATGCCGAGGCAGTGTTGCGTATGGAGATGCTGGGCGCCAACCGGACAACGCAGGTGGAAGGCGAAAGCCAGCTGGCGGGCCATACGAATTACATCATCGGGCGCGACGCCAGCAAGTGGACGCGCAACGTACCGCAGTTCGCGCACGTGAACTACCACGGGATTTATCCCGGCGTGGACCTGACCTTCTACGGGCAACAGCGGGAGCTGGAGTTTGACTTTATCGTGAAGCCGGGCGCGAGTCCGGCGGCGATTGCGCTGGGCATCGACGGGGCGAAGAAGATCGCGACCGACCAGGCCGGCGACCTGGTGCTGACCTCGGCCGCGGGCGACGTGCGCCTGCGCAAGCCGGTGGCTTACCAGAAGCAGGGTGAGCAGCGCCAGCCGGTGAATGCCCGCTTCGTTGTGAAGGGCAAGGAAGTGGCCCTGGCAGTGGGTGAATACGACCGCAGCCGGGAGCTCGTGATCGATCCGAGCATCGTGTATTCCACGTACCTTGGAGGGAATTCTGAGGACGACGGCTTTGGGATCGCGGTGGACAGCACGGGCTCGGCCTACATCACGGGGCAGACGTTTTCCAACGGGACGTTCCCCAAAAAGGGCGGACTTTCGGCGGGTTTCCAGGCTCCTTCGGATGCCTTCGTAACGAAGTTGAGCGCGGACGGGACGGCTTTGGTCTATTCCACGTATCTGGGCGGCACGGGTGACGATAGCGGGAACGCGATTGCGCTCGATGCGAGCAAGCAGGCTTACATTGTGGGATCGACGACGTCGACTGACTTTCCGGCAGGAACGGGAAACGCCCCCGCTCAACCGAAGCTGGTAGGGGGGCAGGATGCGTTCGTCGCGGAGATGAGCGCGGATGGAACCAGCGTGGTGTACTCCACCTACATTGGCGGGTTGCTGGATGAAGTGGGCTACGGAGTGGCGCTGGATGCCTCGAATAACATCGTGGTAGTGGGTTCGACGAAATCGTCGGCGGTCGGTGATTTCCCGACTACAGTCGGCGCGCGACAGGCAGTGTATGGCGGCGGCAACAGCGACGGCTTTGTCACCAAGATCAACGGCGCGACCGGTGTCTTTCTCTATTCCAGCTTCCTGGGTGGATCTCTGGCCGACGTGGCGACTGGAGTCGCGGTCGACCCGACCACGGGGAACATTTATGTGACCGGCGTGACCCTCTCCACAGACTTCACAGCCAAGAACCCTGGGGTCAATCCGGCTTTTCAGAACGGATGCGGAACTGACGGAAATTGCAACGGCGGACAGGACGACTCTTTTGTAGTGGCTCAGCCAGGCAACCTTGGCGCTTACATCTACAACACCTACCTGGGCGGCAGCGGCGGAGATGACGCCAATGAGATCGCGGTCGACAGCGGGTTGAACGCCTACGTAGTGGGCATCACGGGCTCGTCAAACTTCCCCACCAAAGGCGGGATCGCCCCCAACTCTTTGCACGGCACGGCCAACGCGTACGTAACCAAGCTGAACCCGACCGGCACTGCGCTGGTCTATTCGACGTACCTGGGGGGAAGCGGAACGGATGACGGGCTGGCCATTGCGCTCGACAGCAGCAACAATGCGTACGTTACGGGATACACGACGTCGAGCAACTTTCCGACAAGTACCGGCGCGCCCCAGACCGCGCTGGCTGGTGGAACGGACGCGTTTGTTTCGGAACTGAACACCGCCGGCGCCAGTCTGATGCTCTCGACCTACCTGGGCGGGTCGAAGGACGAAGACCAGGCCAAGATCGCCGACATTGCACTGGATACGACGAATCCACCGAACATCTACGTGACCGGGCAGACGATCTCCAGTGATTTCCCGACCATCCCCAACAGCGTTTATCCCAACCTCCCTTCCAAGACAACCAACGCGGCGTTTCCCAGCCCGAGGACCGCGTTTGTGGTGAAGTACACGCCACAGACACTGACGGCGGCGTTCACGGTCGCCGTCGGAGCCGTATCGCCCAAAGCGATCAGCCGCGGAAGTAACGGAACATCCACGGTGACGGTGACCTCAACCGGGTTTGTGGGCAGCGTGAGTCTAGGTTGCAGAATCACCCCGGCCACGACGAAGCCGCCGACGTGCGCGGTAACGACTCCGGTGGCGCTGGCCAATGGGACCGACTCGAAGACCGCGACGTTGACCATCACGACGTCGAATACGGGAGCGACGAGCATCACGCCCGCAGCGCTGTGGCTGCCTTTTCCCGGACTGCTGCTGGCGGGAACGGGCCTGTTCGGAAATAAGAAGCGGAGACTGCTAAGCGCCGTTCTGGTGTGCCTGGCGTTCACCGGATTGCTCCTGATGATGGCGTGCGGCAGCGGAAACGGCGGTGGCGGCGGCGGAGGTGGTGGTGGCGGAACCACGACCGGGTCTTACACCGTCACCGTGACGGGCGCGGCCAACGGCACCAATACGACCCAAACCGCCGACTTCACCGTGCAATAGGCGCAGTGGAGGATCGATTTGTGCAGATCGGCCGCCCCACAGCGGCCGGTCTTTTTTGTTGGCATCGAAGAATCGCGTGGCGGCCCGCGGGCTGGGTGTGAAAACCTTGAGGGGAACTGTTTTGACCGGGCGCATGTTTCGCTTTTCCATTCAGTCTGCGTTGCCCGTAGCCGCCCTGGCCATCCTGATGCCAGCGGTATTCCATCTTTGCGCCCAGGCTTCTCCGGGAAAGGACAAAACACCGCCGGCCGTCTTGCGCTGGGCCGAGGGACAACCGGGCTGCGCGTTCTCGCGCGACGACGACGGCAAGTATCGCTATGCCCTCTGGACTGCGGAATACGGCGTGATCCTGGCGGTCGATTCGCAGGAACTCGAGAAAGTGCACCGGCGAATGGAGCCGTTCTTCAGCGTGCAGCTTACGGTGCGGTACCGGGGAGAGGGCACGCTGGCGGTCAGTCCGGCCCTGGCGACGCTCGAGTTCGTCAAACACTTCAAGGTCACGCAGAGCTCGCTGAATCCGGAAGGGTTTGCGCGGCAGGCGCAGGATGATGCGGACGAGCTTGAGCACCAGACGGCGCGGGAGATCGAGAAGCATCCCGAGCGGAAAGAAGAACGCGAGCAATACGTGGAGGCCTACCAGAAAGACATGATCGGGTTTCTGGACTTTCTGACCAAGCACACTTTGCGGGGGGTACAGCTGGGCGCCGGCAACCCGGAAGCGAGCGGCTGGGTGTTGTTCAGCACCAAAAGCAAATGGATCGGGGAGTGGAAGAAGCCGGAAGAATTTGTATTGCGCATTCCGCTGGGGGATCGAGTGGTGGAGTTTCCGTTCGCGGTACCCGCCCAGCAGGGGGATCTGATTTTGCGGAAGCGGAACTAGGGCCGAACGAGCAGTGGTAGAAAGACTATAAGGACAGTGGTACTGCAAGCTGACGCGGAGTCCTTCGACTGCGTTCGGCTGGGAACTGATTTCGCCCGGATGACAGTTAGTAGAGAGTAGCGCTTGTCAAACGGAGCTGTCGCTAGGCCACCGATTGCCGCTTGGCGCTGGTCTTGAGGAGGAGGTCGCGCAGCGAGACCAGGCCCTTGAGCTGCTTGCCGCTGACGATGGGCAGGTGACGGAAGCCGAACTCCTTCATCAGGAACAAACACTCTTCCGCGGATTCTTCGACGTCCACTCCGCGGGGGTTGGCGGTCATGACTTCGGAGACCTTGGTGGTGCCGGGCATGCGTCCGGCCGCGACCACGCGATTCATCACGTCACGCTCCGAGAAAATCCCTACGAGTTCGCCGTTGCGCAACACGGGTAACGCACCGATGCCGTGTTCCATCATGAAACGGGCGGCTTCGAGCACGGTCTTGTCGGCGTCGATGGAGTACACCCGCCGGTCTTTTACCAGATCGTAGACGGTCGACATGGGATCCTCCTGGTGCAGGGTTGGACGAGTGGCGGATCGCTGCCGGAGTAGGTCCCGGAGGCAGCAGTTGGATAGGTACTTTATCACATGGAGTACAGCGGATCAGCGATTGGATGGCGGGTTGAAGGAATTCGCAAGAGCGGCGGCCGGGGATGCGGCCGCCGCGTGGCTTCAAGAAGGGCGATTCGGTCCGAGACCAAAAACGGATGGTTGGGCCGAGGGTCACCCTGAGGTGTTGTGGGTTCTGTTCTTGAACTAAATCCTGTCCCAGCCTCCAGGCGCAATCCGATGGGACCGCCGAATCCCTCAACCCCGAGACCGGGGTAGACAGCGGCGGCCGTGTTGCCGGTGGTTACGTCGCTGAGCGCGCTTCCGCCGCTGCTTTCGAATTTCGGGCCGAACACAAAAAAAACGACGCGCACCTGGCTGTCCGCGCCGCGATCGGACTGCCTATTTCACCCTTACTGAAGGTGGTTTACTTTCATTGCCGTTTGAACAGTGCTGTCGGATCTTCCGCGGGACTCAATCGAGACCACTAGGTACTCGCGTTCTTTCTTGCCGTCGGTACTGGTGCGAAGGAAAAATCGGTCTTCGTCAATGCGGTAGCCGACTTCTTTGCCAACCGGCAGCAGCACAGCGTGTTTCGTGTCTTTGGGACGCAGGTGGAACAGGACATCGTCGCCCTGCACCACGTATTCCTGGCAAATGGTGGCGTCGGCCGCGTTCGCGGCGGAGCTCGGATTCTCAAACACGGTGCACTGCAGCGATTCCATTTGGAGCAGTTGGCCGGTGCGGTACTTCTTCGCATCCTGGGCTTGAGCCAGAGACGCCAACAGCAGAACTGCGAATGCCAGTCTGGATTTCATGAAACTTTCCTCGTCCCCGGTTTTGTGACTCGCAATTGGAACGAGTTCCATTGTTGGACAGAAGCTGCTGCTTCGGAAGATGACGCCAGTAACCGCGGCGGGTAACTACCGGAAGAGGGCGCTGAAACTAGCGCTGGACAAGGCTTTCCAAGGCTTCGAAAAAAGACGGGAGAGAGATAACAGCGGCGTCGGCGCCATTGATCTGGGTGTCGCCTTCGGCCCGCAGGGCGGCGATGGCGAAGGCCATCGCGATGCGGTGATCCCCGAACGAGTCGAGCTCGGCCCCGTGCAGTTTCTGGCTGCCGGGAATAGCCACACCGTCCTCATGTTCTTCGACCTCGGCGCCCATGGCGCGCAGGTTGGTGGTGATGGCTTGGATGCGGTCGCATTCCTTGACGCGAAGCTCCTTGGCGTCGCGGATGCGGATGCCCTGCTCGGTGAAGGGCGCGATGGCGGCGAGAACGGGGAGCTCGTCGATGAGGGCGGCAGAGTCGGCGCCGGCAATTTCGGCCGTTTTCAGGCGCTGGCCTTCGACGCGGACGGTGCCCACCAGCTCGCCATGCTGCTCTTCGAGTTGGGTGATCGAGATGCGGACGCCCAGGCCGATGAGGATGTCGAGCAGGCGGGCGCGGGTGGGATTCATCAGGAGCGTGTCCACGATCAATTGCGAGCGTGGGAACAACGCCGCAGCGCAGAAAAAGAACGCGGCGCTGGAAAGATCGCCGGGGACACGGGCTTCGATGGCCTGCAATTTCTGTCCGCCGGCGATGCGGGTGGAATTTCCATTGCGGCTGAGTTCCGCGCCGAAAGCGCGCAGGGCCACCTCCCCGTGATCGCGGGTGCGAAGCGGCTCCTCCACGCAGGTCTCGCCATTCGCAAAAAGGCCGGCGAACAGCACGCACGATTTCACCTGGGCACTGGCAACCGGCATCTTGTACTGGATCGCGTTCAGCTGACCGCCGGTGATGCGCAGGGGCGGGCGGTCTTCGGCAGCGGCGGTGATCTTCGCGCCCATGGCCGAGAGCGGCTTCATGATCCGAGCCATGGGGCGGCGAGTAAGCGACTCGTCCCCGAACATCTCGCTGGTGAAGTCTTGTCCTACGAGGATGCCGCTCAGCATGCGCATCGTCGAACCGGAGTTGCCGCAGTCGAGTGGTGTGGTGGGCGGGATGAGCGCAGGCCCGCGGCCTTCGATTTCGATGACGTTCGCGGCAGCGTCGGTGCATTCCCAGTGGACGCCGAGCGAGCGCAGACAGTTCAATGTGCTGGCGCAATCGGCGCCGGTGGAGTAGTTCTCCAGGCGCGACTTCCCTTCCGCGATTCCGGCCAGCATGGCGTAGCGATGGGAAATGGATTTGTCGCCGGGCAGACGCAGGCTGCCTTCCACATGCTTCGCCGGATGAATGGTGACGCGGGGGCCCGATTTCATGCCTATTTAATATAGCGGATATGGCGCGCGGGGAGGCCCGGTTCCGGCGGACGGGAGCCATCACGCCTGCCGGTGACAGCGTCGTCTCTCATTTGATTTTCACTCCCCGTCGTATTACAACCCATGCATGCTCCGTCGTTCGGTGACGCTGTTGCTTGCCCTGGGCTCTGCCGTTTCGATCGCAGCTCAGACTTCCCCACCTGCTACCAAGCCCGACACCTCACAGGAAGCGCTCGTCTACGAGAAAATTCGCAACCTGGTGCGTTTTGAAAACGACGGCACGGGGATTCGCGACACCACGGCCGCCATCCGGGTGCAGAGCCAGGCGGGCGTGGAGGAGATGGGGCAGTTGATCTTTGGCTACTCGTCGGCCACCGAGGAGTTGCAGATCGACTACGTGCGGGTACGAAAGCCCGACGGGAAGACGGTCGAGACAGCGCCGGGCAGCGCGCAGGATTTCGCTCCCGACGTTCTGAAGGAAGCGCCGATGTACAGCGACTACCGGCAGCGGCACATGTCGGTGGTGAGCCTGCAGGCGGGCGATGTGCTGGAGTATCACACCGTGACGAAGGTGAAGCCGCTGGCGCCGAATGAGTTCTGGTACGAGCACGTCTTCCCTACCCATGCGGCGGTGGTCGACGGGAGCCTGGAAATCGATATTCCGAAGACGCGAGTGGTGAAGCTGAAGAGTCCCGATCACACCTATGAGGTGCGCGAAGAGGGCGACCGGCGCGTCTACACGTGGACCATCAAGGATTTCGCTCCGGACCGGAAAGCCGATCGCGAGGACGAGGGAGACGACTATCCCGGACCGGACGTCCAGTTGACGACCTTCGCCGACTGGGAAGCGGTCGCGCACTGGTACGCGGGGTTACAGGGCGAGCGCGTGGTGGTGGACGACGGAGTGCGTCGCAAAGCCACGGAACTGACCCAGGGCGCGACGACACAGGGGGAGAAAACGCGCCGGCTTTATGACTACGTGGCGCGCAATATCCGGTATGTAAGCTTGTCGTTCGGGGTGGGGCGGTTGCAGCCGCATGCGGCGTCGGAGGTGCTGGAGAACGGCTACGGCGATTGCAAGGACAAGCACACGTTGCTGCAGTCTCTGTTGCGCGCCGAGGGGATTCAGGCTTACCCGGTGCTGATTGGGAGCAGTCGCAAGCTTGATCCCGACGTTCCGTCCCCGGCACAGTTCGATCACGTGATCACGGCGGTGCAGTTCGACAAGAGTTCCGATTTCACCTGGCTCGACTCGACCGCCGAGGTGGCGCCGTACGGGCTGATCATGTATCAGCTGCGCAACAAGCAGGCCCTGCTGGCTTCGAACGACAGCAAGGCGGGCCTGCGCCGCACGCTGGCGGACGCGCCCATCAAGAACCTGCTCGCGATGAACATCGATGGCAAATACACGGAGCCGGGCGCAATGGATGCCAGGATCGAAATCACCGCCCAGGGCGACAGCGACCTGCCGGTCCGCATGTCCTTCCGGCGCGTGCCTGAGGCCCAGTGGGAGCCGGTGCTGCGTTACCTGTCGGCGGTGTGGGGCCTGGCCGGGGACGTGACGGATGTGCACATCGATTCTCTGGAAGACACGGGCAAGCCGTTCCACGCGACGTATCACTTTCACCGGGATGGCTACTTCATAGTGCCGAGTTCGGGAGCGAGCTTTGCGGTGCTGCCGCCCCTGGGCCGCGCCCGCATGGTCGCGCCGGGGAAGAAAAATCGATCCGAGCCGATCGACGTTGGACCGGTTGAGGAGCGGGTGTATCGCGCGCACATCCAGGTTCCCGCGAATTACACGATTCATGTCCCCAGCGACGTGCGTATGACACGGGACTTCGGGGAGTATTCCTCTTCGTACGTTCTGGGCAAGGGTACGCTCACGGCCGAGCGGCGAATGCTCTTGAAGGTCAACGAACTGCCGGCGACGCGGCGAGCCGACTTCGAGTCGTTCCGCACGGTCACGAGCGCGGCGGCCGAACAAGGGCTGTGGTGCAGCATCACACCGGCGTCGGCGTCGGCAGTGGCGTCGGAGGCACGGGCGGCGAACACGCCGCGAGAGTTGCGGACCGCAGGGGGTGCTGCGCTGCAGCGGCAAGACTTCAAGGCGGCGGTGGATCTGCTGAAACGCTCGGCGGATCAGGATCCCAAGCAGAAGGATCTGTGGGACGATTTGGGCCGCGCCTACGCGGGGCTGAACCAGCATGACGACGCGATCGCGGCTTTTCGAAAGCAGATCGATATCGATCCTTACCACGCGCACGCCAACGGCGATCTGGCCGCGGAGCTGCAACAGCAAGGCAAACTGGAGGACGCCGTCGCGGCTTACCGCAAGCAGGCGGAGATCACGCCGTCGGACCAGCTTCCGCACAAGAATCTGGGATTGCTTCTGGCGCAGATGAAGCGCGCCGATGAGGCGCGCGTGGAGTTGGAGACCGCGGCTTCGATTCCGCCAGACGATGCCCAGATCAAGCTCGCGCTCGCCCAGGTGTATGCCCGCTCCGGGAACAAAGAGAAGTCGGAAGCGCTGATGAAGGCGGTGACGGGATCGTCGGCGCCAGATATCGGGAACGATATTTTCGCGTCGGCGTTGAAAGACAACATGGACCCGAACCAGGCACTGCACGACGCGCGCGAGACGCTGGACGATATCGGGGACCATTTTGATTCGGGGGAATATGACCGGCTGGGTCCGTCGGCGTACTCGGCGATGAACCTGGTGGCGCTGGGCTGGGCTCGCATTGGTTGGGCAAAGTTCCTACAGGGCGACTTGCTGGAAGCGATGCAGTATCTGAATTCGGCCTGGATGCTGACGCAGTCGGGAACGATCGGGAACCGGCTGGGGCGGGTTCTGGAGAAAGAGAATCAGCGGGAGAAGGCGCGGCACATGTTCGCGATGGCCGTTGCTACAGGAGGACCGGAAGCGGAGGCCTCACGTGAGCAGGTGACGCGGCTGAGCGCCAGCCCGGATGAGGCGCAGAAAGAGATCGCCGGGGCAGCGGCCGAGTTGCTGCAGGCGCGCACGGTAGAGCTTCCCGGCATGCCGGCGGTCAAAGGGTCGGCGCGCTTTGCGCTGGTGTTCGAACAATCCAATCAACCGGGCCGGGCCGAGTATCTCGACGGCGATGCGGCATTACAGGGAGTGGGCGACAAACTGCGGAGTCAGACTTTCCCCGTGAAGTTTCCGGATGTGTCCTCGGTGAAAATCATCCGCCGGGCGAAGGTGTCGTGCGATGGGGCGGGGTGTTCGGCGGAGTTGCTGCCGGTCGAGAGCTTGCAGCCTTAGGGGAGGGTTTGGAGCTCAGAAAACTCATTTCATGCACCAAGAGCCCTTAATCCGTTATTGGGTACCCGAACAGCCTCTGAGTTGCCTACTACGCCATCGTCTTCGCTTCGGCTCTAGCTTCGCGCAGCACCTCGGGTGGGACTTCCTTCAGGGTGACGTGGAATTCGAACATCGGGGTTTCGGTGCCGCGGCCCCAGCGGCTGACTTCCCAATGGGCGCGCACAAACTTTACGGTGGCGTGCTGAGTCAGGTCTAGCAATAGGGGTTGCCGGCCGCGGTAGAACTTCTGCGGAAAGGACACGATCGGCTTGGGTTCAAAGGCGGCTCCGTTGGCCGAGCCGTAGATGCTCACATCCAGCGATTCCTGCTCGATGATGTTAGTGATGTGGAGCGTAAGCAGGAACACGCGGTTCGCGGTGGCGCTCACGTCGACGGAGGGGCCGTCGCCTTTGGCGGAGACCGTGGTCTTCTCGGGAACGAGGGCGGTGTCAATCATGGCGGGAGAATTGTAGCAAAGGGGTGGGGCGACGCGGCTCAAGCCGCGCTCTTTCCCCTGGGGAATCCATTTGGAAACGTGCATCCGGCTGCGGGACAGCAGCAGATTCCTCCTGCCTGGCTAGCTCGCGCCTGGGAATGACAAGGTGGTGGGCGGCATCTGCCCGGCACAATTAACCGACAGCAACGACGCGGCTGAAGCCCTCTCCCTTAGCGTGTTCGGCAGTTCGAGAGGGGCGCGAGACCGCGGCTGAAGCTCGCGCTTATTTTCCGCACATGTACGGCGTCCTGAAGGGCGCGCCCCGATACGAATCGATCGCCTTACGTTGTGATGTTCTGCCTTCCCAAGAAGCTTTCAGAGATCGTCTCTATTTCAGCGCATCAACGAATTGCCGGACTAGCTTTCCGACTTCTTCGGGCTGCTCCCAGGGGGCGTAGTGTCCGGCCTTGGGGATGAGCTTGAGCTGGCTTCCGGAAATGTTCTGGCGCATGAGTTCGCCGTCGGCTGGCGTCGACAGGCTGTCTTCTTCGCCGATCAGGATCAGGGTGGGCACGTCGATCGTCTTGAGCGTGGGCACGGAGTCGGGGCGCTCGGCCATGCCGCGCTGCACCTGGGCGATGTCGTCCGGGGACATCTTCCGCATCATGCGGCGTGCCTGGTCGACAAGGTCGGGGCGAGCGGCCAGCGTGGTTTTGCCGAGCAGCTTAGGAATCATGCCGTCGATGAAGGGCTCGCTGCCGCGCTCGAGCACGTCTTCGGCGGATTTCAGGCGGGTGGCGCGGCCCTCGGGAGTGTCGGGCTGAGGACGCGTGTCGCACAAGACGAGGCCGGCTACCCGTCCGCAGAATTTTCTCCAGAACTCAAACAGGATATAGCCGCCGATTGAAACGCCGCAGAAGAGGGCGCGGCCGACATCGGCGTCATCGAGCACCCGGGCGAGGTCAAGGGCGTGCTTTTCGATCGTGGCCGGGCCCTTGCCGGCGTCGGAGTCGCCGTGGGCGCGCAGGTCGGGCAGAATAACGCGGTAACGCGAGGTGAGGGCTTGCGCGGCGGGCAGCCAGAATTCGTGGTGCGCCGGGAAGGGATGGAGAAGCACCAGCGGCGGGCCGTCGCCCACTGCGGCGTAGACGATTTCGGCGTCACCGCTGCGAATGCGGTTCATGCCGGGAGTTTTGCTCGACACCGGGTCAATCCAGTTGAGCGCGAGGCTCCTTGCCGCCGCGCTAGGGGGTCGGCACCTGCTGCCCTTGCGGCACGGCGAGGTGGAGGGGTTCCTCCGGCATCACGATCCAGGCCACAATGTAACCCACGACGCCGAAGACAATCCCCGTAAAGAAGGTGATGATGATCCACAAAACACGCACCAGCGTAACGTCGAGGTCAAAATATTCCGCCATCCCGGCGCAGACGCCTGCGACTTTCCGGTCGGCTTTGGGGCGCACCAGGCGCTTGCGAGCCATCACGGCACCCACGCGTTTCCCGCAGTAGGCACAAAGGTTGGCGTCGTCCTGAATGACCTTGCCACAGTAGTTGCAGTACATATTCAGCCTCCACCCACACATAGGATACGCCGGGAGGGGGCGGAAAGTTCCAGGGGGAGCCGTAAGCTGAAGCTCCAGCCCCTAAAGGGGCCCAGGAAGGGAACGGGGGGGCATCGCTAAAGCGAGGCCCGGATCCAGATCGCCTCGGCGAAAGGCCGCCCTCGCGACCGCTGGCAGGTTGCCAGCGCTGCAAATTCGTGTGCTGCTCAACCATCAATTTCTAGAGGTTTGCTTGAGGGCCTAGTCGGCGCGGTAGGGCTCTTTCAGGTGGCGGCGGGCGGCGTCAGCGGGAGGGGTGGTTGCGTTCATGGCGATGACGGCTTCGTATTTCTTCGTGGCCAGGTCGCGCTTCTGCTGCAGGTCGTACATCTCGCCCGCGGCCAGGCTGGCTTTCTGCAGGATTTCGGGGTCCGACTGCGGGGCCTGCGCCACGAGTTCGTATGCCGAGGCCGCGCCCGCGTAGTCTTTCTGCGTGCGTAGCAGGTCGCCGAGGGCCTGCGCGGCGAATTCATAGTGCAGTCCGGGATACTTGCCATCGCGTCCGGCTTGCCAGATTTTGCGGTAAACCACAGCGGCCTCCTGGTTCTGGTTCAGAGAGCGCAGCAGGTTCGCTTCCTCCAGTGCGAACAGGACATTCTGCGGGAACTGCGGGATGAGGCCGCGCAGCAACGTGAGTGCTTCGGCGTAGCGATGTTCACGGCGCAGGAACACCAGCAGTGCAATTCTCGCGTCGACGCTGTTTTCACCGCTGCTGCGGCCGACCTCATACAGGTATTCGATGCCCTTATCTTTGCTGCCGCTTAAGCCGACGAGCGCAACGGCTACTTTTACTCCCCAGGGGAGGCTGCCCATCACGTAGTTATGGGCTCCGACTACGAGTTTGGCGTCGATGTACTGCGGCGAGAGTTCCAGCACGCGTTCATGGTCGTGACGGGCCCCGACGGCGTTGCGCAGGGCCGAGAACCAGGCTCGTTCGATGAGCGCCGTGTAGGTCGAGAACTGGGCGCGGGTGATGCCGCGCGCGTAGAGGGCGTCGACATCGTCGGGGTTGGCTTTCAGTTTGTTCTCTTCCAGTTTTTCTGCGCGCTCGGTGAGGCTCTTGATCTGCGCCTTCACTTTGGGGTCGGCAGGGCGATGCGCCGTTCCGATGAAACTGTCGTTCGAGTACTCGGCGGTGTTCATGGCGCCAATCCGATAAAGCTCGCGGTACAGCAGGGCGGTCAGCAGGTGGTTGACAGCGAACGCATCGTCGGGGTGGCGGTCGAGCACGCGCTGAAAGTTGGTGACAGCGCGGTCGTGGTCGAGGTTGTAGAAGCGGTCGAAGGCGGTGGCGTTCAGGGGGTCGGCCGGACGGTAGGAGATCGTCTTGGGATCTCCCGTGGCCGCAGGCTGCTGACCGAAAAGCAGGCCGCAGGTCATTCCCAGGACCACCAAGCACCCCAAGGCGCAAGACGGTTCGAGCTTGCGATCGGGGACCGACGACGTTGGTTTCGCGGGAGAGGACACCGGTCCCCCCAGTTTAACCGATCAGGGCGAACCAAATCGGTCACCTTGCCCTTTCGACCAAATTGCCGGAATTTCCCCCTATAATCTTCGGCAAGCCGTGCATCTTTCCCCCAGATAGCGGTAAATCTTGCTCGTCACAAATAACTTGCAGTGATTGTGGGCTCCCGCTAACTCTAATGTTGTCATCAGTTTAATGGCGGCCAGCATTTGGTCTCTGGCTTGCCATGTGATCACATTAAGGAGGTTTGCTCCATGTCGGAAGTTGCACATAACGCCGAACGGGATTTCTGGCGGCCCCCGGTTGTGGCGCCGCCGGTCGCGTTGGAGTCAAACACCAAGTCAGAGATGGTTGAGGTCTGTGACGGCTGCGAGACGGAGTTCATCGCGGGGTCACGCTTCTGTCACGTGTGCGGTGCGACGCGATCCGAACTAGGCGCGTCTCACGTGCTGAAAAACTGGGTGCGGGCGGGCCTGAACTGGGTTCGCCATCTGGAGTTCCACAACATCGAGCGCTGGATTGTCGGCACGCGGCAGCGGCTGGGTCTGCCTACGCCGCCGTTAGTCGCATTCCTGCTCGGCTTGGTATGCCTGGTCGGTGCCATCGGGGTTAGCGTGGTCTTTACCGTCCAGACCACCCTGGATTGGCAGGCAGTGCAAGTTTGGCGGATCGAGTGGCTGCTGGGCGCCAGCGCGGCGTTCCTGGCGGGCATTCTTCTAAAGAAGTCGGCGAACTAGACTCGCCCCGGCCCCTGTGCTGTGCTGAGCTGAAGATCCTCCCCCCGATTTTCTCTCCGCCCTCCCCCTTACAAGCTTCGAGTCTCTTCCTGGGATTTCCATTCCTCGTTTCCGATTGACGGAAAAGCTCTTCACCGCAGAGATCGCTGAGAAAACTGCGCAGGTCGCTGAGAAAACCAGATCGTTGCAGTCCGCGATCGAGTCGGCCAGACCCGGTTCCACCGGTTTATTCCATGCGCGCCCTCTAATGAACTGGCTCCGGCTCGGTGATGGCGCCAGACCGCCTCTGCTGCTGCATGCGGTAAAGGTGGTGCACCGGGCCGATCCCGCGCCCCAAAGGATGTCCCTTGGAAATGGCGGCGGAGACATACGCTTTCGCCAGCAGCACGGCCTCGGGCAAGCCGCGGTCGAGAGCGAGGTTACACGCCATCGCGGTGGCGAAGGCGCAGCCGGTGCCGTGGGTGGAGTTGGAGCGCTGGCGTTCCGACTTGAAGACTTCCTGCTCAACGCCACGCCTGGTTTGGAAGCTGAGGAGATCGATGGCCTTCTCCAGATTTCCCCCGGTGACCACTACAGATTCGGCGCCCATCTCGTGGAGTTTGATCGCCGCCGCCCGCATCTGGTCGATATTCGAAACCGGGAACCCGGCGAGAGCGGCGGCCTCGTCGACATTGGGGGTCACTACAGTTGCCAGGGGGAGCAACTGCTCGGCGATGACTTTGCGGCCTTCGGCGTCCACCAGGTCCGCGCCTGACGTGGACCGAAGAATGGGGTCGAGCACTACGTTGGGCGGTTTCTCCTGGCGCAAGAACTCGACCACGGTGGCCGCCACCTTCCCGGTGCCCAGCATCCCGACATGGATGGCGCCGAACTTCACGTCGGCGGCCAGTTCACGCAGGGTGTCGGCGACCAGGTTCGGGGCGCAAGGCTCCACCCGCTTCACTCCGGCGGTCGACTGCACCGTCAATGCAGTCATGCAGGCCACCCCGTAGCAGCCGTGGGCAGCGATCGTCTTGATGTCGGCGGTGACTCCCGCGCCCGACGACGGGTCGAAGCCGGCGATGGTCAGGACGACACTCGGAGTGTCTGGCATACTCGCAAATCTATCCCAAACCGCCTTTCCACAGCCCTGTGAAGAAGCTCGGGAGCGATTTTTTCTGCGGAAGCGTGCCTTGAAAATGGCCGCAAGCGACTGATTTGACAAGATCTTAGCGCTCGATGCCGAGCTAACAAGTTGATTCCATGGAACTTGTAAGATTTTCCAGTACCGTAGCCGAGGTGGTAGTTACCATTATATAAACACTTAAGTCGTTTGTTTGCAGGTCAATGTCGATGGTTACTGAACTCTTACAATAGGTTACGTGAGATATGAATAACTAGCTGGTAATCTTGTAACACTGAATGCACCATTGACAGCCCTTCGCCGAGCCCGGTAGCATCACCTAACCTTTGGCCAAAAGCGGAACGGGAAACAACTACGTAGGTCCGAACCTTTTATGCGAGGTGAACTGAATGCGAAGACGTATAGCTCATGGACTGGCGGTGTTCTTGTGCGTCGCCAGCCTGGGAGCGGCTCAGGGAAACTCGGGCTCGGCCGACAGTCGAAATGGCCCGATGGCATCGCGGCCGAGACCCGCCACTAAGTCGTCGAAACGATCGAAGCCGTATCAAGTTGGGACGGCCTCCTGGTATGGCAGCTATTTCCAGGGCAAAGACACGGCCAGCGGCGAAGCCTACAACATGTACGATTTGACGGCTGCGCACCCGACTCTGCCGTTGGGAACCTATGTGCGGGTCACAAACCTGCGCAACGGCCGAGCGGTTGTGGTACGCATCAATGACCGGGGTCCGGTAGTCGACGGGCGGATCATCGACATGTCTTATGGAGCTGCCCAAGCGTTAGGCATGAAGAACCGTGGGCTGCAGCAGGTTCGCCTGGACCTGGTGGAGGCACCTCAGACCGTGGCTGAGCTACGACCAGTAGCGCATCTGAATTAATCCCGTTACACTCCCCTAGATGCCAGATTCGCGCGAGCGACTGATTGTCGCCCTCGATGTATCGTCCGCGGCCGAAGCACAGAAGATCGTGGCGGCCGTGGGCGACTCTGCCCGCATTTACAAAGTCGGCATGCAGCTCTACACCGCCGAGGGCCCGCAGATCGTGCGCGACCTGGTCGCTTCGGGACGGCACGTCTTTCTTGATCTCAAGTACCACGATATTCCCCACACCGTGTCAGCTGCCGTGAAAGAAGCGGCACGGCTGCGGGTGACCATGTTGACGGTGCACGCGGCCGGTGGTGGCAAAATGCTGCGGGCCGCGGTGGACGCGGCTCGTAGCACCAATGCTTCAACGATGGTTCTCGCGGTGACGGTCCTGACCAGCCTCGACCAGCGCGACCTGGAACACGCGGGCGTGCGCGGCAGTGTGCTGGATCAGGTGTCGAGGATGGCCGCGCTCGCCCTGGCCAACGGATGCCATGGCGTGGTCGCATCCGCCCAGGAAGCCGCGACCCTGCGGGCGGAACTGGGAGACGATTTCCTGATCGTGACTCCAGGCGTTCGGCCCGCGGGCTTCGAGCACGACGATCAGGCACGCGTAGTGACCCCAGCCGAGGCTATCGCGTCGGGTGCAAGCTATATCGTAGTCGGGCGGCCGATCACGGAAGCGGAAGATCCGGCAGAGGAAACGCGAGAGATCCTGGCACAAATGGCGTGAAGGCAGGTGTTTGGTCGTAGGTTTTGGGTCCAAGGTTTTGGGTCCAAGGTTTTGGGTCCAAGGTCTTGGGCTTCGGGTCGTGCGTGTCAGGTTCAGTGGTTACCTGTGCTCCCTTGTCGGCAACTCATGCCTGCAATTGAAAAGGCGCGACCCGGTCGCGCCTTCCCGCTAACAGCTACGAGCCAATAACTAACCGCCGCCCTTCAGAGCTTCTCGTAAAATTCGCAAGCCGAGCAGGAAATGTAGACTCCGCCTGGGACTCCCCGTTCGCGATCCTTGGTCCGCTTCACGATGCGCGTCTCCTTGCCACACTTGGGGCAGGCGGTGGATTTGCTGGTGTCCATGACCTTCTTACGGTCGGCTGTTTTTGCGATCTTCGCCATCTTCTTCTCCTGACAGGAATGTGCCGCCAGCCGGGGGCCGGGGTTCTACCTGGTTTTTGGGGAGTAACTCGGAAGCCGGACCTTCCCGGCAGGATGCGCACACTCGGAAGAGCGTGCTTCTGTACTCGCCAACCGTATTGTACATGAGGAAGAGACGCAGCCCCGGATCTGGGTGAACTCGGCCGGGCACCGGATTCAGCGGCGGAGCGCGGTGACGTGCTCTCCGCGGCAATATAGCTCAGCCCGATCGACGATCCCGTCGCGGTTGGCCGCAAACTCGATCCAGCACTCCGGCAGATCGGCAGCCACAAAACGAGTCAAAGAGGCGGGCCCGAAGAAGCCCCTGACCTCTCCCGGAAACTCAACGTAGAGCCTTCCTGCTTCAACCGTGACCAAAACCTCTACTGGTTTGGCAGACGCGCTGATATAGGTTCCGGAGTAGGCCTGCAGGTCGAGGCTAAGCATGCGCGGCGTCGACAGCGCGGCACCACCCGCGACACTCTCAGACGGGGTTCGCGAGTTCGCTCGCGCCGGCGATTTGAAGACGAGTAGAACCCGCCCAACATCGGTGGATAGGGGCGGCTCTGCGGCCGCAGGTGAGCGGGGAAGGGGCCGCGAGATGAGCTTGCTCTCCGGCACCCGCCCGGCGGGGCCATATCCAGGACGGATCTCCATGTACCTGGGATGGTTCCAGGCATAGCCCATGGTCCAACACACGCCGTTCAGGACCATGGCCGACAGGAGGGCGCCGTACAGAAGGGCGGCCGTTTGTGGTTTGGGATTTTCAAATGTATAGAAAAGCGGAGCGCCGCCAGTTGCGGCAAGAGCCGGGGGTGCCTCCTCCCAGAATTCCGGGCGCAGTGCCCATTGCCGGAGTGCCGAGATCACACCATCCAGAAGCAACTTCGCGGCCGGGAGTTTCCCTTCCGCTTGATCGAAGATCGACAGCATCTCGTCCGCGAAGCGCTGGCGGAAGCATGCTGGGTGAACGCGCAACACACCGCGATACAGGAAGCGGAGCATCAGACCCTCCTTGGTCGCGTCTGCAGGCGTAACTTGCCTTCGCGCACCACGTCGTCGAGTCGAGCAATTTCTGCGGACAGCACGCCACGCCCCAGCGAACTCAGCCGGTAATAGCGCCGCCGCGGATCGTCGTCCCCGGGACGCTGGCCCAGCTCTTCAACCAGCCGCCGCTCGATCAGCTTCTGCAGATTGTCGTAGAGCGTCCCCGGCCCCAGCTTGTAGTTCCCTTCCGACTGGCGCTGCACTTCCTGCATGATGCCGTAGCCGTGTAGTTCCTCGCCAGCCAGGGACAGGAGGATGTGCAGGGTGGCGGACGATAACGGGAGGAACGAACTGTGATCTTCTTTCATAGCTCGTGATCCGTTATATCGCTTTCCGAGTTAGTTGTCAACTCCCCCTCCCATTTTGTTTGCCCTTGCGGGAAGAAGCTCGACCCGGACCGCCCCATCCGGGCCAATCCTTCAGTTCGAATTCCCCTGGCTGCTGAACGGGGACTAGGCATGGCATACTCGATGAGTGCATGACAAGAGTGGGGAAAGCAAAGCTCATCGGCTACGCACTCGGCATTCTAGCGGTAATCGTGACTGCTATCGGAATGGGGCGACTATGGCCAACCTCCCCGCGGCCTTTGAACGAACTCGCCAACCGTAATGAACAGCGGAAAAGGGGCGGGGCACCGCCGGGAGCTTAGGCCTGCCGTATCTGCTGGAAACGGAAATAGTGCCCGCTTTGCCCCAGTCCTCACCCCTCTGCTACTCTAAGAAGTTTTCGCGCAGACTGCGGCTCTGCCCAGAGGTCAACTGTCATGTCAGCCATTAAGTTCCGCGGCGTCGATTTCATCAGCTTCGACGGTCTTCTTTCTGACGACGAGCGCCTGGTCCGCGATACGGCGCGCAAGTTCATTGAAGACAATCTCATTCCCATCATCGAAGAGTGCAACCGCGCCGGGCGTTTCCCTCGCGAATTGGTGAAACCCATGGCCGAACTTGGATTCTTCGGCGCCAACCTGAGGGGCTACGGCTGCGCCGGCATGTCGAATGTGGAGTACGGGCTGGTTACGCAGGAACTCGAGCGCGGCGACTCGGGCGTGCGCAGCTTCGTCAGCGTGCAGTCGGCGTTGGTGATGTATCCCATCTACACCTTCGGCTCCGACGAGCAGAAGAACACCTGGCTGCCTGCGCTGCAAAGCGGCGAGAAACTCGGCTGTTTCGGACTGACCGAGCCCGACTTCGGCTCGAATCCGGGCGGCATGCGCACCCGCGCGAAGAAATCGGGCAAAGAGTATGTGCTCAACGGCGAGAAGATGTGGATCACCTCGGGCACGATCGCCGACGTGGCCGTGATCTGGGCCAAGGTCGAAGATGAAAGCGACCGGGTCCGCGGCTTCCTGGTCGAAACCGACCGGCCCGGCTTCAAGGCCGACGACATTCACGGCAAGTGGTCGCTGCGCGCCTCGGTGACGTCAGGCCTCTCGCTAGAGGACGTGCGCGTGCCTGAGTCGCACCTGCTGCCCGGCTCTGGCGGCCTGAAGTCTCCCCTGATGTGCCTGAACCAGGCGCGCTACGGCATCGCGTGGGGCGCGATCGGCGCGGCTATGTCGTGTTACGACTGCGCCCTGCAGTATTCCCTGCTCCGCAAGCAGTTCCGCGACCAGCCCATCGCTTCCCACCAGCTGGTGCAGGAAAAACTCACCTGGATGATCACCGAGATCACCAAGGGGCAGTTGCTCATCCTGCAGGTCGGCCGACTCAAAGACGCCGGGAAAGTCGAGCACCAGCACATCTCGATGGCGAAGCGAAACAACGTCTGGATGGCGCTGGAGTGCGCGCGGCTCTCGCGCGACATCCTGGGCGCGAATGGCGTGGCCGACGACTACCCGATCATGCGCCACCTGATGAACCTGGAATCGGTGAAGACGTACGAGGGCACGCACGACATCCACACACTGATTATTGGGCAGAGCGTGACGGGGATCGACGCATTCTAGGAGGCGGGAGATGGCGAGTCTCGTATAAAATGCTCGCCATCTTTGGACTCAGGAACGAAATCCCGCCGGATCAGCCAAACCAGCAGCGTGTCGGCTTCGCCCTTCGTTTTCGCGATCACGGTGCTTGCGACAGCCGTTCTGACGATCGGCACGGAGTCAAGCCTTAAAGCACAAGACCGATCTCCACAGGCGGTCGCGCAGGAAGTCACGTTCCCCAGCGGTAAGTTGGAGCTGCACGGGTTCCTCTACAAGGGCGCGGGCGATGGTCCTCTGCCGGCGATTCTTTGGAACCATGGAAGCGAGCGACTGCCGGGTCGACTGCCGGAACTGGGATCGTTCTTCAAGGCGAGGGACTATATCTTCTTCGTCCCCCATCGCCGGGGGCAGGGCCGCTCCGCCAATGCGGCACCCTACGTAATGGATGTGCTGAGAGGTGAGGGCGGACCAGCAGCGCTTGGCGCAAAGCTGGTCGAGATGATGGAGGTGCACCTGCAGGATCAACTGGCCGCATTGGCCTACCTGCGCTCGCAGCCGTTCGTGGATCCTAAGCGGATTGCGGTGATGGGCTGCTCGTTTGGCGGCATTCAAACGGTGTTGGCGGCGGAGAGTGCACCGGACATTCGAGCAGCGGTCGACTTCGCCGGGGGCGCGGAAAGCTGGCAAGGCTCGCCGGATCTGCGGGCGCGTATGACGAGCGCGGCGCGCAACGCGAAGGTGCCCGTGTTCTTCATACAGGCTGAAGGCGATTACGATCTCACTCCCAGCCGCACGCTGGCGAAGGAAATGGAGAAGGCCGGCAAGGCAGCGATGATCCACATTTATCCGGCGGTCGGCCGAACCCAGCAGGAGAACCACGAATTTTGCGTGCACGGTGTGGAGGTCTGGGGGCCGGATGTCGTCAGCTTCGTGAAAAAGAGCTTTCCCGAGTAACGTCGGTTGACATCTTCGCATTTTGCGAACTAACAATATTCGCAGCGCCAGTGCGCTTCGAAGCGAATACGCCGCCTTGCTCTCGGACACTCTGCCCGTGGTCATGCGGAGCGAAGCCGAGAACGAGCGCCTCCTCCGCGCGCTCGTGGAACTGGGTCGCAAGGGCAGGGGCAGGAGCGCCGCCGAACGGCGACCCGCTGACTTGCTCACCCTCTTGATCGAGGATTTTGAGGAGAAGCACTACGCCTTAAGTCCGCCGAGCTGGTCACGGTGCTCAGCGAACTGATCGAGGCGAATCGCCTCAAGCAGAAAGACCTCACGGACATTTTTGGAACGCCCAGCATGGTCTCGGAAGTACTCAGCGGGAAGCGCAAGCTGACCACTGAGCACATCCGCAACCTCAGCCGGCGCTTTCAGGTTCGCCGGAAGTGTTTTTCTAAGGAGCCGCTAGTGGAGCGTCCCTTAAGTCCGCAGAATAAATCGACTCTGTCATCCTGGGCGGAGCGAAGGAGCGGTGTAGTTGGCCGCGGAGGTGCAGAGGTCTTTCGCTTCGCTCAAGTGACAGTCCATGATTATGTCGCGAATTTGCGGGACACAACACTAGAAGTTACCGTCCCGACGCCTCCAGCAGTTCCTTCAAATATCCTTGCCACACGGCCGCGTGGGTGTGCGTGCCGTGGCCGAACGTGCCCAGCGAGGCGGGCAGGAGCACGAACTTACCGTTCTTCACTTTCTTGATCTCGCGCTCGGCGATGCCGAGTTCCGGCGGGTTGATGAAGTCGTCGGCGGAATTGATGTACATGACAGGCGCCTGGATCTTGCCCAGCTTGGAGGACGGGTCGTAGTTGCGCGAGGCGCTAACCGCGTAGAGCAGATCGTTGGCGTCGATGGTCGCTAGGGCGCGTTTCAAGGAGTCGTCGAGAAACTTGTCGGCCGCGTCGCGGGTCGGCAGGTCCTCCTGCATGTGGAGCGAGGCGCTGCCGGCGATGATCAGCAGGTCTTCGGAAATCTGGAGAGCGGTGCGCGGTTCACTGGTGTAGTCGCCGTTTTTCCAATCCGGGTCCTGGCGAATCCCATCAATCACCATCTTGCGCCACAGGCGATTGCGGCCGGCGATCTCGACCGGCAGGCAGGCCAGCGGCATGAGCGCGTCGATCATGTCGGGATAGGTTTCACCCCACATCCAGGAGTGCATGCAGCCCATCGAGGTGCCGAGGACCAGCCGCAGGTGGTTCACGCCGAGGCCTTTCTCGACAAGTTCGTGCTGCAGGTCAATCATGTCGGCGTAGTCGTATTGCGGGAAGCGCGCGTGCATGCCGTCGCTGGGCTTGCTGGACTTTCCGTGGCCCACGTTATCGGGAATGATGATGTAGAACTTGCCGGCGTCGAGCAGTTGCCCGGGCCCGAACAGCACCCCGGCAAAAATCGGACGCAGAAACGTCTGACCGGTGCCCCCCGTGCCGTGCAGGATCAGAACCGCATTCGTGGTCCGGCCGTCCGCATCTTTCACAGGTTTGCCGAGCACGCGGTAATGCATGCGTACTTCCGGAAGAGTTTCGCCGGATAGAAAGTGGAAATTGTGGACGGTGTAGTCGCCTTCTTGCGGAGTGGGCCAGGTGGCAGGCACTCCGGTCTGCGCTCGAGCGTTTGCCACGGTAAGGCCAGCCAGCATGAGCGCAAGGAATCCCAAACGACGCGAAGGGATGTTCATCGATCCTCCCAGGTTTGGCTGAGCGCGGCGCTCCAGAGATAAGTCTCTGGGTGGGCTTTTTACCACACGTTTAGGGAACGACCAGAGCGGGCTGATGGGCAGCGGTATCAACCGGCGCGGGTGGCTCTGCGGCTTCCTTCCTCTTCCCTACCCCGATCTCCATCCAGGTGTTCTTCGGGAAGACCACTTCCCGGCCGCGCGCCAAGAAGTGCGAGTAGATCGACATGCCAGCGCCATAAGCACCCATGGTGTATCCCAAAGCGCGAGAATGCACCGCGAGGCCCAGTGCCATGCCGACGAGTTTGAAGCCGTTGGCGCCGCCAGTTACGCGGGCGCCCGTACCTCCTCCGTGGTCCGGGATCCCGTGGTCCACGTCGTTGTCGGTTCGGGTCGAGGCCGCAGCCAGCGCCAGCGACAACCCGGTCGCGAGATAGCGCGTCTTGGGCGTGGTCGCCTCAGCGCCGCCTTCGGAGTCCAGCTTCACGTTGTCGTTCTTGCCTGCCTGCACGCTTTCAAGGGTGGCTTCCACTTTCTGCTGCACGCCGTCGGGCGGCACCAGTTCACGAAACTCGATGCGTAGCTGGCCGTTTTTCTTCATGCGGCGCGCGGGCTGCACCTGGCGCACGCTGCCCTTGAGCAAGCTGCCCTGCGGAAGGATCATTCGTTTGTCGGCATCGAGCAGCGGTTCGGATAGAACCGCCTCGACCCCGTCGCCCTTGTGCGCGGTGGCCGAGGTCAGCGGCGTCATCAGCCGAGCCCGCACTACGCTACCCGGCGAAAGCGCGCCGCCCATCGTCGACGCCATCTGAGTCGTTATGACTTCTGTACCGAAATCGAGTGCCTCGTCGAGTTCGGCGAAATACATCGTGCCCGCGGAGATGTACTGCCGGTGTACTGGCAACTGCGCTTCGCCGTAGCGCGCCGCGCGATGTATGCGGCCCGGGGTCTTCAGCTGCTTCATCGCGCTGTCCCACTCCTGCTTCGCCTGCTCTTTGGCCTGGCGCGTCTTCTCAGAGGCGGTGTCTTTCACGGTGTTCTTCTTCTTCGATTCGGCCGCCGCCACGAATTTGATCACCTGGCCCGAACCGGCTGCCACGGTGGTGTGCAATCGAAGATGCCGGCCGTCGGAGAGGAGAAGCTGGTCGAAACGCAGGTCCACCTTGCGTTCCGGAGTGAAGTCGGCGTCGAGTGCGGCCATGGTGCGTTTGCCCCCAGAGATTGCGCCGATCTTTGTGATCTGCCCCGTCACTTCAGACCCCACGGGGATCACGACACGGTCGAAGGCAAACACAGGCTCGACAATGCGGCCATGGATGGGCTGGCCCACGTTCTTCACGCGAATTTCCTGATCCAAGGCCACCTGCAGCGGCGTTCCCTTGGGCACGGTCAACGCAACGGTCTGCGGAGCGATCGGCGTGGTAGGCGTCTCCGCAGGTGTCTTACGCGCCGAGCCTGGAGACAGCTGGGGCATGCGAGCATCTTGCGCCATCATGGTGCTGAGCAGCGCGGAGACGGGAAGCATCACGCAGAGGGCCGCCAAACGATTCGATCGGATCAGCATTCGGGTTTCTCCCAGGACGGGCACAATCAGGGCCGCCACGCCGCTCTGGGCAAAGCGGGCGACCGTTTACGGGAACAGGTCTACGGCGGCGCGCGCAAAAAGGCTGTGCTTAGAACGATGCGCAATCTTCTAAGCGCGTTGCATCTCGGTTGGGGCGCCCGCCATCCGCTAAGCGATTCTAGGCCGACTTATCACCGAGAGCTACGCCAAAATTCTGAACAGACTCCGCCCGGGCGAATGGTATTCTCTGTCCTCATCTCGAAAGTCTGACTCCATGATTCGACGACTGACTCTTGCCCTCGGCATCTTATTCGTCTGCCTGCTCGCCCACGCCAAGACGGAATTCGGCAAGCTGCAGGGCGCTGAGTACCGCATTGATGTTCCGGAAAACTGGAACCACGGGCTGGTGGTGTACTGTCACGGCTACGATCCGCATATGGGCGGCGTGGGCTACGACCCCGCCAAACCTCTTCCCCCGGAGCTGGCAGTCTTCACCAAGGCCGGCTATGCCTTGATTCAGTCCGGCTACTCGGCGGGCGGGTGGGCCCTTGAACAGGCAGTCCCCGACATCGAAGCGCTGCGCAAATACTTCGTCGAGAAGTATGGGCAGCCAAAAGAAACCTACCTCACTGGTCACTCTCTCGGCGGCCTGCTCACGGTGGCAATCCTGGAGAAGTCTCCCGAACCGTACGATGCCGGGCTTGATCTCTGCGGGGTGGTCGGGAACGCAACCGAAGTGCTATTGCGCGCCTTCGATGCGCACGTAATCTTCGACTACTATTTTCCGGGCGCGCTTCCCTCTCCGGTCGGAATCCCCAGGGACTTCCAGCTGACCGAGGAGCTGACGAAGAAGGTTTACGACCGGTTGCTGGCCAAGCCGAAAGCGGCCGCCACGGTGCGCCGGCTGGTCGGAATTCATAACGACAAGGATCTCGCCAGCATCACCCTGTTCGGCACCTACGTGCTCAAGGACATCGAACAACGAGCCGGGGGCAATCCCTTCGACAATCGCAACACGATTTACACCGGCACCGCCGACGACAACGCTCTCAACGACGGCGTCAAGCGCTACGCCGCCGACCGGGGCGCGCTGGCCTACCTGCAGCGCTACCAGACTCTGACCGGCCACCTGACCCGGCCGGTGCTAGCCATCCACACGACCTACGATCCCCTGGTGCCCCCGTCCATTCCCAACGTCTACTCGCTCGTTGCTCGCGAGGCCGGCGCCGGCGATCTGTTCGTGCAGCAGTATGTGAAGCACGACGGGCACTGTGCCATCACCGCTGGCGAAACCGACCGCGGATTCAGCGAACTCCGCCGCTGGAAGCAGACCCGGCAGGCCCCCAAGGCGGGCTGGCTGCACTGAACCGCGCCGCTGGTCTCCTGGTGCATTACCATCGAGTCAGCAGAACTTATGGATCTACCCACTCTTCCCACCACTCGTCTCTGGTTACGACCTTATGCGTTGGCGGATGTGCCTGACCTGGTGCGCCTGGCGGGCGCCCGCGAGATCGCGGCTACCACGCTACGGATTCCGCATCCCTACCGCGAGCAGGATGCCGTCGACTTCGTCGCCGCTTGTCAGCCTGATGCCGACGCCGGGCTGAGCGTGCGCTTCGCCATCACGCTGCGTGATACTGGCGTGTTCTGCGGCGGCGTCGGGTTGCGCCTTGAGCTCGATCACCACCGCGCCGAACTCGGCTATTGGCTGGGCGTTCCGTATTGGGGGCACGGATATGCCACCGAGGCAGCGCAAGCCGTTCTGCGGTACGGGTTCGATACCCTGGGCCTGCACCGCATTTACGCCCAGCACGTGCTCGAAAATCCCGCCTCCGGCCGCGTTCTCAACAAGATCGGAATGCGCCGCGAGGGGTGCCTGCGCCATCACATCTGCAAGTGGGACCAGTTTCAGGATCTCGAGGTCTACGGGCTGCTAAAGGCGGAGTTTCCCTCGCGTTAGACCTGGACCGACAGCGCGTCCCCGGTGCGGCCGGCACCTCAGCAGGAAGTGTCCACCCGGTCATACGACGCATTCTGGTTTGCGCCGGTCTGCGCAATCGGGACCGTAAGCGTCGAAACGTGCACCCATTCACAAACCGGGGTCTAGCAGAAAGTCAACGCTATCGCTCCTCGACGAGTTCCAGGCCCGTAAGGGAGTGCTATCCAACCGGAGCGCCATGTTTCGGCAGTCCAGGGTTGACGGGTCATGCCCAAGCGCAACTCTAGCGATCCGGGTTATCGACACTGATGGCGCCCTGCCTGCTTTTCAAGCCCCCGCTTCCCAATCCCGCAGGCGCCGAGCCTGCGCCAGTCCCCGCACAGCCTGTCATAACGATCACCGCCAGAATTAAAGGCAGGGCGATCGCGCCACCCTGCCCAACGGTAGGTATTGCGCCTGAACAACGTGATGAACCTCCCGCACAGCTTTCTCGTGAAGGCGAAGCGGGGAAACATCGGCTCACGGTGCGGTCATCTGGGAAAGCCGTTTCGGGGAGGAATGTGATTTGGGACACAAGCTACTGACCTTAAGAAGTAAAAGGGCACTTTATATCACAACCTATGGCGCACTTATTGCCGTCACGTATATATGAACATACCTTCATTCATAGCTAAATTCCCATTCGCCTTCCGAGAACGTGATCGTTGACGCCATCCATGTGCTATGGACTCGGCGGTCGAGATATCGGCATCATGATGGCGGCGTTTTCATTTGAACAACTGCTCGTCCTAGCCGTATAACTCCGTGAGTAGCTCATACGCGCGGCGTAGATGAGGGATCACGATGCTGCCGCCGACCACCAGCGCCACGTTCAGCGACTCTTCCTGCTCATCCCGTGTGGCGCCCAGACGGTACGACTGGATGATGTGGTAATGGATGCATTCATCGCAGCGCAAACCCGCTGAGATCACCAGGCCCATCAATTCCTTGTACTTCGCCGGAATTGCGCCTTCCAGGTACGTGTTGTGATCGATGTTGTAGAAGCGCTTGACCAGGAAGTTGTCGGCGTGGTCAACATTTGCATTCAGGCGCGTGCGGGTCTCGAGAAAGCGGCGCGCGATTTCGCTTTTGTCGGCAACTTGCTTATCGGTGAGAAGATAGGTCGGCTCTTTGCGTTCGCTGCTCATGGCAGAGAGGGTAGCAGAAGGTCGACCGGTGACGGCGTGCATCAACGAATCTGCTTGCTCTCCCGTCCCTCGGGCGCAAGCCGCGTCACGATGCAGGAGTCGGGCGAAATGGAGTGACTCCCGTCCTTCCCCTGCCGCCCCGGTTAGCGGTATAGTCACCCGGTTTCATTCCTGGAGGCACTTCTATGGCGAGCGACACTCGGCCGGAAGCGAAGATCAAGACTTTCGGCGTCAACATGGAGAGCGACCTCGCGCTCGAATTCCTGCGCGTCGTGGAGAAAGCGGCCATCGCGTCTGCCCGCACCATGGGCCAGGGCGACCGGCCCCTGGCGGATCAGGTCGCGACCGAGGCCATGCGCCAGACCATGGACACCGTCCCAATGCGCGGCAATATCGTCATCGGCGAAGGCGAGCGTGACGAGGCACCCATGCTGTACATCGGCGAAAAGGTCGGCGCGGAGTTTCCCGATGGCCGCCAGGTTCCCGAGATCGACATCGCAGTCGATCCGCTCGAAGGCACCAATCTCTGCGCCACGGGCGCCCCGGGCGCGATCACCGTGCTCGCGGCCTCCGAAAAGGGCGGCCTGCTCCACGCCCCCGATTGCTACATGGAAAAGATCGTCGTCGGCCCATCCTGCAAGCACGCCATCGATCTCGACGCCCCCGTCGCCGACAACCTGAAGAACATTGCCCGTCGCCTGCAGCGCGGCGTCGATGACCTGGTGGTGATCGTGCTGGATCGGCCGCGCCACGAGAAACTGATCGCCGACATTCGCAAGGCGGGCGCCCGCATCAAACTGATTGGCGATGGGGACCTCTCGGCCGGCATCGCGGCGGCGGTCATCGGGACCGGCGTGCAAGTGGTCATGGGCTCCGGCGGCGCGCCCGAAGGAGTAATCACCGCGGCCGCCATCCGATGCCTTAACGGCTACATGCTCGGCCGCCTGGTCGTCGATAAGCCGGAACTGGAACAGCGCATCGCTCGCATGGGCATTAAAGACAAGAATAAGATCTACGAAGCCCAGGACCTCGCCCCCGGCAACCAGATGATTTTCGCCGCCACCGGCGTCACCGACGGCTCGCTGATGAAGGGAGTTCGCTTCTTCGGGGAAGGCGTCCGCACGTCGTCGGTGGTCATGACCCTTAGAACCGGCCGGGTGCGCTTCATCGAGAGCATCCACCTGGAGAAGGGTGCGGACGTGAAAGTCAGATTCTCCTGAGTGGACTTAGGCGCCGCAAGTCGCCGAACCTTGGTGGGTGCGCAGTTCGCGGTTCAGAGAAGTTGAGCGCGATCGCTTGTGTTACTCCGGAAATCACTGTCCCCAACGTAAGAACTGAGTCATTTCAAACCGAGCGAGGCATGCGGTTCGCCCTGGCCCGCGTCGGATTCGTCGATTTCTCATTTCAAAGCGCATGCCCGGACCTGCAGGCGAAAAATTCATTGCAGAAGCTCGAAAGCCAGAGCACCCGGCGGTCGCGCCGCTGGCAGCAGCGGCCTAAAATCCCAAACCAGCCAAAGACTCGATTCCTCTTCACGATTACGGGCCCCGGCGGAGGCCTAAGGCCCGACTCGCTGCCACTAGATTGCCCGCCCTGCTAGTTCGAATACTTCGGATCCTTCTTGAGCTCCCCCGGAATTTTTGGAGGAGGCGGGAACGCCTGCGAGTACCCCTTCAGCAGACTTTCGGTGTTCTCTGCCCGCTTGGTGCCGTCGTGGACAGCGATCCTGTGGAGGGTACCTTGGTTGTAGCCTTGCCACAGTGAGACTCCAGCGTAGGCGCCGTCCTTGCGGAGAACGTAATAGGTCATGTCGAGAAAGCGCAGCCGGTTCATGTCGCCGTTGTAGTTGCGCACAATGCGCTTGAGCGCGTCCAGACCCGCTTCTCGAGGACTCATCCCTCGCCGCATGTTCTCAACGATGGTGTGCGCGCCGGCAACCTTGATGTTCTCCTCTCCGGCGCCGGTGGCGCCCGCCGAGCCCACGTCCTGATCGGTATAGCAGCCGGCGCCGATAATCGGCGAATCCCCGCAGCGTCCGGGGAGCTTGAAGGCCAATCCGCTGGTGGTCGTGATCCCCGACAATTCGCCTTTGTCGCTGAGCACAGAGCAATGAATGGTGCCGGTAGGCGGAAACAGCACGCGACGCACGGCTGCTTGGCGGAACTCGGGCGCAATACCGAGATCGGCGGCACGACCCTCAAGCTGGCGGAAGCGCTCGCGCCACAGCTCTGACTTCGGCTTGTCGGGGTTAGAGTCGTCATCGGATTTCGAGTCCGGCGCCTGCCACTTTGGATCGGCGAGGCCCGGCCCCCACCAATCGCGGCTGGAGTGAAACTCCCTCCACAGCAGCCAGACCTTACGCGAGCGCTCGGTGAGCAGGTTCTCGCGCGGGAAACCCATGGCGACCGCGAAGCGCTCGGCACCTTCGCCGACCAGCATGACGTGGCCGGTGTGCTCCATCACCGCCTTTGCAACCTTGGAGACGTTGCGAATGTTGCGTACTGCGCCAACCGCGCCGCCGCGGCGGGTGGGCCCATGCATGCAGCAAGCATCGAGTTCGACCAGGCCCTCCTCGTTCGGCAAGCCGCCCAGGCCAACGCTGTCGACGTTGGGATCGTCCTCGGGTCCGGTGACGACCAGGATCGCGGCCTCCAGCGTATCGCCGCCGTGGATGAGGTGATCGTAGGCACGATCCAGGTAGGGCAACCCGATGTAGGCCGACACGAGGATGGGACGTTCCGCGGAACCGGCTGCCGTTGCCGACTGCGGAAGACCAGCTTCGCCCGGGGGGTGGGAGTTTTTCTTACTTTCCTCGAGCCTCTTAGCCTCAACGCCGAGCGCAAGCGAGCCCAGCGCGGTGGTGGTCAGGAAATCGCGGCGGGAAAAACTCATAGGGCCTCCCGGGGAGTGCGGGATGATTGGAGAAACGGTCGCCAGCATACCAGCTTCGCCGCGGCTCGGACCAAGGCACGGGTGTGGTGGTCAACCCGGGCGCAGATTTCAGAACCCGCCCTGCCTTGCGGCATTAGCCAATAGATAACGAACACACACACCAAGCCCGCAAGCAAGGCCAGGGCGCCTTCGGACCGCCCGTCGAGTCACTCGACCCTCAAACCAGCGCCTATGCACTCTGATGCGCCAGCAATGGGCACTCTAAGCGTCGGCGCCATCTCGGCACGACCGAGGCTAGCACCTCTCAAATGCTCGAATCTTGGTATAACTTATTGATACTGTCTGCAATTCGTGGATCCGCCGTTGCCGACCGAGAGTGTCGAATCGCGGGCCGCCTCTCGCTTCAGCTTCCCGTACTCAGCCTGCGGCTGGCGCTCGAAGCAGGTGGAGCGCCTGCGGGTCCAAAGGCAACGTCATCGGGCAGAGATTTAAGAGCACCGAAACGATCGAGCCTGATGAAGGCAGGGACTCCAACGGTCAATGCATTCTCCTTTCTTATAGGATGAGCGTAATCGGATTTGTCAACAGTTAGGAGACGATGGCATGGGTGCAGCGTCATGCTAAGCTGCCGCGACGGAGGACTTCATGGCCAAGAGCATCCCCACACTGCTCATTCTCGTAGGTTTGGCGACGCTTCCCTGCCGGTCGCAGCAAGCTGGCCCTGCGCCGCAGCCCGTCCCGTCCCATGTCGTGCCGCTGAAAGAATTTCCCAGGAACCAAAGGTTTGAAACGGTTTCGGGAGACCCGGCAAAATCGGGGGCGCTCTACGTGATTCGCATTCACTCCGAGGTGGGATACATCGTCATGCCTCACACCCATCCGGAAGACGAGCACATCACCGTGGTGAAAGGAAGTTGGGCGCTGGGCATGGGCGACCGGTTCAACCCAGATGCTCTCGAAACCATGGAAGTCGGCACCTACGGATCAGTGCCCGCGAAAATGGCGCACTTCGCCTTCTCCAGAACCGAGGCGATCGTTCAGGTCCATGGCATCGGACCTTTTGCGACAACCTGGGTCACTCCCTTGTATGCGCTTACCCTGGAGGGTGTCTTGTTGTCGACCTCCGCTGCCGACCCGGGGCGTCCGACCTCAACATTTTCGCCCGACTGCTTCGACTTGAAAATCGGCAGCCATGTGACCAGCACTTACGGCGACGGTGTCGTTATTGGAGCAGAATGCACTCCAGGACACCTCACCCAGTATCGGATCCAAGCGCCCAACGGGGAGCACTTTTGGGCGGTACGCGAAAAGTTGACGACACCCTGAGGGCGCTTCGGGGGTGCAGTTGTCTCTTGGTCGGTGATCACAGCTTGCATATCGAGGGGCACCCCGAGATTACCTGGGCCACCCGCTTTGCCTTAGGGATGCTGGTTGATCATGAGATGGGCCCACGGGGTCCCGGACCACATGATCCAAGCTCCCGTCTGCTTGGCTTCGGTCGATATCCCGCTGGTCTTCGGATCGAAGGGCCACAGGACCATCCAGTGCGGCGGTTCATTGATGGGAGTACCTGAAGTGGCGCTGGGATCGGAGGCACTCCAATCGGTGGCGCCGAGCAGCATGTACTCGATACCGGGTTCGGTGTTGGTGGGCTTGGGCTTCTGCGACATGAAATCGCTTTCCCAGCGCAGCGCCGCGGCGTTGGCACAGAAGGTCGCTTCGCCTACAACGCCGGGGTGTCCGGGGAAGCAGGTGAATCCGTTCGTGCCCTCTCGCAGCACGGTCTCCGTACCGTTCTCGTCTCGATCGACTACCTTGGCTGCCTTGGCAATGTCTGCGGGCGCGGCCGCGAGTGCGCGCGCGATTTTTGCCGCCTTGGTCTCTGCTCTTGGTTCCGCGGCCTTTTGCTGCGCGAGGCCACCCATCGATACCAGGCACACAACCAGCAACCCAGCCATCACCATTCGCTTCATGTTCCCTCCTTAGAGAAGCGCGCCCATTCTCCCACAAGAAAAAACCGCTCCAAAGAGCGGCTCGAATCGAGTGCACGATTTGCAAGCTATTTCGCCGTGGAGTAAGTGCCATCGCAATTCCAGGTGGAGGAGCCATCCGGATTGCCCTGGCCTTTGCAACCGCCTGAACCCTTGACGCCCTTCATTTTGCCGGTTCCTCCGGTCAGCGTCCAAGTGTTGGTACCGCTTTGTATTGCGCCGTCTTTCACGGTCTGGGTGCCGTGATAGCTGTAGAAAACCTTGTCGCCGCTGGCCAGCGTGACGATAAACACGCCATGGTTCGAGATGGTGTTGCCCGCGACGTCACCAAACTCGGTATACGTCCCTTCCTGCTCCTTCACATCGCCCATGGCGCCTTTTTCGGAGGGGCACTTGCCCTGGCCGACGTGGTAGGCATGACCTTCCTGATCGCCGACGGCGATGTTGTGTTCGTCGACCGGCTTGGCATCGCACTTCCATTGCGAAGAGATCTTGTCTTTTGCCGCAGAGATGGTTGTACCCAAAACCAACGAGCACACTACTAGAACGAGTTTGCGCATTCTTATTTTCTCCCTACATTTTTGAATTGGAACGAGCCCGCCTGTCGGACGCCCGTCAAAGAGGCTCGTGCGGCGGGAAAACAATGTCTGGCAGGGCGACGTTATTGTACGCCGCGGACGCGGGGCGTCAAGCAGCGCGCAGCGTGGTCGACGAGGCAGCCCAAGGGCTTGCGGACATAAAACGAGGTCGACCGGCGCAACGGATTGGCCTTCGACCGAGCGACGCTACAGGCCGAGAGAGGTTTGACTCATTGCGTCTCGCCGCCTAAGATGCTGCTGCGAGCACTTCCCCTCACAAGCCTTAAGTCCCGGCCCAGTTTGTTTGTAACAACTCCATGATCGACCAGACTATTTCGCACTATCGTGTGCTCGAAAAAATCGGGGGCGGCGGGATGGGCGTGGTCTATCGGGCGGAGGATACGGAATTAGGACGGTCGGTGGCGCTGAAGTTTCTGCCGGAGGACGTAGCCCAGGATCCGCAGGCGCTAGAACGTTTTCGACGTGAAGCGCGAGCCGCCTCCGCTCTCAACCATCCCAACATCTGCACCATTTACGAAATCGGGCAGCACGAGGGCCGTTCGTTCATCGTGATGGAGTACCTGGAGGGAATCACGCTGAAGCATCGCATTGCAGGCCGCCCCATCGACCAGGAAACCCTGCTCTCGCTCGCGATTGAGATTGCGGACGCACTCGACGCCGCGCACAGCCAAGGCATTATCCACCGGGATATAAAGCCTGGGAATCTGTTCGTGACCAAACGAGGTCATGCCAAGGTCCTAGACTTCGGGCTGGCCAAGGTTACATACATGGATGACCGGCTGGGCTCGAACTCTCAAACTGCACCCACTTCGAGCCAGCCGCACCTGACGAGCCCGGGAACTGCGTTGGGCACGATCGCCTACATGTCACCGGAACAGGTTTTGGGGAAGCCGTTGGATGCACGGACCGACCTGTTCTCTTTTGGAGTGGTGCTGTACGAGATGGCCACTGGGGTTCTTCCTTTTCAGGGCGACACTTCGGGAGGAGTTTTCGACGCCATCCTGCACCAGGTGCCCCGGGCTCTGGGTGTGCCGGGCGCAACCTCGCCGGAGTTGCAGCGCATCATGGACAAGGCGCTCGAAAAAGATGTGACCCTGCGCTACCAGCATGCCAGCGACGTGCGCAGCGACTTGCAGCGGCTTAAGCGGGACACCGAGTCCGGGCGAGCGCCAATCAGCAGCCGGGTTGTGGCAGTTCCGAGCGCAATTCAAGAAAAGCCTCGGCCTAAACGGTGGTGGCTGGCCGGGGCCGGGGCTTTGGCGCTGATCATCACGGCCATCGTCGCAAGCCAGATGTTGACCGCTACCCCGGCGCCGAGGATCCTCAGGACCACTCAGATCACGAAAGATGGCAGGTTGAAGAGTGGAGCCTTAGTGACTGATGGGGCGCGACTGTATTTCGGCGAAGCGATCGCAGGCAACAACGCGCTTGCGCAGGTTTCCTCCCTGGGCGGGGAGACGGGGATCATTGCGTCAACCTTGACGTTTCCATCGATTGTGGATATTTCCCCCAGCGGGTCGGAGTTGCTGATCAACGCGGGAACCAGCTTTCCAGACAACCCGCTTTGGGTGTTACCCCTGCCCACCGGATCTCCACATCCTCTAGGCGGGATTTGGGCTTCAACCGGAACGTATTCTCCCGACGGAAAAAGTATCGCGTTCGTGAAGAACAGGGGCGAGCTCTACATTGCGAAGCCGGACGGCAGCGAGGCGCGCAAAGTATTGACGATGCAGGGTATGTTTGGCGCTGTGTTTTCTCCCGACGGCCATCATCTGCGCTTGGACATCTCGGATCGTAAGACGGACTTCACTGCCATCTGGGAGGTCAACCTCGACGGCACGGGCGCCCACACCCTTCTGCCCCAAGGATGGAATACTCCGCCGCACGAGTGCTGCGGCGTCTGGAGCGCCGACGGGAAGTACTTCATATTTCAAAGCACGCGCAACAACGCGACCAACCTGTGGGTATTGCCCGAGGCCACGACCTGGCTCGGCAAGCGCAAGACTCAACCCGTCCAGTTAACGACCGGTCCTCTCGATTTCTATGGTGCCCGGCCCAGCAAGGTGGGCAACCAGATTTTCGTGCTTGGGGAACAGGATCGCGCGGAACTGGTGCGTTGCGACGCCAAGTCCGGGCAATTCGCCCCGTTCTTGTCCGGGATCTCCGCGGGACATGTGGACTTCTCACATGACGGGAAATGGGTGACGTATGTGAGCTACCCGGAGAACACGCTTTGGCGCAGTAAGGCGGACGGCAGTGAGCGGCTGCAGCTCACCTATGCGCCGGAGATCGTGGTAGGACCGCGCTGGTCGCCGGATGGCAAGCAGATCTCGTTCACTGGCTTTGAGGTCGGGAAGCCGTGGACCGTCTATGTCGTCTCGGCCGAAGGAGGAGCTCCGGAGCCGGTGCTGGCAGAAGACCGCAGCCAGTTGGGCGGGGCCTGGTCAGCCGACAGCCATTCGCTCGCGCTCGGCTACATTGAGAGCCGGGAAAAGAACATGAACCTTCGCCTGGTGGATTTGAAGATGAAGAAAGTTTCGGACATACCCGGGTCGGAGGAACTGTGGGTTCCGAGCTGGTCGCCGGATGGTCGATACCTGACCGCGATTTCGCGAGACATAAAACATACCAAGGTCTTCGATTTCAAGAGCGGCCAGTGGTCCGAGTTGATCGAGGGCCTCGTTTCGACCAACTTCTTCTCCCATGACAGCAAGTTTGTTTACTACGAGGACGCGGACTCCGTGGTGCACCGCATCGGTGTGATGGATCGCAAGACGCAGCTGGTGATAAGTCTGAAGGATCTACCACGCCCCTCGATGCCTTACTGGTCTCCCTGGCTGGGGCTCGCGCCCGACGATTCGATCCTGGCCATGCGCAATGTCGGTACGCAGGAGATCTACGCGCTGGACTGGCAGCCGTAAGGTCCTGAATCCTCACTCGTTCGCAAAAGAACACAAATCGGTGGCCTTGCACCACTCACCCAAGCTCCTTCTCCGCGAAACGCCGGTCAGGCTTGCTCCAGCAATTGATTCAGCTTGTACTTCACGGCTGGCCACTCGGCCTCCACGATCGAGTAGCGCACGGAGTCGCGGGGGATGAAGTCGGCGGCCATGCGATGAGCGCGCAGGATGCCTTCGACCTTCCCGCCGATACGTTCGAGGGCGGCGCGGGAACGCTGATTGCGGGCATCGGTGTGAAAGCAGACGCGCAGCACCTGCCAGGTTTCGAAAGCGTGGGTGAGCATGAGCAGCTTGGCTTCGGTGTTGGCGGCGGTGCGGATCGCGGCACGGGTGAACCAGGTGTAGCCGATCTCGCAGGCGTCGGGAGCCGGGCGGGCGTGGCGCGCGTGACCCGGAGGCCATGCCCAGCGCTCGATATTCCAGAAGCGCGTGGAACCGATGACGATGCCGTCTTCGACGCGAACAATGGCGAACGGCACTGCGGTGGCGGCGTCCCGCCAAGCCAACGCAGTATCGACGTAGCGAGCGGCCTCGACTCTGCCCTGCGGGACGGGACTCCACTGGTAGAGGGATAGATCGACTGCGCTCGCAGCCACCAGGCCGTCGACGTGGCGAAGGTCGAGCGGTTCGAGGCGAACGTGTCGGCCGGCGAGCAACGGAGCTTCTAGCAACACGCTACAAGTATGCAATGACCCGCCGCGTCGCGGCAATGAAGGCGGGTGCCAGTATGAGTAAAGTTCCCGCTGTGTGTGCTTGCGGCAAGCGAACCCAGCGGCTGAAGCCGGCGGGATTTCAGAGGGGTTACGGCCCGGCGAAAGCCGGGCCCCTTCAAAACCAAGGCCCCCCTTGGTCAGTGCCCTGCGGCGGCGGCTTTGGACATACCGTGAGAGATCGGGTCCGCAGCATCCCGTCCGAAATACGTCTGGTAGGAGCGATACATTCCGTACATGACCGGCAGAGCCAGCAGCGGAACTTGCCAACCGACGTGCTGTCGAGCGGCCATCATCATCGAGGCCATGCCCGCGCTCAAAACGTAGTAGGGGAACGTCATGCGCGCGATTTTCGTCCAGATGGCCGTCACCGGTCCGCCTTCGGTGAGCGCTATGACGGTTGCGACCGGCATGGTCTGCATCAGGAAAGAAGTCAACCCGGCTGCGGGCAAAACCAAAGCTCCCGTAAACCAGATCGGCTGCGCGACCGCGCCCATGTGGAAGACCTGCGCGGCAAGCGCGACGGCCGACGACATCAGGCTGAGGTTAAAGAGCACGCGTACGAGCTTGGGCTTGGTGCCGTCTTTCGGGAAACATTGCACGGCGGTAGAGACAACGGCGATGGCGATAGCTTCGACCTGGTTCAGGTCGGCGGCGGCGAGCAACAGGAAGGGCAGATTCACCGACATGTTCCCAGCCAGTCCGGGCAGCTTGACTTTCATGCGCGAGGCGGCGACGGTGATCGCAAACAGCGCCAGAGCTTCGTAAGGATGCCAGGTGGTGGCGTGCCACCAGCCGTACGCCAACGAGGCCAGGCCGGCGAGCGCGATCAGCGCGATGAACGGTTCCGCAAATCGTGGTTTGTGGTTCATTTTGGGTTCTCGTCTGCTTTCTTTTTCACCACAAGCCACTACTCGTCACTCGCATCGGCGGAAAAGGCCTGGTTGACGTCGGAGGACGAGCCCCAGATCACGCTACTTGCGTTCACATTGGAACTGCCCCAGATCACGCTGCAACCATCCAGACTACCGTTGCCCCAGACTACAGAGGTCGCTGCGGTGGTGGAGGTATTGCCCCAGATCACCGAGTTGCCGCTCACATTGCTGCCCCAAATGACCGAATTGCCCCAAATGACTGAGTTACCCCAGATCACGGAGTTCCCCCAGATGACCGAGTTGCCGTTTACCAGGGACACGGTGCCGTTGGAATTCCTCACGGCCGCTGGAGAGAGTGCGCTTCCAACCGTTGCGGGAGCCTTGTCGGTGTTCGCCAGGGCTGCCGCGATATCGAGATAACCGGAGCCCACGGTAAACAGGTCGTAGAACGATGTGTAGGTTTGGCCGGTGGTGGGGTCGGTGCTCACACTGGAGTTGGGGAACGTCTTGTAGGCCGTCTTCATGAGGCGGGCCTTGATCTGATCGGGCGTGAGCGTGGAATCTTTTTGTAGCAGCATGGCGACAGTGCCGCTCACGACGGGGGTGGCCATGCTGGTACCGCTAAGGATGAAGTAGTCGTAATTGTTGTTCGCGGTACCCTTCACGCGGTTGCCCGGATAAAGCGTGGCCAGCGTGCTTGCGGGGGAGATGGTGGAGGAGACCAGGTTGCCGGGAGCGACGATGTCGGGCTTGACGACGTGATCGTAGGTCGTTGGGCCCTTGGAGCTGTAGCTGGCGATCTGATCGTCGGTGCGGGTGGCCGTGTTCATGGTCTTCATGGCGCCGACGGTAAGCACCAAGGGATCGTTGCCGGGCGCGGTGACGGTCCCGTAGCCGTTGCTGCCGCTGACGCTGAGGCGCCCGTAGTTGCCGGCGGCGACGACGACGGTGATGCCAGCATTCCAAGCCTGCTCAACCGCCTGGCAGAGCGGATCGTCGGCGTAGTTCGTATACACCGGCCGGCCCAAGGACAGATTGATCACGCGGATGTTGTAAGTGCTCTTGAGAGCGATGGCTTTCTGAATGGCGGCGATGACCTGGCTGTCGGTGCCGGCGCCGTTCTTGTCGAGAACGCGGAGGTCGACCAGGTTCACGCCATAAGCAATGCCGGTCATGGCCGAGCCTTGACCGCCGGAATCGGTGCCATCCCCGGCAAGGATGCCGGCCACGTGGGTGCCGTGTCCGTAGGTATCCCAGACCTGGGTGGTACCGGAGTAGGTCGTGGTGCCGGTGAAGTCCTGGTGATAGACCACACGAGATTGCGAAACCGAGTTGCGCAGATCGTCGTGGTTGTCGTTGATGCCGCTGTCGATGACGGCAACGCCGATACCCATACCCCAGGTTCCGAGGCCGGCGCTGCGCGCGGCGCTCAGGTTGACGGCAGCGCTGGTCAGGTCGTCGGCGGCGTTCAACTGGTGATCGGGTGCGATGAAGGCGACCTCGTCATCGTTGGCGAGGGCGCTGAGGGCAGACACGGGAAGGGAGAACGCGCCACCTTTCACCAAACCGAGGCGAGCGCTCATCCGGCCGCCCCAGGCCTGCACCTTGTCGAAGTGATGCTGCTGCGGGGTCTGCTTGAACTGGACGATGACGCGCACGTTCTGGTTGGCAATGGGAGTGCCAGGTGAGAGGTCGGCCAGCGACTGCAGCTCTGGCGTCATCTTGCCGTGACGCGAGCCCGCGGGACCCTGGTTGCCACCGGACGTCGTTGAGCCTTGCCCGAAGCTGAGGCTGGTGGCAAGGACAAGGGTCAGCCCAAATATGACTCGCCGTCCCCAGGCTGCGCTATCGCATCCGCCCTTGTGGATTGTCTGGTTCTCGTTGCCGTTCATTCGTTTCCCCCGAAACCCGAGACCCGTAGGCCTAACCGGACGTTAGAAGTGCACGCGGTCCGCCAGAGGGGCTTTAGAGTAAGTGGTTGATTCGTATGGGTGACAGCGTGGGCGTGTTGGCGTTGGTCGGACGAACTGGCCGGGGAGGGCGGATTTGGAGCGGACAAAATGTCCCCTCCAGGGTGGGGTGAGAGGGGTGACATTGCGGACAGAGTTGGGTCGGGGGGCTGTTTTGGTCACGTTATAATTATGAGATGTCTACTCGTCGAAGTTGCTTTCTGTGGCGCCGCCGGTGAAAAGCAGATTCCTCCCCCTCCGCTGCGCTCGGGGTCGGAATGACATAGGGTTGGAGGACGGGGTGGGTACCTTCCGGCATCCACGGCGGACAAGAGACGGCGGCTTCATCTGGAGCAGTTGAGCTAAGGGCTAACGGCTAAGAGCTAAGGGCTGTTTTTTATGGATTTCAAGCTCGTCAGTGAATACAAGCCGCAGGGGGACCAGGGAAACGCGATCAAGGCGCTGGTGCGGGGGGTGTTTGACCGCGAGCAGCACCAGGTTCTGCTGGGGGTGACCGGGTCGGGCAAGACCTACACCATGGCCAAGGTGATCGAGGCGGCGAACCGCCCGGCGATCGTCATGGCGCACAACAAGACGCTGGCGGCGCAGCTCTATCATGAGTTCAAGAGCTTTTTCCCGCATAACGCGGTGGAGTATTTCGTCTCCTACTACGACTATTATCAGCCGGAAGCGTACGTGCCAGCAGCCGATCTCTATATCGAAAAGGAAGCAACCATCAACGATGAACTGGACAAGCTGCGGCTGTCGGCGACCAAGTCGCTGTTTGAGAGGCGGGATGCGCTGATCGTGGCGTCGGTGAGCTGCATTTATGGATTGGGGTCGCCGGAAGCGTACTACGGCATGCTGCTGTTCCTGGAGAAGGGGCAGAAGATCAAGCGGCAGGACATCACTCGCAAGCTGGTGGAGATTCTCTACGAGCGGACCGACGGCGACTTCCGGCGCGGGACGTTTCGCGTGCGCGGCGACGTGATCGAGATTTTCCCTACTTACGATGACATGGCCTACCGCGTCGAGATGTGGGGGGACGAGGTTTCGGCGCTGTCCCAGATCGATCCGCTGTTCGGAACGGTGAAGCAGCGCTACGTGCGGCTGCCGATTTATCCCAAGACGCACTATGTGATGAAGGAAGAGACGCGGGCTTCGGCGGTCGAGTCGATCAAGCAGGAACTGGCGTGGTGGGAAGTGGAACTGGAGAAGCAAGGTCGCGCGGTGGAAGCGCAGCGCATTCACCAGCGGACGATGTTTGATCTGGAAATGATCAAGTCGATGGGCTACTGCCACGGGATCGAGAACTATTCGCGGCACTTCACGGGACGGCTGCCGGGCGAGCCGCCGCCGACGCTGCTCGATTATTTTCCGCGCGACTTTCTGATGTTCATCGACGAGTCGCACCAGACGGTGCCGCAGCTGCGCGGGATGTATGCGGGCGACCGGTCGCGCAAGGAGACGCTGGTGGAGTACGGATTCCGGATGCCCTCAGCGCTTGACAACCGGCCGCTGACCTTTGAAGAGTTCGAGCATCGGATGAACCAGTTGGTCTATGTATCCGCTACTCCGGGGCCCTACGAGTTGACGAAGACGGCGGGGGCGGTGGTCGAGCAGATTATCCGGCCGACGGGGTTGATTGATCCGCCGGTGGAAGTGCGTCCGGTGAAGGGGCAGATCGATGACCTGCTACACGAGATTCGGGATCGGGTGGCGAAGAAAGAGCGGGTGCTGGTAACGACGCTCACCAAGCGCATGAGCGAAGACCTGGCCGAGTACTACAGCGAAGTGGGGGTGAAGTGCCGCTACATGCACTCGGAGATCGAGACACTGGAGCGGGTAAAGATCCTGCGGGATTTGCGCAAGGGCGAGTTCGATGTGCTGATCGGGATCAACCTGCTGCGCGAAGGGCTGGACTTGCCGGAGGTATCGCTGGTGGCGATTCTGGATGCGGATAAGGAAGGGTTCCTGCGCTCGACGGGATCGCTGATTCAGACGATCGGGCGGTGCGCGCGGAATCTGAATGGGCGGGCGGTTCTATACGCGGACCGGATGACCGACTCGATGAAGCGCGCGATGGATGAGACCAACCGGCGACGGGCAATCCAGACGGCCTATAACGAAGAGCACGGGATCACGCCAGAGTCGATTGTGCGGCCGCTGGAGATGTCGCTGGCGTCGATTGTGGCGGCGGATTATGCGGATCTGACCTCGGTGGAGGAGAGCGGGATTCCGGAGTTCAAGTCGCAGGAAGAGCTGGAGGGGTTCATCGCAAAGCTCGAAAGCGATATGCGCGAGGCGGCGAAGAAGTTTGAATTCGAGAAGGCGGCGAAGCTGCGGGATACGATCAGGGAATTGCGGACGAAAGAGTTTTTGTTCGCCTGACGAAAACCCCTTTTTCACCACAGGGGACACAGGGGTCCACGGGGGATCAAAGGCATTACCACGAAGGACACTAAGGGAACACCGAAGGACTGTCGCAGACGCTGTTCGTGTTGTCCTTGTGTCCCTTTCTGTTTCATCGATGGGCCGCGGTTACTTCCAACTTGCGGGCACTTCTACGTAGCTGGGGTTTAACTCCGTCACCGACGAGCAGCCTAACAAGCGCAGCGTGCGTTCGACGTCGGCGCGGAGGATTTCGAGGGCGCGGGTGACGCCGGCTTCGCCGGCTGCGGCCAGGCCGTAAGCGTAGGCGCGTCCGCAGAGAACGGCGCGAGCGCCCAGGCAGAGTGCTTTCACGATGTCGCTGCCACGGCGCACGCCGCCGTCCATGAGCACTTCGATTTTGCCGTTGGCGGCCTTCACCACTTCGGGCAGGGCGCGGATCGAGGGGCGGACGCTGTCGAGCTGGCGGCCTCCGTGATTGGAGACGCTGACGGCGGCGGCGCCCACGTCGATGGCGCGTTTGGTGTCCTCCCGGGTCAAAACTCCTTTCACAACGATCGGACCGCGCCATAGCTCGTGAATCCAACGCAGATCTTCCCAGGTCACGGTGGAGGCGGCCAGGGCTGCGCCGACATCGACCAAGTCCATAGGTCCCTGGCCGGGAACGACCACGTTGTGCAGTTTGGGAACGCCACCGTCGAGCAGGAACCGGATCAGCCAGCCCGGCCGCGAGAACATCTGAGGAAGGTACGGGATCTTCGCAAACGGGTTGGTGCCCATCAATTCTTTCATGCCATTGCGGAAGTCCCGTTCGCGCAGGCCGGCTACCGGAGTGTCGATGGTGACCACCAGCGCGGAGAATCCTGCCTTCCTGGCGCGATCGATCGCAGCTTCGGCCGCGGGGCGACCACCCATCAGATAGAGCTGGTAGAAGGTGGGCCCCGGACACGCGGCCTTGACCTTCTCCATGGGGTGGCCGGAGATGGTGGAGAGGATGTAGCCGGTGCCCGCTTTGCCGGCGGCGGCCGCGGCCGAGACTTCTCCGCCGGGATGCATGAGGCGGCTGTAGCCGACCGGGGCGAGCATGGCGGGAAGGGAGATGTCGAATCCGAGGACTTGCGTTTTCAGACTGCATTGCGCCACGGCGACGGCGCAGCGGGGGCGGAAGATGATGTCTTCGAAGGCGCGGCAGTTTTCACGCAGGGTGAGTTCAGCATCGGCGCCGCCATCGAGGTAGTCAAAGACGGCTTTGGGAAGACGGCGCTCGGCGATGGGGCGGAAGTCGTCGATGCAAACCACGTGGGGCGAGGCGACGCGCGAAGAGGCTGACACGATGCAGGTCCTGTAATCGGGAGTCGGCCGGCGCGGGTTTCGACTACGGAGCGCGCGGAGGCCACCGGACAGCCTAACACTGGAGTCAATGGGTCGGGGGGGGAAGGAAGTGCGGAGTCGGCGCTTGCTTGTTCCTCAGGTGAGAAAAGCATTTCGCCGCAGAGAGCGCAAAGGAAAGGCGCAGAGGAACTAGTCGTAGGGACGAGCGAAATGATCGGAAAGCAGATTCCTCCGGCCTCCACTGCGCGCGGCGTCGGAATGACAAGGAGTCAGGGAGTTGGGTCATGGGGAGAAGCGTCTCCGCTCGGCCGTTGTCGAAGGTCGCAAAAAAGGGCGAAGAAGGGGGCCGGGGAGCTGGCCCCCTTTTTCCCACAACAGGGTGATGTTGCGAGAGTCAGTCGGCCACGGCGGCAAGATCGGCTTGCAGCTGGGCGAGGTTGAAGCCGGGAGCGAACTTGGGGTCTTTGGCTTCGGGCGGCAGGATGGCGTAGGCCTCGTCGACGCACTCATCCCACCAGGACCAAGTGGCCTGCTGGGTGTTGCCCCAGGTCAGCACGGTCAGGAAATTCTGGTCGTAGCCGACGGCGTAGACGGCGTGGCCGTCATTGGTGAGGGGACCGGGAGTCCAGGGCTGGTGGTTATCGAATTCCTGAATGCAGTTCGCTTGAACCTGGAATCCCAGATACACGCCGCCGAAGAGCTGGATGGCTTGTTCGATATGGGTGTGGTTCTTGGGGCTGATGCTGGTGTAGGTGATGATCTCGTCCCCGGAAACGGGGTGCTGGCGCCAGTAGTTCAGGACGTCAAGTTCCTGCAGGCCGCTGTCCACGCCACCGGTCAAGTGCATGTACAGCTTAACCACGGCGGTCTTCGACAGGATGCTGTGCTTGCCGACCAGGCCGCGAAAAGTGGTGACGGCATGGGCCAAAGCGGCGATGGTGCAGTCGCCCAGCGTGTCGTTGCCATCCATAGGGAACAGCTTGGTGGGGTCGTTAGTCTTGAGCTTGGCGTAGACGCTGGTGAGAACGTTATAAGACGGAGGCGGCGCAGCGAGGCCGGGAGTGACGTAGTCGGCGAACCGCAAGGTGCGATAGTCAGCCTTGGGCGGATGTTTTCCAAAGCGGTAGTTCGGCATGCAGTGGCTCCCCTCTCAGGTTCGAACTTCACTGGATGGTGGCGAAGGCGGGAAGTTCGTTTCAGGGAATGTCGAAAATGTTCGGTGGCGTGGCCATCTGTCGCCGAGACGGCAACGAAGGAGCGCGGTATAGTATCTGCCCTATGGGGAGATGGATGGTCGTGTTGCTTTGCCTGATCGCGCCCGCCTCGGGTGCGGAGAAGAAAACGGCGCTGGAATTGGTGGAACTGGCGAAGTCGCGTAGCACGGCGTTGCGGGATGCGATCCCGGGCAGCTTTGACGCCAAGAATCTGAAAGAGGGGACGGCCTGGACCGGCCATGGTCCGGACTTTCTCTTTGCCATTGAAGCGGCCTCGCAGCCGAGGCTGGTGATCGACGGAGCCCCGGGGCCGCCGATGCAAACGGTGAGTGGGTCGTCGCTCTGGTATGCGGCGGCGCGGATGGAGAAAGTGGGCAAGCTGCATTCCTTCCACTACTTGATTGAAGGCAAGGAATTCGGTGGACGCCTGGATCTCCCGGCTTTCGGGCCGCTCTCCTATCTACAACCGGGAGTGCCGTCGGGAACGCTATCGGCGAAGATCGTCCACACCAGCAAGATTTACGACGGGATGAAGAGTGAGTACTGGATTTACGTTCCAGCACAATACGACCCGAGGGTACCGGCGGCGGTAATGGTTTTTCAGGATGGCGGCGGGTACACCGATCGCGAGGGGAACAACCCCGCGCTCAACGTGATCGACAATCTGATCGCGCAGAAAAACATTCCGGTGATGATCGCGGTGTTCATCAACCCTGGGGACATCAGCGACTCGCCCGGAACCCCCACCTTCAACTTTGTCAAGGCGTATTCTGAAAAGTGGCAGCGCACGCTGAAGGACTCGATGCGCAGCACCTTGTATGACACGGTGAGCGATCGCTACGTCCGCTACCTGCGCGATGAAGTCCTGGCCGAGGTGGGAGGGAAATACAACCTGCGCAAGGATGCCTACAGCCGGGCGATTACGGGGCTGTCGTCGGGAGGAATCTGCTCGTTCAATGCGGCGTGGCAGGAGCCCGACCAGTTCAGCCGCGTGATCTCATGGATCGGCAGCTTTACGAGCATTCAGTGGAAGGAAGATCCGCATGTCCCTGATGGCGGGCAGGACTATGCGGAGAAAGTCTTGCGGGAGCCGAAGCGTAACCTGCGGGTGTGGCTGCAGGACGGGTCCGAGGATCAGGAGAACGCGCGCTACGGAAGCTGGCCGCTGGCGAACCTCCGGCTGGCGAACGCGCTCAAGCTGAAGGATTACGACTTCCATTTCAGTTTCGGCAAGGGTACGCATAATTCCGGCGGAGGGGCTGCGGAGTTTCCGGAGGAGATGATCTGGCTGTGGCGGGACTACGACTCGGCGAAGACGGAGCAGACCTATGAGATGGAGCCGGGGGAGAAGGCGAAGCCCCTGTTCCGGGTGGCGGTGACGAATCGAGAGACGGAGTAGAAGAAAGCCAGAAGGCATCTAGGTTCGTCGGCGTTCATTGACTTGTCCATCTTGCCGACATAAGATTTCGCGCCAATGATCGGCCAGACCATCTCGCACTACCGCATTGTGGAGAAGCTGGGCGGTGGCGGGATGGGCGTGGTTTACAAAGCAGAAGACACGCGCCTGTTTCGCTTTGTCGCCTTGAAGTTTCTACCCGATGAAGTCGCGCGCGATCCGCAAGCCTTGAGCCGATTCCAGCGCGAGGCGCGGGCCGCCTCCGCGCTCAATCATCCCAACATCTGCACCGTTTACGACATCGATCAGGCCGAGGGGAAGCCGTTCATCGCCATGGAGCTTCTCGAGGGACACACCCTCCGCCACCTGATTCTCGGGAAGCCTCTCGGAGGCGAGCAGATTCTTGACTACGCCATCCAGGTTGCCGACGCCCTGGAGGCGGCGCATGCCAAGGGCATCATCCACCGCGACATCAAGCTCGGCAACATCTTCGTGACCCAGCGCAACATCGCCAAGATCCTGGATTTCGGGCTCGCCAAGGCGCTTGATCCCCAGCCCGGCCCCGGCGAAGGGCTCGCTTCTTCCACGCCAACGGTCACCGCTGAACAGCATCTCACCAGTCCCGGCACTGCGCTCGGCACCGTCGCCTATATGTCCCCGGAACAAGTGCGCGGCGAAGAACTCGACCCTCGCACGGATCTGTTCTCCTTCGGCGTTGTCCTGTACGAAATGTCTACCGGCTTGCTTCCCTTCCGCGGCGAAACTTCGGGGCTCATTTTTGACGGGATCCTGAATCGCGCACCAACCCCACCCGTGCGGTTGAATCCCGATCTCCCTCAAGAACTGGAACGCATCATCCACAAGGCACTGGAGAAGGACCGCGATGTGCGCTACCAGCACGCCTCCGACCTGCGTGCCGATCTCAAGCGCCTCAGGCGCGATAGTTCAGAACGGATCTCCACGGTTAGCGGGACCACGCAGCTTCCGCCTCCCGCAAGAGCGCTGGGCCGCCGAACCTCGACCATCGCGGCCACCATCGTGACCATAGGATTAATCGCGGGCGCCGGCTGGTACTTCAGCCGCAAGCCTGCGCCGCCAAGGCTTCTGAAACAGCGCCAACTCACGCTGAACAGCAGCGACAATGTTGTCATCGATGGCACGATTTCCCCCGACGGCAAATACATCGCTTATTCCGACTTTAACGGGATCTATCTGAAACTGCTGGCGACTGGTGAAACCCACACCATCCCGCTGCCGGAAGCTCTGAAGAGTGTTCCCGGTGTGCGCTGGATCCTGGGGGCATGGTTCCCCGATGGCAGCCGCTTCCTCGCCAACGCCCACGTTGGTACTCAGTACAGCGTCTGGCTTTTTTCGGTTCTAGGCGAAGCTCCTCATAAGCTCCGCGACGGTGCGGTGGCCCAGGCTGTCTCGCCCGACGGCCGTAGCATCGCGTTCGTCACCAGTCATGGGTCTGGGAGTGCCTCCCCGAGCCCTGGGTTTGCGAGTGACGAGATCTGGATCATGGGCGCCAATGGAGACCAGCCGTATTCGTTTCTGTCCGCCCCCGACGTCCATACCTCCTTTTTCGGGCCGCAGTGGTCCCCGGACGGCAAGCGCCTCGGGTATGGCGTGGTTCGCCAACTGCAGGGCACCCAGGAACAAGTCATCCAAACTCGCGATCTCACCGGCGCATCGCTTACGACCGTTCTCTCCAACCCGCGCCTGGGAGGCTTCGCTTGGCTGCCCGATGGCAGGATGGTCTTCTCGATATCGGACGAGGATTTCCAAAGCGACAACCTGTGGCAGATCGAGTTAAACGACTCCGGCTCGCCCCGAGGCCCGTCCACTCAGATCACCCAATGGGCGGGATTCTTCATCCTTGACTTCAACGCCACGAGCGACGGCAAGCACCTCGCTTTCATCAAAGGTTCCGGCGTTTCCAGTGTCTGGGTCGGCGACTTCGACCGGAAGCACGCCAGCTTGAAGCCGCCCCGCCGTCTCACCCTCGCCGACACCAACAGTGTGCCCACCGACTGGACTGCCGATGGCACGGCCGTCATCTTTGCCTCGCTCCGCAACGGTCACAATGGCGTGTTCAAGCAAGCGCTCGATCGCGATTCCGAGGACGCGCTCTTCGTGGGTGGAGCGGGATCGGAGGCTTCCGGTCCCCGACTCAGCCCGGATGGCAAGTGGGTGGTTTACACCGAGGGGCCCACCTACGCCCCCGTCTCTCCTCATATCATGCGCGTACCCGTCGACGGCGGCTCTCCGGAACTGGTGCTTTCCGCCCCCGCTTACTTCGGTGTCCGGTGTGCGCGGGCGCCTTCCGACGTTTGCCTGTTCGCCGAGCGATCTGCCGACGAACACCAGTTGATCTTCACCGCCTTCGACGCCCTCAAGGGCCGTGGCCGCGAACTCGCGCGCTACCCCGCCGATCCTAAAATCAACGATAACTGGAACATCTCGCCCGACGGCAAGTGGCTCGGTCTGGTCCACCCGCGCGATACCGTGATTCATTTTGTGCCGCTCGCGGGCGGAAAACCGCACGATCTTGCAGTGCAGGGATGGCCCGGCTTCGACTCGGTGGATTTCGACATCGATGGCAAGGGGCTTTTCGTGTGCAGCGCCACCACCGGCGGAGGTACCCTGCTCTACATCGACCCATCGGGAAAAGCGCACGCATTGTGGCAGCAGAAATCGTCGCCCCAGACCTGGGCCATCCCTTCGCGCGACGGCGAACGTCTCGCCCTCATGGGCCAGTCTCAGAATGCCAATCTCTGGATGCTTGAGGACTTCTGAACGAGCTCTCTGGCTGCACAGTCATTTCGGAGGGGCGAAGTGATCGGGATTGGGCGTGGTCAGGCCCAGCAGGACATCCGCGATCGCTTCGGCGAGCGCGACGCGCTCGGGGCCAGGGAAGCCTTCGAGGTTGAACATTCCCGCAACGGCCAGCTGTTTTTCCGGAACCAAGAACACGACCGCTGAGACCTGCGCCGTCCCACCGCCGTAGAGTCCCGCCTTCATGCCGTGGTAGTCGTCGATAAACCAGCCCAGGCCGAACTTGTCGATGGTGCTGCTCCGAAGTCTGTAAGGCTCGAGCATGGTCTTCATGGTTGCGGGAGACAGGAAGCGGGCGGCCATCCACGCGTTCATGAAGCGAACCAGGTCGGGTGCGGTCGATAGCCAGCCTCCAGCGGCCATCTTGCTGCTCACGTCAGACCAGCGGGAGTTCTTGAGTTCTCCGGCTGCGACCACGTAGCCACGGGCGCGGTTGGAAATAGTGGCGCGGGGGTCGTCGTCGCGGGTGTGGGTCATGCCGGCGGGAACGAAGATCGCCTGGTGCATGAAGGCGCGATATTCCTCCTGAGAAGCGCCTTCGAGCACGCAGCCCAGGACCACGTAGCCCCAGTTGGTGTAGAGCATGTCGGTGCCCGCCTCTGCTTGAGGGGGGCGTTTTTGATCAGGTCAAGTGCATCGGAGACGTGATCGTAGTGATGAGTATTGAAGGCCTCGGCCTCGACGTTGGGGCCTTCGTAGTGGCGGATGCCGCTGGTATGGGAAATAAGATCGCGTGCGGTCACCGGCCATTGTTTCTCGGGAAAACGGGGACAATAAGTTTGGATCGGGACATCGAGGTCAAGCTTGTGCTGTTCCACCAGTTCGAGCGCGGCGGTAGCGGTCATCGGTTTGCCGATGGAGGCCGTGCGGTAAGCGGTGTCGGCAGTGGCCTTGGCCTTGTCTTCCACATCGGCGTAACCAAAACCTTCGGAGCAGACGATTTCGCCGCCGAGTCCGATAGCGAAGCTAGCTCCCGGGGCGCGATGATCGGCCATGGTCTTCTCGATGAGAGCGCGGATTTGCTGGATGTGCTCGACGGTTGGGTGGTTGGGCTGTTCGGGACCCGGCGATCGGGAAGGCCAGCCAATTCGGGGTCCCGGCCAGGATGAGTACCCTGAGGCGTCGGTTCATCGTCTTTTTCACGGCTTTTCAGAAACTGTGGGCTCTCTGCGCACGCATTGTCATGGACGCGAGCCTGGTGTTTTCGTCATCCGCAGTTCGTCGAACTCGAGACCGGGTTATCGGTAAGAGGCCAGTTACTAGCGTCGCGGCGCTGGGGCGGGGCCGGGCGGGAGGATTTCGGGCTCTCCGGCCTTGACCTGCTGGCGAGTGACGAAGAAGACCGCTGCGGTCCAAGTGGGGAACAGATCGAAACCAGGAAGAAGTTCGGCGGCCAGGGTGGGGAGAAAGGCCCAATGCCAGCCGAGCAGACGAACCAGTAGAATCGCGACCACGACGTCGAGCGCGGTATCGGCGGGCGAGACGGCCCCCGGCGCAAACAGCGGGAAGACCGCGATCTGCAAGGCATCGGCGGCGAGGGCAACGACCCAGGCGGCACGCTGTTCGGGAGTCTTCATGCTTTTCCAGAAATCGCCGATGCTCATGGGTCCCTCCCGGCGGGCAAGGGTCAGGATAGCGCGGTTGGGGTCGGGAAGAAAGCACAGCGGGAGAGGACCGGGAGGTGCCACCGTTACGGCCAGTTCACCTCTTGCACTCCCCTGAACCGTGCCTAGAGTCGGGCGCGGCCCGACTCAACCGCGGCAAGCCGCGTCTCTACCTCGGCTGCCGGGAAACACCACACCATCTCCCGTGCTGTCTCGGGGTTTCTTTCCGACGTGTTGCGGTTTGCATTTGAGGCGTGAACATCGAGGAGCGTTCGTCGTCGTTTTTCTTTTACCGCGCTATGAGCGGTGCGGATAGGGTTCGGGCAAGTGCTCGATGTCGGTGGGGTGGTCATGCAACCTCCTAACCAGCTCCTCCACAGATTAGAAATGGAAATAAATGCACAGCTCGCCGGCCAACGGACCTTGGGCCTAGGCTGAAAATAAGCGTTCCCAGAATGGAGCTTTGCGCTCTGGCGGCGGTGACCCAAAAACACAATCGGGAAAACATCCGACTGTCTTCCGATCGGAAGGGGAGTCAGATGTCCGGATTGTTGGGTTGTGGATGCTGATGGCTCGGAAGAAGACTGAAGGGATCTAGAAGGGTCTGCCGGCCCGGGCTGCGGCGGCGAAGGGTTTGCGGTAGAGAGTGAAATTCTTGTGGGTTTGGGATTGGAAGCCTATATCAACGGTGTGCAGTTTTTCGCCGTCACCGAGGAACAGGTAGCCTCCGGGCTCGAGATAGAGATGAAGACGCTGGGCCAGCGCCATGCGCTGGGCGCTTGAGAAGTGGGGCAACACGTCCATGCAGAAGATGCAGTCGAAGCGTCCCAGGTAGACCGGGCGGGCCAGATTCATCTGGGTGAATGTGATCAGGTTGCGGAGGCGGGGCTTGGCCAGGTAGTGCTGCCCGACTTTTGCGAAATAGGTATGGGCTTGCGAGCGCGGGAGAGCCGCCAGGGCGGGCTGCGGGTAGAGGCCGCGCTCGGCAAAGGTAAGGGCGGGCTGGCGGATGTCGGTGGCCAGAATGTGGATGCTCCAGCCGCGACCATTGCCATCCATGGCTTCGCATACCGAGACGCCGATGGAGTAGGCCTCCTCCCCGGTGGAACAACCGGCGCTCCAGATGCGCAGGCTCTGGGGAGTGTCGGCGGTCTTGCGCTGGTCGAGTTCGGGGAGGACTTGCTGCTGGAACGCGGCGAATGCGCCGGGATGACGAAAGAAGGCGGTTTCGCCGTCCAGCAAGTGCGCCAGTAGATTCTCGCATTCGGTATCGGAGGCGTGCAGGCGGCCGAGAAGGTCGGCCACGGATTTAAGGCGGCGGGATTCCAGATATTCCCTGACTTTGGCGCCGAGAACATCCTGTGGGCAGTCGAGCAGAACGCCGCCCTGACGCTCCATCAAAAGACGCAATTCGGAGAGTTCGTGCTCGAGCACGAGGCTAGGCGGAGGCTTGGGGCCTCCGTTCGACCGGCCGATGTTGAAGCCTGTACTCATTGGTGATAGCGACTCGTTCACCGAACTCACCCGCGAACCCTTAGGCGGTGCGAAAAAGAATTCATTCGTGCCTGGGAGCGCCTAAACGCGCGATTCGTGCGGCGGCACGCGCGCCATGCCTGAAGGCCACGCCCTGATACGAACCTCTCGCTTTCCAGCCTAGGGTCGTTGCGCGAGTTCTTCTTGCTCTCGCATTTTTCATGCAGTTGAGTGGGCCCGCGAGTCTTCCCTATTCGTTCATCGGCGGTTGGAGGAGGGGGTTAAGCCGCCGGACATGCAATCTCAAGTTCGAAGGGCGGCGTCCGTTCGGTTTACTGACCGACGGCCGCTGCCTGGATTTGTGTTCTCTGTTCCTTGGCTGCCTGCTTCTCGACGAACATCATTTCCTTTTCGAGCGAGGAGAAACGCTGCAAAATCTCGTGCATGCGCAGGGCCATGTTGCGAATCGTATCGATCTGCGAACGAACCCCGGCGGAAAACGTGCCGGGTTCGAGCAACAGCAATTCCGCGTTGCCCAGTACAGAGGTGAGCGCGTTGTTGATGGTGTGGCGCATCTCGATGATGTATTGGCCGAGCGTCGCGTGGCACTTCAGAAGCGCGTTGACGTGTTCGGCGCGCTGCGCCCGGTTCACTGCGTCCACGCGGCGCAGCACTTCGAGAGCGAGCAGGAGCAGGGTGTCCGGCCAGCCTTCGTGACGGCGCAACACCAGCACGCGCGGAAACTGGGAACCCAACGAGTCGGGTAGCGCGACGTCAGCGAACAGGATCACGGCCTTCCGGCCGGGATCGATGGCGCGCAGCAGGGGTGCGCCGGCATCCGGGCGGATCGGTCCTACGATGGTCAGATCGAAGGAGGCGTAGTCGAGGCCCTGCTTGGGATCGCCACCCAGCACTGTGAAGGCGGGCACCGCGCGCTCGGACTGCCAGCGCGCCACCACCTGGCGCGAGAATTCGGCGTCGTCGGAAAGGATGAGTACGGTGCGCGGATCCACGATGGAGTTCTCCAAGCTGATTGCCTGCTAGTTGCGCTTGTTGCCGGGCGCGTCCGGATTCCAGTCGTCGCCACTCACGGAAATTTCGAATTCAGGGGCTTCATGGGCAGCGACATTGAACTTTGCTGATGGAGCAGCCGCGCCCGCCTTGGCGGCCATGGCCGACTTCGCCGGGGCCAATTTGGCAGCTGATGCGGCAGCCGCTTTGGCCGGGGGCGGTGCGCTGGCGGCGCTGCGTCCGAGAGCATCGTCGATGGCGGCGCGCAGGTCGACCAGCATGCGCAGCGGTTGTCCCGAAGAATATTCGGCCTGGAACATCACCTTCCAGGACTGGCAGATCATGCGCAAGCGCAGGATGGGCTCCTCGGCGGAAAACTGGGCGCGGCGGCAGTCGATGGTGCTGACGCCCTGGTGCTCGAGCTCGCGCAGGCCGTCGAAGATGGCGTTCAGGTCCTGATGCATCAGCCGGAAGAACGCGCGTCGCATGAGGAAGCTGAATCTGGCGAACGAGACCATGGCGACGGGCAGGAAGTAGTTCTCACCGCTCTGTACCTTGATCTTTCGCCCTGACTCCAGGATCCCGCTGTGCAGGAGCTCGTTCAGAGTGCGAGCTTTTTGCGCGGATTCGAGGACATTCTCTAGAGGCTTGAGCCAGCCGGGCACGGTGGTGTCGACCTGTCCCAGGGCGGGCGCCAGCGTTTTGGCGACATAGGCGAGCGTGACGGCGCTGTCTTCCAGGCGGGAAGGCGCGGCCAGGGAAAACAGTTGGACTAGCAGGAAATCAATCTTGTCCCGGTCCGACGGCGACTTCTCGTCCTTCTGCAAGTGGTGCAGCAGCAAGGTCTGCAACAGCTGAGGCGTGACCAGGGTGGTGGTTTGCAGGAACTGGCGCAACTGGTGAATCTGGATGCGCTCGTCCATTTCCTCGAACCAGCGGCGGGCCTGCTCGACGGATTCGCGAGGGGGCTGCTCGACACCGGTTTCGAGATCGTTGCAGGGGGTGAGATCGATGACAAATTCGCGGGCCAGAGCGGAGTAGGTCGGATACAGAACGCGAGCGGCGGTCCACTCGGCGGTTAGCTGGTTCAGGTCAAAGGCGCTCATGGTTTCACGATCCAGTTCTGCGGACGAAGCTTGTTGGCAAACTCGAGGGGGAAGGCTGAGACCAGTGGCGTGGCGTTGGGGAAGGGTCTGGCCAAACGCGCCGCCAGGATGGGCGGCGCGGAACGGGTGACAACCAAGGCCTTATTTCCCAAAGGGTGACCTCTTGCCAAGCACAAAAGGCGGTCAAGGGCTCCCCTCTTCCCGGTTAGAAAGAGTCGTTGCTGGGGAGCCGTCGGGTCCGCGGTTTACGGCTGAGACTTGAGCACGGGATTGGCCAAACGCGACACCTGAACGTACCTGGTGCAAGCTATTGGAAATAATAGTAGCAACGGCGGTTAGGAGGAGATTCGAGAGAGCCAATCTCGCAGGGACTGTCTCACGATGAGACAGAGTCTCACGAGAGGGCGGAATTCGTGAGGTCGCGATTTTCTATTCTACGGCGAACGTGGTTTCTGGTTCGACTGTCTGACCGGAGATAGTGTCGTTTACTTGGACCCTGAGGGTGTAGAGGCCGGGCAGGAGCTCGTTCGCCGAGAAAGTCTCAGGATGACTGGTTGATTTTCTGCCGACCATGCTGGCCTCTCACTGCAGCGCCTGGCTGGCGGCCGCGAGTGAACGTGTGCCGATGTTGTAGCGCTTCAATTTTCGGTAGAGAGTGGCGCGGCTGATGCCGAGCATCTTGCCGGCCAGGACTTTGTCGCCTTTCACCTGCTGGAACACGCGCTCGATGGTGGAGCGCTCGATGTCTTCGAGGTCGGTGCTGCTGAGGCCGTTGCTCGAGGCGGGGGCCGCGGCCTCGTCGATGGGCTGGCCAACGGATGCGAGGGCGGGGGGCAGGTCGTCGACATCCATGGTCTGCTGGTCGCCCAGGGCTACGGCGCGCTCGATGCAGTTTTCGAGTTCGCGCACATTGCCCGGCCAGTCGTACTCGAGCAGGGACTTCATGGCCGCATTGGTCACCTGCACGGCGCGGCCCGGGGCGCAGCGTTCCAGAAACCAGTGGGCGAGCATAGGGATGTCGGAACGGCGTTCGCGCAAAGCGGGCACGTGCACGGTCACCACGTTGAGGCGGAAATACAAATCTTTGCGGAAGGTGCCGGCGCGATATTCGGTCTCGAGATCCCGATTGGTGGCGGCGATGACGCGCACGTCGACTTTCGAGCGCTGATTGCTGCCCACGGGGCGCACTTCCTTTTCCTGCAGAACACGCAGCAGCTTGGCCTGCATTTCGAGTGGGAGTTCGCCGATCTCGTCGAGGAAGATGGTGCCGCCGTTGGCGGACTGGAACAGTCCGGTTCTTGCTTTCAAGGCGCCAGTAAAGGCGCCTTTCTCGTATCCGAAGAGTTCGCTTTCGATCAGGGTCGGAACCAGCGACCCGCAATCGACGGCGACAAAGGGGCGATTCGCGAACGATCCGCGGAAGTGAATGGCTCGGGCGACCAACTCCTTGCCGGTGCCGCTCTCGCCGGTAATCAAGACGGGTGTGCGGGTGTCTTTGAGGCGCGAGACCATGCGCAGCACGTCCTGGATCTTGGCGGAGGTGCCGACGATGCCGTGGAGCTGGGTTTCAGTGTCCATGCGGTCGCGCAGGAACTGGTTTTCTTCCACCAGACGGACCTTTTCCGCCATGCGGCGCAGGAACAGGCGGAGTTCCTCGAGCGGCGAGAACGGCTTGGAAATGTAGTCGTAAGCTCCGAGCTTCATGGCCTGGACGGCAGTCTCGACCGAGCCGTGGCCGGTCATCACGGCCACTTCGGTACGGGGCAGCATCTTTTTCACTCGTTCGAGGAACTCAAGGCCGGACATGTGGGGCATCACCATGTCGGTGAGGATCATGTGGGCGGGTTGCTCTTCGAGCAAGGCGAGGGCGGTTTCGCCGCTGGCGGCTTCCAGGCAGACAAAGCCCAAAGCTTCTCCCACGGTGACACACAGGCGACGGATGCTCTGTTCGTCATCGACGATCAGCAAGCGGATACGAAGGTCTTCACTCACAGCACTTTCCCCATAGTCTTTTCCACCACGGAAATAAATTGCTGCACGCGAAAGGGCTTCTCCACGCAGGGAGCGCCGGTCTTGCGCAGCGTCTCGACGGTTTTCTCGTTGGCGATATCGCCGGTGATGAATACCAGCTTTGAGGTGAGATCGGGACGGTGGGCGGCGATCCAGGCGTGCACGTCGGCGCCGTTGACGCCACCGGGCGTCACCATGTCGGAGACCACACCGAGGAATTCGCCGGATGCAAGGAGTTTGAGGCCCTCGGCTCCCGACTTAGCGCAGACGACCTGGTAGCCGCTGCGTTCCAAGGTGGCGCTGACGTAAGCCATGACTGCGGGCTCGTCTTCAATCAGCAGGACGGGTAGGGGCTGGGGTTTGATCGCTGGAAGACTCATCGTTGTACGACCCCCGCGGCCGCTCCTTTCGAGGCCGGTTCGGATACGGCGGGAAGGCGGACGATGAACGTCGCGCCGTCGGCGCCATTGTTGTTGTGGCACAAAATCTCGCCGCCATGCTCGCGGACGATGCCATAGCAGATGCTGAGGCCCAGGCCGGTCCCCTTGCCGACCTCTTTGGTGGTGAAGAAGGGATCGAAGATGCGATCCGGCTGGGTGATGCCGTGGCCGTTGTCGCGGAAAGAGACCTCGACGTAGGTGCCGAGGCTGGCGGTCATGATTTCGATGCGGGCGGGGCGGCCGGTGTCGCGCACCGCGTCGTAGGCGTTGTTCATGATGTTGAGGAAAACCTGCTGCAGTTGGTGGGAGTCCCCGACCACGTGCGGGAGGTTTTCGTCCAGGTGTTCGACGATCTCGATGCCGTGGCTGTTGAAGTCGTAGGCCCGCAACTGCACGGTGCGGCGCAGGATGCTGTTGAGTTGCACGGGCTTGCGCTGGGGCGGCATCTGGCGCGCGAAGCTCAACAGGTTCTGCACGATCTGCTTGGTACGCTGGGCCTCCTGCAGGATGACGCGCAGGTCCTTGCGGGCCACCTCGGGCATCTCGGGATTCTCCATGAGCAGGTCGGCAAATCCGAGGATGGCGGTGAGGGGGTTGTTCACCTCGTGGGCCACGCCCGACACAAGTTGTCCCACGGCGGCCATTTTCTCGGCGTGGAGAAGCTTCGACTGCAGCATGGCGGAGTCGGTGATGTCGGTCATGACCACCACGATGCTGGTGACGATTCCCTGCTCGTCGCGCATGGGGCTCAGGTTGACGGAGAACTGCCCGACCCGGCCGTCGCCGCGCAGCACGGCCAGATCGAGGTTGTCGACCTGATGACCGGAGAGAGTTGAGTTCATGGCATCGGCGAGGACGGCGCGGCGGGCGGGGGACACCAGATCGGAGAGCGGGCAGCCGACCAGTTGCTTCTGCTCGTAGCCGGGGTCATACCAGCGGCGATTGGCGTAGCTGATCAGGCCGGCGGTGTCGACCACCAGGATCAAGCTCTGGGTGTTGTTCAGGATCTTTTCGGAAAAGTCGCGGGCGCGCTGGAGTTCCGACTGGTAGGTCTTGAGGCCGGTGATGTCGAGCATGAGGCCGCGGTATTGGAGGACCTGGCCGTGGGCATCGGGCACGGCGAAAGCGTTGATCAAGACATGGATGGCGCCGCCGTCCTTGCGGCGGAGAACTTCCTCATGATTGCGCAGCACGCCGTGCTGTTGCATCACCTCGTTCAGATAGCGCAAGCGGTCGGGCGAGTAGTAGAGCTGGGTGGAAATGTCGACTTTCAGCAGCTCGTCGCGGTCGTTGTAGCCCAGCATGCGGACCAGCGCGTCGTTGACTTCGATGAAGCGGCCGGAGGGCACGGCGAAGAACAGGCCTTCCTGAATGTTGTCGAACAGTTCGCGGTAGCGGCGCTCGGCTTCGCGACGGTCGGTGATGTCTTTGAGGACGTGGATGGTGTGCTGGCGTTCGCTGTTGGCTCCGTGAATGCGGGAAGTCGAGACGAGGTACATGCGTTCGAGCACGTTATGCACGTACTCATCCGGGCCGTCGCCCGAGGAGCGGCAGAACGGACAGGCATGAGCCGGGGAATCGCTGGTCAAGGCGGCCAGGGCTCGCATGTTGACCCCGATGAGTTCGCTGGGGGGGACGCCGATGAATTCCGCCAGGGAGCGGTTCACACGCAACAGGTTGTGGTTTTCATCGTGGACGACAATGAAGTCGGTGATGGCGTCGAAGATCTCCATCCAGTGGCGATTGGCCTTGTCCATGCGCGTAAACAGACGTGCATTGTCGAGGGCAACGGCGGCGTGGCTGGCGACCGCGTGGAGTAGTTGCTCGTCCTGACTGCTGAGGCGGCGCCCACGGTTGGCGAGACAGAGCACGCCAACCGACTCGTCGGCGGAGCCTTTCAGGCGAAGCAGGGTGCAGTCTTGCCAGGCCAGCGAGGCCGCCAGAGCGGAGCCGAGCAGGTCGGAGGCGGGCCCGCTGCAACTGCGTTCCGGATGCTGGGCAAGGGATTCGGAAAGGGCATGGCTCAGGCGCCGCTCGAGGCTGCGGTCGGGCGGGCCTTGGTGGGCGGGGTCATGCAGGACAGCCACTTCGAGAACGGAGTCCTGGAACAAAGCCAGGGCAGCGGCTTTGGCACCAACCAGGTCGGCGGCGCGGGCCACGAATCGGCTGTTGAAATCCGGAAGATGCACGACGCTGCCCAGCTCGAGGACCAGGGCCATCAGCGCTTCGGCGCGCTTGCGATGCTCTTCCGAGCGGTGGAGGTTCCGCATGACCTCCAGGGCGACGGCAACTTGGGCGGCGAGCGCGCGGGCGCGACGAATATCTTCCTGCGAGATGCCGGCTTCATCCAGACGGTCGAGCACGCCAAACATTCCCATCACCTGGCTGTCGGATCCGAGGAGGGGCACAGCCAGTAGCTGCTTGATGTTGAACTTGGCAATGGCGTCGCGATTGGCGCCCGCAAGCTGGCTGGCATCGTCGGTCCAGAAGACTTCTTTGGCGGTCAGGGCCTTGGTGGCGATGCCCTCGGGAAAAGTCAGGTCGACGTGGCGGGGAGCGCCCTGTTCGGCCCCCAGGCGGACGCGGAATGCGCCGTCTTCGAGCAGCCCGATGAAGCAGCGGCTGAATCCGAGAAAGTCGGCGGCGCGTACCACGAACGCTTCCAGGAATTTCTCAAGCTTTCCGATGGAGCTCAGTTCCGAGGAGATCTCAAGCAACTGGTGGAGTTCGTGGGCCTGGCTGCGGGCGGTCGCGTACAGCTCGGCGTTGGCGACGGCGACAGCACCGAAGCCGGCGATGGCGGCCACCAGGGATCGTTCGTCGGTGCTATAGATGCCGTCCTGCCGGGGATAGATGAGAATCGCGCCCTGGGTGCGAGAGGTTCGAAACGGTGCGGCCAGCAGCATGCCGGACGGCACCAAGTCGCCTAAAGCGTGGGAGGCAGGATCGATCGAAACCGTGACCGGCTCGGAGGCGGCGACCGCCCGGGCGGCCAGATCCGCGGCAAAACGCAGTCCGGTGCGGTCGTGGCGGGCTCGGGCGGAGTTGCCGAGCTGTGGAGTATCGGCAGCGACGGCGCGCAGTTCGAAGGGGCCTTCCTGGCGCACGAACACGCAAACCAGCCGGGCCCGCAACAGAACCCGAATCCGATCGGCTAACGCTTCAACGACGGCGGCGACGTCCGGATTGCCGTGAAGGGCGTTGGCCACCTCTGCCAAAATTTCAGCACGGCGGTGGTCTTCGCGGGAGACCTCGGTCAGGCGGCGGGCCTCGATCAGGCTGCCGAGCTGGCCGGCGAGGATGGTCGCCTTGGCGGCAAGGTCTTCGTTGAAGAAGCCGGGATCGCGGTCGTGCAGGAAGGAAACCGCTCCAAGTACTTCATTTGAAACCACCAGCGGGGCCGCCATCATGGACTTGGCGTTGAACTGGAAGGCGCGCGGATACTGGTTGGGAGCGATGAAATTTACGAAGATAGTGCGGCGTTTGCGCACGGCTTCCCCGGAAACTGCGCTTTCGGAGGCCTTCAGGTGGAGGCCGCGGAAGCGGTCTGCCATGAGACCATCGGCTTCGGCGCCCATCATTTCCTCGGGTGAGAGGCACTGCCAGAAGTAGGCACCGCTGACCTGGAAGAACTCGCGGGTCTCCCGGCAAAACAGGCCGATCAGCGCCGCGGCGTCGGTGCCCTGCGCGGCTGCCGCTGAGAAGCGCAAGAGCAGCTTCTGGAAGGCCTCGTCCGAGTGGGGATTGGAGCCTTCGACGAGCGTCATATCTCCCGCATGCATGGTTGGAAAAGCACCGCCTGCGACCGCCAAAGCTCTACAAGTTATTTGAATATAAGGGGAAAGTACCGTGCAATCTCAATTTGAGTCAAGGGAATTAGGGTCGGGGTGCCGAAGTGTGAAATCCCACGAAAGTGCGACCGGAGGCCATCTCAAGGTGAGAACTTGCGCAGCGACGGCGTCGACAGTGAGACGGCTCTGACCAAGGTGGGAAGGGGGAAACCCCGCGGAGATCGGGTCATGCCCTTCTGGCACAACCACTTATCTCAGTCACCAAAGTAACGTTCTCAACCATAAAGCTGGCACGGCCGTTGCACATCTCGAGGTAGGATTTTTCTTTCTATGGAGGGGTTGTGTCTCGACGAACCATTCACAGGTGGCTTGCGGGAGCACTCTTGGTGGCTCTCACGGGAGTGATCCTCTTCGATCCCCTGCCCGGTCGGGCCCAGCAGCAGGAGGAGATCAGCCGCAAGGTCAAGAGCAGGGTCTCCCCAAGCTACCCGGAACTGGCGCGCCGGATGAGCATCGCGGGTGTGGTGAAGGTGCAGGTGGTGGTGGCGCCGAACGGCTCGGTGAAAAGCACCAAGGTGGTGGGTGGACATCCGCTGCTGGTGAATGCGGCGGTGGACGCGGTCAAGAAGTGGCGCTTCGAGACGGCCGCGGAGGAAACCTCCGGAGTCGTGGAATTCAAGTTCGATCCGAACGTAGCCACTCAATAACCGAGTGGGCTGGGCAGGGCCTCCGGGCGATCGCGAATGGGCGAACCGGAGGTTGAGGACGGAGGAACAGCGATGACGCTGGGCAAGAAACTCTATCTAAATTTTGGCGGGGTGCTGCTGGGAGTGGTGTTTCTGTTCGTGGTCAACTATATGGCGGTGCAGCGCGAGCATGACGCCAAGCAAGCCGCGGCGGCCTCGCTTGACCTGGCCGAGGCTACCGATGCCATCCGGTTCCAGATGATGCAGAACCGGCTTTATCTGAGCAACTACCTGCTGAGCGGCGACACCCGTGAAGTCGACCGGATGAACGATGGCGTCAAGACGCTGAACGACAGACTGGAAAAGTCCTCCAACCTCACGAGTTCCGACCAGCAGAAAACCGCCCTCGAAAAAGTGCAGCAGCTGGAACAGAACTGGGCCAAGGAGTTTGCCCAGCCCCTGGTGGACAAGCGCAAAGATGTAGACAGCGGCAACGCCACGGTCGCGGAACTGCAGATCTTCTACCTGCAGAAGGATGCTTCGTCGTGGGTCAAGAATTCCACCGAGTTTTTGGATGTGGCCGACAGGGAAAACAAGAAGATCGTGGACCAACGCCGGCAATCGGACGAGACGGCGGCTAAACGGACGATCGCGACCTCGTTTCTGGCGATGGTATTCGCCCTGGGAGCAGGCGGCTTCATCGCCTATCGGACGGCGCGCTCGATCACCGAACCTCTTAGCAAGCTGATGACGGTGGCGCACAAGATCGGCAACACCGGGGACCTGGATCACGACATCGTAACCGATACCCAGCGGCAGGATGAGATCGGGGAGCTGGCGCGTACCTTCGCCAGCATGGTGAAGTACCTGAAGGAAATGGCTCTGGTGTCAGAGGCCATCGCCAACGGCGACCTGATGGTCGATGTGCAGCCCCGCTCCCAGCAGGACACCCTGGGCCACGCCTTCCAGCAGATGGTCAAGAGCCTGCGCGACCTGGTGCGCAGTGTGCGCGACCTGGCTTCGCAGGTAGCGAGCGCGTCCAGCCAAGTGGCAGGGGCTTCGGATGAGTCCGCGAAGATCAGCCTGCAGGGTTCCTCGGCGATTGATGAAGTCACCAGCACCATGCACGAGATGAGCGTGAACGTGCAGAACATGGTGAAGAGCACGCAGACACAGGCGTCGAGCGTGAGCGAGACTTCGGCTTCCATCGACCAGATGGTGGCTTCCATCCAGCGCGTGGCCGATACCGCCAAAGTGCTGCTCGACATCTCGAACCGTTCGCGGGAAGAGGTGCACAGCGGCATCACCACCATGGACAAGGCCACTGAGGGCCTGACCAAGATCAACAACACCATCAAGTCGTCGGGTGCGATCATCGACGCGCTCGGAACCCGC
>DATMPS010000164.1:0-3997 GCA_035567435.1 Terriglobales bacterium | reverse complement strand
CTGGTTTGCCGGCAGGTGGCGACCAACATGGGTCTCACCGCCAGCTTCCTTCCGAAACCTGTGGTGGGCGTCAATGGCAGCGGCATGCACACCAATGTGTCCATCAGCAAGGGCGGAAAGAACCTGTTCTGGGATCCGAAGGGCGAGGAAAAGCTCAGCAAGCTGGGCTGGTCGTTTGTGGACCGCATCCTTACGCATGGAAACGACATCTGTCTCCTGTTGAATCCGAGTGTGAACGCTTACCGGCGGCTGGATCCGCACTTCGAAGCGCCGAACCAGATCAAGGCTTCGGCGGTGGATCGCGGTTCCATGATTCGTATTCCGATTGGCAACGAGAAGAGCATGCGCGTGGAAGTTCGGTCGGTGGCGCCGGACGCGAATCCTTACATGGTTATGCTTTCGATCTTCAAGACTGGAATTGACGGGGACACGGCGAAAATCAAGAACCTTCGCCAGGCCGAGCGTTACCTGCCGGACAACATCTACGACGCGCTGGCGAATTTCGAGAAGGCGGACTGGACGACCAAGCTTTTCGGCGAGGATGTGAAGGGACGCTATGCAGATTTGAAAAAAGCCGCGGCGGATCGCTGTCCGCGTCTGCTGGGTACGTTTGTGAAAGCGCCCGAAGTGCAGTACCACCACGACGTATACAACCAGTTCCTCTGGAACATGTTCTAGGGTCCAAAGTGGGGACACGAAACGAGCCACGTTCGGCAACGAGCGTGGCTTTTTTCATGGGCAATGGTCGCACGTGGCAGGCGGTTTACAAATGTTTGCCGACGATGACGATGTCTTTACATTCTGGCCTATGCTTCATTCATAAACTACACTTGCCTCAGATTATCGGCGTGAATCCTAGACCCGCCGGAAGGAGAATGACTGTGAACCGACCGATGGTGCTGGCTATCGGGACATTGCTACTGCTCTCCGCCTCCACTCTGCTCGCCCAGCATGGCGGACATGGCGGTGGCGGCGGCCGCCGCGGATCTTCCGGGGCCGGGAGCGGTGACACCAGCGATGCGGGCTTGGCGGACTTCAACCGCGCGCTGGCGGTGCAGGCTACCTCGGATCAGATATCACATTTCCCTCAGTTGACCAAAAGCACGGAGGCTGCAAGGAAGTTGGCGCAGGATTGTTCCGGGCTGAGCGGCAAGGCCGACAGCGCGACCGAGTTCTCTCGCAGGACTGCAGCCTTGAAGGAAGCGGTAGAAGAAGCGCAGGGAAGCAACCAGGATTTTGTGAAGAGCTTTACGAAGTCTCAGAAAGCAGGATTGAAGGAGCTGACCAAGAAGTTGGAGAAGGCTGATTCGGAAGTCGGCAAACTCTGGAAGGACCTGGAAAAGCAGATGGGAGGAGCGAAGGCTGTCAGTGAAAACATCGCCCTTACCGCCGACAAACTGGAAAAGGCGTTGGAGGAATTTCAAAGCCAGCAGATCGAATTGGGCAAAGAGATGGGGATTACACCAGCATCGTGAGTGTGGGGCGGACACTCTTGTCCGCCGGTTTTGATTTGGACTTGCTGACTTTCTCGCTTCGACGGTGATATTTCGCCGGCTTCAAAGTCAAGGCGGCGGACAGGAGTGTCCGCCCCACACACCGCGTTAGTGCTCTATTCCGCGTGCTACTGTTTGCATCACTTTGATGGTTTCATCCCATCGGGCATCAGGGTCTGGTTCGGGCCAGGCCGCGGTTTGTACGATCACCACGTGCCGTTTCGGATTGACATAGATGGTCTGGCCGTAGATGCCGAGCGCGGCGAACGCCCCGTCGTCATTATTGAGCAGCCACCATTGATATCCGTAGCCAAAGTTCTGATGATCATCAGGCCCGTTGGGTTGAGGCTGCAGAACCTTCCCCTGAGGTTGGCTTGACGCCTTGATCCATGATTCCGGCACGACTTGCAGCACTCCCAAAGTGCCTCCGTACATTGCCATCAAGCCAAATCGCCCGTAGTCGCGCAAGCGGACATTCAGAGCGGAGCCGGCGCATGTCTGGGGTTGGTTCTTGCTGCGAAACAGGAACGCGTCACCTTCCGGGCCGATCTTGCTCCACAACTTTTCTTCCGCATAGTGATTAAGGGTCTGGCCGGTTGCTGCTTCGAGCGTCATCCCCAGCACCTGGGTGTTGATGGTCTGATACTCAAACTTCGTCCCCGGCTTGATCTTCGCCCTGATGGACAGAGCCAAGTCATGAAAAGAAGGCTCGCCATGCAGCAGGGCCGAGACGTACCGGATGATGTCCGCATGGGTATTGGTGTACTGTTCGTCGAACTGAACGCCGGATGACATCTCCAGCAGGTTCTTGATTGTGGTGTCGCGATATCCGCTGCTGTCTTTCAACCAGGGCAGGTACTTCACGACGGGGTCATCCACACTCTTGATTTTGCCGTCTGCAATGGCGACACCCACCAGCACCGAAGTGAACGACTTGGACACCGAATTCGACAGGAACCGCGACTCCCTGTCCGCCCCGTGGAAATACTTCTCCAGCAGGATTTGGTTGTCGCGCAGGACCAAAAATCCCACCACGTAGTTGCGGACAAAATACTCGTCCAGGGTGTGCTGCTGGTTCGCGTAGGTGTAGCTTGCCGAGAACGGTGCCGCGGGCTCGCGAAGAGCAAAGACGGGTCCACTGCGGCGAATCCAGTCCTGTTGGATGTTCAACTGGTCGATGTGATGGAAGTAATAAAGATTGTAGGGTGGGACATAGAAGCTGTAGGGACCCAGGGCTCGGAGCGCTGGGTCCATCTTGTTGACGTCGATCGGGCCGGGGTAGACCTCGTTGGGGTTGCCCTGGGCGGTGGCTGGCGCGGCGGGGGTCAACATTGCCGCGAACAGCAGGGTGAGGAAGATGATCGGCTTCACTGTTGTGACACCTGCTCGCTTTTCTTTGTGACCGTTTTCGATAAACTTTATGCGGCGCGCGGGCGAGTCCCCTTCGACTTCGCTCAGGGCAGGTCCGCGGCCACACATTCCAAATCACCCGGGGTTTAGAACAGCGCTGTCGGCCTTCGCTTCCAGGTCTTTCCTTTTTCTTTGGCGATGTTTTCCATGTCGCTTACGTAGGCGCCTGCCTGGGTCAGGACGTGATGCAGGTCGTTGCCGACGCTGATGAAGGTGAATCCCTTTTCGAGGAACTCGCCCACGCGAGCGGTGCCGAACAGGAAGAGTCCGAGAATTAGATTATTTTTGCGCGCATTGTCGACCAGTTTCTGGGTGGCCGCGCCTAGTTCCGGCGAGGTGTACATGTGGGGAAATTCGTACTTTTCGTAGAGACCCATCGACATGCACAGGTCGTTCTGGCCGAGAAACAGGATGTCGACGCCGGGGACGGCGGCGATTTCTGCAATGTTCTCGATGCACGAGGCGGTTTCAACCTGCAGGGCCACGATGCCGTTGTTGTTGTAGTTTCCCGCGTATCCCAGGAGGCCTGCTTTGTTCATGCTGCGCTGCGGAAAGTAGACGGAGCGGGTCCCTGTAGTGGGGTACTTGGTACAGCTCACGGCCTGGCGTGCTTCTTCCGCGGTGTTGATGTAGGGGACGAGAACGCCGTCGGCGCCCATGTCGAGGGCTTGCTGAATGCCGGGGCGGTCGTCGTATCCGCCCACGCGGACCATGGATTTTGCGCCACCGTTCGAAATTCCGGAAAGCATCGCAGAAAGTTTTTCATAGCCCATGGGGCCGTGCTGGGTGTCGACGAGCAACCAGTCATAGCCGCTGTGGGCCAGCTGCTCGGCGACGGTCGGGCTGTGCGCGTTCAGGAACAGACCCATCTTGGGTGATCCTTCGCGCAATTGCTTCTTGAAGTCGGCACCACTAAGGGTGGCTTCGGGCATAGCTGAATCCTCCTGAGAGTCGAGTGAAAGTTTCCTAGTGTAACCCACCAGGCGGGAATATTTCTCGGAGGAACTATGACCCTTGGACACGGGTTGACCGTGTCGCGCAGGCGTCCTCGCCCGCGTCCCGCGCGCGTCGAGACGGATCGTCTTCTTTGCTAG
>DATMPS010000163.1:0-111189 GCA_035567435.1 Terriglobales bacterium | reverse complement strand
CCAGAAAATGTTGGAAATGCTCCGTGATCGGGATTATCTTCGCCATTGGGTGTAGGTCTCCTTTTCGGAAAGGCTTTAGCTTGCGAGGCCAAAGCCAACTTACACCCCCTTGCTTTTTACACAATCAAAGTTACGTCACCCCACTGGATGGGGCCGCCCCAGCGTGGCGGATTGGTTTTCCACAGGGCGGGTAGTGATTTCGGCGGATTAGCCTTCCAGCATGGCACCTTGGTGGGTGTCGTCTAGCACGGAAGTGCCATTCTCAGGATTTCGACTCCCGTTTACCTTCTTCAGCGAGCAGTTCTGGGGGAGGGCTGCCCGGGCGTCCGTGACTCGAAAGGGTCCGGACGCTCGTTATATTTGTAGGAAAAAAAAGTTCGCTATTCAAGATTAGACGGACGACAAAAGGGCGGTGCTCAACGCACCGCCCTTCTCGTATGAGGACAGGCTCTCTTCAGTCGGTCGCAATCGTGAAATTCACCGTAATATTCGCCTGCGTCTCGACCGGTTGTCCTTCCTGGTAGTAGGGCTTGAACCGCCACTGCCGGACCGCCTCGCGGGCGGCGTCCGCCAGAATTGCGGGTCCGCCGACTACTTGCAGCTTCTGGATTCCACCGTCCTTGCCAATCGAGGCTTCCAGGGCTACCTTGCCCTGCACCTTCATTTGCCGCGCCAATAGCGGGTATTCCGGCCGCACGGGGCGTGAAAGCACTTGGCGGGTATCGGTGGACATCTGCACCTTCTCGCCCGCGTTGGTGAGAGGAGCTGTTCCGGCGCTTGCTGCCTCGGTTCCAGCGGGGGCCGAGTCGGAGACCGACGGGACCACTGTCCCCGGTTGCATTTCGACCTTGATCGACGGGCTGCCCGGCCTTACTGGTTGATGTTGGTCATTGGAGACCACGTCCACCCGGAGCGGAGGTAGAACTGCCCGCGATGCCGTAACCACGGGCTCGGAAACTACCGTCTCGGGGGCTTTGGAAAGGACCGTGGTGTGCCCCCTCTTCCGAGGCGCGGCCACGGGCTTTGCGGTCTCTGCGGTGGCAGAGCTCGTCGGCTCCAGCGTGGTCACAGGTGGCTGGTCGTCAACTGGCTCGGACTCTGCCACGTCGCCGGAAGGAAACCAGAAATCACGATCCTTAATCAGAACCAGACCCAGTGCAACCAGCAGTAAAATCAACGCGATAACCATCCTCCGGCGCTGCCGTTGGTCGTTTTCAGGGGTATACGCAGGAGGGGTGACGAGGCGGGGTTCGAGCCGTTGTTCCTCAACCTCGTGACGCTCTAATTGTTCAAGCATGGACCCACCTTCCTAGGGCTCATTCGGGGAAGGCATACGTTCCTGCACAGTATGCCCTGAAATGCTCCGCAATACCAGAAAAACCCAACAAATCTGCCGCCTGTGAGGCCCGTCACATCCATTTGTGCCAGCAGTCACAGCGGGGTGGCCGGGTCGAGCGGACACCGGTAACCGTGACGCTGGTCACAACGGTCTGGTCAACCCAAACCTTTGTTGCGCAAGGTCGATCTCAGGGGGTAATCGGGTCTTGACCGGTCCCAGAGCGGGGATCGCCAAAGGGGGTTACTGGTGCTTTCACCATACGGAGTGGACATCATCGAAAGCTGTCCCACCTGCAAAAATGCGCGGGGATCGCATCTTCGGTGACCTACCGACTTCCGGGCTACAAGTCGTTTGAGGCCATCAAGTACGCCACCGCTTGCCCCAAGGGAGCGGTTCTGTTTGTCGAGAAATTCTACGAGGCCCCAGCTCAGAGTATTCACGCACAATTCCAGCGACGAGAAAAACACACCCCGCCGGATCCGCATGTTGATTAATACGGGTGGCGGCGATCCCGCGACCGGCACCCCCGAAGGCATCCACTGGCGCATGAATATCTCGAACGAGATCACCTACGTCGCCGCTGACGAGAAGCGCCAGATCATTCCCTACATCCATGTGAAAGATCTGCAGGGGAGGGTGACGGAGTACTTTGCCAAGGATTCGACCCTCACCAAAGATCAAGTCGCGTCAGCGAGCCGGCACCGGATGGACTGTGTCGATTGCCACAACCGCCCCCACGCACATTTACGTGCCGCCGGATTTGTCGGTCGACAATTCCTTGCTGACCCGCCGGCTCGACGCGTCGCTGCCCTATCTCAAACAGCAGGCGGTCGCCGCCCTCACGGCAAATTACGACACCACCGACGCCGCCATGCAGGGGATCGCCAGGTCGGTAGACAGCTTTTACGAGACCAAGTATCCGGACTTGGCCAAGAGCAGGCAGTTCGACATCCGAAACGCGATCGACGAACTTCAGCGAATCTATCGCAACACGACCTTCCCAGAAATGAGGCTGAACTGGCAAACGCACCCCAACAAACATCAGCCATTTCTATTTCAGCGGTTGCTTTCGCTGCCACGACGGCCAACACGTGAGTGCCGACGGAAAAGTCGTCACCAAGGACTGCCAGACCTGTCACTCCGTTCTCAGTCAGGAAGAAGGCGGTGTCAGCATGGCGGCGGTACAGAAGGTGTCCTTCCAGCATCCCATCGACCTCGGGGACCTGACCCAGGTCAATTGCAGCGAGAGCCACTCCGGAGGCGGCAGCCAGTGACCATGCCCTTTCATTAACTTATCTGCGTGACGTGCGTCACAAGTCCGAGTGATAAGAGTCAGGGCCTGCATGTTCGCCGATGTTTATCGTGAGAGCCGAGGGTCGCGCTCGGACCACGGTTCCAGCGACACAAGGAGGCCGCGTAGTGGTTTCGCCAAATGGCAACGGACATCAGCCAAAGGAATCGGGTGCTAAACAAGCCGCGTCTGATCTTCTGGGAGGTCGCCAAGGGCTCTAATCTCCCTTGTATCCATTGCCGCGCCACGGCGACCGAATTGAGCTCCCCGACCGATCTGCTCACCCTCGTCGCGCTCGACATCATCGACTCGGTCAGCCCGTAGGGTACCCAAGCGGACATCCTCCTGACCTCGACGCAATGACCAAGGGTTGCCTCGCCAGCACCGGCGTATGCTTTGTGTCCCACGAAGGCGAAGTGTATTCCTGTGGCTATCTGCCCGTTATTGGTGACCTGCGTAAGCAGATCTTCGTCGACATCTGGGAAAACTCATCCACGTTCCACGAGCTTCGGGAGACCAGCAACCTGAAAGGGAAGTACAGCTGCTGCGAATTCCGTAACGTATGCATGGGATGCCGGGCACGGGCTTCTCGCTGCGTCCGGCGATTTCATGAATGAGGAGCTCTTCTGCGTCCACCAGCCGCGCACGAAAAATCTCTGTGAGGAGAAGACGCCCGAGCCCGCTGGTCGCATCCGGTAACGGTTTCCCAGAACGCGCAAACGCCCGGCCGCACGAAAATTCGTGAGCCGGGCGTTGTGGTTTTGATGCGAACGTCTCTTTAGGCCGATTTCTTTACATCAGCCGGAAATGCAATGACTTTTCCTCGTTGCGTTTCAGGCACCCATTTCACTTTCTTGCGAAACCGGTTGGGAACATAGAACTCGATCACCTGCGCCATAGCATCCTCCGATCCAATGCCAACAGTCTCGGATTCTTGCTTGGTCACCGTGCCGAGGCTGTCGGCTGTTGCTCGATTAGATGCATAGTGCTGCCGGAATGGTCAACGTTTCTAGTCCCAGACCAGACAGGTCCGCGGAAATGTACGCAAATCTAATGGTTAAAATCACGATGATTGGCCACGTACCGCAGGAGATAGTCGGGTCTTTCAGATAGTGCTGACCACCTAGAACTAGCATGTCCGTTCCCCTCATCATCCGCAAGCGCATCCCTCCGGATTCAACCAAGTCTGCCTGAAAAACTCCTTGAAATCCTGTAACTTTGCCGTCATGCTGCGAATCCCATAGGGGCAGCTTTCATGGGACAGAACGGGACGTCTTGTCCCAGCCTGGAGATTTGCGAATGGATGAGCGCAAGTTCAAGAAAATGAATCGGCGGGAGTTGTTGAAACTCACGCCCGTGGTGGCTCTCGGGGCATTCGCGATTCCTCCGCTGCGACGGCCGCTGCTGAAGGCAGGCCTTGCTCTCAGCGACTGGGCCTCGAGTAAGTATTTCCGAACTGGGCATCTGGCAACTACGTTCGAGGATTCGGAACTCACACCCTTCGAGAAGTTCCCGATCAACGGTTATGACGTCGATGATCCTGGTGTAGTCTTCGAGAACTGGACGCTTACCGTTAGCGGGGCCGTCCAGAAGCCGGGGGAATATACGTTGGCGCAGATACAGGCGCTGCCCCGGACACGGCAAAACACACGTCATGTTTGCGTCGAGGGTTGGGACGTCATCGGCCGTTTCGGGGGCACGAGGCTGTCGGAGTTTCTGAAGCTGATCGGAGCCGACCCTACAGCCCGGTTTGTCTCCGTGCAATGTGCCGACGACTACTATGAATCGCTCGACATGGCCACGGCCATGCACCCGCAAACCTTAATGTGCTACGAGATGTACGATCAGCCGTTGACGCGCGAACACGGCGCTCCCGTTCGGCTCAACGTACCCACCAAGATCGGCTACAAGCAGGCAAAGTACCTCACCGATCTGAAGGTGACTCATGTCCTCGATCGCGTCGGCTATTGGGAGGATCAGGGGTATTCGTGGTTTTACGGACTCTAAGTCCTACGAGGCGCCACATGCAGGCTGAAGTCGTCGAATTCGAGTCCGCCAAGAGCGGCGAGTCCGTCCAAGCTGTTTATGAGCATCCCTGGGTTGTGCGGTTCACGCACTGGGTAAATGCGGTCGCGCTGTTTGTGATGGTTGGCAGCGGGCTCCAGATCTTTCGGGCCTTCCCCAGTTTTGGTGCCAAGATTCCGGAGAAAGACTTCGTGAATTGGCCCAAAGCCTTTGCCATCGGTGGCTGGTTGGGAGGCGGTCTCCAGTGGCATCTCACCTTCATGTGGATCTACATCGCGACCGGCCTTTTTTACCTGGGCTACCAGATTTTCCTCGGACACTATCGGCAGGTTTTGTTCGTGCCGAACGATATTCGCGGGGTGTGGCCCATGACGCGACACTATTTTCTTTTTGGACCGAAGCCGCCCGAGACTCAAGCGTACAACCCGCTTCAGAAGTTGGCTTACACCTCGGCGATTGGCTTAGGAGTGCTGTCGGTGTTGACCGGATTTGCCGTCTGGAAGCCGGTGCAGTTTTCCTGGCTCGCCTGGCTCATGGGCGGTTTTCACTGGGCGCGGGTGTGGCACTTCCTCGTCATGTGGGCCATCCTGTTTTTCGTGCTGGGCCATCTCGTCATGGTTGTTCTGCACGGTTGGAATAACTTCCTGTCCATGCTCACCGGATGGAAGAAGAACCCGGAATACCTCGCCTAGATCATGGCCATGTGCGCATAGAGGAAGCTTCGATGGGCAGTTTGCCGGAGCGCATAAACATCCAGGTAAAGACCGCCGACCCCGCCGAGACGCGCGAACAGGAACTACTCCGGCGCGTGCGGGCGGGGGAAAAGCAGCTCTTTTACGAAGTCGTGAAGCCCTACGAGCGGCGGGTATACTCCGCGGCGCTGGCGGTGCTCCGCAACGAGGCCGACGCGGAAGACGCCGCCCAGGAAGCGATTCTCAAAGCCTTCACGCATATCCGGCAATTCCGCGCGGAAGCTCGCTTCAGCACCTGGCTGATCCAGATTGCGGTAAACGAGGCGCTCATGCGGCGACGAAGAGCCCATCCCGAAATCATTGAGCCCATCGGCGAACGCCAGGAAGAAGATGGCCAATATACGCCCCGCGACTTTGCTGACTGGCGCGAGATTCCGTCCGAAGTCTTGGAGCGCAAGGAAGTTCGTCAAAAGCTGGCGGATGCAGTAGCCACGCTGGCGCAGAAGTATCGAGATGTCTTCGTCCTCCGGGACGTCCAGCACTTGAGCATCGAGGAAACGGCCGAAGCCCTGGGGATTTCACGGGCCTCTGTAAAGACGAGGCTGCTGCGTGCCCGGCTCATGCTGCGCGATCTGCTGGCGCCCGGCCTTGGCGGCGCATGGTTCGCCCGCTTGCCGTTCGAAAAAGGGAGTAAACCATGGTAGTCAATTGCGAACACGTCTGGCAGGAGATCTCCAACTATCTCGAAGGTGATGTGGAGCCCGCGGTGCGGGCCGAGATGGAAGCACACTTCAGGGAATGCAGGCACTGCACGGCCGTACTCGACGGCACTCGCAATGTTATACGGCTGTACGGGGACGAACGCTTGTTCGAGCTTCCGGCTGGGTTCAGCCAGCGTCTGGAGCGCAGGCTCGCCCAGCAAACTTCGTCCGTGGGAAGCCGGAGTGCTCGGTCGCTTTGGATACTTGCAGTGGCGGCAGCCGCAATGGTCGCCGGAAGCTTGACGCTGGGAAACTCATCGGCGTTCAAGCAGCCGGATCTTCGTTCTCACCTTGCACTGCCTAGCAGCGGAATCCCGCCCACACTAATGGTCGTAGTTTCCGACGACGGGAAGGTCTTCCACGTTCCGGGCTGCAAGTTCCTACACAAACACGATGATGAGAGTCCGGTATTGATGACTGCGGCCGATGCGCTACGGAAGGGATACGCTCCCTGCGTTCGTTGTTTGCGGCAGTATCTCAGTGACCGAGTAGAGTGTCCTCGCCTGTCCGCTACTCCTGAGTTGCGGGTTGAGGCCTGGTCCCCCGTGCTCCATCCTGGATTGTAGAACACGGGTACGTTCGGCGATTCCCCCAACGGTGCAAGTCACGAACAGATCCACGGGTTCGCTCGTGGTGAGATTGCTGCAAGGAAGTATCCGGGCGGAACCGCGCGAAACTTCCTCCGACCCCCCGGACAGGTTCTTGGCAGCACGGCGGGATGATTTACTTCTTCCGCTCGGAGCGTCAGAGAACTTTCAACAAGCCAGCTGATCTCGCGAGATCCTCAGTTTGTCCAGGTTCCCGAGCACCGTCACCGCGATGGACTCTGTACGGAAAAAATCGTTCGCCATTTCCTGCACATCGGCTGCAGTAACCGCCTCTATCTTTTCAATGAGCTCGTCCATGCCGTAGAACCGATCAAAATACATGTCCTGCCGTGCGAGGTTCGACATGCGCGCTGTCGAAGACTCGAGGGACAGCATGAGGCTGCCCTTCAGCTGATCCTTGGAACGTCGCAGTTCTTCGTCGGGCACAACCTCCGACTTCAGCTTCTTGAATTCCGACACAACAGATTGCACGACCTTCGATGCCGACTCGCGCGAGGTGCCGGCGTAAATCGAGAGGCAACCGGTGTCGCGATAGGGGTTGAGGTCGCTATAGATCGCGTACGCCAGGCCCTGCCGCTCTCGAATGTTCTGAAACAGCCGCGAACTCATTCCACCGCCCAGCAGGGTATTGAGAATGTAGGACGCGAACCGTGCCTCATGTGCAATCGGGTGCGACGGAACACCAATACAAATCTGGACCTGCTCCAGCGACTTCTTGTTGCGCAGCGTAATCTTCGGCACAATTTTCGGGGGGACGGAATGGAAGCCGTTCTTCGCGGGGTGCATCCCGTCGAAATGCCTGGCCACGAGTTCTACGAACTTCTTGTGTTTGAGGTTTCCCGCCGCAGCCACGATGACGTTCCCAGGTGTGAAGCGCTTCTGGTACATGTCGAGGACGAGCGGTTGATCAAATCCCTTGACCGTCTCCTTGGTGCCCAATATCGGTTTGCCAAGCGGATGGTCCTTCCAGAAATTCTGGGTGAAGATTTCGTGGACGAGGTAGTCGGGGTTGTCCTCATCCATCTTGATCTCTTCCAGGATCACTCGCCGCTCTCGGACAATATCTTCGACGGCGAACACCGGATTCAGCACTAAGTCGGAGAGGACGTCGAGAGCGACCGGCAGATGCTCGTCCAACACCTTGACATTGAAGCAGACGCACTCTTTCGCGGTAAAAGCATCCAGATTGCCCCCGATAGAATCGACTTGGCGAGCGATGGCTTCCGCAGATCGATTCTTCGTACCCTTGAACACCATGTGCTCGATGAAATGTGAGAGACCATTGCGTTGTGGATCTTCGTCGCGGGAACCGGTTTTGATCCAAATGCCAATCGAAACCGAGCGAATATGCTTCATCTCCTCCGAGATGACGGTCAGCCCGTTGGACAAGACTTGTCGATGAATATTGCGCAGTTCTTCCGCCATAAAAGTGTCGTCCCAGCTGCTTAAACGACGAGCCATGCCGGGACTCTCTATTCTCACATACCGAGAAGGCGCGCGGAGGGGAATAAGTTATCTGCATAGAATCAACAATTTGCAGCTCAATTCACAGATGGCCGCGCGCTCGCACTGCACCATCGGGAGCTAGACTAGAATCCCATGAGGCGTCGGATTCCGGTCCAAACAACATGGCTGACAGCCCTCCCAATCAACTGCTGGGTCTTGACCTTGCCGAACTCTCTGCCTTGGTCGAAGATCTGAAAGAGCCCGCCTACCGCGCCCAACAGCTTTTCGAATCTTTGTACCGGCAGCGCCTCCGGTCCATCGACCAGATTTCCACCTTGCCGTCCCGGATGCGTGACGAATTGAACGCCCGAGGGATCTCAATCGGGTTGACGCATATCGAAAACAAGTTCGAATCGACGGACGGAACGATCCGCTATCTCATTGCTTGCCTGGACGGCCAGACGGTGGAAGCCGTTTGGATGCCCGAGGGAGATGGCGGCGAGACGGGGGACGGTAGTGAAGCGGGGGACGAAACCAGTTCCGCCGCGCGATCGCGGAGTCGAGCTACAATCTGCGTCTCCAGTCAGGTGGGTTGCGCGGTCGACTGCCAGTTCTGCCTCACCGCTCTCCTGGGAGTAAAGCGCAATCTGACGGCGGGTGAGATCGTCGGTCAGGTCTGCTCGATCCTGAACGATCATCAAATAACCCCACCCCAGGATCGCGTCAATCTTGTCTTCATGGGCATGGGTGAGCCGTTTCTAAACTATGACAACTTCATGAAGGCGGTCCGCTTGCTGGCGGAAGGTGTGGGGATTCCAGAATCGCGCATGACGGTTTCAACGGCGGGTATCGTTCCCCGGATTTACGACTTTGGAGGCGAAGCGGTTCGACCGAAGCTGGCGATTTCACTGAATGCGTCCAACGACGAACTGCGCACTCGTCTTATGCCAATCAACAGAAAGTGGAACTTGGAGCAGCTCGTGAATGCGGCGCGCTCCTTTCGGTTGAGAGCGCGGGAACGGCTGACCTTCGAATACGTTTTGCTGGACCAGGTGAATGATTCGGTGGAGAACGCTCGCGAGGTTTCCGAACTGATTCGGGGAGTGCGCGCCAAGGTGAACCTGATTGCGCTGAACTCCGGCCCAGGAATCGGGTTCGGAACGCCCACCCGCGAGAGAGTGCTAGCCTTTCAGCAGACGCTGGTGACCGCAGGGATCCCAACCTTCATTCGCCGTCCCCGAGGACGTGACATTTATGCGGCGTGCGGCCAACTTAAACGAACCCTCGAGTTGATCAACGTCACGAGCGTGGCCGACGACAGCGCAGGGGGCTAGGTTAGGGGGCGTGTCTCAAGGCTGGCCGCGGTTTCCGGTGGTTCCATATACGGTTTGAGGGGCTTTCGCTCGGCTACGAGGAGATGCGTGCCCGCGGCAGGGATCTCGATGTGGATCGTCGTGCCGCCCTCCACCCGGTTTGTACACTGGATCAGTCCGCGGTGCTCCTGGATGATGCCGTAGCACGCGCTCAATCCGAGTCCGGCTCCATGGCCTACCGGCCGTGTTGTGTAGAACGGATCAAATACCCGGTCTGGCTCCCGCGCTCCGGGGCCATTGTCGGAGAACTCGAGAATGATGGCGTCGCCTTTGCGGCGCGTCTTCACTGAGAGAATTCCTCCTCCGACTTCATCCAACGCCTGCAGCGCATTGCTCGCGACGTGTAAACAAACCTGCAGCAGTTGGTTCGGATCAGCGGAGATTTGCGGAAGGTTCGTTGCCAGATTCATTTGTACTTCGACTTTGTGTGTGCTGAAATGCGGCTGGCACAACTTAACCGCGGTCTGCACCACGGAGTTTGCGTCCACAGGGATCTTCTCCCCGGGAACCTGCCTGGCGAAATTGAGCAGGCTTGCTATCAAGACGCGGGTACGCTTGACTTGCAGCGCGATCTTCCCGGCCAGAGTTCGTTGCTCCTCCGTCAGCCCAGACTCGGCGAGGAGTTCCGAATATCCAAGCATCGCCGTCAAAGGGTTGTTGAGTTCGTGTGCGGCACCGCCGACCAACTGTCCCAGGGATGCCAATTTTTCCGACTGGATGAGTTGCGCCTGCAGGTGCTTCAGGTCCTCAAACGATTCCTGCGACGTACGCAGCAACCGGATCAACTCACGATCCAGAAGGTGCTGCCTGAGGAATACGATACCGCCCATCAGCATCATGGTCACGAGGGTCGTGACCAGCCGGAAATTCCTGACCCGCGGCGGGGCTAATACGTCAAACACCGACCAGGCCGCGAACAGGGGCAGAGACAGAATCACAAACATGCCCATTCGGGCTACCCACACCCCATGCCGTCCGGGCGCCGGCTGTGCGGGTTCTTGCTTGGGCCGCAGATCCTGCCCCAGGACCCCGATCACGCTGATCCAACCCATGGACGCCGCGACCGGCAGATCATACAAACTGCCAGTGTAATACGCGTTTCGCTGGATCGCCCAGTTGGCAACATAGGAACTCAACGCGTACACCACACTGGCCCCGAACCAATGGGCGTAGATACTCTTCCAGCCTCCCTTGCTTCGGTGCCAAACGATCACCAGTCCGACTAGGAAGACCAACTTTTCCGTGAGGTAGAGGGTGTTGAGGCTCCGGCTGTAGGCCAATTCGTCGGTCTGGGCGTATTGCCAAGGGATAACGTCGAAGAGGTAAAGGTAGACCCACCACGTGAGAAGCAGTACGAAGTCTAGGCGTCCCAATCTGGCTTCATGATCGTTTTGCTGTGCCTGCGGCTGGAGGGCGAGGGCTGCCATCATGGGGACGAAGTGCAGGAAAATCACGATGTCGCCCACGAACGGGTCCGGCACTTCCTGGCGAAGCACGACCTCGATATAACTCCACAAGAGTTGATAGGAGAGCCAGAAGACGATGCCCAGGGTCATCAGCCCCCAAAATAGGCGAGTTCGTCCCTGATTTCGCGTGATGTTCGGGAGCAGAGCGGCCGTGGCGGAAAGCAGCAGGATGCACTGTGTGACATCGCTGAATACCGTGAGGGCAAAACCGGGCGGAATCAACGCGGACGCACACGCCTGGGCAAAAACCAGGCATCCCGCAGCTAGTATCCAAAGCTTCGAGCGCTCGGACAAAGAGATTCCTTTCAGTCTGATTCTAGCTGGGGCACTCGTCTTTCTTTGGTTACTAGAGTAACCGCGGCTCTGCCGCTTTTCAGGCCTTCCCGCCCAGCTTAGCCTATCTTTTGGTCGCGAACTTTCCCTTGCCATCAAGCTGTAGAATCAATAGTATCCGTTCTCATTCCAAAAAGACTCCTGGGGAATCGTGATTCGTTTACCGTTCCAGGCAACCGGGTACCGCTTGTTTTCCCGACAAGCTCCTATCACCCCGGGGGAAGTGCGGCGCATTGAGCGATGGCTAGCTTCCGCCCGCGTATTCCTGGCGATTTCGGCGCTGGTCGCCGTGTGGATGGACCCGTCAGAGTTTGGCTACTCCCTGTGGGCCTACTGGACGCTCGGGCTGTACGTTGTACATGGCGTCGTGGTCATGCTGCTCCTGCGTTTTCGCAAGGAGTCCACCGCGTCCTTCCGCCTGCTGGTGCATGCAGCTGATATCGTCTGGCCCGTATTAGTGACGCTGTTTGCAACGGGGCAGGGAAGCCCGTTCTTTCTCTTTTTCGTGTTTGTGCTGGGCGCGTCTGCCTATCGCTGGGGTCTGCGAGAGACATTTGGCACGTCAGTGGCGACCGTGTCGCTTCTGTGGGCGGAGAGTCTTGCGGTGCGCCATGGACTCAGCGTCTCGATCGACAGGGTCCTGACCCGTTACGGACTGCCGCGCTTGGACGTGAGTCTTTCTCAGTTCGAGCCGAAGAGACTCTTCATGCTTTCAGCGTATCTCCTGGTGATGGGACTCTTGCTCGGTTATCTCGCAGAGCAGCAGAAGCGACTGCGCGCCGAACGCGCCGTAATCGCTCGCGTTCTGGGACGGGCTCGAGTCGAAGCGGGTCTCACTGGCACCCTCCAAGACATCCTCCGCGAATTGCTTGCCATGTACGGGGCTCGCCGGGCTTTGATCGCATCCCAGGAGACCAATAAATATCGCGTGTTCGTGGGTGACCTGGAGTTGCCAGCGTCTGGATTGGCGCAACTCCATTGGCTCGATTCCTCGCCTTCGGACCGGGAAACCTATCTGTACGAATCTGTCGCGGATGCGTGCCTGGGGGTACGCAAGGATGACCTCTACCAGTGCATCTTGCTGGATCGTGAGGGTGTTCGGCTTCGCTCCGAGAGCCTGCAACCCATGGCGCCTCTCGCCAAGCTATATTCTTTCGAGTCTCTGGCCGCCGTGTCGTTTTTGTTCGGCCAAGAGTGGTGGGGGAGGATCTTTCTTCTCGACCCCGTTTTCGGCGGGGATCGCGAGGACGAACTCCGCTTCCTGCAGGAACTTGTCCGGCAAGTGGGGCCGGCAGTGTATAACGTCTACTTGCTGCGCCGGCTTCGTCAGCGCGCGGGGGCTGTCGAGCGGGCTAGAGTCGCTCGTGAACTGCACGACGGTGCGGTACAGTCCCTGATCGCGATGGAGATGCAGGTAGATGTATTGCGTCGCCAGTCGGCCACCCAGGACAGTCCGTTAACCAGTGAACTGGGCCGGATCCAGGGTTTGCTGCGTGAGGAGGTGCTGAAGCTGCGGGAACTCATGCAGCAGATGAAATCCCTCGACGTAGATTCATCCACCCTGCTGCGGTTTCTCGAGGACACCGTGGAACGCTTTCAACGCGAGACCGGCATCAGTGCCCGCTTCGTGTCGGTACTCGACCAACTGGAGATGCCTCAGCGCGTATGCCGTGAACTGGCCCGCATCGTTCAGGAAGGGTTGGTCAACGTTCGCAAACACAGTGCCGCGCGCCACGTCCTGGTGAGAATGACCGCCAAGGACAGCCATTTGCAGCTCACCATCGAGGACGATGGTCACGGTTTCCCATTCTCGGGAAGATTCTCGCAGGGGGAACTGGAAGCGATGGGGAAGGGACCGATGGTCATTCGGGAACGTGTGCGTTTGATTGAAGGGGAACTCACGATAGAATCGAATCCGAGCCGAGGGGCACGGCTCGAGGTCAACGTGCCGCACCAGCATCAGGAAGCAGCCTATGGACAATAAGAGAACGCAGCCCATTCGGATCGTCATTGCGGATGATCACCCGATTTTCCGGGATGGTCTTCGCCGCCTGCTCGAGGCTGAACCCGGTCTGAAGGTGGTCGGGGAAGCTCAGGATGGCGCCGATGCCGTGAAGCTTGCTCGTCAGCTCAAACCCGATATCCTCCTACTCGACCTGGCGATGCCACGCACACCGGGTCTCGAGGCATTGCGCGATCTGAGTGTCGGTACCGGCGCCAACGGCGTGCGTGTCATTCTGCTCACCGCGGCCGCCGAGAAGCATCAGATCGTTGAGGCTCTGCAACTCGGAGCTCGCGGAGTTGTGCTCAAGGACTCGGCGACTCAGCTTCTGCTGAAGAGCATCCACACCGTCATGACAGGGGAGTATTGGGTCGGCCGCGAGAGTGTCTCGAACCTGGTTCAGTATCTGCGGACCCTGGTTCAATCCTCAGGCGAGGAATCCCGTCAGAAGAAATTCGGGCTCACGCCCAGGGAACTGGAGATCGTCTCGGCGGTTGTGGCTGGGTACTCCAACAAGGAAATCGCGGAGTACTTCAAGATCAGCGAAGATACGGTGAAACACCACCTGAGCAATATCTTCGACAAATTGGGGGTCTCAACCAGGCTGGAACTGGCCCTTTTTGCGGTGAATCAGGCCTTGCCCTTGAAGAGTATTGCTTAGGGGCCCCTTCTGAGGGTATATAGCACCTTCGTGCCATATACGCCACTTCTGTGCCATTGGCGTGGGAGGGGGATGTCACTACCATTGACGCTAGCTATACCCGCGAAAAAGTTTGCAGTTTAGGGTATAAAGAGTTTCCTTTATGCTCAGCTAGATTGCCCTCAAAACGAGGGGGAGGAGCCCGTGATTAAGTCCTTGCATCAGTTGTGGTCAGACGAGTCTGGACAGGACATCGCAGAGTACGCTGTGATGCTGGCCGTCATCTTGGTGATCGTGGTGGGCACAATCCGCCTGATCGGTTCCAACGCGAACAACGTTTTCTCGCAGGTAGGAAGCGCGATTCAGTAGCGGTTGGTGAAACTCGTCCCCGGCCCGCTGGCACCGTCGTGCCGACCCGCGGGCTGACCTCACGTCTCTCGGTAAACCCTCGACCAATGGACGCGGTTGTGAGTGCGCCCAGCCTCGCTCCACCCGTGTGGGAGTGGGGCCGCTACTGTTTGGCCGCAGGTGTCGTGGCCGTCGAGGCCACCTTCTCCGCTCCCGTCGTCGATATCCTGATCAGGTAAGGAAACACCGGGGTCACTTCGAAGGGCATTTTCTCGCGCGCGGACAACAATGCTACGGGCTTAGTCTTAGCCAGCGCGGCCTCGTTGCTCCAGGGATCGACCTTGATCCGTCCGCCAAGCGGTAACGCCGCGATCTGATCCTTCTTGCGCTCGTCCAGCTGAGGAGCCGAATTCAGCAGCGCCGACATGCGCAGAGTCTTGCCGCTGACCAGCCCGTCTCCCAGCCGGGCCCGAATCAGGTTCTTCAAATCCGGCGCTCGCGTCTGCAAGGCTTTCAGGAATAGCCCGGCGTTTGCCAGTTTGTCTTTGTACGGGGAGTTCGCCAGAAACTCCAAAGCCTTCTTGTCGGCCTCGTCCTCGTCGGAGGTGCTCCGCTTGAAGTTGAGGTTCGAGAAGGTGTCCTCATCGGCGAAAAACAGCCGGTCGTTGAAGGCAAACTTGGTGTCCATCTGGTGGCTCAGCACGATGTGGCCGAGTTCCCGAGCCAGCACCATCGCCAGCGATGCTTCGTCGGGAAGCACATCGAGCAATCCGCGGCTGACCACGATCGTGTGCCCAATGGTGAATGACTCCAGCGGAGCGGTCAGCAGTACGCGGGCCCGAACTTCCGGCTGCACATCGAGGTTGTTGGTTACGATCAGGTTGTTCACGACCGTGGTCAACACCTTGTCAACTTCCCCGGTCGGCGCCAACAGCCCGACTTTCTGCAACCTCTCGATCGCGTTTTCCTCCGCTTGGTGTTGCCATTTGCGCTGCGCTTCCACCGGGGTCGCGTCCTGCGCTGCTTCGCTCTGATCCTTCACGCTCTCCGGGGAGTCAATCTGGATGGAGGTGAATTCTTCGTTACGGCCCAGGTTCTTCAGGTCATATCCCCAGAGCCGGGTCTGCGCCTTGAAGTGAAGGTTCTGCGTCATCTTGTACTTCAGGTCGGATTCTTCGCTGTAGACGTATGCGGGCAACCAGATTCCGGGCCGCAAGTTCAACCGCCAGCTGTCGAAGTGCAAATAGTACGCGGTCCGTGAGTGGGGATAGTAGGTGCCGTTGAAGCGAACGATGTTGTAGTCCTGATCCTCAACCCAGATACGACCGAGGAACCGGCCCTTTCGACCGCCTTCCTTCGGCTGCACGTCGATCACGAGGCACCGAATCTCGCCCAGGAACTCACGCCGCACGAAATTCAAGTTGTAATACTTCTTCTGGAAGTCGTCGTCGAGGATCACCATCTGGGCGAAGCCCATCGGCAGAAAATGCATGGCGTAAACGCTGGTCAATCCGTCCAGCATGCGCCGGCCGAATCCCGGCTGCCCGATGAATGATCGATCGTCGGTGCCGTTGCTCATGTCCAGCCGGCCCAGGAAGTAGCGATCCGAAACTGGAGTCGCTCCCATGTCCCGGTCTGCTTTCATGTTCTGGATGTAGGTCTCGACCAAGGGATGCGCATGCCGCATCTGGGCCACAAAAAAGTGTTCGCGCTCCACGATACGGTCGAGCACCTGGTCAAAAGACCCGGGAGCTGAGGGACTGCTGGGGGCCGGGAGTTGGACCACAGTTGCCGGTTGAGTGTTGTCCGGTTGGGTGGCGGCCGGACTCGAATCCTGTGCTGCCAGGCCCATCGCAAAGCCAACCACCAGGAGGGAGAGGGAAACACTTTTGAAACTACGCATAGACCCCTTCATGAAGCATGTCGCTTCAGGCTAGCTGGAAAATGATATGCAACACGGCGGTGGAATCCGCGGGTTGGCCATCCCGCATCGCCGGCTTGAAGCTGATCTGTTCGGCGGCGCGCACCGCCGATTCGTCCAGGCCGTGACCGAGCCCGCGCACCACCCGGAGGACCCGGATGTGACCGGACGCCTGCAGCACGACCTCGAGCAAAACCTCACCCTCGATGCGCGCGTGCCGGGCGTCGTCGGTGTAAGCTGGAGTTGGCTTCGAAAGAATTTCTGCCGGAACGATTCGCGGAGCAACCTCCGCAGTTTTCGGGCGAACCGGCTGCGCCACCGCAGCGTCAGCGTCGCCGAATCCGGCCTGGCGAACGATTCCGTTGCCGCGCGAAGAGTTCACCCGTCCACTCCCGTCCCCCGTCGCCGTGCCGTTCCCAAAACCCGTGCTGGCCACCACGCCGCGTGCGCCCTTCGCGCCCCCGGTACCATTTCCGTAGCCCGGACCTGCTGGCAGATCAAATGACCCCAACTGAGCAATCGTCGCTGGTTTGCCAGTGTTGTTCGCTTGAGCCGGCACTCCGTTGGGGTCTCCGAAGCCGCCCGTCTGCACTCTCTGCGGGGCGGCGGCCATGGTCGGCACAGCCGAACTTCCCGTAGAGAACACGTTTGTTTGCACCAATCGCTTTGGAATTGCCGGCGCGTTCTGTTGAAAAGTGGGTTTGCTGACTGCCATTTCCACTTTCGGAGCTTGAGGATCGTCGACGGTCACTTTTGGTTTCGGCGTGCGTGCAGGCAACCGCAGGTTCTCAGGAAGCGGCGTGTCGAGATGCGCCACAGGCTCGGGTACTTTGAACTCACGGACCGGAGCTGGTTGGTGATTGACCGGGGGCGGCGTCGTGACCAAAACGACTGCCTTGTAGTCTCCGGTACGAGAGGGGATGACTCTGGGATACAGCAATCCGACCCAAAGCACTAGAGCGATGCCGCCAGCCTGGGTTGCCATGCTGAAAACAAACTCTTTCCACGGCGGCCTTGCTTCCGGGAGCAACGAAAACGGCGGGTTTTGAGGGTCGGATAACATAGGGTCTCAGATGATTGGCGGCCATTTACGGCTGCCCCTTCTCGAAAATCTCCTGACCGGGCAGGCGACCGATCCTGAACGTCTGAACCTGGGGGACGGACCGCGTCAGCTAAGTGTACAACTCAACCGCCGGTTAGTTGCAAGAATAAGGCCACTTCCGTCCCGCCAGAAACAACTAACCACTTGCTTCTTAATCGTTTACAACCAACAGGACTGGCTCCGAGGGAGACCTGCCTCCGAGGGGCAAAATTTTACAGCTTCTGGGCAGGATTTCACGCCCGCGCTAGGGGCCCTGCGGGCAGGGGTCTTCGGGATTCACCGCTGCGGGATCGCCCGGTCTCAGCCAACCGGCTGCGCTTCTAGCAGCGCACCACCTTCTCGCTTTGAATTCCCTTGGTCGCGTTCCGAGTGTCCACGACCAGCTGCGACTCTTCGACAATCCGCTGGTAATCGTAGTCGGAGTGGTCGGTCACAATCAGCACGCAATCATATTTCCCCAGATCTTCTAGAGCAGCGCACTTCATTTGCAGATCATATTTCCGGCCCCGGCCAACGACCGGAAAATACGGGTCGTGATAGCTGACGAGCGCGCCCTCCTTCTGTAGCAACTCGATGATCGTTAGGGAAGGCGACTCTCGCAGATCATCGATATCGCGCTTGTAGGCGACGCCTAACACCAGCACCTGCGCGCCGTTCAGCGCTTTTTTCCTTCGATTGAGGGCGCTGATCACGGAAGCGATCACGTGGTAAGGCATGCCCGTGTTGATCTCGCCCGCCAGTTCGATGAAGCGGGTTCGGAAATCCCACTCTTTTGCTTTCCAGGAGAGATAAAAGGGATCCACCGGAATGCAGTGCCCGCCCAAGCCCGGCCCCGGATAAAAGGGATGAAATCCGAAAGGCTTGGTGGACGCTGCCTCGATGACTTCCCAGATATCCAGCCCCATGCGCAGACTAAGCAGTTTCAGTTCGTTCACGAGCGCGATATTTACGCAGCGGTAGATGTTCTCCAGGAGTTTGGTCATCTCCGCCGCCGCCGGAGACGAAACTCGAACCACACGTTTGAAAATAGCTCCGTAAAGCGCAGCCGCCGACTCAGCTGCCTCCGCGTCCAACCCGCCCACGACTTTCGGAATATCCCGCCGAGCCACGCTCGTGTTCCCTGGATCCTCCCGCTCGGGCGAGAAGGCAACGTAAAAGCTGTTCTCCGAGGCGTGTCCCGTCCGCGACGCCTTCAATCTAGACTTATTCTCGTTCTCGAGAATCGGTACCAGGACTTCTTCCGTGGTGCCGGGATAGGTCGTGCTCTCGAGCACCACCAGTTGTCCGGCCCGTAGATGGGGAGCGATGGCATGTCCCGTATTCGTGATATAGCTCAAATCGGGTTCGTGATACTCGTTCAGAGGGGTCGGCACGCAGATAATGATTGCGTCCATTTCGGCCAGTTGTGCGTAGTTCGACGTTGCCTTCAGGCCGCTGGTCCGGGCGGTCTGGATCTCTTCCGGCTTAATACGGAATATGTAGGAACCACCGGCGTTCAGCGTATCGACTTTTTTCTGGTCGATATCGAAGCCCGTGACCCGGAATTTCTGCTCGCTGTACAGGAGGGCTAGGGGCAGTCCCACGTAACCCAGACCAATGATGGCCACGCGAGCCTGGCGGCTCTCCACCTTGCCCTTGAAGTCGGCAGAATGCGAAGCAACAGTGTGGATCGTCATGATTTCTCGATGATTCTTCAGAATTCTAGCATGGCGAATCTGGATAACCTGACAGAGCACAGACCGAGATTCTGACAATCTCTCGCGCACGGTTCCATCATGGAACCACGCTCCCCAGGTGAGATCATGTTGAACGATGAAAAGGCTACGAATTGTTGTCTTGCTGGCTTTGGTGCTCTGGCTGGTTGCTCAGTCGGGGAATTTCTTGGTAGTGGACCGTCCTCAACGAGCCGACGTCATCTTGGTGCTCGCTGGCGAGACCGACCGTCGTCCGACCCGCGCCCTCGAATTGCTTGGTCAGGGATATGCGAGCCGCCTGGTACTCGATGTTCCCGCTGACGGGAAAGTCTACGGATCAACGGTCGTCGAACTGGCGCGGAAGTGGGCAGACTCTCTCCCCCAGGCCTCGGCCATCGCCGTCTGCCCGATTCACGGTCTCTCCACGAAAGCGGAGGCTCTTGATGCTTCTGTATGTCTCCGCAATGTTGGGGGCCGTTCGACTCTGCTGGTGACTTCCGATTTTCACACCCGTCGCGCGCTCAGCGTTTTCCGGCGCGGGATCCCGGCTCGCTCTTTCGAAGTGGCGGCGGTATACGATTCAACCCAGTTCGGAGTCCAGTGGTGGCGGCATCGCCAGTGGGCCAAGACCAACCTCGACGAGTGGCTGCGCTTGGTCTGGTGGCAGCTGCTCGACCGCTGGTTCTAGGTCGTCGGGAGGGATTGACTCATAACAGGCTACGGGCTACGATTGGCATCACATTCACTGCCCCGATCGTTGGAGATGAGATGCGCACCGTGACCTTACGCGCAATCTTGAGTTGCTTGCTGACGGTTGTTCTGCCGGGGTCGTTGTTTGCTGCAGACTCCTTCGCCGCCAGGCTGTATACCAACCGGCCGGCGGGGCTCAACGGCAGCAATGTTCCGAAAACCTCGGCCATTTTTTCGGTCTCGTTGGGCGGACTGAAGGTTGTCCCGGCGGCTGCGATGTGGACGGAATTCGAGGTCCGTGACAGCGATGACTCGGTCAAGATCATTGCGCGCAAAGGTGCCCTGACTCTGACCGATGCCAGCGGAACGACCACCCTAGTCCAAGGTCAGGAAACCACCCGCGACGAGACTTCGGCGAACGGCAAAAAGAAGCGCGATCGCAACATGGGTGGTGCTGTACCGGCGGCTGGCGGCGGCATTCTGGATTCTCCGCCCCCGATTTACGGCGGACTCGCCGTCATCGGTGTGCTCGCCGGTTGGGCTCTCATGCAGGGCGACGATCCCATGAACCCGAAATAGCCTGGGCCTGCGCCCGATTCTTGCGGCCATCCCAAACTGGCCTGGTGTAAGACTCAAATTTCTCATCGATGACCAGGGGGGTGAAACCGTGAGGTGTTCTCAATCTCCCCTGCACGCCAACAAGCAAGGTCGCGCCGTTGCCGTTTCCATTCTGCTGCTCGCCCTGGTCCACGTCGTCGTGGCCCAGAGCATCGGTTCAGCCGATCCGACGCGTTACCTCAACGACATCAAGTTGCTCACCGAACCTTCGATGGAAGGACGCGGCGATGGCACAAAGGGACTTACACGTGCGGCCCACGTGCTCGAAAAGCGCTACCGTGAATTGGGCCTGAAGCCCGCCGGCACGCACTCCTTCCTGCAGCCCTTTAGTGTGATCACAGGGGCGAAGCTGAAATCTCACAACCGCTTGTCAGTGGAAAACAGCGGGCAGAAGACCGATCTCAAGCTGGATCAGGACTTCGTACCGTTCAGCTTTTCGTCCTCGGGTTCCGTGAGTGCTCCGGTCGTATTCGCGGGGTACGGCGCCAGCGCAGACGAATTTGGCTACGACGATTACGCCGGCATCGACGTGAAGGACAAGATCGTGATCGTTCTGCGTTACGAGCCTGCAGGGTTCGCCGACAAGAGTGGCAATACGGGCCTGACTCGGCACGCCCAGTTGATTACGAAGGCAATCAACGCGCGCAATCACGGGGCCAAGGCCGTGGTCTTGCTCAATGGGAAACTAGGAGACGGGGAAGAAGATCTGCTCACGCGTTTCGGCAGTGTCAGTGGTCCGGAGAATACCGGCATCGTCTTGGTCCAGGTCAAGAACGAGGTTGCCGACAGTTGGTTTCGCGCCTCTGGGAAGTCGCTGGCCGAAGTGCAGGGCCAGGTCAACCACTCCTCGAAGCCTCAGTCTTTTGCCCTCCCTGACAAACTGCACATTGCCATCAACGTGGACATCGAAACCACCCGGGCTACGGTCAGCAACGTGCTTGCCTACCTGCCCGGCAAAACCGATGAGTACGTCATCATCGGCGCTCACTACGACCACCTCGGTCGCGGAAACTACGATTCGCTAGCCCCCTCGCAGATCGGCCAGATTCATCCCGGTGCCGACGACAACGCCTCGGGTACCGCCGGCGTTTTGGAATTGGCTCGGTTGTTTGCACCATTGAAAGGCCAACTCCAGCGCGGCATCCTGTTCGCGTCCTTTGCCGGCGAGGAACTCGGCTTGCTGGGGTCGGCGCACTGGGTGCAGGCCCCGACTCTCGCGCTCAACAAAGCCGTCGCCATGCTGAATATGGACATGATCGGCCGAATTAAGGACGACAAGGTCTACATCGGAGGTGTGGGCACCGGCTCCACGCTGAAGCCGGTGCTGGAACAAGCTCAGGCCCAATCGAATTTCAAGATCGAGTATTCGCAGGGTGGATACGCCGCCAGTGACCACACTTCGTTCGTCACCAAGAGGATCCCGGTGCTGTTCTTTTTCTCGGGACTACATTCCGACTACCACAAACCTTCGGACACTTGGGACAAGATCAATTCTCAGGCGGCGGCGCGCCTGGTTTACGTGGTTGGCAGTACTGGGTTGCAGCTTGCTTCGGCGCCCGAGCGGCCCACATTCATCGCAGTGGTCGAAGACAAACCGCTGGCGTCCAGCGGAGGCGGTTACGGTCCCTACTTCGGATCGATCCCCGATTTCGGACAAACAGAAAGCGGCGTTAAGTTCTCCGACGTCAAGCCGGGGTCTCCGGCGGCCAAGGCCGGACTCAGGGCGGGGGACATCCTGGTCCAGTTCGGCGACAAGCCCATCGGGAATCTCTACGACTTTACCGACGCCCTCCGCCGCAGCAAGGTGGGCGACGTTGTGGAGGTTACCGTGACGCGAGACGGCAAGCCGCTGAAAGCCTCCGTCAAACTCGAACAGCGCAAGTAGACCAACCGCTTGTAACCGGACCGAACGAAGACCCCTCGCTAGAATCAGGGAGTTGCTCCCGTTCTGTACAATGAAAATGTATGGCCGTGACCGTTGAAATGCAGAATACCGGCGATTCTGCGGCGCGGACAGAAGTGATCGCCGCCATTGAGCACGTTTTGGCCGACCGGCGTGGAGACTGGCGAGTATCGATCCTCGGTTCGCGGGCGAACGACAATTGGACAATGAAGATTGAAGGTCCTACCGGGTTCGAGCGCTCCTACACTCTCGATGGCGCGGCCGGAGAGCATACGCCGGAAGCGATCCGGCACTTATTGGGCAAGTTGCTTCCCTCCGGCAGATAAGTCAATTGGCATTCCTATTGACTCACCGCCTTGAGATCAGGGTGCGCGAGCATCTCTGGAGCCTTTGTGTAACATATACTTCTACTTCTATTTCTTTGGACTGAACCGGTCGGAAGAGACGCCTTGACCCAGAATGTCGCGATTCATTGGAAACAATCATTATGAGAGTCCTGGTAGTCGGCGGCGCTGGATACATCGGCAGTCACACAGCGCGTGTGCTGCGCAAGCATGGCCACGATGTCATCATTTACGACAATCTCTCGACCGGTTACGATTTCCTGGCGACAGGCTTCGAACTCGTGGTCGGCGACATGGCCGACGGCGACAAACTGCGGACCGTCATGAACCGCACCGACGCGGTCATGCACTTCGCGGCACTCGCTTACGTGGGGGAATCCGTCAGCAATCCCCGCAAGTATTTCCGCAACAACGTCGAGGCGTCACTGACTCTCCTGAATACGGCCATGGATGTGGGCGTCCTGCGCTTCGTCTTCTCCTCCACCTGTGCTGTATACGGGGTCCCGGCCAAGGTGCCGATTTCAGAAGACACTGTTCGCCAACCGATCAACCCCTATGGAGTGTCGAAGCTTTTCTTCGAGCATGCGCTCGAGGCCTACAGTCACGCTTACGGTTTGCGTTACGCGGCCCTTCGCTATTTCAACGCCGCCGGAGCCGACGAGAGCGGTGAAATTGGCGAACTGCACAATCCTGAGACCCACCTCATACCCCTGGCGCTAGGGGCGGCCCGAGGAACCGCTCCTCCCCTGAAGGTTTTCGGGGACGACTACCCCACGTCCGATGGTACCTGCATTCGCGATTACATTCACGTAAACGATCTGGCCGAGGCCCATGCCTTGGCCATCAACCACCTTGCCGACGGATCAGAGTCCTTCGCCGTGAATCTCGGTACGGGAACAGGGTGTTCGGTTATGGAGATTGTTCGCGCGGTGGAAAATGTCACCGGGAAAAGCGTCAACCGGGTGATGGCTCCGCGCCGGTCTGGAGATCCCCCGGCATTGGTGGCCGACCCTACTCGGGCACAACAGCAATTACAGTGGAAGGCGACCCGTTCCTTGCGGGACATCGTCACCACCGCCTGGGACTGGATGCAGCGTTATGGATCGCGTTCGTAAAGCCGTGCTGTGCACTTCTCATGGGGAACCTGAACGGCATTCGGGTTAATGTGAAACGGATGTCTTCGCAGATGGAGAGGGTTGAGGGACTCGCGCCAGCCAGCCGCTGCCACCAGCCGTCTACCGCTGCTTCCTGTCAGCGTGATCATCGCCGCCCGCTATGAAGCGCACAACCTCCCTCGTTGCCTGGATTCGGTCCGCGAGGTCGGGGAAGTACGTTGTGGATTCAGAGAGCACGACAACACGGTGGAGATCGCCGAGTCCCACGGTGCCAAGGTGGTTTAGTTCCGCTACCGGGGCGGATGGCCCAAGAAAAGGCAATGGGCCATGGATTCCTTGCTGCTTTCTCATGAGTGGGTGCTCCTGCTTGACGCGGATGAGGCCCTAAAGCCCGAGTTGGCACATGAAATCAGGCGGGCGATTCAGGATCCGAACTGCAATGGCTATTGCCTGGGTCTGCAAATGCTTTTTCTGGGGCGGCGCCTTCGCCATTTCGGCGCACGTTTCTGGAAGCTCTCTCTCTGTTTCGCCGCGGTAGGGGCGTTTCGAGTGTCGCTTGAAAGATCAGGACACTGCCGAGTTCACGAACACGTGGTCGATGGGCACGTGGCCAAGCTTCGTAATCCCGTGATCCATCACAACGTGGAATCCTCTCACGCTATATCTCAAGCACAACGAGTATTCCGATTGGGAGGCAAAGGTCTGGCTGAACCGGGAGACCCAGCCTGACGAGTTGCGTCCTTGCTTCTGGGCACACAGGCGCAGCGGCGGACGCTGGTCGCGCCGAATGTTCTTCGGCCTACCAGGCTCCCCGGTGCTGTTCTTTCTCTACAAGGACGTCGCTTGTTTCGGGTTTCTGGACGGGATTCCTGGACTGCTGAACTGCGGATTCCAGGGAGTTCAGTTCTTTCATCTCAAAGCAAAGATTTGCGAATTGCCGGCGAAGAGGGATTAGTTCGTATTCGGATTTCAGCCGAGTGACATTCAACCGGCGATTTGCGCGACCATGAAACAGGTTTCAGGACGCGCGCAGCGGCGAAATCACGGTACAGGACGTTCCCGCGCCCGGTTGCCGCTTGGTTGCTCTCCGCGGGTACGGAGCGCGCCCGAGGCACATCAATAGCAGGGCGAAGCGAGTCCGGATTGCTAAACTTCGTTTACAACGATGCATTACACAACCCCTCGGGAATTCGACGAGAAACCAAAGTCTAGCGTAGGCACACTGTTCCACAGGCGTCGCAGCCACCGAAAAATCGAATCAGACCGGGGTTCTCCCCCCTCCAAAAGCGAATTGCCACGCCGTTTTCAGACCTGCTATAGTTCATGCAACATTCAAGCCCACTTCACGTCGTCGGTTAACGATTTGTTAATGCCGCTGCAGCGTGCATTGTGCGGGCGTGCGAAGCACTTCACTGGGCCCGCCTGCGGCCCGACAGCACTCGGGGAGACGTAGTTGACGGTTCTCTACCTTGGCATTTTCGGACTCTCGCTGATCCTGTCGTTCGTCCTGACCCGATCCGTTCGCAACACCGCGACGATGCGCGGATGGGTGTCCGTACCCGGTTCCGAGCGCCATCTCCATGAGGCTCCCTTGCCGCGACTCGGGGGCGTGGCTATTTTTGGCGCCTTTGTCCTGAGCTTGAGCGCGGCCCTTCTGGTTGCGTCGTTGCGCCCGGAGCTGCGATTCGGATCTTCGCTTCGGATTCTCAGCACCATCCTGACTCCGGGGTGCCTGATCTTCCTGCTCGGTCTGTACGACGACATTCGCTCGGTTGGTCCCTACTTCAAGTTCATCGTTCAGGCCGTGGCAGCCGCCATGTTGTGGATGGGCGGCCTTCGTATTCTCGATGTCCCAGTGCTCTTCGGCGCGCGCCAACTGCCGTGGTTTGTTGGGTTGGCCCTTACCATTCTGTGGGTGCTTGGACTCACCAATGCTTTCAATTTAATCGATGGACTGGACGGCTTGGCTGCCGGGTCGGCCCTGTTTTCCACCCTGGTCGTTTTTGTCGTGGCGCTGCTCACGCATTCGTCTCTCGTAGCCCTCATGACGCTGGCCTTGACCGGGGCGATCGTCGGTTTTCTGCGATTCAACTTCAATCCGGCTACGATTTTCTTGGGAGACTGCGGTAGCCTTTTTATCGGCTTTCTGTTGAGCGCGCTCGCTCTGGAAGGCGCTCAGAAAGCGCCAACCGTCATTGCAGTTGCCATCCCGGTTGTGTCGTTCGGCCTGCCCATTCTGGAGACATCGCTTTCCGTGCTGCGTCGCCTCATCAGCGGCCGGCCCGTTTTCACCGCTGATCGCGAGCACATTCACCACAAGTTGCTGCAGTTGGGTCTCTCTCACCGCCAGGTCGTCGTGGTCCTCTATGCGGTCTCAGCTTTGTTTGGGCTGCTCAGTTTGTTCCTGCTGTGGCCGACCGGGAGTTCGCTCGGCCTCGTACTCGCCGTGCTTGGTACCGGAGTCTGGCTTGGTGTGCAACATCTGGGCTACTTGGAATTCGGCGAAATCCGGCGGGTTGCACAACGCACGCTGGATCAGCGCCAGATCGTGATCAACAATCTCGCGATCCGCCGAGCAACCGCCGAGTTGAAAGTGGCTCGCGACTACGACCAGCTTTGCCGGATCCTGGTCGCAGCCTTCGACTCGAACGCCTTCGACGCTTTTGAACTCAACGTGAAGCTCCTGCTCACCGAACATCCCGTCTTGCAGCATTTGCAGGCGATCCCTTCCAGCCATGGCGACATACACTTTCGATGGAGCAGGCCAGGCACCCCGATTCTGCCGGGTTCGGGTGCGGCGTGGAGCTTGACTCTCGACCTCCTGACGACGTCCAATCGACGACGGGGCACTATGAGCGTGCACCGTCGCTACACAGACCAGCCACTGCAACTCGACGTGAACCTGCTCACCTCCGAGTTTCCGGTTGCCCTGGCAGATGCGCTCGACAGGTTCGGCGGTCGCGCCGTCGAGATGGTTCCAAGAACCGATCAGACGGACGGTCTCGTCGAGGCTGCGGGCTGAGATTCGATCGGCGGATAACCTCTTAGCGCGGGAGCACCCAAGCCCCGAATGCACATTCTCCACGTGGTTGGCGCGCGGCCGAACTTCATGAAGGCTGCGCCGCTGCTCCGGGCGCTTTCGGCCAAGCCCGCCGCCCGCCAAACTCTGATTCACACTGGCCAGCACTACGATTCGGCAATGTCCGACGTCTTCTTTCACCAACTGGCCATGCCCCAACCGGACGTCAACCTGGAGGTTGGCTCGGCAAGCCACGCTCGCCAGACTGCCGAGGTCATGACTCGTCTGGAACCGGAGGTCTTGGAGCGCAAGCCGGATTGGCTGATCGTCTATGGAGACGTGAATTCCACCCTGGCCGCCGCGCTGGTCTGTTCAAAGCTTGGGATCCGCGTGGCCCACGTGGAGGCCGGTCTCCGGTCCCGCGACCGCACCATGCCCGAAGAGATCAATCGGGTGCTCACCGACCGGCTTTCGGATCTCCTCTTCACACCCTCTGCCGACGCGGATCGGAACCTCTACTCCGAGGGAATCGATGCTTTGCGGATTCGCCTCGTCGGCAACGTGATGATCGACACCCTGCTCCGTCTACTGCCGCTTGCCGAGAATCAGAGCATGGATGGTCTGCCGCCGCGCTACGCGTTGGTCACTCTGCATCGTCCATCGAAGGTCGACGATCTTCCCTGGCTGCGCAGTCTTCTCTCCGTGCTGAACGAGATCAGCCGTGAACTGCCCGTGGTCTTCCGGTCCATCCGCGCACGCGCTCCCGCATTGCCGAGTTAAATCTCCCGCTTTCCGACGAAACTTTCTTTGTCACGGATCCGAAGCCGTACCTCGAGTTTCTCGCTTTGCAGCGACGAGCGACGGTGGTGATCACGGACTCCGGGGGCATTCAGGAAGAGAGCACTTTTCTGAACGTGCCTTGTCTGACTGTGCGTGAGAATACGGAGCGTCCTGTGACCATTGAGCTGGGCACCAATCAACTGTTGGGGCGGGATGTTAACCTCCTGCGGACAGAGGTATTGAAGATCGCAACCGGTCAGCGAAAGGTGGCAAAACCCATTCCCCTGTGGGACGGTAGGGCGGCAGAGCGGATTGCCAACTTTCTTTGTGAGCCTGCCTAGGGCCTCACGCCCGCCGCTTCGCGGCCTCTCATCGCCGCCGAACACCGCTGCCCCTTCGATCCACATTTCTCTCGCCGATGCGCTTAGAATAGGCCCCGGAGTGACCACAATGACCGACGCCTGGAAACAATGGGAGGGCGAGGTGGTAGACAATCGCTACCGCCTTCACCAGTTTCTAGGAGGCTCGGACCACAGCGCCGTGTTCTTAATCGAATTTGGCCAGCCCACACAGAAAGCAGCTTTGAAGTTTGTGGAAGCCAATTCAGCGACCGCCCAGCTGCAACTCTCGCGCTGGGAACGGGCCGCAAAACTTTCCCACCCACACCTGATCCGCCTCCTTCAAGGAGGACGTTGCCAACTCGGCCGCGCTTCGATGCTCTACGTGGTCACCGAGCTCGCCGATGAGAACCTAGGCCAGATTCTTCCCAATCGGCCACTCACGCAAACGGAAACGGAATTCATGCTCCGGTCGGTGCTGGAGGTGCTGGCCTACCTGCACGCTCAGGGTCTGGTCCACAGCCGGCTCAAGCCCGGAAACATCATGGCCGTGGGCGAGACCATGAGAGTTTCAAGCGACGGCATCTGCGCCGTGGGGGACAAGCGGCTCGGAAGCGTGCCCCCGACCGTGTACGAGCCACCGGAGGCTGCGACCGCAGGATTCTCGCCGGCCGGCGATGTGTGGTCCCTCGGCGTCACTCTGGTGGAGGCCGTGACCCAGCGCCCGTCTGCAGGCGAGATCATTCGCCAGGAAGACCCGACTCTCCCGGACACCGTTCCGGCGACGTTTCTTGAGATCGCCCGCCAGTGTCTCCGCCTCGATCCGCAACGACGTTGGACCGTCTCCGATATCGCGGCGCGCCAGCTCCCCACCGCACCGGCTGCTGGGACGAGGCGCGTCTTGTCGCGCTATGCAGTTTGGGCCGCAGCCGGCGTGGCGCTACTGTTTGCGCTGGTTGCAGGCTCGAGGCTGCTGGACCGCCGCACCTCGGAGCCGTCGCGCACCCCTCAGAGTGTCGTCAAGCAGCCGGACCTTCCGTCGGCAAAGCCAACAGTCGTGCCCAAGCCCGTCACTACTCCACCCGGCGCGTCCGAACAAATTGCTGCCGAAAAGGCCTCGGACCCGACTTTGAGTAAACCGAACCATCCGAGCGCAACCGTGTCGGCCCTTCAAGACCCTGCAACCCCGACGGCAAAGCCGATGGTCGATTCCGCTCCAGGTACGGTTGTCGAGCAAATGGTGCCGCCCGTGTCGCAACGATCCCGGGCCACTATTACCGGCAAGGTGCGGGTGACGGTGCGCGTATCGGTCGATGCAGATGGCAAGGTGACCGATGCGAATCTGGCGGCGCCAGGACCCAGTCAATATTTTGCTAACCTGGCCTTAGGAGCATCGAAGCGCTGGAAGTTCTCACCGCCAAGCGTAAGGGGAGAATCCGTTCGCAGTGAGTGGTATTTGCGGTATGCGTTTGGAAGAGAGAAAACTGACGTTCAACCGGTCCAATTGTCCCCCGCCCCTTAGGAGTGGGCGGGAGACTCGGAATTGACACCCTTCGCAGTCGACCCAACACAGTCGACCCAATACGAAGCAGTCGGTGCCCCACACTCAGCGTCCCGCGCGGCGACTATTGTGGCTGCGGCGGCTGGCGCTGCGCCTGGATCATTTGCCGGCGCGCTTCATACAGATCCTGAAGCACCTGCTGCGGAGATTTCTCGCCAGACCCGCTGGCATTGTTTGGTGTGCCGCCGCTCACCGGCTGAGGCGGTTCCACCACGGCTGCTTCCGCTACCCCAGAACTGGCTGTGACTTGAGCACTGTTTGCCGGCGACGCCTGATCCTGTGCGGGGGACGGCGCAGGCTGCTCCACGGCCACGGGTTGAGGGTCCGGTGGCGGTGCTTGTTGCGGCTGTGGCTGCACTTGCACTTCCTGGTATGGCCGTACGGCAGCCTGCGGCATCGCGGGCCGCATCGGGAACCCGGCACGCGCGACCGTGTTGGGCGAACCTGGCGCGTCCTTGGTTTCCGTTTTCGCCGTCAGGATCACGCGCGCCACCGAATTCGGATTCGTTTCGGTGCCCACCATCACATAGTTGAAATGAGAGCCGTTTAGCAGCGCAGCCACCACTTCGCGCGCCGGCCCAGGACCCAACTCGCTGACCACTCTCTCCGTCGCGTCCTCGGGAATGTCGATCGCAGCCCCTGTCTTCTCCCCGACTGCCGCCAGGATGTCGCTTAACGTCGAATTCTTGGCCACGATGGTTAGCTTGCCGTTTGCGTACGTCACCACTGGAGCGATCGCCGGCCTCTGGTCGGGCGGCAGAGCGACGCCTTCCGGGCCTGGCGAGTCGCTACCGTTATTGACGATATTGACGGTGCCCTTGATCTCAACTCCGGCGCCTGTGACGCAACCGATGACCGATCCCTGTCCAGAGGAGCCCCCCTGGGCGGCGCAAGGGGTCGCTTGAGCTGACACCAGAACACTGGGTACGCAAAAACAAGCTGTGAGCAGAACGGATTTGAGGCCGAAATTCATGGTTACCTTCCGAGGGGAGGTAAGAGCTTCGTTGCGGGGGTCTGTCCGCAACGAGGAGGGAGAAACCGATAGTACTACGACTTTCGTCATGGATCAAGAACTACCGGACCCGCGGTGAAAGTCGCCAAATCCGCAGCAAATCGTTTATTTATAATGGCTTACGACAAAGTCTCCACCAGTCCCTCCTCCCCGGGACTCCCTGGCCAAAAACCCATTCTCTACTGGTCGTCGGGTTTTTCGGGCTCTTTAGGCAGCGCCTTCTCGATTGGCTTTCTCGGCAGCAGCTGGTCGCGCATCGCCGCATGGTAGACGAAGCTGGCCACGATCACCGCGGCCTGCTTCAGGTCATCCGCCTGCAAGCGGTCGTAAACGTCCATATTGGAGTGATGCGTCCGCGTCTCGTAGTCCAGGGGATCCTGGATGAACTGAAACCCCGGAATTCCCACCGCGTCGAATGACTGATGATCGGTGCCCCCGGTGTTTCGCATGGTGAGAGTCGACATCCCGAGATCTCTGAACGGCTGCATCCACGCCTCGAAGATGGGAGCGACGGCTTCATTCTCCTGGAGATAGACACCCCGAATCTTGCCGCTACCGTTATCCACGTTAAAGTAGGCACTGATTTTCGCCTGCTCGGACTTCACGGTGACTGGCCCCGCTTCGCGCCGCAGCAGAGTCGGCATCCCCTTCATGTCCGGTTCATCGATGGGCGGACGCGAGCCGAAGTGCTGTTGCACGTAATTTTGCGAGCCCAGCAGACCCTGTTCTTCGCCAGTCCACAGCGCGATCCGGATGGTGCGCCGCGGTTTTACATCCAATACCTTCAGGATGCGCATCGCCTCCATCATCACCACTGAACCCGCGCCGTTATCCGTCGCCCCGGTTCCGGAATGCCATGAGTCCAGATGGGCACCCACCATCACCAGTTCGTCTTTCTTATCGGTGCCGGGAATCTCCGCCACCGTGTTGTATTGCATGGGATCGTCGTCATAGAAAGTGTTGGCAACGTTTAATTCCAACTCGACGTCGGTCTTCCGCTCGATCAACCGTGCAATCCGATCCCATTGCTCCAACGCCACCGTGAGTCCCGGCACTGTTGCATTCTCGCCCGTTTTCCAGGAACCGCCCGATTGCACAAAAACCGTACCACCCCCGAACGATCCGTATCCGTGGTCGACCACCGCCATGACTTTTTCTTCCGCGAGAAACTTGTTCAGGTCCCTGATGAACTGCATGCGTTTTATGTACTGCCGAAAGCGGAACATGGCCTTTTCGCTGGGAATCTGGTATTGGCCAATGTCGGCCAGTTCTTTGTCACCTAGCCGCTCGAACATGGGCTGAGTGATCGTCCTCACCTCCGGGTCTGGACCAAACAGCGCGATCATTCCGGCCAGTTTGCCTCTGTACTTGTCGAAATCCTTCTTGTCTTCGATCTTGACACGGATGCACTTGCCTTTGAGCACGCCGTTTGTGCCCGGTGTCCAGGCCTTGGCGTATGCAATGAGGGGCACAACATCCGGTGTCGTCATACGGACGTTCACGTACTCGTTGGACCAGCCTCGGCCGAACGGGCCCCACGCTTCCAGATGAGCATTCGACAAGCCGAAGGACGTGAGCTGGTCGCGCGTCCATTCGTTGGCACGCTTCGCGTTCGGCGACCCGGTCAGGCGGGGACCGATACCATCCATCAACCCGCTCGCCAATTCCATCACTTTGGAATTGCGGAAGCCCTCGTAGCGAATGCGGGTGACCATCTCCAGGTCGACTCTCTCCTGGGACCATGCGGAAAAATTCAAAGAAGCAAGAACAGCGATGCCGAGCAGAAGACAGGCAGACTTTCTCATCCATGAGCTCCGTTGTGGAACGAGCAATCGTACATACTACACTTGAATCCTCAGACGGGAATCGACAGACACAACCTATCGTGTCACGACTCAATGGCAGGTTAGGTTTCCGGTATGGGCGGGCACCCGGGGAATTCCTTGAGAAATGTATTGCCGATATATTGCAGATCCTTGATGCCAATCTCGCTGCTGTAGAAGCCGTCCGTCGTCAGCCTGCGCAGGAATGCGAAGAATTCGATGCCCTGGCTCAAACTCTCGTCTTTCTCGGCATTTCTCCGGTAAGCGATGAGGTCGAGCGTTTCTGTCTGCTGGGCCGCTGAGCAGCTCAGATAGGCGCTCCCGTGGCGATCGATGCAGAAACTGTCCAGCCACATCAACCCGCCACCGAGTTTCACTTGATAATCCTTATTCTCGCTGGTCAGAAGGTCGATGAATTCCGGAGCTCCCGCCTGCGCCGCGCCTGCAGAACTCTCGTCGCCGGGGATGATGGCATCGCACAGCGCGCTGAGCGTCGCGTATTGATGGGCCGGGAAGAATTTCGGCCGGTACTTTCCAGCCGGCGCCTGGATCTTTTCCTGCTTCACCATCCGGTGAACCTGCTCGGCCGCCTCCAGTGGGATGACCTGCAGCACAGATCCCCCCACCCCTCCAATGGCCAGGGTTCTCAAGATGTCGCGCCTCGTGATCGGGTTCGATGGCATTCTGAAGTTTCCTCCTATGCTCGAGGGCTACAGATTCCCCTTCTTGGCTTCATCCAGCAAATACTCCGAAGCGCGCCACGACAGCGCCATGATCGTCAGCGTCGGGTTCTTGTCCGAGTTGGTCACAAAGCAAGCTCCGTCGGTTACGAACAGATTCTTGACATCGTGCGCCTGGCAGTAGCCGTTGAGCGCCGAAGTTTTGCGGTCCACGCCCATACGCACCGTCCCCACTTCATGAATGATCACGCCCCCATCCGCGATTCCATAGGGGTTGTCGCCATCCGGTTGGGTCTTCGTTGCGTACGTTCCGCCGGCGGTTTCCACCATGGCGCGAAATGTTTCCTGCATATCCTTGGCCATCTTGATTTCACTGTCGCCCCATTTGAAATGAAAGCGCAGCACCGGAATGCCCCACTGGTCCACCGACTGGGGATCGATCTCGCAGTAGGTGTCCGCGTTCGGAATCATCTCGCCGCGGCCGGAGAACCCGATGTAGGTGCCGTATCTCTTTCGGCAAGTCTGTTTCAGGCCCACGCCGTACCCTTCTTCCTCGTCGCAGGTACCGTGAAACATACCGACACCCGGCATGCTGCGTCCTCCCCACATCTCGATGTGATACCCGCGGGGGAAGTCATTCTGGCGATCGAACTTCCACCATGGAACGTACAGGTGCATGCCCCCGACTCCGTCGTGGTTGTGCGGTGGAGCTTTTTCCATCTGGGGAAAGTGTCCGCCTCCATCGCTTCCCACCGAGTCGGTGAGGTAGCGCCCGACCACTCCCGACGAATTCGCCAGACCGTCCGGGAAAAAAGTCGATCTCGAGTTCAACAGCAAACGCGCCGACTCGCACGCGCTGGCTGCCACCATCACCGCCCGCGCGTGAATTTGCTTTTCTGAGCGCGTCTGCTTATCGATGTAGGAAACGCCTTGGGCTTTCCCGTCCTTGCCGACCAGGATCTCGCGCGCCATCGCGTGTGTCACCAGCGTGAAACGCCCCGTCTTCTGCGCGGGCGGAATCATCACTTGGCTGGAGCTGAAGTTCGAACCCAGCATGCAGCCTCGCCCGCATTGTCCGCAGTAATGGCATGCCGGGCGCCCATTCAGGGGCTGGGTCAGGATCGCCAGCCTCGAAGGAATGCAAACAATGCCTAGGCGGTCGCAGGCTTTCTTGACCAGGATTTCGTTGCACCGCGGTTTGGGAGGCGGTTGAAACACACCATCGGGGGCGCTGGCGATATTTTCTTTGCTGCCGAAAACCCCAATGTAGGATTCGACCTTGTCGTAGTAGGGTGCCACGTCGTCGTAGCTGATCGGCCAATCATCACCCAGGCCATCGTGGGTCTTCACCCGAAAGTCGACCGGCGCGAAGCGTAGCGCAATCCTTCCCCAGTGATTTGTACGCCCGCCCACGATGCGGGAGCGATACCAGCGGAATTTCGACCCCGGGGCCGACGTGTAGGGTTCGCCCTCGATGGTCCAGGCCCCGGTCGGCGCGATGAATTCATTCTCCAGTCCGTTGCCCGGTCTCAACGCGTTTCCGCCCACGCCCGCGCCGCGATGCGGCAATTCGTAGGGCCAGACGTGTTCCTTGAAATCCTCCATCGGGTTCAGCGCCGGTCCGGCCTCGAGCATTACGACGTTTAACCCGCCTTCGCTGAGTATCTTGGCGGCGGTCCCGCCCGCCGCCCCCGATCCCACGATGCAAACGTCATACCCTTTCGGTGAACGGCTGACTTGCGCCATGAAGAATCCTCACCCGCCAATTGAAATGACCGAAGTTGGCGATTATAGTCCCGCCTTCGCGCTCAAGTATCGGCATTTTTGGGCAAGAGGCGATGCGCTTAGAATACCCGCGTGAGCTTTCCCATCCATGTGGGTCTTGTCGGTTTTGGGATGGCGGCGCGGGTGTTTCACGCGCCCCTGATTCGCGCTTCTACGGATTTACCTCTGACTCATATCGTCCAGCGTCAAGGCGATCAGGCCGGACAGACCTACCCAAAGGCTAAAGTGGTTCGGTCTGTCGAGGCGCTGCTGGCGGACGATTCCGTCCAGCTAGTCGTCGTAGCCACTCCCAACACCAGCCACTTCGACATTGCTCGGCGCGCCCTTGAAGCAGGGAAACACGTCGTGGTCGACAAGCCGTTCACCATCACGTCAAACGACGCCGACGAACTCATAGAGCTGTCTCGCGCCAAGAACCGTATGCTCAGCATATTCCACAATCGCCGCTGGGACGGCGATTTTCTGACCGTGAAACAGATCCTTCACCAGAAACTTCTCGGGCGGCTCGTCGAGTTCGAAAGCCGCTTCGACCGCTTTCGATCCACTCCGAAGCCCGGCGCGTGGCGGGAGCAGGCGCTTCCTGGCTCCGGCATCCTCTTCGACCTGGGTTCTCACCTGATCGATCAGGCCGTGGTCCTGTTCGGGCGTCCCACTGGGGTCTACGGGGAAGTCCGTCGCCAGCGTGATGGCACCGCCTCTGATGACGATTTCGATCTGCACCTCGAATACCCGCAACTCAAAGTGACGTTAAGAGCGGGAATGCTGGTTTGCGAACCCAGCCCGCGCTTCGTGCTTTATGGCACCGAAGGCAGCTTCGTGAAGTACGGTCTCGACCCTCAGGAGGAAGCTCTCAAGCAAGATGGTTCCCCCGCGCAGCCGGACTGGGGAGCCGAACCTGAGAGCGCTTGGGGAACGCTAACGAGCTGCGATGGGACGAGGGCTCGCCAGAAATACCCCACGCTCTCCGGATGCTATCCGCAGTATTACAAGAACGTGTACCGCGCGATCACCGGGCAAGAGGAACTCGTAGTCAAACCGGAGCAAGCGCGGGATGTGATTCGCCTGATCGAGTTAGCTCAGCAGAGCAATGCCGAGCGACGGATGATCCCGTTTTCCTGAGCCGCCGCAACGCAATCAGCCGAGCAACTCATTCCGCACATTCTTCAGCACGTAGGCCGCGCGCTCGACGCCCACCTCGCCCGAAAGGATCGGATCTTCATTCTCGATGCTCAAGATCCCCTCATAGTCCACATCCATGTAGGCTTGCAGGATCGCCTTCCACAGGCTTGCGCTGTGCCCGTACCCCACTGCGCGGAAGGTCTCTGATGCCTCGGGCAAGTCCTCAGTGGAAAAAGCAAAATTCAGCACTCCGAATCGTCCTACGTTCTCCGGAAACAACACCGTGTCCTTCATGTGCGCATGGAACAACGCCCCGTTCTTGCCCAGCAGATGGATCACCTCCACCGGATCACATCCTTGCCAGAACAAGTGGCTCAAGTCACAATTCGCCCCAATCTCCTCGCCGACCGCGTCGCGCAATTGAAGCAAAGTTTTTGGGTTGTAGACCACGAAGTTCGGATGCATCTCAAAGGCCAGCCGCTTAATCCCATGCTCGCGAGCGAACTTGGCGGCTTCCTTCCAGTAAGGGATGACTTTTTCCTTCCACTGCCACTCGAGCATCTCCTTGTACTCGGGAGGCCACCGGTAAGTGATCCAGTTCGGCTGGATGTCGGTGGGCGACCCTCCCGGACACCCGGAGAATCCGACGATCACCTTCACTTCCAACCGCTCCGCCAGCAGCACGGTCCGACGAAAGGACTCAACATCCCGCGCCGCATGCCTAGCGTCCGGATGGATCGGGTTGCCGTGACAACTGAAAGTCGCCACACGAATGTTGCGGTCCTCGAATTTTTTCTTCCATGCCTTGGCCTTTGCCGGATCGTCCAGCAGCTCCACCACGGGACAGTGACTGGTCCCCGGGTATCCTCCCGTGCCAATCTCCATCGCCTCCAGTCCGAGGGCCGAGACCTTGTCCAACATCTCGTCGAGCGACAACTTCTCGTAAACCGGATCAAACACGCCAATAGGAATCTTCTTCCGCTTGGGCGGAGCTTGATCCGCACCCCCGGAGGCCGCGGCATCACGGGTCGACGCGGCAGCGGGCATCCTTCCTGCCGCTGCGATCGCCACGGTCCCCCCCGCAGCACTGAGAAACTGACGCCGATTTACTGCCGATCGCGACTGGCGTTGATCCATGCCTGTTTTCCTCTCTTTGCGGTCGAAGTGCTCGCATCTCGAAGGACGCGCTGTAATTCACCACAGCTCAATATCGGGATGCGCCGGATTATACGCGGTGTCAATTCGATTTGCCGCCGCGCGAACGGAAGACACTTCGGTTGGGACGCTTGGTCTCGGCGCACGCAAAAACTTGCAGCCCCTTTCCTTGACGCAGCCATTTTCCCCGCGTTCCGTTCAATTTCGTGATCGGAAGGAATATCAGTTTGGACTACTAAAGACAACAATCTCCTTGACATGGAGAAGCACGAGTCTGAGAATGACGGTGCTCAATAGTTAAGAGTGCACGGTGCCATCTCCCCCCTTCAAATGGCCCGTCATTAGCCGAATTCAGGTCAACGTACACCTTTACCGAAGTGCGAGATTTTCGTGCGCGACGTGGGATGCGCGCGCCGAATTTCCAGGAGTTTTCCCCGTCGTTTAAGTGATGGTGCGACGCAAGGTCTCTCGTAGCCTAGGGGCGCTACGCTGAACCTATTTGGATGGCTGAATATTGAAACGGAGAAGATTCATGATCCGCTATGGGATTCGCCGGCTGTGTCTGGCGGCCGCGATGAGCGTTCTTTGTTTGATCGGTTCGTGGGCGCAAGCGCAGTCGTTTTCGATTGGGTCGAACGGGTTCAGTGCGACCAATGTGTGCAGCAGCGCCAACGTGACCCAAGGTTGTCAGGTTGCGACCAATGGGAATGCAGCCGAAGTGCCGGCCGGAAAAAATACACCCAGTCTTCTGCGTCTAACGCCGGCACTCTCCAATCAAACCGGTTCGGCATGGTATGTCAGCACGCAACCGTTTGCCTCTGGTTTTGACACCCAGTTTCAGTTTCAGCTGAATGGAGGCGCCGGCGGGGCCGATGGCATTGCCTTCGTAATTCAGTCCGCGGGTCTGTCCGCAATCGGCTTCACAGGTGGAAATGGCGGAGCCTTGGGCTACGGCGGCGACGATTTCAATCAGTCCCCCCTCAGCGGTATCCCGCATAGCGTGGCGATCGAGTTCGACACGTTCCAGAACGGATGGGACCCAGACGCGAACCATGTGGCCATCCAGAGTTGCGGCGCGAACCCGAACACCTCGCACCACAACGTGCCCTGCCCTTCCCAGCCCAACATTGCGAATGCCACCATTGGTTTGGCCACCTCCCAGATCGCCCTGACGGGTGCCCCTCACTTGGCGGAGATTAAGTATGTGGTGGTGCCGGCACCGCCGGGGTGCGAGCAGAATTGTGTGAGTACGACGACACTGACAATTAGCATCGACGGCAATGAGGTGCTGTCGGCGAACGTTGATCTCACCGCGTTCCTCGGGCAAGGTCCTGCATATGTGGGATTCACCGGCGGCACGGGAGACCTCAACAACAACCAGGACATCCTGAGCTGGAGCTACCTGGCCACGCAACAATCAACCCCGCAGCCGACTAGCGGTGGGACGACAAATACTTTCATTTTCAACGGGAATACAGGCGACCGCGTGCAACACAGTCTTGCCTTCCCAATCGACGCGCAGCCCCCGGACTTCATCGATCTGCAAACTTTAACGATCCAGAGCAGCAACAATCTTGTCTCCGACAGCGCAGTTTGGCCGGAATACGTGGTAGGCACGCCGTTTGGGCCGTCCCACTGCTTCGTGAAGCCGGGAGACGTGCTGTTGAGCGGCGGGACCGATACCTGCTCTCTGTATGAGGACGTTTGCTCGGACAAGAACAACGGCCCCTCCGAGAGCAACTGCCCGGTCGTGCCGCCGTCCTCTCCCAACTCGATTCACATCACGGATCTCTGGGACGCGCCCACCGGCAAGGTCCAGATCGCACCCGGGACGACCGCGGCCCTGATCCACTTCTTCCCATCGCAAGCAGGAGAGGCCTGGAATCCGTTCGGCTCTATTCCCGAAGCAATGGGTGTAGTGAACCCGGCTTGTACCGATCCGACCAGTTCGACCAGTCCGGCCCCGCCCAATGCCTGCGATCTCTCCAATCTAGACAACTTCGCACTGACGAGCGATCCAACCAGCAGCGGCAACACTAAGCGCAAGGGAAAGTTCATCAGCGCCTACAATATTCCCATGCTGGAGACGACGGTAACCGCCAATGGGACACCGGCGAACGTGCCTGGCGTGCAGGGCTCGACGACGACGTGGGTCAATACCTCCACGGTCAACTTAAATTTCCTCGTGAATCCCGCACAGGCTCCACCGGCGCCGAACAACAACTTCAGCGCCGCGCCAGTGAACCAGTTTACGTACGGCCTGACTGATCCGACGGGCACGACGATCCTCATACCCGATACCCTGCTGCAAGCGGCCGACCTAACGCACGCAGCGCCCGTGAATTTCAACGTCAACACTCCGGTGCTGGCCGACGGGACTTACCGACTCCACTGGTTCTCACTCGACAACGTCAAGATCAAGGAGCAAAACATTCAATTAGTGTCGGCCGTGGCAGGGTCATGCCCCGACGGATCCCCGTCTGCTTCCGGGTCCTGCTACGCGACGAACCTGTTCAACGCGCTGATTGGCGTGGATACCCAAGCCCCGTCGATCACACTGATAACACCGCCCGGACCGCAGCCGCTCTTCCCGAGCGCTAACTACGCGGCGAATTCGACGGTCTACGCCTCGTACAGTTGCAACGACGGCAATGGCTCGGGCTACACAACCTGTGCCGGCCCGGTTCCGTCGGGCAAGAAGATCGACACCAAACCCACCGGCGGGATTTCGACCACGAAAACCTTTACCGTGACGTCCACCGACTTTGCGGGAAATGCGTCGACCGCGACGGCTACCTACTACGTGTCCTGTCACTACGTGCAATTCGGTGTCAGCCCGACGACGGTCGCGCGCGGTGGAACGGTGAAGGTCACGACGTCCGTGATGGATTGCAAGAGCTCAAACCAGAAGCTCACCGTCCAACTGCAGCTGAGCGGACCGCTCGGGAAGAATTGCTCGAACACGATTCTCCCCGTGTTCTCATTACCGCTGACCGTTCCGGCAGGGACGTCGAAGAGCTTTTCGTTCCCGGTGACGATTCCCAAGTGCCAGTGCGGCGGAACGTTTACCTTGACCACCACAACCCTCGTGAACCAGGTGCAGGTCGATCGAACCTCGACTTCGCTTACAGTGCAGTGACCCAACAGAGTTCAAGACTGGCTCCCGTCCCCTCGTGGGGGCGGGAGCGGTCGGTGTACTGTCCAATCCTCAGACTTGCAGATGCTATAGGGGTGGGAGAGTCTCCGTCTCACCGTGAGACCCGCGCCCAGGCCTTCACTTGGTTCAACCTCAGGCTTTGGAACTTGCCCGGCGGATCGCTTCCTCGTACAGAGACTTTAAATCGGCGCGCTGCAGCAAATCCTGTGCCCCGGGCTCTTTCTTGATTTCGTCGAGTATGCGCACAGCCTCGCGGTAATGGCTTGCGCCGTCGCTTCCTTTTCCGTCCAGACGCAAAGAGGTTCCGAGCAGATATTGAATTCGTGCTGTTTCCATGCGGGATCCGAGCTTGTCACTTTGCCCGAGTGACTGCTCCAGTTGTTGACGCGCGTGTGCGTAGTCCTTGCCTTTGATGAGCGCCTCGGCCAGGGCCACCGAACATTGCAACGATAGCGCCTTCAGGCCCAGAGCCTCAGCTTGGCCAGTCAACGGACGGAGGCTTGCGCTTGCCGATTGTGCTTGTCCTTCCGCAATGGCAACCCGCCCAAGATTCAGCTTCGAGAGCACGATTTCCTTTTGCGCTTTTGCGCTCAAAGCCGATTGCAGTGCGCGCTGGTACAAATCCTTTGCGGCTTTGAGATTCCCCTGATAGGCCTGCACATCGCCCTGCGCGTTCAGGATGTCCGCCAGCACGGTGTCATTCTTTAGCTCGCGAGCCAGACCCTGCGCTTCCCCCAAGATCTTGCCAGCTTCCGATCCACGGCCCGCAAGAGCGAGCGCCGAGCCGTAGTCGTTGAGGATTTCAGCCATGGCGCGGGTGCGATCGCCCAGATCACGGAAACTCTTGGCCGCATCTTGCAACGACGTCACCGCCGCCCCATACCTCCCCTGAACCACGAACACCATCCCCATTCCGTGCGAGTCCATTGCGGCTCCGCGGCTGTCGTTGGCCGTGCGCCGCAACTGGAGCGCTTTCATGTAGGACGAGATGGCGTTGTCGAACTGCCCGGTCTGGGCATATCCCTCGCCCAAGTTATGAAGGGTTTCGGCGATGTCCGCCTCCACTCCCAATTTCTCCCGTAACTGCAGGGCCTGCTGATAATAGGTCAGCGCATCATCGTTCTGCCCCTTGGCCAGATAGACGTTGGCAATATTGTTCAGGCACAACGCCTGGTTTGACTCGTCACCCGTCTCCCGCTGCATCTGCAAAGACCGCTTGTACAACTGCAGCGCCTGATCAGGCTGCCCGCGGTCCTCGGCGAGTTGACCCATATCGAGCAGCGTGTCGGCCGCGCCCTTCTTATCTGCGATTTCCTGCTCCAGACGAAGGGCTTCGTTATAGCTGGCCAAAGCGGCATCGGGCTTGCCCAGCGACCGTTGCACGTGCGCGATTTCCGCCAGACCGTTCGCCACTCCAGACTTTTTTCCGAGTTGACGATTGATGTCCACGGCCTGCTGCAAGTTGCGGAGCGCTTCGTCGGATTTATTCAGCCCCTCATAAGCAACGCCGATAGCCTGCACGATCTGTGCTTTCTGTTCCTGGTTATCGACCTCGATGGCTAGCGTCAGCGCGCGGTTTAAAGGGTCCAGTCCTGCTTGCGGAGTACCACTGACAACCTCAAGCCATCCAGTGGATAACAGGGCCTGCAGATTCTTCGGGTCGGCACTCAGAACTTTCCCATAGTGCTCCCTGGCTTTCGCATAGTCCCCCTGATCTTGGTAAAGCCCGCCGAGTGCGAATTGAACGTCCAGATCGTCGGGCGCGCTTCGGGCCAGATTCTCGTAGTTCTCGATGGCCTTCTTGTTGTCCTTAACCACGCGAGCATGGCTGGCCTCGATGAGATATTTCTCCGAAACCGGAAGGGCATCGCTCAACTCCACCGCTCGGCGTGACGCCTGTTCCGCATCGTCGCCATATCCCAAAGCAGAATACGTTTCGCCTAATCGTGAGTAAGCCAGGGCGAACTGGGGGTCTTCTTTGACCGCGGCCCGGAACTCTGTCAACGCCTCCAGATTGCTTCCTTGACGCGCGAGTTGTAGTCCCTGGTTGTAATCGCGCAGCGCTTTCACGGAAGTGGAAGTCGGTTTGAACGACTGCGCCTGTAACTCTTTGATCAGGTCGGGCGACAGGGCAAGGTTTTGCCGGATCGCATCCGCGAGATAATCGACCGCTCCTGAAAGGGCCTGCTGGCTCTGTGCTTCGGATTTCAGCGATTCCGTTCGGCCGCGCTTCAAATCCTGCAGCGTGGCATCGATCCGAATCTGCTCCCCGAGCTTCACGTATTGGCCCGACACCACGATGTCGGCGTTTGCGAACTCCGCCACCCGGCGCAGCGTGGCTGGGTCTAGCGACGCCCCCGGCGTGATCCGCAGGTCGTGCAACACCTGTTGCAGTCGGTCCGGCGACACCGCTCGTAAGTGCGCCGACTGTCCCACGTCCGTGCTCAGCATGTCCCCGAGGCTCGGGCCCAGCCAATCCCAGGCCGGATCACCCGATGCGTTGTGGAAGGGAAGTATCGCCAGAGATTGCCCCGGCACGGTCGCAACATGCTTTGACGAATTCGGCGAGAACAGGTTGCCTCGCATGGTGTAGCCCACTACGGCAAGTATGATCGCTGCCAGGATCCCGCCCAGCCACGGCCACGGCACCGTCTGGCCCCAGGGCTTCACGCTGGGGAACGCGATGGCCCCTGCGGTTCGCTTGCCCTGCCAGGCCTCAAGATCCGACAGCAGTGCTTTTGCACTCGGATAGCGTGCCGCAGGTTCTCGCTCCAGGCAGCGGCCTACGATGTTGCTCAGCGCCTGCGGGACGGTGTTGTCGAGCTCGGAAATCGGACGCGCCGGCTCCTGCGTGCGGCGGATCAGGCTGGCCAGCGCGCTGTCGGCTCGGTACGGCATCTGGCCCGAAAGCAGTTCGTAGAAAATCAGCCCGGCACTGAAAATGTCGGAGCGCTGGTCCAGTTCCTTGGCTAGCGCTTGCTCCGGGGACATGTATTCCATCGTCCCTACCAGGGCCCCGGTCTGGGTCATGCCTTCGCCTTCGAGCGTTCGCGCCAGCCCAAAGTCCATCACCAGAACGCGCCCCGTCTTGTCCAGCATGACGTTCTGCGGCTTCAGGTCCCGGTGGATCACTTCCACGCTGTGTGCTGCGTCCAGCGCCAGCGATACCTGCTCCATCACGTCAACCGCTTCCTCGGGCGGAAACTTCTTCCGCTCCTGGATGAGGTTTCGCAGATCCCGCCCCTCGATGAACTCCATGGTGATGAATTTGACGCCGTCACCTTCCCCGAGATCGTAGATCCGGATCACATTGCGGTGCGTGACCCTCTGCGAGAGCAGTAATTCCTGTTTGAAGCGCTCGATGATGGCGGGGTTCCTGGCCAGTTCCGGCCGTATGACCTTCAATGCCACCAGGCGGTCCAGTTCAAGATCCTTGGCCTTGTAGACGGCTCCCATGCCGCCCTCACCGAGGGTCTGCACGATCTCATACCGCTGCGCCAGAACGAAGCCCGTCTCGAGGACAAGCTGCAATTGCCTGAATATCTCCTGCGCGCGAGAGACGCTCCGCGGGGGCTGAGAAACGCCATCTGCAATCGTCGGCGAATCGGAAGGGGAAACCTGCGAGAGAGGCACCAAGGTGGGCGCATCCGACCCAGAAACTTCTGAAAGGGGCACGATCGTCGGAGCATCTGAAGAGGGAGGAGGCAAGTCGAAAGAGGAGCTGCCAGCGCCACTGGAGGGCGTGCGTACCGCTGCTCCGCCCTCGCCTGGCGTTGGCGAATCCTGATCACTCCGTAGTCGGCCCTGCTCGCCCATGGGCACCCGTGAAAATAGAGGGAAGTGGCCACGCCCTCGCGTAGGGGGGGGAAACCTGGGCTGGCCGTCCCCCTTTCGGCCGCCCGCGCGAGAAACTCAAAGTATATACCCCACTTACCTCAAAGTCAGCGCTGGTGGAACTTCCCACGGGTACTGCCCCGCTGCGCGCGTGGGCGTCTTTCCGAGCCACACTCTCGGCGCACCTGTCGGTCATTCAGCCTCTCCCGTGCGCTTGAATGAATTTTTATTCACAGCCCGGAACCACTGCCGACACTTCTTCCCGAAACATTGTGCATTTACCTTCTCCAAACGTTACACCGCGCAAGGAAGGTTGAACGAATGTACTTAGGGTGGGCCACAGCCCGTAACGCTCATTTTCTCTCTTTGCAGACTGCGGTTTTTTGCGCGGAGTGCGAGTTGATCAGTGAGAACAGCACTCCCTACTGCCTGGCCTGTGGCAGTCAAGCGATGCTCAGCCTCTCCCGCGTGCTGGGCGGCTCACTGAAAGGGCAACAAACCGCTCACCTGATCGCAGACGCCGAATTGGACCGACTGGTGCGCGATCTGATCTGCACGGTGCCTGACGCCCCAGCCGTCGGCGGCAAGAAACCCGCGGCTTCCGTGGCCATGCATCCGGGGCGGCACCACCTGCGTACTGTAGGTCTCGGCGGCTCCACTTTGCCGGGCATCGACCCCGATGCCGAAATCGAAATTCTTCCTGGGGAGCTCGATCTGGAACCCGGCATCAATATCATCGCCGAGCGCGCCCGGGCTTTGACCGGCGCCACCGGGGCGGCCATCGCCCTTCACTCAGGAAAAGAAATTGTCTGTCGGGCCCGCACCGGCCGAACCGCTCCCGACCTCGGAGTGCATCTCCAGACCGATTCCGGACTGTCCGCTGAATGCGTGCGCACCGGCGAGATCCTTCTGTGCCACGACGCTGAAACTAACCCCCGCGTAGACCTTGCCAGCAGTCGCCGCCTCGGCGCGCGTTCCATTTTGGTAGCCCCGCTACGCCACTACCGGCGCACTTTGGGGATTTTCGAAGTGCTCTCGGCGGAGCCCTATGCCTTCGATCACAGCGACGTATCGACCATGCAATTGCTGTCCAGTGTGATGGTTGCAGCTATGACCCGGCTGTCGAGCATGCGCCCTGTGACGCAGAAATGGCCAGCCTAGGCGTGTCCGGATGGCCCCGGGCTCGGTGACTGTCGGTTACCCTCTTGCCTCTTGCCCTTCTTACTGCGCGAGAAACACTTTCTTTCTGGAAATATCGCGCTAATATTGTTAGTTCACCAACCACATGGAGCCCCTGGGGACCCACAACGCCCTTTCCACGAGCATCCTGAAGCCGTTGCTGGGCGGTCGTCGCCGAGCCGTGCGCCAGAAAGTACACACCCCTGCCTACGCCAGCCTCAACGGCGGCTCCGACGACATGGTGCTCGATTTGAGCGAGATCCTCGACATCAGTGAAACTGGCATCGCAATTCAGACATCGTCTTCCTGGGAGATTAGCCGGGTCCTAAACCTCTGCCTGGATCTTTCGGAAACGAAATCCTACCTGCACACCACCGGCTATGTAGTATGGGCGGACCGCGCCGGACGCATTGGAGTTCGTTTTCCCGAGTTGCCGGACGCATCGCGGCGTAAGCTGCAGGAGTGGCTCTTTCTGAATGCTATGGTGGCGGCTTCCAACTACGCGGCGAGCCATGGCCAGTCCGAATTGGAAAATTTGGAGTCCCCGCTAAAGAACGCGCTCCCGCCCCAGCGCGCTGCGGCCGCGCAGTTCGAATCGCGGGCTGACTATACGACTACCCTATCCGCCTTGTCGGCCGTGCAACGCGAGGTCGAGGCGTTAGGTCCAAACCTGGACTCCGCTCTGCAGTTGATCGCCGAACGGGCCCGGGCCTTCACCCAGGCGGATGGCTCCGCCGTTGCTCTCTCGGAAAACCACGATATGGTTTGCCGAGCCAGCGCTGGTGACGCTCCCCCCATCGGAGCGAAACTCGCGATCGGTACCGGGTTTTCTGGCTATTGTGTGCGGACGGGTTTTCTGCAGCGCTGCGACGACGCCGAGACCGATCCTCGCGTCGACCGCGAAAGCTGCCGGCTCCTGGGCATTCGTTCGATGATCGCGGTGCCCATCCGGCTGGGTGAAACCGTCATCGGTCTCCTGGAAGTCTTCTCTTCCACCGTACATGCCTTCAACGACCGTCACGGAACCATGTTGCAGCGCCTTGCCGACACAATCCTAGCCGCAGTCAATCGCGCCAACCGTATGCGAACGGCTCCCCCGCGACGGAACGGAAACAGCGATTCTCTGTCGTTCGGCCCGTCTTTCTCCGCCTCGGGGAATTACCCGTTCTCCTCTTCATTGGCGGAGCCCGAGCGAGCCGGAACGATCAGCTTCCCTCAGCGCCATTTGACTCTGCTGGTCGTGGCGGCCGTCTCCATCGTCATCGCGCTTGCCTACTTCCTGGTGCCCTGGGTCATCGAGCAGGTGCGTCCTGCCAAGCAGGCCGAAGCAGCGACTCCGATCTCCACCGTCAAACCGACATCCACCACCCCCGTGCGACCGCTCACTCTCGAGGAAGTGCGCAAGCGGGCTGAAACCGGAGATCCCTACGAACAGGTGGCCCTCGCCACCCGCTACGCCACCGGACAGGACGTTCCCCAGGACTACTCGATGGCCGTGCGCTGGCTCCTCCGGGCCGCGGAGCAGGGCCATGTCGGCGCTCAGGACACTCTCGGCACCTACTACTCGGTCGGTCGCGGCGTTCCCAAGGACATCACCCGCGCCTACTACTGGTCCCTTCTGGCTCGCGCCGCTGGAAGAGAACCCAGCAAGATCCGCGTAGCGTTCCTGACCTCGCAGCTGACCCGGGGCCAGGTCGTTGCCATTGAGCAGGAAGCCAACAAGTTCCTCAAACAGCACCCGCCCCTCACCAATGACGAGTCCGCGTATTGAGCATTTCGTTCCGCCCCGCGGGGCAGCTCCTTGGTAGCGTCGGCGTAGAATATTTCCGGGGGGCTTCGGTGCCGACTCTTCGCGAAATCGTCGACCAGCGAGTGCGCGAGGGCGACCTCTACGAGAAACTCGACCGCAATCGCCTTCGCTGCTTCGCCTGCGGCCACTGTTGCCCCATTCCCGAAGGCCAACCCGGTGTTTGCAAGGTCCGCTACAACCGAGGTGGCAAGCTGTATGTCCCTTGGGGCTACGTCGGCGGCGTGCAGTGCGATCCGATCGAGAAAAAGCCGTTCTTCCATGCCTATCCCGGCGCCCTCGCCTACAGTTTCGGGATGCTCGGCTGCGACCTCCACTGCTCCTACTGCCAGAACTGGGTTACGTCGCAGGCTTTGCGTGATCCAAATGCAATCTCGCCGCCCCTCGAGGCTTCTCCCCAGGATCTGGTCCGCGATGCCCTTCAGCAAGGAGCGCGAGTTCTGGTCAGCACCTACAACGAGCCGCTGATCACCGCCGAATGGGCGGTTGCGATCCTGAGGGAAGCGAAAGCCGCAGGGCTGATCACAGGCTTCGTCTCGAACGGCAACGGCACTCCGCAGGTCCTGGAGTACCTTCGCCCCTGGCTGGATCTTTACAAGGTCGACCTGAAGAGCTTCGATGACCGCCACTATCGCCAACTCGGTGGTCGTCTTCAGCCCATTCTCGACACCATTCGCCGCTTGCACGAAATGGGACTCTGGGTGGAGATCGTCACTCTTCTGATCCCCGGCTTCAACGACTCCGACGACGAACTGCGTGCCCTGGCAGAATTCCTCGCTAGTGTCTCACCTGAGATTCCCTGGCACGTCACCGCCTTCCACAAGGACTACAAGATGACCAGTCCCGCGGATACGCGTCCCGAGGACCTGGTCCGAGCTGTCGAGATCGGCAAGCAGGCCGGGCTCCGCTACGTCTACGCCGGCAACCTTCCCGGCAGGGTCGGCAACTTGGAAGACACGCGCTGCCCCGGTTGCGCGGCCACGCTGATCAAGCGTTACAGCTACGAAATCGATACCTATCGCATTACGGCCGACGGGAAGTGCCCCTCTTGCGGCCGTGCAATTCCCGGCCGTTGGGCTTCACACTTCAACGGCCAGGTTACTTCCCATCCTTTCTTGCCTCGCCGGGCGTCCCGTTTGGTTACAATCGCAGATCGACACTAAGCTCAAGGAAAATACAAACCTTAAGGGGATGCGAAGACTCTGTTTCATCGTCGCGGCGCTGTGTTTCTTGAACGGTTGCTCACCGCGCGACTTCCTCACTCGTCGTTTGGCCGCGGCGCTCATCGCCGGGTCCGATACCTTCACCGCCCCACAACAGTTCTGGCTGCGCATCGGCCCGGTTTCCAACAAGGATTTCTCGTCACCGCAATACCTGGTCTTGCAGCATCACGGCTGGATCGTCGGCGGCAGCACGCCGTGTCCGCCCGACGTCTCGCCGCCTCCCTGTTGGGAAGTGGCTTTTACTCCGCTGGGTGTCGACGCATTCCACGACTTGATTCGTGGTACTGAGACCGGCAAGGAATACTTCAATATTCCCACCGCGAGAAGGGAACTGGTCGCCGTGACCGGGATCAGCAAGAGCGGTGACACGGCGGATGTTGAATTCACCTGGCGTTGGGCAGCTCTCAACGAAGTGGGTTCTGCGCTGAACACCGGGGGCGTGCAGTACAAATCCACCGTGGCCCTCAAGCACTACGACGATGGCTGGCGCCTCGTGGAGGGCAGCGCATCCCGTAGCAGCCAGCCCATCGACGACGCCCTCAAGAATGCTGAACCCGTTCCCTAGGAACCAATCGGCTTACTCAAACATGACCCTCGATCACGCGTCGTTCCGTCCCGATTTGCGTGAGCCGCGTTGTGGTGATATCTCTCTACTTCGTCCTCACCTATGACCCAATCATATTTTCTCGGCCTCGCCCTCCTGCTCGCTCTGATCTGCTCGACTTTCGCTAGTGATAAACCGAAAATCGCCTTCGACGAATTCTTCAACTCCGTGGACTTCACGGCGGTCCAGATTTCTCCTGACGGCAATTCCGTGGTCGTTGTCACAGAGCGCGCCGACTGGGACCGCGAGATCTACCAGACCGACCTGTGGTTGTATCGAGACGACGGCCGCGGCAGCGGCTCCTTGACCCAGCTCACGCAAACGGGACACGACTCGGTCCCGCGTTGGTCCCCCGACGGACGCTGGCTTGCCTTCCTGTCCGAACGTGGCTCCCCCAGCGGCAAGCACCACGACGACAGCAAAGATGCGGACGAGAAAGACGCGCAGATCTATCTCATCTCTCCGAATGGCGGCGAAGCTTTCCCGATCACCTCCGGCGACGGGGAAGTGCATACCTTCAACTGGTCTCCTGACTCCAAGACGATTTACTTCTCCACCCGCTCTCCCTGGAACAAAGACCAGAAAGATGCATACAAGAAGATCTGGAAGGACACCATCCAGTACCGCGGTTCCGAACGCGGCGACGTGATCTTTGGTCTTGACCTCGAAGACGCTTTGCAGCGTCACGCCGCCGTCGGCACAAAAGAAACCTCAGACGCCGAAAAGGACGAGAACACGACACCGCGCGCTCGCGTCATCGCGAGCACTCCTTGGCGCGCTGAACGCTTGGAGGTATCCCCCGACGGCCGGCGCCTTGCGTTTGTCACGACCTCGGTCTCTCAGCGCGAAGAGAAACTTGAGGAGTTCGAGATCTACTCCGTCGACCTTGCGCACCCCGCACGGTCGGAACCTCGCCGCCTCACCCACAACCAGGCCCTCGAGCAGGATCTAACTTGGGCAAAGGACAGCCGGCATATCTTTTTCCTGGTTGACTACGGCTCGACCGAAGGAACCTACCGCGACTATCAAAGGCGTCTCTACTGGATCGACGCCGACACCGGCGAAGTTCAGCGTTGGGCAGCCGCTTTTGACGGAGCGGTCATCAGCTACGCCGGACTCCCCGATGGCCGTGCCCTCGCCACGGGCCGGCTCGGCACCGAGGTCCAGCTCTACACGCAAGAAAATGCCCAGTCGGCGTTTGCAAAGCAGCCAGGCTGGGCCGGCACCTACGAGATGGCGTCTACCGCGAAGTCCTCGCAAAGATTGGCATTCGTCTATTCCTCGCTCGATCGCCCCACCGAGGTTTACCTCGCCGACACGCTCGATAAGCTCGATCAAGCGCGCCCCATCACAGCTTTCAACAAGCTCTTCACCGAGCGCGACCTGCCCCGTGGCAAGACCTATCGCTGGAAGGTGGACGACGGCACGACAGTGGAAGGCATACTCATGTATCCGCCGGGAAAATTCGAAGCGAAGAACCTGCCCATGCTTACCCTGATCCACGGCGGTCCCAACGACGCCGACGGGAACCACTTCGAAGCGGATTGGTATCAATGGGACCGGCTGGCGGCCACCAACGGATGGTTGGTTTTCGAGCCGAACTACCGCGGCTCAACCGGCTATGGCGACAACTTCATCCGGGGCATAATCCACGAGATTGTTTCCCGTCCGGGCAAAGACATCCTGACCGGCGTGGATTCCCTGGTGAAAGAGGGAATCGCCGACGCCGATCACCTGACCATTGGCGGTTACAGCTACGGTGGCTACATGACGAACTGGCTGATTACTCAGACCACGCGCTTCAAAGCTGCGGTTACGAGTGCCGGCGCCGTGGAGCACGTCGCCAACTGGGGGAACGACGACACCGTTCTCGACGACGCTCACTTCCTGGGTGGCCGTCCCTGGGAGGCACCCAAACGTTACTACGACGAGGCTGCCATCTATCAGATGGACAAGGTTCGCACCCCTACTCATATCGTCGCGGGCGCCGAAGACGTGCGTGTGGCACCGCTCGAAGCCTACCTGCTCGAGCGTGCCTTACATTCGCTCGGTATCCCCAGCACGCTGCTGGTTTTTCCCGGGGAAGACCACTCGCTCGAGAAGAATCCCTGGCATGGGAAGATCAAAGTCCGGGAGGAGTTGCGCTGGGTGCAGAAATACGCGGAAGTTGGTTCCGCCCCCTGAGGGGAGGGTTCATCAGCGAATGAGCCGCAGCCTCTTCAGCTCACGCATCTCTTTTTCGAGCGCCGTCACGGCTTTTTCGTAGGAACTCTGCAGGTTGTCATTGCCGGCTACATACATCCAGTGGTCTAGGAATAGGCTTTCTTTCGCCGTGTAGATGGCGATACTGATGGCCGTGCTGCTCTTGTTGACGTCGGCATCCATCCCCACCACGCTGACCACCATGACCGACTTGTCCTTATCGGTCACCAGGCAATAGGGGTCGGATTCCTTGATGCGGTTGCGAAAACCCGTAACCCACTGCTCCGCCGCGCTGTTCTCCTTGGTGGACTGTACAAGGTAGATGGCGGTAATCCCGGGGTGATTTTTCCCTTCGCAAACCGCCGCGGGCGCGGACCCGGAAACGAGGGAGACAAACAACAGAAGCGGGACTACGTGTCTCATAGCAGGTATTTTCACTCGCGTCGATTGGAAAGCATTCTACACTCCTGCCCACAACCCTCCGCATCCGCGAGGACGCCAGGAAATCGGTTCGCCGTGAACTCTTCGACGGAAGGGTGGGACCTGAATCTACTGGCCGGCAGGCCGTCCCGAGGCCGACGCCATCTTCACCCGGTGGGACGTAGTGGCGAAGCGCTCGATGCCTTTATACAGGGCTTCCGCAATCTGCTGCCGGTATTCGGCGCTCTGCAGTCGCTGTTCGTCGGCAGGGCTGCTGACGAAGGAAATCTCGGCCAGGATCGACGGCATCTGCGTCCCGGTCAATACCACAAACGAAGCTTCCTTCACTCCCCGGTCGCGAATGCCCTTATTCTGCGCCGCCAGGGCTCCGTAAAGAGCGTGTTGCACGCTGGCCGCCAATTTTCGCGATTCATTGACTTTGTCCTTTAACTCCACGCCCGTGAGTTTCGCCTGCGTGACCCCGACGGCGTTGGCGTTTTCACGATACTCAATGTCGCGCGCTTCGGGCGGAGAGAAGAAGCTCGAGTAGTAGGTCTCCACGCCGCGCGCCGAAAGTAGGTTGCTGTAATTGGCGTGCACCGAGACGAACAAGTCAGCCTGCGCCTTGTTGGCCAGTTCCGCGCGCTGTTCTAGCGCGATGTAATTGTCATCCTTGCGGGTGAATACGACCTCACTGCCCAGCCTGCTCTCCAACAGATCTCCCAGCCGTTGCGCCACTTCCAGCACGAGGTCCTTTTCCAGGAGACCCTCGCGTCCGATGGTTCCGAGGTCCCATCCGCCGTGCCCTGCGTCCAGCACGATTCGAAGTTTCGGGGCACGCGTCCGCAGTTGTAGATCTTCCTTCGTAGGGGGCGTGCTCGGAACTATTGTCGTCCTGTTTTCGGGCCCCGCTGGCGGGGCAAACGGGTCCATCTTGGGCTGGATCTGTTCCTTATTTTCCGGCCCGCGCACCTCGATCACCAGCCGATGGGGGTTCTCTTCGCGGCTCTCAGAGAAACTCGATCCCGTCTTGGTTTCCAGAACCACCCGCGTTACGTTATCGACTGGTTGCGCCACCCGTATGCGACTTACCAGCCCGTCGCGCACGTCGATCACCTTCCCATTCACTCCCGGTGCCAGGGAGGTGTCCAGCAGGTCGTAGTAAACCCGTTCCGGGTCCGAAAGCCGATGTTTTTCGTATTGCACCGGATCTTGCTGTACCGCATCCTGCATGTCGATCGCGACCGTCGTCGTTCCCCCTGCCGACCATACCCGTATGCCCGTGACCAGAGGAACGCCCGACGCCTTCCCGCCCGTCGCAGGGCTGGCGGTTCCTGTCTGTTCCGTCGTCGCGGTGGAGGCATCCGGAGCGCTCGGTGATATCGACGAACTGAGCGTCCCTGGCTGCCCCGTGATCGAGGTTGTCGAACTCCTCGACGCTGCGGACACGGTGTTGTGCGCACCGCCGCGCGACCGCCACCACAGTCCTCCGGCTAGCAAAATTCCCAACAACACAACTATCGCTACCACGAATAACGCCGGGCGAAGGTGTTCCGTGCCATCGATGTGAAGCTCCGGCGCGATATCTTCCTTGGAAAACTCCAGGGGGATTTCCCGCAGCTCAGGTTCTGCGGCGTGAGATTGCGCCGGGGGCGGCGGACTCATCGGAATCTGCCGCAGGCTTTCCAGTTCCGCTGACTGCAACTCAGCGGCGGCCACTTTGGCCGCCCGAACGATCCGATCTTCGTCCTCCGGTTTCAGAGCGGCCAGTATGAGTTCGGCGAGCAGATTCAGGCTGCGGACGTCGCCATCGTCAAATCCGAAGGGCTCCGTAGAGAAAGCTTCCAGCAATCCGACCACGCTCGACTGGCCCAGTAGAGGCACTGCCACCATCGACCGCGTGCCTAGCCTTCTGCACGCCTCCACGTTCACCCGGGGATCGGTCTCCGAGTCGTCGCAACGCACGATCCGTCCGGTGCGAAAACACGCCCCGGAAAATCCTGCCTTCGCGTCCAGCCGCACTCCCCTGTCAGGCGCCATCGTCCCGGCGGAAGCCCGGCAGATGATCTCATCGCCTTCGGCCAGCGCGATCGCAATCCCGTCCGCACCGCTAATCGTCAGCGCCCGCTCCGCCACCAGCTGCAATACGTCGTCGAGCACGAACTTCTCGAACTCCCAAGCCTCGTCTCCTGCTCCCAGTCCCGCAGCATACCGGCGCGCCTCTTCGGCTCGCTTGCGTCGGATCTGTTCGTGGAGAGTCGAAAACGCCAGCAGCGCCTGCAGCGCTTCCCTCCGGTCCGTCGGCCGGGCGCGATCGCCCTTCGCATCGCGAAAGGAATCCTGCGCTTGGGTTGCCTTAGTAGTTAGCCCAACATTCGTGTTAGAGGGGTTGGTCGCCATGCAGGGGCCGGTGTAGTCAGGAGTTTCCCCCTGAAATTACCCAGTCTGGGCAAACGGCAACGCCTTGTCAATTAGCCGTTCTTCCTATTACCGGAGTTCCGCCAATTTCGGCTTTTACCGGGGTACAACCGGGTGTCACTGGTAAGTTACCGGGCTTTGTCCCCGCTTGCAATGTCCCGCAGTACACGAAAGTCACCCTGTCTTATGGAACGATCCTCCCGGGCCCAAATTGGGAGGGCGCCGCCCCTCAAGCCTTGCGCGAATCTCGATTGGGGCAGTCGCCAACTTGGATCAGCCCCCCAAAACATACGCATTGCCCGCGCAGCCGAATCGGCATATCCTGATTGGTAGGAAGCGACCCCAGGGCTGTGTGGCTGTGGAAGAAGAATTAAAGCAAGCGTCGAAAGCCTCGAAACCCAAGCGGTTGAAATGGCTGTGGCCCATGGGCCTGATGGCGACCGGACTCGCCGGGGCGGCCGTGGTCCTTCGGGGTTGTTGGCACAGCAAAATGAGCTGGCCCGTCCGTTCGCAAGGGTGCTCTTATCAAGTGTGCACCGGCTGCGGCATCAAGCGCCTGTTTGATGAAGACGGCTTTCGAGGCTACGGTCCCTATAGCTACGATCTTCAACACCTGCTTGCTATAGATCGCGCTAAACGATTGAAACATAAACCGGAAGAGCCGCCCTCCGAACGTCGCAGCGCCTCCTGATTTCGTCTCCCCGAACCATTCCTGCTACTGCAGATTGCACCTTCCCCAAGGCTAAGATTTCCACATGCAGCTTCCCCCGGCCCAGCCACATCCCCCGGTCGCAGTCGTGCCGGCACCGGATCGCCGGGTGCACTACCGCCATCCCATTCATTCGCTGGTGTACGTAAGCCTGGACGAGGGCAACGGAGGGATCATCCGCAACCTGAGCGAGGACGGCGCTGCCATCCAGGCCGTAGCGCCCCTGCACCCCAACCAGTTCCACCGCATGCGCTTCGACCTGCTCAGCCCGAGGACTCGCATCGAGGTCCAAGGACACGTAACCTGGGCCAGCCCTTCCGGACAGGCCGGATTGCGTTTTACGGATCTGTCTCCCACCAGACGCCGCCTGCTGAACGATTGGGTGCTGCTCAACCTGCTGCGGCGGGTCGAGCTGGCTTGCCCCGAAATCGTAGGCCCTGTCGATGGCAGGGACTTGGTCCTGTCCGCTTCCGCCCGGCCTGCCATTTACTTGCCCCCTACTACCCTTGGCAATCTGGCGGCAGAGGCATCGGCTTCTGCCGCCTTGACTCTGACCTGGTGGCCGCGACCAATGTCGGCCCGCACCCTGGCTCGGCTGACCGATGGCCTGGTGCTGTTTTCGGCTGTCCTGATGTTCTTGTTCGTGTTTCTGACAATTACAGAGACTTTGCCCGCATGGCCGGTGACCCTTGGACTGGCCGTTGGCGTCTTTGGCGTTTTTACCGCCCTCTACCGGTACCTCTTCACGGTGATTGGGTGCGGCACGGCAGGTGTCCGGCTCGCCAGGATGGCGATCGGAGAGCAAGAGCAGCTAGCGCTGCCTAAGTCGGAAACTCGCTTCCGTTGAAAGAATCAAGCTGTGATGGCCCGGATTCGCAGCCGCGGGTTCACTGTGCGAAATACTGCTGCGCCAACCACAGCTGTAAACCCTTCTGCAGCCGCACCGGAACATTGACAAAGCGAATACCCGCGTTTCCGAGCTTGTCAGTCCAGGCGATTTCCCCTTGCGCTTTGACGGTATAGCGCGTTCCCGGCAGTTTGAACGACACCTGGATTGGCTCTCGAACGTCGAGACCCCGCTCCAGATGAACCCCGATGCCGCCCTGGCTCAGATTCAGCAACTCCGCCGGCACGCGCTTCCGATTCCCGCAATTCAGAGCTACTGGAATGTCGATCGACTGGCGGTGATATCGTAGCCGCCCGTCCAGAATCAGGTTGCGCGCCGCCGATAGCGTGCGCACGGCTTGCTCCACCGAAATCGGTTTCTCGAAACTGAACAGCGCCCCGGTCGCATCGATGGCATGCCGGTCGCGCGGCCCGCTCATCACCACGAGCGGAACATTCAATGGAAAGTGCGAATTGCGTTGCAGATGGCGAAGGAAACGATCCGTCCCGCTCAGATCACAATCTACGATCAGCGCGTCTACTTTCGATGTGGCCAACTTGGCCTGCGCGCGTTCCGGCCTCGACTCGACATCAACGGCAATATGCAAACCACCCAGAATGCATTCCAGAACGCTGACTTCTTGCCAGTCGCGGGAAACCACCATCGATGAAAGTGTCATGCTTGGACTCTAGTCGCGTCAGTAATCGTGCCCTAGATCACGAAGGTAATGGGAAGGAAGGGCCATGTCTCTCTCTGTCAGCGGCTGCCCTGTGGCCCTACGTCCTGGCAAAGACGGTCTTGCTGGGGACCAACTGGCGACCAGGCTTACGCCCCCGCGGCCTTGCTGTCGCCGCGATACCACTCGACCGTGCGCCGGAGTCCCTCTTCGAAATTCACCTGGGGATGATAGCCGAGCTGTTTCTCGCAGCGGGAAATGTCGGCGAGAGAGTGTTTCACGTCACCTTCACGATCCGGTCCGTACTTCACCGACCCGGAGTATCCGGTGAGTTTTTTCAAGAGTGAAAAGGTTTCGTTCAGATCGGCACGAGTTCCCGTGGCCACATTGAAGACCCGGCCCGCCGCTTTATCCGCGGGCGCTTTAGATGCCAGCAAATTCGCATCAACCGCGTTGTCAATGTAGGTGAAGTCGCGGCTTTGGCCCCCATCCCCGAAGATCGTCGGTTGCTCGCCGCGCAGCATCTGGGTAATGAACTTCGCCAGCACTCCCGAATAAGGCGACGTCGGATCCTGCCGGGGACCGAAAATGTTGAAGTAGCGCAGGCTTACCGTCTCCAGTCCATAACAGCGGTAAAACGAAGTCATGTAGTATTCGCTGGCCAGCTTGGCCACCGCATACGGCGAGATCGGATTGGGCGCCATCTCTTCGTGCTTGGGTAGGGTCGGAGTGTCGCCGTAGGCAGATGACGAAGCTGCGTATACCACTCGCCGGGCCTTGGCGTCACGCGCTGCGATCAGAATATTCACCGTGCCGTCCACATTGGCCTGGTTGCTGCCCAGTGGGTCCTGCACCGACTTGGGCACCGAAGGAATCGCAGCCTGGTGAAATACACAGTCCACCCCCCGGCATGCGTTCTTCATCGCGGCCGCGTCGAGCAAGTCGGCTTCGTGAAAGTCGATGCGCGTCAGAATCTCCGCGATATTCTCGCGCTTTCCGGTAGAGAAATTGTCGATGCCGCGAACCTGCTCGCCCCCCTTCAGCAATGCTCGCGCGATCGAGGATCCAATAAACCCTGCGACCCCGGTGATCAGATAAAGAGCCATAGGAATTCATCATAACCAAAGCCATGAGGTTTCCGGGTGGTCCCGGTAGGGTACGACAGTAACGTCTTAGAAAACGGGTACCTACTGGCTCTTGCGCAGCAGTTGGAGGAATTCTTCCTTGGTCAGCAGTCGGCGCGCTTCAAAAAACTCTACCCCGGCCCTCAATGCCGCAGCCGGGTTTACAACCACGGTGATCCTAGAGTGTTGGCCACAGGGCTTGTAGCGGGAGCACTCGATATTCCCAGTCGCGCCGCAGGAAGAAGCGAGCGCACCATTTCCTGCAGCGGGAGACGGTTCTCGTCCGAGACCTCACGGAACGCAACTCCAATTCCCAGAAAGGGACAGCAGACTCGTACCTCGCCCTGCACTTCCGCCCGCAATCCGCCCAGTTCCAGCCCCAGGTCCACCGCTCCCACCGGGAACGTGGCCGTCGTCTCACGTAGCAACCATTCAAGCTCAAGTCGGTGGAGCCTACCCCAGGTGCGAATGTTCGTGTCCCCAACGGAATTCTGCGCTCCCCTCACACTGGTAGCGCGGACCTCCGCCGCCGGCAACTGGACTACCGGCTCGGCCGAGGTTGCCAATCCGCCCTCTTAATCTCGTTTCACGCCGAAGATGGTCTCCGTCGCTGGTTTCCGGGCTCATACCGCGGGTCCTCGGGAGGACTTCCCTGTATCGCTCTGTCGGGACGGGGAGCCGGTGGGCATCGTTGCGAAGGTCGATCCTGCATTTTGCGTAGCCCGCGTAGTTCTGCTAAGGGAACAGTTCAGGATTGGGCGGAAGTCGCTGCTTCCGTCGCCTTCCTTATCTCCTCCCACAATTCCCCGCGCCCCACCCCGGTCTTCGCCGAGAAGGGCACGATGCGCACGCCCGCATATTTCCGCTCCAGCGCCTGCAACGCGTTGTGCAGCTGGTTGCCCGACAGCCGGTCGCTCTTCGTCGCCACAATCACAAACTGGCGGCCGGTGGCGCTCAAGAAATCCAGCAACTGCTGGTCGCTCTCCTGGGGCGGGACATTCACATCGACCAGCGCCAGACACAGCGCCAAGGTCGCCCGCGTCTTCAGATACGGATCGATGAAGCCGGGCCACTGCGCCGAGGTTTCCCGCGAGATCTTCGCGTACCCGTAGCCAGGCAGATCGGTGAAGATCATCGCCGGCTTCGGCCTGCCCGCGATGCGCAACTCGAAAAAGTTAATGGCCCGCGTGCGTCCCGGGGTAGAACTCGTCTTGGCCATCTTGCTTCCGACTAGCGAGTTGATCACGCTCGACTTGCCGACGTTGGATCGCCCCAGAAAGGCAATCTCCGGCAAACTCGGAGCAGGGAAGTGGCTGGCATCGCTCGCGGACAGCAGAAATCGGGAAAGGACTCGCACACACCAGTGTCAAGGTTATCGGGGGAAGTTTGCAAGTGGACTACCCATCCAGCCCCAGCGGATGCTTGTTGTCCTCAACCTCAGTTTCCCTGACCGGCTTGTACTTGTGCCAGAGCTGCAGGGCTCCCGCGATCGCCAGTCCCAGCAGCACGCTGACCGCAAAGAACACGCGGTACGCCGGCAGGCCGATCAGAAGAACGGCGACCACCAAGATCGCCGCGATCAGTCCGGTTCTGCCTGGAAACAAACCGCCGAAGCGACTCCCGGATACCATAGCGCTCTCCTCCCAATATTTTACCGCCCAATGATGGAGGAGGGTAGAGACGCGGCTCGCCGCTTCTGAGACGGGCAAGCCCCGTCTCTTTCAACTTGCCACGCCGTGCGATCGCCCGTCAGCGCGGACGCGCGAGATTCTCAAAACGATGGCGCAGTCGAGAAAGCAAAAGGGCCGCCGCAGCGAGCCTTCTGGATCTGAGAACTGAGAACCGTCTTTCTACTGATGTGCCGTCGGACTCTCACCGGCCTGCGGAGAAATTGGCGTGATGGTCTGCGGAGTCTCTTCTAGAATCTGCGGCAGCGGTCCTTCCAGCGCGATCTTCAGCACCTGGTCCATGGTGTCCACGAAATGCATCTTCATTTCGTTGCGCAGGTTCTCCGGCACTTCTGCCAGGTCTTTCTCGTTGTCCTTCGGCAGAAGCACTTCAAACAATCCGGCCCGGTGCGCCGCCAGCAACTTCTCTTTCAGCCCGCCAATCGGAAGCACCTTGCCGCGCAACGTGATTTCACCGGTCATGGCGATGTCCCGCCGCACAGGAATCTTGCTCAGAGCGCTCGCGATCGCCGTCGCAATCGTAATACCCGCCGACGGCCCATCCTTCGGAATCGCGCCTTCTGGCACGTGCACGTGGATGTCGAGGTTGCGGTAGAAGTCGCGCGGCAGTCCCAGACCGCTGGCGCGGGAACGCACGTACGACATCGCCGCTTGCGCCGATTCCTGCATCACGTCGCCCAGCTTGCCCGTCAGAGTGAGTTTGCCCTTGCCGTCGACCACCGTTACTTCTGTGCTCAGGATCGAGCCGCCCACCTCTGTCCACGCCAACCCAGTAACCAGCCCGACCTCGCTCTTTTCGTTCGCGAGCGTGTCGCGGAACTTGATCACGCCCAGGAAGTCGCCGACGTTCTCGCCCGTGATCGTAATCTTGTAGTCCGGCCCTTCCTTCACCACCTTGCGCGCCACCTTGCGGCACACATTGCCAATCTCCCGCTCCAGGTTGCGCACGCCAGCTTCCCGCGTGTATGAGCGGATGATCCCCGTGATGGCCTCATCCGTAAACTTAATGTTCTTGTCGGTCAGACCTGCCTGCAATAGTTGCTTCTTGACCAGGAACTGCTTGGCGATCTCGACCTTCTCCGGCTCCGTGTACCCATGCAGCCGCAGCACTTCCATGCGGTCCTGCAGGGCCGGAGGAATGGTGTGCATCACGTTCGCGGTCGCCACGAAAAACACCTGCGACAGGTCATATTCCACGTCGAGGTAGTGGTCGACGAACATGAAGTTCTGTTCCGGATCGAGCACTTCGAGCAGCGCCGCCGACGGGTCGCCGCGGAAGTCCATCGACATCTTGTCCACTTCATCCAGCATGAAGACCGGGTTCTTGGTGCCCGATTTCTTCATCATCTGGATAATCTGCCCCGGCAGCGCCCCAATGTAGGTCCGGCGGTGGCCGCGGATCTCGGCTTCATCCCGCACGCCGCCCAGCGACATCCGGACGAACTTACGTCCCGTGGCCTTCGCAATCGACATGCCCAGCGACGTCTTGCCCACGCCCGGAGGTCCGACGAAACACAGGATTGAGCCCTTGGGATTCTTCACCAGTTGGCGAACAGCCAGGAACTCGAGAATGCGTTCCTTGATCTTCTCCAGCCCATAGTGATCTTCGTTCAGAACCTTCTCGGCTCGGGAGATGTTGCGAATTTCCTTGGACCGCTTCTTCCACGGAACCGCCAAGAGCCAGTCCAAGTAATTCCTCGAAACCGTCGACTCCGCCGACATCGGCGGCATGGCTTCCAGTTTCTTGAGTTCCTGGATAGCCTTGTCCTTGACCTCTTTCGGCATCCCGGCCGCTTCGATCTTCTTCTTCAGTTCGTCGAATTCGCTCTTCTCGCCGCGCCCCAGTTCCTTCTGGATGGCCTTGATCTTCTCGTTGAGGTAATACTCTTTCTGGGCCCGCTCCATCTGCCGCTTCACCCGCGACTGGATGGTGCGATCCATGTTGAGCTTCTCGATCTCGATGTCGAGCACATCAGCAATGCGAGTAAGCCGCTCGGCTGGATCGAAAATCTCAAGCAATTCTTGTTTTTCCTCGATCGAAAGCTGAAGGTTGGCCGCAATCGTATCCGTCAGCTTGGCGGGATCTTCCATGCGCACAGCCGCAATCATGGTCTCGTAATTCAGCGACTGGCACAGCTTTACGTACTGCTCGAACAACCCCGTCACGCGCTGCATCCCGGCTTCGATCTGCGGGTTGGTCTCGGTCACGTAGCGCGCCAGCCGCACCGACGCCTGCATGTACCCGTCGCTATCGGTCACCTGCAGGATCTTCCCGCGCTCGATACCTTCGACCAGCACCTTGATGTTGCCGTCGGGCAGCTTCAGGCTCTGCACAATGTTGACCACCGTGCCTACCTGGTAGATCTCGTTCGCCTTGGGCTCGTCAATCGAGGCATCGTGCTGGGTGGCCAGAAAGATTTTCTTGTCGGCGGCCAGCGCTTCTTCGAGCGCGTGCACGCTCGATTCCCGTCCCACCACAAACGGAGTCATCATGTAGGGGAAAATGACGACATCCCGAATGGGCATCATCGGGAGTTTCTTGGTTTCAAATTTTTCCTTGGGCTGGGTCACTCTGTCTCCAAAATTTTGTTCGTCCCGGATTCGGCCTTAACCTAAATGGCGCCGCCCTCCTGGCGGCCGTCTGGCGGTGGTCCCGCCCCGCGGGTCTTACTAGCCCGCTTTGTCCATCATCGCGATCGAAACATCGCGTTTTTCCACCATCTCCCGGGTCACTTCGAATTCCTTCACTTTCTTCTGACTGGGCAGATGGTACATGAGGTCGAGCATCAATTCCTCAAGAATCATACGCAAGCCCCGGGCGCCCACCTTGCGCGCCATCGCTTGCCGGGCAATCGCCCGGGTGGCTTCTTCGCTGAACTTCAAACGAACGTTCTCGAATTCGAACAAACGCTGGTATTGCTTGATGATAGCGTTCTTCGGGCGGGTCAGAATCTCGATCAGGGCAAACTCGTCCAGATCCTCGAGCACCCCCACCACCGGCAGCCGGCCCACGAACTCCGGGATCAGGCCGAACTTGATCAAGTCTTCCGGCTGTACGTCGCTGAGCAACTGGTAGTTGCGTTTGCTGGCATTGGCGGTGTCGTCGGTTTCCACCTGCTCGCCCGTCTTGAATCCCAGCGATTTCTTGCCCACCCGACGGGAGATGATCTTCTCCAGTCCGACAAACGCGCCCCCGCAAATGAAGAGGATGTTCGTGGTGTCGACCGGAGTGAATTCCTGGTGCGGATGCTTGCGTCCACCCTGCGGAGGGACGTTCGCAATCGTTCCTTCCAGGATCTTCAGCAGGGCCTGCTGCACCCCTTCGCCCGACACGTCGCGGGTGATCGAAGGATTCTCATCCTTGCGCCCGATCTTGTCGACCTCATCGATATAGATGATGCCGGTCTGGGTACGGCCCACATCCCCCTCGGCCGCCTGCAGCAGCTTCAGGATGATGTTCTCCACGTCCTCGCCGACGTAGCCTGCTTCGGTCAGCGTGGTAGCATCGACGATCGCGAACGGAACATCCAGCATCCGCGCCAGGGTCTGCGCCAGCAGGGTCTTGCCGGTGCCCGTCGGGCCGATCAGCATGATGTTCGACTTGGTCAGCTCCACGCCATCGCCGCTCTTCTGACGATTCATGAAAATGCGCTTGTAGTGGTTGTAAACCGCGACCGCCAGCTTCTTCTTGGTTTGCTCCTGTCCGATCACGTACTCGTCCAGGAACGTCTTGACTTCTTGGGGCTTGGGAAGCTGGTTCGGAGTGGAGGCCTCCGGCGTCGTGGTTCGGTCATCCTCGAGAATCGAGTTACAGACCGCCACACACTCGTCGCAAATGTAGGCCCTTGGATAGTCGCTGGGCGACGAGATCAGTTTCGCCACCGCGTCCTGCGACTTGTGGCAGAACGAGCAACGCAAAATCTCATCTGTGCCCGACCGGTTTTTCACTCGGCTTTACTCCTTCTATCACCGGAAATGCCCGCCCCGAGGCTCCTTTCGCCCGGTCGGCAAGCAAGCCGTTATCTCGCCGAGACCTCCAGTAGAACTGCGATCGGCGAACGCCGATCATACCTCTACTTCGTCTTGTAGATGATATCGTCGATGATTCCGTATTCCTTGGCTTGCTGCGCGTTCATAATGAAGTCGCGCTCCACGTCCTTTTCTACCTTGTCCAGCTTCTGCCCGCTATGTTTCGAAAGTAACTGGTTGGTGATTTCCCGCATCCGCAGGATCTCCCGGGCATGAATATCGATATCCGTCGCCTGCCCCGACAGCCCGCCCATCGACGGCTGGTGGATCAGAATCCGAGAATTCGGCAGCGCCAGCCGCTTTTTGGCTTCTCCCGCCGCCAACAGCAGCGCCGCCATCGACGCCGCCTGCCCGATGCAGATCGTGGTCACGTCATTTTTCACGTATTGCATCGTGTCGTAGATGGCCATTCCCGCTGTAATCGATCCGCCCGGCGAGTTAATGTAAAGCTGGATGTCTTTCTCCGGATCTTCCTGCGCCAGAAACAGCATCTGCGCGATCACCAGGTTCGCGATATTGTCGTCAATCGGCGTCCCGATGAAAATGATGTTATCCCGCAGCAGGCGCGAATAAATGTCGTAGGCGCGCTCTCCCCGCCCGGTCTGCTCGATCACCATCGGCACCAGCATCATCTTCGGATCGTTCAAGTTCACCTGCCACACTCCTGCCCCGACTACGCTTCACCTGCGGGGAGAGGATCGAAAGTGGTCCGCTCAGGCGGACTGCTGATACAGCAAGTTGAGGGTCTTCTCGTTGCGGATTCTGTTTCTAATCCTATCGAGCGCCCCATCGCGTGTCAAACGAGCCCGCACCGCCTCCGAGGTCTGTTTTGTTTGCGTCGCCAGGGCCTCGATTTCGTGATTGATCTCTTCATCGCTGACCTCGATCTTCTCGGCGTCAGCGATCTTGTCGAGCAGCAGGGAAGCCTTCACTTCCTGCAACGCCTGGTCGCGCTGCCCTGCCCGCAGCCGGTTCAGGTCCATTTTCTTCATGTCCTCGGCCCGCATGCCCTGCGCAGCCAACGCGCGCAGCCCGCGCTCCAGCCGAACATCGATCTGCCGGTCCACCATCGCTTCTGGAACCTCAAAATCGTTGCGCTTTACCAGTTCCGCCAGCAGCTTGTCCTTAGCCTCGTGTTCCGCTGTGTGCCGCTTCTCCTCCTCCAGGTTCTCGCGGATCCGCTTCTTTACGTCCTCGATACTCATAAACTCGCCCAGTTCCTTCGCGAATTCATCGTTCAATTCGGGAAGACTCTTCTGCTTCAGCGACAGTACTTTCACGGTGTAGTCGAAAGTCTGCCCGGCCAGCCGCTTGTCGGAAGAATCCTCCGGATACATCACCTCGAACGTCTTTTCTTCTCCCGCCGAGGCTCCGCGCAGATTCTCGTTGAACTCGGGCATCGTGTTCTTGCCGCCGATCTCTACCAGCACATCGTCCATGTGAACCGGCTGGCCCTCGCCAACTTTAGGTTTTCCGTCGAGCGCCACCTGAGCAAAGTCGCCATCCCCGAGCAACCGCCCTTCGATCGCCGTGTAGGTAGCGTGCTGCTCCCTCAGGTGATTCAACGCCTGTTCCACTTCGTCGTCGGTGATCTCGACCACCGGCTTGTCGGCCCGGAGTTCCTTGTAGCCGTCCACCTTGATTTCGGGCAGAATCTCGAAACTTGCCTTGAACCGCAGCGGTTCCCCATCGTGGATGTGCAGATCGGTAACCTGCGGCTGCGATACCGGAATCAGCCCCTGCTTATCGGCTTCCTGACGAAAGTAACGGGGCACCAGCGACTCGACCACGTCGGTCTTGATATCCTCGGCAAAGCGCTGGCGGATGATCGAGGCCGGCACGTGTCCCTTGCGGAACCCCGGTAGCCGGGCCAGCTTCTGATATTTCTGAATCAGCGCGTCGGTCTCGCGCGTAACCTCGGCAGCGGGAATCTCAACCGAAATCTCCCGCTTGGTGCTTTCCTTCGTTTCCGTGGGGCTCACTAGGTACCTTTCGAAACTCGACCGGGGGAATCCCCGTATGGGCAGGAGGCAGGGTCAGGCAGCCCCGCACTGCGACTCCTCAAGTGTAAAGAGTGGGGGAGAGCAGCGTCAAACGCGAAAGGTCGATTTCATGCGCAAATCGAGCCTTTCGTGTAGGGAGAAATGATCAACCCTGGGCAGAGACGGGGCTTGCCCCGTCTGACGCGCGGGAAGTCGCGCTTCACAACCAGTTGCCTCGCCGTCAGCCTCCCGCCTTTAGAATGGGTGGATCCATGCCCACGAACTCGCCTCCCTGGCTCAACCTCCTCAACCGGCAAATCATCGCCTGCACCCAGTGTCCCCGCCTGGTCGCCTACCGCCAACAGGTCGCGCGCGAGAAGCGCCGCGCCTACCGCGATCACGACTACTGGGGAAAACCCGTGCCCGGCTTCGGCGACCCGAACGCCCGGGTCCTCATCATGGGACTCGCTCCCGGAGCCCACGGCTCCAACCGCACCGGCCGACCCTTCACTGGCGACGCCTCCGGCAACTTCATGTACCCGGTGCTCTACGGAACCGGCTTCGCCAACCAGCCGACCGCCACCGATCGCAACGACGGCCTCCTCCTCCATAACCTCTACATCACCGCCGCCGCCCGCTGCGCCCCTCCCGACAACAAGCCCCTCCCCGAGGAGCTGGCCAACTGCGCACCCTACCTGGATCGAGAGATCGAAGGTCTCAAGAACCTTAAGGTCGTCGTCGCCTTAGGCAAGATCGGCTTCGACGCCTATCTGAACTACCTGAAGCGCCGCGGCCTCCTGAAAAGCAAAGCGCCGTACGATTTCGCGCACGGCGCCAAATATGAAATGCCTGACGGTAAAATCCTGCTCGCCTCCTACCACCCCTCCAACCAGAACACCCAGACGGGGAAGCTCACCCGCAAGATGTTCGTGGACATATTCAAGCAGGCGGCGAGATTTGCCGCTAGCTAGTTGAGGCGCAACCCGGGCTATCTCAGCTTCGTTATAGTCAGTTCTAGTTGAAACTGCCGCTTGGAATTGGGATCGTCCACGCTGCCAATCACCAGAGGCTTGCCGATGTCCGCAATCGTGCTGGCATCAATCTTGAGCTGCCGAAGGATCGGTCGCATGTTCTGGCCCTGTTGTTCTGGTACTGCAAAGTTGCTGATCTCCGACTTCACATTGAGAAGGAGGCCGTTGCCCACCCATGAAATATCCTTGCGGTCTCTCAGGGCGCACCATATGTTGGTCCCGACATCGATGTACTGGAACTCTCCGTTCTTCGTGTCGATGGGAACGCGCGATCCAATCTTGACTTCGTTAACGTCGCCGCCCCTCAAGTTCATCGAGTACTGGCGCGAGTCGATCTTCTTGCCATTCTCGATCTCGCTCACGGTGAAGTCGAGGCGATAGGCGTGTCCTGGTTCGGCGCCGTCGGAAGCGGCCTTGGCGGAGTCCTGGGCGTAGCCCTGCCTCACTCCCGTCACCATTGTGAGCGCTATCATCAGTACCGCCGCGGTCAAAAGGATCCTCTTTGTCATTGTTCGCTCTCCTTAAGATGTCTGCTGGTTGCTCTTGATTCCTTCAAGGCTGTGATCCGGAATCACTGCTGATTGCTTTACGTTCCTCTACATCGCGCCGAAGGGCGTCCATCCGGGCGCGCGCAATCAATGCGGCGTGCTCCGGATACTCCGCCAAATAGCTTGCCATGATCTTCTCCTGCTCATTCAGTGGTTGCGGCGAGGGAAACACATCGAGCCGGGAAATCGCTGCCGCAGCCGACTGGGCTTGCAACGGACGTCTCGGGGTGTAGCGCACCGAGTGTCCGTGCAGCCGCGGTGCGTCCCCGTCGACGGACGCCGCGTGCGTCCCAAGAGTTAGCGGACTCTGTATTCTGACCGAAGCACTCTTCGCAACTAGTGGCGGAGATTGTTTCCCCGCCTTCCAGGCCAGAGCCACAGCAACAGCAACAATTGTCGCCAGTGCTCCCGCCCACCTCCAACGCCACCACGCATGATCAGCGACGCGTATTCGCTCAGCGCGCAGGCTGGCCAGAACTCGCTGTTCCAGTCCCGCCCTCGGTTCGACCGCTGTGTATCCTCCAAGCGCTGCGTCGAGCACGTTCTCGAGTTCGTCGCCCGCCTTATCGTATCCGTCGCTGCCTCGCTTTTGATTCGGTTCTTCCATATCTCCCACCCTCATTTCCTGCTTATCCGTTGCACCAGCTTCGCTTTCAAAATCTGCCGTGCCCGGAATAGCCGCGACCGCACTGCGGCCTCGTTGATGCCGAGCACCCGCGCGACCTCACTCGCGGAGAGCTCCTCGACTGTTGACAGCACGATCGGGTCTCGTAGCCTCACGGGCAATGCAGCGATCATTGGTGCCAGCAGTCCATGCAGTTGCTTTTCCTGGACAGCGTCGTCTGCCGGGATTCCCGACGATTGCAACGCTCTGCCGCCATGTTCAAGATCGTCCATTGCAAGGTGAGAGGTCTTCTTGTGCCGATCGACCGCCACGCGCCACGCGATTCGAGCAAGCCATGCGCGCAGATCCTCAACCTGGTTCAGCTTTCGGCTCTGACGAAGAACTTTGACGAACGTTTCCTGCGTGGCATCCTCGGCGTCGTGGTGATTGCGGAGTACGGAATAGGCGATGCGGAACACGAGCCGCGAGTGCTCGTACACGGCCGCTTCCAACAGTTCTTCGCTCGTCTGCTGCCGCGCCAGCGCCTCGTCCACAGTCACCGTTCCAGCCACCACGCGTCGGCTCCTGTAACTGAAGACCATGCTTCGTTCCAGAATGTTCGGGAACTTTTCAGGTACGCCCAGGACCCCGTCCTTGCGCAGGAATTATGATGTGATCAGGCGGAGTGCAGAAATCGACGGTCAGTAACGAGACCGCAATCATTGCCTGTCTGTCTTTGCCAGTCGCGTCGCCCTTGCGCGACGACCAACGGCGCACGACCGAAGGCTGACGGCCGACGGCGGACGAGCGACGACCGACGACTAGCCAAACCCCACAAACACCGGCTCCGGCTCCAGCCGTATCCCCCATTCCACCTCGACCCGCCTCTGAATCTCATTTCTGAATGCCACTACCTCTCCCGCCGTCGCCCCACCGCGGTTCACGATCGCGAGCGCATGCTTACTCGAGAGTCCTACTCGTCCGCGTTGGTACCCCTTCGAGAAGCCCGAGCGCTCCACCAGCCACGCCGCCGAAACTTTCTTTTGCGCCTCCAGTGCCGGATAGTTCGGCACTTCGAGATTGCGTGCAGCCGCACGCTGCTTGAGTTCGTCAAATTGCGTCGCCGAGAGCATTGGATTCTTGAAGAATGATCCTACGCTCCGGCAATCCTCATCCCCAGGGGTCAGCAGCATCGACTTGCTCGAGCGAATTTGTCGTACTGCTTCCCGCATCTCCGCCAGCGTCGGCGGCTGGCCCCGGTTGGCGAAATACTTCTTTAAATCTGCATACGCAAGACTCGGGGCCCCGTCGTGACCAAGCGCGTAGGACACTCGCAAAATCACATACTTCCCCCGCGCGCTCGTGTTGAAAATGCTTGTCCGGTAAGCGAAGCCGCATTCGTCTTTCTCGAACTCGACTTCCTTACCGGTCACCACATCGATCGCCACCACCGAATCGATCGTATCCGCGACTTCCTGCCCGTACGCGCCCACGTTCTGCACCGGCGTCCCGCCCACGCTTCCCGGAATCCCGCTGAGGCACTCGATCCCGGAGCAGTTGTGGCCGACGGTAGCGGCGACGAACCCATCCCAATCCTCACCGGCCCCCACGTCAAAATAGGCCGTTCCGTGTCCATGGCGGTGCTTGATCCCCAGAATCGCAACCTTCAATACCACCCCGGGCCAGCCCCGATCCGAAACCACCAGGTTGCTCCCACCCCCAAGCACGAACAGAGGAGCGTTCTTGGATCGCGCGAACTCGATGCCTGCCCGCACCTCGCCGGAATCGCTCGCCTCGATGAAATAGCGCGCGGGTCCGCCGACTTGCATGGTCGTCAGCGGCGCAAGGACAACGTTCTCTTGGATCACCATGGACGCGAGACTCAATATAAACGATGGGTAGGGACGCGGCTTGCCGCGTCTCCTTGCAACGTCGCGTCTTACGGGGGCCGTTTGCAAGGCGGTCGTGTTCCAACCAAGTGCGCGCAGGTCAGAGTCCTGGAACTCGGTTTAGTTTTGCAGGGATCCGGCTTCCAGAGGGCCGAAAGCGACTCGAATCAAGGCGGCTTTTAGCCGCTGGTCCTGGTCATCGCCGCGATGGTTCCAGTGCATCGACTACCTGCGGCCGCGCATCCAACCCGTATTACAATCGACACGCAAGTCCACTAAGGAGTCCGAATGCATCCCGAACTCATGCTCATCCCGATGCGGGAAGAACTGACCAAAGCTGGCGTCCAGGAACTCCGCACCGCAGCCGACGTCGACCGCGCCGTCGCGCAGCCCGGCACGACCATGATCGTCGTCAATTCCGTCTGCGGATGCGCTGCCGGACGCATGCGTCCTGCCGTGCGCGCTGCCCTGCAGCATGCATCTAAGCCGGACCACATTTACACTGTCTTCGCCGGTCAGGACAGAGACGCGACGGACCGCGCCCGCTCCTATTTCACCGGTTATCCGCCATCCTCCCCATCCATCGGGATCCTGCGTGACGGCCAGTTGGTCTACATGATGCAGCGCAGCCAGATCGAAACCCGTGAGGCTCCCGCGATCGCTGCCGATCTCACCTCGGCCTTCGAGCAATTGTGTGCCGCGAGCTCAGTCGCGAAGGGCTAAACCTGCCGTCTCCCAAGCACAAGAAGTAGGTCATTCCGACCCAAGCGAAGCGAGGTGGAGAGCCTGCCCTGAGCTCGACAAAGGGGACCCAGCGTTTTCTTCCCGCTCGATGACCTTCAAATCAGGCTCGACCCACTCCCTCTTGGCAAGCTCTAATAGTAGTCGCTCGCGCGAGTAGTGCTCGTATAAAACGTCTGTATTATCATAGCGTTCAACGACATTGTTCACTTTCCACGTGATGGTCGCGTCCCGCGGTATGCTTTCCAGGAAATTCCCCACAATCTCCATCCAGAAACGCGTGATCGTCTCGTGATATCCCTGCTTCTCGTGATGCTCAATAAATCGGAGCAGCCCCGTCTTCATGCGGACGTGGGCCTCGGCCGGAGACAAACGGCACAAATACCACGCCGCCACCGTCAGATGCCGGGCGTGCGTGAACTCCTTGAGCCCAAACTCGCAGCGCTCAAACTTCTGAACGACGTCGGCAATAGCGTATTCATCGCTGTACGCAGTTGTCTTCATAACTCCATCCTGTTTGGAGGAAAAAAAATCGCCCGCGCGCAAGCTGCGCACGGGCGTTCTTGTCCTTGAATCTTTAGTTTAACCGACCGCGGCTTCGAATGTCCACGCTTTCTCCCGGCCCCCTCCAGCCCCTTCGCAACCTACTTCCGGACCGGCCCCGTCAACAGAAACGACTTCACCACGATGTTATTGGGCTGCACTCCCACTGGGATCATGGTCAACAGGGAATACTCGGTGGGTTCCAGCTTGCGCGCCTTTCGCTTCTGGATAACGGTGACATCGCCCGATTGCGAATTCACCACCAGCAGGTAATTCTGATCCTGCGACAAGGCCAGCGCATCGGGCTGGCTGCCTACCGGAAGCGTAGCCACGATCTTCCCGTAGTCGATGTCGTAGACGGCAACGCTATTCGATCCGAAGTTGCTCACGTACAACCGCGAGTTATCTTCCGACACCACGCCCCGCGCCGGCTTCGTCCCGATCAGGTAACTGCCCCCCACTTCGTTGTTCGTCGTCTCGACTATCGACACGCTGTCCGAATCGAAATTCGCCACCATCAGTTCGCCGCCGTCCGGTTTCAGCGCCAGGTGTACCGGCGTTGAGCCCACATCGAGCAGGGTCAACACCTTGTCGTTCTTCAGATCCACCGAAGCCACCTGCCCCGACCCGGTGCACGCCACAAACGCCTTGCTCGAATCCGGCACGATCGCCACATCCCCAGGTTGTTGGCAGCCGGGAAGGGTCGCGCGCACCGCCAACTTCTTCGTGTCAATCAGCGAGACGGTATTGTCCCCGCGATTGCTTACCACCACGGTTGCCCCGTCAGGCGACACCCGCGCCAGCCCCGGGGCCGCGCCCACTCGGATCGTCCCCATGACCGCGCGCCGCTCCAGGTCAATCACCGAAACGTTGGCCGACCCCGAGTTCGCCACGTACCCGCGCTTGCCATCGTCCGATACGTCGATGAAGTACGGCCGCCCATGCACCCCGATCGTCGCTATCACCTGGTTCTTCTCCGCATCGATCACGCTCACGTTGTTGGAACCGGTGTTGACGACGTAAATCTCATTCTTCGTGCGGTTGGCTGCGATTCCCGTCGGCTCGTTTCCCACCGCAATCGTCTTCGCTGGCTGGAATGTACGCAGGTCGATCACCGTGACCGTGTTGCTCTTGCCATTGCTGACGTAGGCATATTCGCGATAGGCCGGTCCGTAGTTGGGAAACGCGCTCTCCTGGAAATACCACCACCCAAGCGCTCCCAGAACCGGCAGCAGAATCGCGACGAAGAGTATCTTCTTCAAGGAAATGATGGCCCCGGAAGGAAAAGATTATGCCACGAGCGGATCGATGCTCATTGAATACGGAAGCTGACTTCCACATTGAGCCGTACCGGGATGGCCTGCCCATCCTTGGTCGCGGGCTCAAACTTCCATTTCTTCACGGTGGCGATCGCCTGTTCATCCAGGTGATACCCTGCGGGCTGCTTCACGCACACATCCGCGAATGAGCCGTCGGGTTCGACTGTGCCGCTCAGCATCACCACTCCCTGATACTTGACGCGACGCGCCTCTTCCGCGTACTCGGGATCCAGTTGAACCACCGGACGGGGAGGAGTTAGTCCGGGTCCCGGATGGAAAACGCCGCTCGCGTCCTGACCCTGACACGAAGGGCGCTCGAGACTGGGTTCCTCGTTGTAAAAAAAGTGAAAGCGAAAAGTCAGAGACTCCTGGGGCCATGTGGCCGGCAGAGCCGGAAACGGGGCGGCAGACTGAATGCAACCCTGCGCGGCATCATCGAGCGCCTTGACTCCAGATGATCGGTCGAGACTTATGCTGCCGAGGGCACCGTCTCGCAGAATGGTGGACTTGATTTCGGTGCTGCTCGGAGCGGCGGCAGGCTGTGGGTCATGGGGGATGTTCGGATACCCTTTGCCCTGAACCGCGTAGCGCACCCGCTCCGGGTAACGCCGCAGTGTTTCGCGAACATGCTTTGCCTTTTCTAGAATCTCAAAGCCGATCGCGTTGGAACTTCCCGGCGGACCCGCTCGGTGCTCTGCTTGTATGTTGGTTTGCTGTTCCGACGAGGAACCCGTCTCCTGTGCGCGCGTTGGCGTGCAGGGGCCAAGGGGCACGCTCAATGCCGCCACGAGTTCCGCTTTGTGCCTCATCCGAGTCCTAACGTGACAGAGGTACGGTGATTTCGGTCCCAACCTTCGCTTGGATCCCCACAATCTCCCTTCCCACCACGGCCGCGATCTGCCGCACCTGCACCATCAGATCGTCAAACTGATCCGGATACAGCGACTGCATCCCATCCGACAGCGCCTTATCGGGCTGGTTGTGCACTTCCACGATCAGTCCATCCGCGCCCACCGCTACCGATGCCCGCGACAGAGGCGTCACTTTGTTGCGCTTCCCCGTCCCGTGGCTCGGATCCACCACGATCGGCAAATGGCTCAACCTCTGCACCGCCGGCACGATACTCAAATCGAGCGTATTGCGCGTGTGGTCGGCGAAGGTCCGCACCCCGCGCTCGCAAAGCGCAACGTAGTAGTTACCCTCGCTCATCACATATTCAGCCGCCATGAAAAACTCTTCCAGCGTCGCTGACAAGCCGCGCTTCAGCAGCACCGGCTTCTTCGCCCGTCCTGCGCGCTTGAGCAGCGAGAAGTTCTGCATGTTGCGCGCGCCGATCTGGATCACGTCCGCGTACTCCTCCACCAGGTCCAGCGACTCGTTATCGATCGCCTCGGTAATAATCTTCATCCCGAACTGCTCGCGGATCTCGGCCATGATGCGCAGCCCTTCCTCGCCCAAGCCCTGAAACGAATACGGTGAAGTGCGCGGCTTGTACGCGCCCCCGCGAAAGAACTGCGCCCCCGCCCGGCAAACCCGCTCCGCCACCGCAAAAGCCTGCTCCCGGCTCTCAATCGCGCACGGCCCGGCAATGATGGCCAGATTCTTGCCGCCGATAGTGGCGTTTGTCCCGCGGAATGCAATGACCGTGTTATCTTCCTTCACATCCCGGCTGACCAGTTTGTAAGGCTTGCTGACCCGGATGACTTCCTGCACGCCCGCCAGTTCATCCAGCGTGCCCTGCTCGATCTCTCCCTGATTTCCCGTGATGCCAATAGCCGTTCGCGTCGCCCCCGGCATGGCGTGCGCGCGGTAACCCAGCGATTCGATCTTCTGACAAACCGCGCGTACCTGCTCTTCCGTGGCATGCGCCTGCATGACAACCAGCATGACCCCACCCCCAAATGCCTGAGTGTATCCCGCCCCCGAAACCAGGGCAAACTCTAGGAAACTAGGAAACTAGCCCCACCGTAAGGTAGAGACGGGCTTGACCCGTCTTGTTTTTCGGCCCCGTCTCGTTTCCAACATCCTCTCTTGTCACCATGCCGTGTGACCGCAGACGCGGAAGATCGCGTCTCTACCATGCGTATTGGTGTCATGACGCGCTACAAGAGCAGCTACCGTGTCGAAACCGCGCGTCTTCGGGACCGGGACTACCGCTCACGCGGCTGGTATTTCGTCACAATCTGTACGAACGCCATCGGTGCACGTGAGGCGAAATAAGCGATGGAAAAATCTATCTGTCGACCGCAGGACAAATCGCTGAGGCGGAACTGCCGCATGCCGACTCGCTATTCGAACGTCCGCTTGGACGCCTACGTCATCATGTTTAATCAGGTTCATGCCATTGTCATCCTGGAAAGACCACCATCAATTCATTCCGGACGCGATGACCCGTAACGTTCCGAACTAGGGAACACATCCTTCGTGGCGCGTCTTCCTTCCTTATCGGATGTCGTCGGTTCATAAAAAAGCGGGTGTAACCGGTCAGTGCCGGCGATCGGGAGACCACCACTTTGCGTGGCAGCCCCGTTTCCATGATCACATCCTGAGAGGCAACGCCTCGGTCGCCGCGGTCCGAGACTTACATCCAGAACAACCCTTCCAACGGGACAAAAGATTCCGAAAACCAGCTTATCCTCTCCCGAATCCCGGGGTAGAGACGGGGCTTGCCCCGTCTTGTCTTTCGTCTCTCATCGCGTTTCCCATCTCCCGTATTTTCACGCCGCACCTGACCCCAGACCCGGCAACCCTCGTCTCTACGGTAAAATAAAAGTTTATCCATAGCCCGGCCACCGCCTCTATGCCGCAAGACGACAAAACCCCCGCTCGCGACGAACGCTACGATCCCCAGCGCGTCGAAACCAAGTGGTCCGAGCAATGGCAGCAGGACCCCGCCCTCTACGCCGCCGAACTCAACTCCACCAAGCCCAAGTATTACGTCCTCGAAATGCTGCCCTACCCCTCGGGCGCCCTGCACATGGGCCACGTTCGCAACTATTCCATCGGCGATGCTCTCGCCCGCTACATGTGGATGAACGGCTACAACGTGCTCCACCCCATGGGCTGGGATTCATTCGGCCTTCCCGCGGAAAACGCCGCCATCAAGAACAACACGCCGCCGCGCGAGTGGACCCTCTCCAACATCGCCAACATGAAGGCGCAGATGAAGCGCCTCGGTTTCGCCTACGACTGGTCGCGTGAGGTCACGACCTGCCTGCCTGACTACTACCGCTGGAACCAGTGGTTTTTCATAAAGCTCTTCGACCAGGGCCTCGCCTACCGTAAGAAGAGCAAGGTCAACTGGTGCCCGAAGTGCGCCACCGTTCTTGCCAACGAGCAGGTGGTCGGCGGTTACTGCTGGCGTCACGAAGACACGCTCGTCGAGCAACGCGAACTCGAGCAATGGTTCCTTCGCACCACCAAGTACGCCGAAGAGTTGCTCCGCGACTTAGACAAGCTGGAAGGCTGGCCCGAAAAAGTGCGCACCATGCAGCGCAACTGGATCGGCCGCAGCGAAGGCGCGCTCGTCGACTTCGACCTCGGAGGCACCGTCGGGCCCGCCGGCTCCACCATCACCGTCTTCACCACTCGCATCGACACGATTTTCGGGGCGACCTCGGTGCAACTCGCGCCCGAACATCCCCTCGTCGCCGACATGACCGCGAACAACGCGGACCTGCGCGCCAAGGTCGAGACGTTGATCGCCGAACAGCGCAAGGCCAGGGAAGCCGGGGACATCGGCGAGATCGAAAAGCACGGCATCTTCACCGGACGCTACGCCAAGAATCCCTTCAACCACGAAGCGCTCCCCATCTGGGTCGCTAACTACATCCTCATGGACTACGGCACCGGGGCCATCATGAGCGTCCCCGCCCACGACGAGCGCGATTACGAATTCGCCAAGAAGTACAAGTTGCCGGTTCGGGTCGTGATTATCCCCACGGGCGGCGAAAGCGACGAGACCGTCATGGATCCTCCGCTCCCCTTCGCTTCCGACGACGGCCTGGTCGTGAATTCTGGACAATTCAGTGGGCTAAACAGTCCGGAAGCGCTCAAGGCGATGGCCGACTTCGCCGAAAAGAATGGTTTCGGCAAGGCTACGGTCACCTTCCGATTGAAGGACTGGGGTGTCTCGCGCCAACGTTACTGGGGCACGCCCATCCCCATGCTCTACTGTGCGAAGGACGGCATCGTCGCGGTTCCTGAGAAAGACTTGCCCGTCCTTCTCCCCGAACACGTCGACATCACGCTCACCGGCGCGTCTCCGCTCGCCAACGTGCCCGAGTTCGTAAACGCGACCTGCCCCAAGTGTGGTGGTCCCGCGCGCCGCGAGACCGATACCATGGACACCTTCGTGGACTCGTCCTGGTATTTCTATCGCTACACCAATGCCCACAACGACCGCGCCCCGTTCGACTCGAACGAGATTGCTTACTGGTTCCCCATCGATCAGTACATTGGGGGCGTCGAGCATGCCATCCTGCACCTGATTTACTCGCGCTTCTGGACCAAGTTCATGCGCGACCTCGGCCTCGTGAAAAACGACGAGCCCGTTGAGCGCCTCTTCACCCAGGGCATGGTCATCAAAGACGGGGCCAAGATGTCGAAGAACCTCGGCAACGTCGTCTCCCCCGACGAAATGGTCGCCCGCTACGGTGCCGACGCGGCGCGTCTCTACAGCCTCTTCGCTGCTCCTCCCGATCGCGATCTCGACTGGAAGGATTCCGGCATCGAAGGCATCCACCGCTTCCTCGGCCGCGTCTACCGTTTCATCATGCGCCACGCGAACTCAGCGCACGAATCGATGGTAGAGACGGGGCTTGCCCCGTCTCCCGAAGCCCGCCAGATCCAGCGCAAGCTGCACCAGACCATGAAACGCGTCACCGACGACTTCAAGGGACGGTGGCATTTCAACACCTGCATCGCCGCCATTATGGAGTTGGTGAACGAACTCTACGGCGTGGAAGAAAAAATCGCCCAGGGAGCCGTTCCGGCGGCGTTGCTCGCACGGGTCCAACGCGATCTGGTCCTCTTGCTCGCGCCTTTCGCGCCCTATCTCGCCCACGAACTTTGGGAGACGCTAGGCGGGAAGGGAAGCCTGCTCCGCGCGCCGTGGCCGAAGTACGACCCCGCGTTGGCCAAAGAAGAAGAGATCGAAATTCCGGTGCAGATCAACGGCAAACTCCGCAGCCGTATCGTCGTTCCCGCCGACGTCGACGAGCCTTTCGTGAAAGAGCGCGCCTTTGCCGACGAGAAAGTAATAACCGCCATGGCCGGCAAGCAGTTGGTGAAGTGGATTTACGTGCCCGCGAAGCTCGTGAACATCGTCCTCCGCTGAACGCCCTCTGCCCAGATCTCACGCTCGAACAGCCTGGAATAAATCATGATTTCTGTCGCCTCGCCTTCAGGCCCGCCGCAATAGCTCACGCTGTCATCGCGCCCTTACAGACTGAGAAAAAATCGCGCTTAGAAAGTTAGGATTCGTATCAGGGCATGCCTTCAGGCGGGCCGATTCAGTGCGCATATCAAGCGCCTTTAGGCGCTACGGGGCACAACTGCATTTTTTTCTGCAAGCTGCCTGGTCCGTGTTGTCCCGTTGCACCAGAACAAAAGGCGGGCATTGTCGCCCGCCTTCCTTAGCGCAAGTTATCTCACAACTGGTTGGGGGAAGGGCACTGGCTTCAGCCATGCCGCTCCACGCTCAGAGATGACGCAGGCTTTAGCCCCTGAAGATCGCGCTGTCGATCCTTAGGCACCGTATCCGACAGGCGGAGTCCTCTAGAAGTAGATCCGCTCCTCAGTTGTGTGCTGTCTCCGCAGCAGCAAACACCAGGGCTTGCTTCTTTCCGCTGAAGTCGATCTCCTCCAGCGTCTTCATTCCGCTTGTGCCACTCAACGTTACCGCATCTTGTGGCAGCGACTTATCCACCAGCTTGGCCGAGGTCGTCGCGACCACGTCCTTGCCCTGCAGAATCTTCACCTGCACGTCCGCTCCTGTCCCCTCCCAAGTGACCTTGTAGTTCCCAGCCTTTAACCGGGTCGAACCAATCTGTACCGGTTCGGTCAGCGAGAACTTCCCCTCGTTCCGGTCCTTGGCGAAAACCCCGGACGAAAGACTGAAAGCTACAAAGACGAGCAAAGCCGAGTACTTCACGAACTTCATGGAATTCTCCTCAATATGGATTGTGGTTGAGGGCTTGAGTTGACACACAACTCCCGCCGGTTCGCGATTCCGTGTATGAGATTAGTTGGAGCTCCGTTACGGAATTGGATGTGCCCCCTGCGGGTCAGGTTGCCGAAAAAATATCGTCATACGAGACTGGTTATCGATCAGAAGTACCGGTTTATGAACGCTCTGTAAATCGTCGTAAATCTAGGTGGCGTTTCAGAACCTCCAGTCGAGAGCCTGAGGCAAGGGCCTAAGACCCAAGGCCTGACATCCAAGGCCTGACACCCAAGACCCAAGACGGGCCTCTTGCGTTATCCTGATCTGAATGTCCCCCTGGTCCCCCACTATCGAAGGCTTTCGCAGTGTCTTCCGCCGTCCCGCCTTGCCGCTGGCCGAAGTGGCCTGGCGCTGGAGCTTTGGAGCGGCCGCGTGCGTGCTTCTCGGTGTGGGTTTCATCGAGTACCTCGACACCTTGCCGGTCTCCAATCTCGACCTGCTCCTGCTGCACACCCGCCATCCCTGGCTCATCTCGCAGGCCTTCGTGCACATCTTCCACGGGAGCGGCCTTCGTTTCGTTCTTGCGGGAGTGCTGCTGTTCTCCGCGCTGGCGATCCTTTGGATCTTCATCGCATCCGTCGGGCGCGCCGCCACTCTCGACACCATCCTCAGCTACATCCGAACCCGGACCCTTGCCGCCCAACAGAGCGCTCTTCAAGTTGTGGACACGACCAGTGACAACCGGGCAGAACAATCCGCGCACTGGCGATTCCGTTCAATGGCAGGCTTGCATTTCCTTCGTGCTGCGCTGGCCCTGGCCGCGTGCGCCGGTTGCGTGGGCGCAATCATCTTCGCCGGGTTCTTTTCCTCGGAGACCGACCCCCATCCCGGCCTCGTGTTTTTTCTGGCGCTCATCATCTCGTTGCTGATCTGGTTGGCCTGGTCGTCGATCAATTGGTTTCTCGCTCTCGCATCAATCTTCGTGATCAGTAGGAGGAAAGACACGTTTGCAGCTCTCGCTTCCGCCATATCCCTGTGTCGTGACCGGTTTGGTTCGGTCATGGCCGTCGGCACCTGCTTCGGCGTGGCTCAGCTCGTGCTCTTCATCATCGCGACCTCGGTGGTGACCTTTCCCCTGGCCTTCGTGCAGGCCCTGCCGGTAGGGTTCGTATTGCTCGCAATCCTCTTCCTGACCCTGGCCTACTTTGCCATCGTCGATACGCTCCACATCGGACGCCTAGCGGCATACGTCGCTATTCTGGAAGCGCCTCCCGCTCCGGCAGTCGCGATGCTGGCGTCCCCATCAGTGATATCTGCACCCGCCACCGCGACGAGCACTCAGCCTTCAGCCCTCAGCCTTCAGCCCGAAACCACCATGGTCGATCAGGACGAGTTGATCCTCTGCGACCGCCCCGAAGCCCGCTTCGACGAATCGTCGGCGCCGAATTCCAAATTCAGCCGGACCTCGGGAGCGTCGAAGATCGATCAGCACGAACTCATCCTGGGCGACCACCCTCTTTTCGATCCCGACGAGCTGCCGCCGCAAGGGTCTAAGCAATCGTAGAAGGCTGATTGCTGACTGCTGAGCGCTGAAGGTGATTTGGCCAAGTGCCAATCGCCAAGTACTAAGTTTTCCAAGCACTCTCCCACCGCTTTACACTCTCTCCTCGAATTTGAGACACTCATCCGTGGAAACTCAAGCGATCGTTGTCCTCGACTTCGGGGCGCAATATTCGCAGCTGATTGCGCGCCGCGTCCGCGAACTCAACGTCTTTTCGGTCGTTCTCCCCTGCAACGCCAGCCTTCAGGAAATCAAGAGGTTCTCTCCCGTCGGCATCATCCTGTCGGGCGGCCCATCGTCTGTCTACGACCAGGACGCCCCCGTTGCGGATCAACAGGTTTTCTCGCTGGGCCTGCCCGTGCTCGGCATCTGCTACGGCTTGCAGTACATGGTGCATGCTCTGGGTGGAAAAGTGCGTCCCGCCGACAAGCGCGAGTACGGACACGCCCAGGTCGAAGTCAACGGCGCTGACTCCCGCCTGTTCGAAGACCTCCCGAAAACCATCAACGTCTGGATGTCGCACGGCGATGAAGCCGAACAACTCCCCGCCGGTTTCCAGCTGACCGCCAAGTCCCCCAATGCTGTCGCCGCCATCGAGAATCCCGCGCAGAAAATGTGGGCTGTCCAGTTCCACCCCGAAGTGCACCACACGCCGCTTGGCAAAGACATTCTCCGCAATTTCGCGCTGAACATCTGTGGCGCCAAGCCCACCTGGACTGCCCAGCACTTCATCGACGCCACCGTCGAGCAGGTCCGCAAGCAAGTCGGCAACGGCCGCGCCATTTGCGCCCTGTCCGGTGGTGTCGATTCCTCCGTCGCCGCCGTCCTGGTCGACCGGGCCATGCGCGATGCCTCCGGCAAGACGCGGCTCACCTGCGTCTTCGTCAACAATGGCGTGCTACGCAAGAACGAATTCGAAAAAGTCCAGCAAACGCTCCGCGACAATCTCGGCCTTCATCTCGTCGCGGTCGACGCCAGTCAGCGCTTCCTTACGCGGCTGGCGGGGATCACCGATCCTGAGGCCAAGCGCAAAATCATCGGCAACGAGTTCATTGCCGTTTTCGAAAAAGAAGCTCACCGCATCGAAAAAGAAGAAGGGAAGGTCGAGTGGCTGGTCCAGGGCACTCTTTATCCCGACGTGATCGAGTCCCGTTCCGTGCGGGGTCCCTCGCAGGTGATCAAGAGCCATCACAACGTCGGTGGTCTGCCTGAAAAGATGGAACTCAAGCTGATTGAGCCGCTGAAAGAACTCTTCAAAGACGAAGTCCGCCGCATCGGCCGCGACCTCGGCATGCCCGAAGAAATCCTTCAGCGCCAGCCTTTCCCTGGCCCCGGCCTCGCCGTCCGCGTGCTCGGCGAAGTCAACGAAGAGCGCCTGCGCATCCTTAAAGACTGCGACGAGATCGTGGTCGACGAAATCAAAAAGGCCGGCCTCTACCAGAAAATCTGGCAGTCGTTCGCCGTGCTCCTCCCCGTCATGTCGGTCGGCGTCATGGGCGACCAGCGCACCTACGCCAACACCTGCGCCATCCGCGCCGTCCACTCCGAAGACGGCATGACCGCCGACTGGGTCCCCCTCCCCTACGAAGTTCTCAAGACCATGTCCAGCCGCATCGTGAACGAAGTCAAAGGCGTGAACCGTGTCGTCTACGACATCACTTCAAAACCGCCCGGTACGATCGAATGGGAGTAGACATTCAGGTATCGCCTGGTGATGCCGCCGCTCGCGTGGGGACGGCCCCCCCCGGAGCCCGCCCTGAGCGAAGTCGAAGGGTCCGGCCGAGCGCTAGCTCGGCACATTTACACGGGTTCCCGATCCTTCACTTGTTCGTTGTTCGGTTACACGAGACACTAAAGTCAACCTCAGGAGCATCCATGCAAAGTCAAATCGTCGGCACCACCATGCCCGTCCTCGAGTTCACCCTCGAACCCAACGAAACCATCATCTCCGAAGCCGGCGAGCTCTCCTGGATGGGCAGCTCCATCCAGATGACCACCCACACCCAGTTGGGTGGCGGCGGAGGCCTCTTCGGTGTGCTGAAACGTGTCGCCGGCGGCGGCACCCTGTTCATGACCGAGTACCGCGCCATCGGTGCGCGCGGCGAGCTCGCCTTCGCCACCAAGGTTCCCGGCCACATCCTGCCCGTCGAAATCGGACAGGGCCGCGAATACATGATTCACCGCCACGGCTTCCTTTGCGCAACCGCACACGTCCAAATCAGCGTCGGCTTTCAACAATCATTGGGGGCCGGTATCTTTGGAGGCGATGGCTTCCTGTTGCAGCACGTGAGCGGGCAGGGCACAGCCTGGATCGAGCTCTCCGGCGAACTCATCGTGAAAGACCTGCAGCCCGGCGAGACCCTGCGCGTGCATCCCGGCCACGTGGGCGCGTTTCAGACCAGCGTCTCGTTTCAGATCACGACGGTCCCGGGAATCAAGAATATGATCTTCGGCGGCGACGGCATTTTCCTAGCCGCCCTCACCGGCCCCGGTAAAGTCTGGTTGCAGACATTGCCCCTATCGAAATTAGCTCACGCCCTCAGGGAGTACATGCCCGCCCCGTCGAAAGAAGCCGCGCAAGGCGGCGTAGTCGGCGGCATCGTCGGCTCGATCCTGGACAACATGCGATGACCCGTCAGCGATGAGCTAGCGGCCGCGAGCTTTCAGCGACGCGTTAATTTAACTCTGTCATCCTGAGCGAAGTGAGGCGTCAGCCGAACGGAGTCGAAGGCCCCCGTGTCTGCCAGCGATATCGTCGGCCCCTATGATTTTTTCACAAGGAAGGTTTGTTCCGGATGAAAAAGGCACGACGCCTTCCGCGCTGGCTGTAGTCACAAGCCATCAGCTCTCTCCATCCCGATGCACCGCACCCATCGAAAACGCTGGCAAACACACCGCGATGTACTCGGCTCCCTCCGGCGTCGAGTACCGTACCCACTCCCTGGCGTGCGCAATCACCGCCTGCCCGGCCTTCACCTCGATCTCTCCGCCCCTGTGACTCACCACAACCCTTCCTTTAAGCACAATCGTGAACTCGTCAAACTCGGGAGTCTGTCCCGGCTCCACCCATCCCTCCGGACTGCGCATGTGCGCCAGGCTCACTCCTGAGGTTTTTGAGTTAACGCGTCCGACGTATTCATCAATCAGTTTCGGCTTGTTCCCCGCGGCTTGGATACGCGTGGGTTGCGAAATTAGGGTCGGCATGATCTTGTTTGGCTCCAGCTCCGAATTCGTTTGAAAAGCGGTGGAAAGCTCCACATAGCTACGAGTTTTGAAAGGGCCCGGCCTCAGCCGGACCGTGACAGACCTGTACCAACGCGGCTTCAGCCGCTGAGGTCGAACCCCGCCTTCGAGACAACCCTCGCGGCAACTCGACAGGCGCCCTGCTTTTCATTAGATCACGGAGCCGAAGCCGCCGACGGCTCCAGCGCCCCCATCACGGACACGGATACGAGGATCCCGGAATCGCCGGAGTCCCGGGGACCACGTCCGGCGTGCCGGGCATGTCCCCGATCGGAGGAGTCCCCGGAATGATGGTGGGTGGAGTCGCCGGTGTTCCCGGCGTACAGCACGTGTCCGTGTCCGTCGGTGACGGCACCGCCGGCGGCGGACGCTTCGCCACCGCCAGTGGTGTCACCGTGCGCATCGCGCACCGCATCCCCGACGTTGCCCTCGGCCAGAGTCATTGCTTGCGGCAGCGTCATCTCCATCGGCGAACCCAGGTCCACAACAAAGTGCCGGCTGTGCGTCAGAAAAATAAACGACACCGCACCCCCCGCCGCCAGTCCCACGATTCCACCGATGGCCGTGCTCTTCAGTCCGCCCGGGTTGTAGGTCATCCCGTTGATGTTCGTTCCATTTCCCCCAGCTTCGTGGCCAATCAACGTGCCCAGGCCCAACCCAGCCAGTGGTGCCGCGATCGCGCCCGCCACATTGCCGCCGCCCGGAACCCGCCATGCCGTACCCTCGTCGCTCTCCATATTCAACGGCCCGTTGGCGCTGGCCACAAAACCGTCGGGAAACATTATGGAAACCGACTGCAACTTCATTTGCGCGCGCGTCCCGTTCCGCGCCAGCTTGTCGAGTTTGCCTTGAAGGAACGTTCCGGCTGGAATCACCACCCGGTCACCCACCGCAATCGGAGCGATGGTCTGCGCGTAGATCTCATCTCCACGGTGCAGCGTCTTGCTCGAAACTCCGGTAGTCAGCACCAGTGAGAAACGGGTCCCTGCCGGAATCGTCACCGTCTCGGCAGCACGAACCGTAGCCGGCGAGTTCGCTCCTGTATCCGGCGGCGTCTGCGTTTGATCCTGCGCCCAGCAGGTGTAGGCCACAAGCAGCATTGCAGGCACCGCGAAGGCTTGCTTCGCTCTTGTCCCGGCCAGAGTCAGAAAGGCAACTTTGGTCGAAACCGTTCCACGCCAACCATGGTCGTTCGCCACTTTGCTACCTCCTGTCGAAAGCCCACGGGGAGCCAGGCTTCCGCTCGTGCGGGCTTTCTGCGAGCCGTCCCGCACTCTGTGGGATAGACTCGCGACTCGCTCGGAGCGGTATCGCCGGCGCTAGTAAAGCTTTGCAAAGATTGTGCAGGGATTTGTAAAGCCGCGCCAGCGCGGTAACCGGAGGTAACCCCGAGTCAGCCCATGGTAATTTCTCGAATGAGCAATGCCGATAGCATTCCCAACCGGTAAAGCCCTGGAGAGACACCGCAAGATGCAGGGTCCGGTAAACCTCGCGTGCGTATCAGGGCGTCCCTTTACAGTTGAGGAGAAAGTCCTCGCCCGAAGCAAAGCGGGCACGGCACGAGATCATTCGTGCCACAAAGACTCTAAGGATAGGTTACGCTTCGGCGCCTGAGGTCGGCTTTTGAGCATTTTTCGCGAGCCCTTTTAGCGATGCCATAAGCGTTATCCCTCATCTCTCCCTGCAGGGACGGGGGCCATCAGCTTCGGTTGAGAGCGCTCCGCATGCCGCCAATTTCGTGGACGCACCCTGAGGTCCGTCATTTCACCGGCTCCGCCACCCAGCGCGAGATCGCCGTCACCCACTTCCGCGGCGCGAAGCGCACCGACTCGGCCACCAGCCAGTTCTTGAATCCGGAAATCGCCAGGCTCTTGCCCGCCATCAGTGCGCGGTAGCCGTCTTCCGCCACCGTCTTCGCATCCATCGGCGCCAGTTGTTTGAACAGGCGCGAGTTCTCCGTCTCCGCTCGCTTCTGGAACTCGGTCAGCGTCGCGCCCGGGCAGAAGCACGTCACCTGCACGCCCGAATGCCGCAGCTCATCGGCGATCGCCTCCGAAAACGACAGCACGTACGCCTTGGTCGCGTAATAAACCGCCATCAACGGTCCCGGTTGAAACGCCGCCGTCGACGCCACGTTCATAATCTTCCCCGACCGCCGTTCCAGCATCGGGCCCAAATAGATCTTCGTCAGCAACGTGAGCGTGGTGACGTTAAGCTGAATCTGCCCGTAGTCCTCTTCCAGCGGGATCGACGCAAACTCCCCCGATTTCCCGTATCCCGCATTGTTTACCAGGATGTCGATGTGCAACCCGGCCCGCTGCGTTTCTTCAAGCAGATCCTGCGCCGCCCTTGGCATACCCAGGTCCAGCGCAATCGCCTTCACCGAAACCCCGTACCACTGCCGCAATTCCTCCGCCAGCTCAGCAAGCTTGGGCCCGCTGCGCGCCACCAGCACCAGGTTGTATTTGTCGCGCGCAAACAGCTTGGCAAATTCGTACCCCAGTCCCGCCGAAGCGCCCGTGATGAGTGCAGTCTGATTTGTATTGGCCATATCGAATACTCTTAAGTCGCGTAAACGCTTTGCACCCGCGGCATCGCGCCCGCGTGAATCGAAGAAGTTCAGCACCTTAGAAACAAAACTACTTCACCCCCACATTCTGCAAACCCTCCTCTTCCTTGCGGAGTTCATTTCGATAACCCTTCAGATATTTCATCCCCGTGTCGCACATGACACTAACGACAGTCGCCTGCGGTCCCAGCTGTTCCGCCAGCCGCAAAGCCGCGATGACATTCGCGCCTGTCGAAGTCCCCGCAAACAGCCCTTCTTCGCGTGCCAGTCGCAGCGCCATCGCCGTCGCCTCCTCGGTCGAGATCTGCTCAATCTGGTTTGCCGTATCCTTCTCCCACAGCGGCACAACAAAACCCGCGCCCACCCCGTCAATCTTGTGCGACCCGGCCGGACCGCCCGACAACACCGCCGATTCCGCCGGCTCCACCGCCACCATCCGGATCGTCGCCTTGCGCGGGCGCAACGCCTCGCCCAACCCGCGTAGGGACGCCGCCGTGCCCACGCTCTGCACCAGGCCATCGATCCGCCCCCCAGTCTGCGTCCAGATTTCCTCCCCCATTTTGTGATAGGCCGCCAGCTGGTCGGTATTTTTCAACTGATCCGTCCAGTACGCTCCTGTCCTCGCCGCAATCAGGCGGGCTGCTTCCACCATGTCGCGCGTGAGTTTCTCGGTCATGCCCCCGCTGTCGCTGCGCACGATTTCTAGGTTCGCCCCCAGAATTTTCATCTGGTCCAGCTTCTCCTGCGCGAACGCGTCCGAACTCACAATGTGCAGCAGATATCCCTTCACCGCGCACACCAGTGCCAACGACACCCCCGCGCTGCCGCCCGTATACTCCACCACTCCGCCGCCGGCCTTCAGCCGCCCGTTCGCCTCCGCGGCTTCGATCATGGCCAGGGCCATCCGGTCCTTCATGCTGCCCGTGGGGTTTTCGCTTTCCATCTTCAGCAGGATGCGCGCCCCATTCCCGGGCGTGACGTGGCGCAGTGCCAGCAGAGCAGTGTTGCCAATGCAATCCAGGATGTCTCCCGGCATTTCGCTCATGCGGTCCGCCCTTTCGAATTCACTTACATTCTCTCTCGGAATTGGATGATCCTCCGCCGGTCGCGCTTCGACGGCCGCCCGGCCGGCAACTGTTCAAACTGTCGCATCGCCCTGTGCTCCGTTGCCACCTTCAGCCGCTGCTCCTTGCTCGCGTCTGTCTCGCGGTAGAGCGTCTGCGCGACCGAAGCCGGGCCCCGCACCTCGCTGAGCAGCAGCACCTCCACCTCAAAGTCACCGCCATCATTCGTGACCCGCAACATGTCTCCCACCCGCACCTCGCGCGCCGGCTTGGCCGCCTGCCGGTTCGATTGAATCCTCCCCAGCTCACACGCCCGCCCCGCCAGCGTACGCGTCTTAAAGAACCGCGCCGCCCACAGCCACTTATCCATCCGCACCGAATCCATGAACCATTGTCCTACATCAAGAGTTGAGATGCCGCTCACTCGCGTCTGGTCCCGTGGCGATCCCATACAACGGCTTCCCGTCCTTCTCATTCCGACGCCGAGAGCAGAGGAGGCAGCAGGAATCTGCTTTCCGATCCACCACACATCCCTTCGCCCCCCGTTCGCAACCAAGAGCTTTCCTCCGCGATCTCAGCGAAACCTCTGCGCCCTCTGCCTTAGAAGCTTTTCTCTGGGCAAAACAAAAGGCGTGCCACATGGGCACGCCTTTGCATCACTGCACGCAACGCAACCTACGCCCCCACCAGCGCTGGCTCCGCCTCATAAATCGAGTGCCACGACGTCGCCGCCTTCAGCTTGTCGTTGACGTTGTTAATGTTCTTCACGCCTTCAGTTTCGAGCCACGACCGGAAGGCAGCCGCACCCTGCTTCGCGTAGATCGGGATGCCTTCCTTCCACGTCGCCCGTCCGCAGAGCACGCCATTGAACTTCACACCCGACTCGCCCGCCAGCTCCAGCGTCTCGCTGAACTCCGCGTTGCTCACGCCCGCCGACAGGTAAATAAACGGCTTCGTCGCCACGTTCGCGGCCTTGTGGAAGAAGTCGATGGCTTCTTTCTTTGTGTACGCCTTCTGCCCGCCAAACGACTTCGTGCCCTCCACGAACTTCATGTTCACCGGCACTTCGACCTTGAGCACATCGACCCCGTAGCGATCCTTGCTGAACTCCCGCATGCTCTCAGTGACGATCTGCGGCTTCTTCTTGGCGTACTCCAGGCCTTTCTCATCCGCGCCCTCCTCGTAACCCACAAACTCCAAAAAGTACGGGATATCGTTGGCGCGGCACTCGTCGCCGATGCGCTCCACCCAAGCATGCTTCTTGTCGTTGACGTCCTTGGGATCGAACGGCGTGTAGTAAAGCAGAATCTTGACGCAATCCGCGCCCGCTTCCTTTAGGCGCCGGGACGACCAATGGTCCAGCAGGTCGCCCAGCCGTCCGGGACCCGTCTTGTCGTATCCGGTCTTCTCGTAGGCCAGCAACAGCCCGGCGTTGCGCGCGCGGCGCTTCGAAGCCGGCAGTCCCCACTCGGGGTCGAGCAGGATCGCGCTGGCATGCGGGGTCAGCACCTCGGTGACCAGCGACTTGAATTCTTCCATCATGGCGTCGGTAACATCGCCGCCTTTTTCTTTCGCCAGCGACTTCTGCAGGGAGCCGCGCTGATCCATGGCGGCAGCAGCAATAACGCCGCGATCGTTCGAAACCTTCTTAAGGCCGGCCAGCTTTCCAGGGGTGAGCTTCATATCGTCGTTCCTCCAAAAATGAGTGCGGGATTGGCACAGATACACTCCGCCCTCGGTACACTGTTTTGGGCGGCCTTTTATTGTAATACGTGGACAGAGAAGGCAGTGTGATCTGTGAACGTTATTTCAGTTTCCGATCAGGGCCCCGCCCGCAGCAAATCCTCGCTCCTTGTCGCTCCGACGTCGAGCTCCGTGGAGGGCGGAGGAATCTGCTTTGCCCCTCGCTTCTCCTCGTCATGAAATCAACGGCGTCGGGTTCGCCGCGCCCTTGTGCTTTGCACACAACCCTAAATTTATCATCCTGAGCGCAGTGAGGCCTCAGCCGAACGCAGTCGAAGGACTCGGTGTCGGTCGGCGGCATCTCCGGCCTAGCGATTTTTTTCACGATGGTCCTGATTTCGTTCCACTCGCATCTACGGATCATCGGTGCTAGGCGCGGAATTTCACCCCGGCCCTTGCCACCGGTTTGAGCTGGGGCTTCGGTTCGTATCAGGGCGCGCCTTCAGGAGCGCCCTGACGAGTCTGTCAATCGCTGCGGCTTTAGCCGCGGCAATCCTCGGACTGCAACCGCGCAGGAGGCGGGTCCAATGCCGACGGACTCGTGGCCGACGAAAAAGAATATGCTTCCGCGCTGGCGGCTAATCTCGCCACCACCGGTTGGTTGTGGATGTACTCCCGCTGGTTCTCAAACGCCTCCGAATCGGGAACCCGGATTTCGGAAAAACTCTTCTCCCAGATGGGAGCTTTCAAACCCAATTCCTTTACGTGCTCGAAACGCAAAACCGCCTTCACAAGCTGGATAGCCCGCTCGATGGTCATGTCCGACCCGACGGTGATGAGGAGATGGAAGTGATCGGGTATCACCACGAAAGCATGAAGACGAAATCTTCCAGCCGCTCGATAATCGTGAAGGACTCGAACGCACAATGTCGCAGAGCTTTCCGATTGCAGAAGACTTCTCCGGCCGCATGTAGAAGAGGTCACGAAAAACGTGCGCTCCCCGGCGACATCATTCGTTGGGCTCCAATAACGCTGCGGATAAGACACCAAGTAGTTGTAGATGGCGACTGAAGGGCAATGTGGTGACGATGGTCACGGGACGGGCGGTTGCCCGCGGCGGAGGCCGCGGCTAAAGCCGGGCCCTGAGTTTTGGACTAAGGTACGGCGCGTCGGAGGCACGCCCTGATACGAGGCCCTCCTGCGCAGCCGCCAGAATATCGTCGCCAAGCCTAAGGCTGGAGTTTGGGATCCCTTAAGATGTTCAGACGAAACCGGAGGCAACAACATTCATAATCTATTGCCTTAACGTCAACGAACTCAACACCGCCTGCTGCTTCGCAATCAGCGCGTCGACGCCTTTCCGTGCCAGCGCGAGCATCTGGCTGAACTGCTGGTCGTCGAAGACGCGGTGCTCGGCGGTGGCCTGCACTTCGACCATCTTGCGGCCCGCGGTCATCACGAAGTTCATGTCGACATCTGCCCTGGAATCTTCTTCGTAGCAGAGATCGAGCAGGACCTGCCCGTCCACAATCCCCACGCTGATCGCGGCCACGAAATCGCGCAACGGCACCGCGGTGAGCGTTCCGGCCTCGACCAGTTTCTCCAGCGCCAAGCCCAGGGCCACAAAAGCCCCGGTGATGGAAGCGGTGCGCGTCCCGCCGTCAGCCTGGATCACGTCGCAGTCGATCCAGATGGTGCGCTCGCCAAGTTTCGCCGTGTCGGTGACGGCGCGGAGGGAACGTCCGATCAGGCGCTGGATCTCATGAGTGCGTCCGCTGGCCCGCCCTTTGCTGGCTTCGCGCGGCGTGCGAGTCAGCGTGGAACGGGGCAGCATACCGTATTCGCTTGAAACCCAACCTTTTCCGCTGTTGCGTAGGAAAACGGGAACGGTTTCCTCCACCGATGCCGTGCAGATGACGCGCGTGTTGCCAACTTCAATCAGGGCAGACCCTTCGGCCGTGCGAATAAAATCCGGGACGATACTTACGGGCCGGAGCTGGTCCGGCGTGCGATTGTCGGAGCGATAGACCATGGGGAGATTGTCAATTGCCGTTTGCTCGTTGTCGATTGAAAAATGGGGCGCAACTAGCCGACCGGAAAAGCCGTTAACCGCAAAGATCGCAGAGGAAAACTTGCAAAGATCGCGAAGAGAGCCTAATTTTGGAAAGAACCCGAAGTCAGCCGTCGTTCTCGCGACCTTGGTGGTCGTTCTTTGCGCGCTTAAACGTCTTCTCCGCGTCCTTTGCGAAACCTCTGCGTCCTCTGCGGATAAGGGCTGTTGGTTGTTCGCAGGCGCAGCCGCGAAATCCCAAGCTCCACTGATGGACCCGGAGAGCCCACATTTTTTCCGGCCGCCTGATCTCCGGAGCGAGTCTTGCTCCCAAGAATGTTCACTCCAAGCTAAGTTGCTGAAAACAGGTAAAGAGGATTTTCGGGTCGAAAATCCCGTGGCGGGCGTCGCGTAGAATGCCAGTTATTTGCTTTGTTATTTGCTGTAAGGAAGCGATACGGCGCACTTTGAGTGTCGGGTCGAGGGGTCTAAAGTCGTCCGAAGCCCTGCGACGTGGGTCCTGCAGCGTTCTGGCGAGTTGTTGTTATCCCCCAGCTAATCGAAACAGGTCTCAGGTGCTGGGTCTCAGGTGCTAGGTCTTAGGTCTCGGACTCAGGTCTTGGGTCTCAGGTTCGGGTCTTGGACTCGTTGGGTTGGAACCCGAAACTCGAAACCCAAGACCCAAGACCTGCCTTTATTCCATCTGTCCCACCACCTGCGACACTGCCTCCGTGTCGTAGAAGTCCGAGAGGTCGGCGTGGCCGGCCAGGGTGTCGCGGTCTTTGCCGTCCACCAGGATCTTTACCCGCAGGATGCCGGGGATATTGGCGTTCAGCGTCTGGATCATCGACGTCACGGTGAGTTCTTCCTCCAGCACACCCGAGCGGTGGCCGTTGGCAAATGGGGTGTTGACATCGATGACAGCTAAGCCAGGGTCCACCAGGTAAACGGCGCGGACGTCAGCTCCCGGAGCGAGCGGGTGCGGCGAGTCCTTCGCCAAGTAGATTTCGAGCAGGGCGCGGAGCAACTCTTCGGCGCGCTGCTGGCGCGCCGAGGGGAGAGGAATCCGCGCGGCTTCGGCGCGCAGGATTCCGGGCTCGTCGTAGGCGACGTACAAGGTTATCTGCTCGGTAGGACCCGAGGGGGGCGGCGCGACCGGGCGAGCATCGGCGGCAGACGTAGTCTGCGCGACGCGTCCGCGCATGCGGCCCGCGTAGATGCCCATGGCAAACACCGCAACCAGTATTACGCCGATCCCGATCACCAGGTGGCGGGGAATCATCGCGGCTCTCCCAATTGGGCGCGCACCGCGGTGATGCCGTTGGCGATCGCGCTGGCCACATTCTGTTGATAAGCCACCAGGTTCAGGTCCATTACATCGCTTCCAGGAGGCGCCACTTCCACGGCGATTGCTGCAGCGGTGATGTTGTTCAACGGACGCAGAGGCGCGGCCAGCGTCCGCACCTGAATCTGCTGTTTCTGCAGCTGCGTGGCGACGCCTTGCGCCGCCGCGCGGCTGACCGCGAGGTACTGAGCTTGGGCCGTGTTCCAGGCCACAAAGGGGCCATTGTTTTCTTCCGGGGCGGGCAGCAGCGCGGTATACAGACGCACACCCTTGCCGTTAGACGCCGCATGCACGCTGATATAGACCACTGGACCGGCGGTGTTGGCGAGGGAGGCGCGCTGGTCCTGCGTGAGGGTTGCATCGGAGTCGCGCAGTACCTGGGTCGAGATGCCTCGCGCTTCCAGTTCCTGGCGAAGACGGCGGACGAGCGCGAGCGTAACGTCTTTTTCGGCCAGTTGATTCGACAGGGCAACGCCCCGGTCGTCGCCGCCATGGCTGGCGTCGAGAACGGCATAGAAGCGCCGCGTGCTTGTGGAAAGAACAGGCACGGACGACGGAGACGTTCCGGGGGGAACGGCCGCTGAAACTGGAGGAGCAGATGGAACTTGTGCCGGCTGCTGCGGGGCGACGGCCTGTTGCGGAGCGGGAGCGACAGTGATAGTACGGCCGTCATTGCTGAAGCTGGCCATCAGCGCGACCCCGCCGTTTACGGTAATTTCCGCGCTCCCGTTGCTTTCGGAGTATGTGGCCGAAGGGATGGACTTATCCCCGAACGTGAGCGTCGGCGACCCGGGGGCGACCAGCGGTTCGCGGGTGAACGACATTCGGAGCTTGCCGGGTTCGGTCGCGATGGTGGGATTCACCGGCGCGCTGAAATTCATGATCAAGCGCGGCGGAGTGGTGTGACTCAATTGGGCGGTGAAATGGGTAGCAACGTTCCCGATGAAAAGGCGGCGCGAAGATTCATTCAGCGTGACCGGGCCTCCCAGGATGCGTGGCAGCAGCGCAACGAGAGCGTTGGTTGGCACCAGGCCGCGGCCGCTTTCGAGGAGGAAGTTGCCGGTGAGATCAAAGTCGCGGCCCTGCACCTTGGCACGATTCTGGTTGGCGGTGAACTCGGCCTCTGCGTTGTTAAAGCGAAGCTTCCAGTGCACCCCATCAGTGCGGGAACTGACCGTGCCCAGCGGTTCGATCACTTCGAGCAGGCCGATGTATTCGCGACCGTTGCGATCGGTGACGGGCAGCGAATAGTTTGCGGAGGCGGAGTAGATGGCAATGCGTTTCTCATCGGCCGAACCGGCGGGGGGGATTGAGTTCGCGAGCAGCAGCGCAAGAGCCGCGAGGCGTACAAATCGCTCGGAGAGATGCGGCGTGGCGATGTGACCAGCCAAAACCAATCCTGGACCTTCTTGCTTGGAAGTTCTGGATCAGAGTAACAGAGGCAGGGGGGCACGGGGTTCGGGGAAGGGCAGAGCAGTGGTGAAAAACGTCCATGCGGCCGTGGTGCCACCCACAAACGCCGGGTCCCTCGACTTCGTTCGGCTGAGGCCTCACTCCGCTCGCGATGACAGAATGAACTTATGTTGCACAGAAGCTACGCGGACCGGGGCGACGCAGCGTTACTCCAGCGCGTAGATCGTCAATCCGCTTAACAGTTTAGGGAAGAAGTCGGTTGACTTCTGGGGGAGGACTTCGCCGGCGAAGGCGATGTCTCGGACTTGTTCCATGCGGCAGGGGTTCATGAGGAACGCGACGCTCGCTTTGCCGGAGCGGACCGAGGCCAGGGCTTCGCCGGCATCGCGCACGTAGGAAATGTTTTGCTGGTTGCGGATCGATTCTTCAGAGAGCTGGAGCACTCCTTCAAGAAGAACTTTATGAAGTTGCACTACGTCGAGCGCCTGCTGGCGGATAGAGAGACCGGGGAACATCGAGGCCTGGGCTTTTGGCGTGTGCAGCAGGAAGACTCTGGTCGTGGTGGCGGCGAGCAGGGCGGTGCCGACGTGTCCGGCTTCGCGCAGGATGGCGGTGGCGCGGGTGGCATCGACCGCGGGGTCGACTTCTTCCACGTTGAAGTAGGCGCGGGCGGCCGACTGAAACGCTTCGGGCGTGAATGACTGCAAGTCATGGACTACGCGATGCGTCGGCAGGACCACGAGGCCCGGGCTGTTCATGTTAACGAAGGTCATCATTACCAACTCGTAAGGAGCTTCTTCGGTCTCAGTGCGCAGGGCTGTAGCGGAGATGCGTTCACGGGGGGCTCCCACGAGTTGCGGAGTGGCGGCACGGCGCTCGTTGCGATAATTCAGCGCGGTTTCGTAGCGGTGGTGGCCGTCGGCGATGATGAGCTTCTTGTCGCGCATTTTTCCGCGGACCAGGTCGACGATGCCGGGGTCGGAGACCTTCCAGATGCGGTTCAGAACTCCGTATTCGTCAGTCACTTCGGTGGTGGGAGAGGTTTCCTGAGTGAGAAGAGAATCGATCTCTCCGGTGTCGTTGTACAGCATGAAAATCTGTCCAAAGTGGGCGCGGGTGGCGCGCAGCAGATCGAGCCGGTCGGCTTTGGGTTTAGCCAGGGTCTGTTCATGGCGGAAGACCACCTTGGCGGAATAATCTTCGACCCGGCCCAGGGCGATGAAGCCGCGTCGCTCGGCTTCGCGGCTGGTTCCAGGCGCGTGGAAGCGCTGGGCGTAGGCGTAGATCGAGGGCTGAGGGTCCTGGAGGAAAATTCCATCCCGGCGCCAGTTGCGGAAGAAGGCGGAAGCCCTGGTATAGACGTTCTGGTGGTCGTTGTCTGCGGACTCGCGCTTGCCCAAAATCAGGCGGACCAGGTTGTAGGGACTCGCGGCGTAATAGCGCTCCTGTGACTCAGGCGTGATTTTGTCGTAGGGCTGGGTGACCACATAAGCCGGCGTGACGCGTTTTGGGTCGTAACGCAGGGCGCGGAAGGGAGTGATGTAAGCCATGGGAAGGTAAGCATTTTAGCAAGGACGGGACCGGTTGGTTGTGCAGGATCTGAACGAGCTGACAGTTGCCAGAAAGACATATTGACGGCGGCAGGGAAAATAAGACAAAACAGTTACAAAAATCAGTATTTTCCCGCATTCCGTCTGTCAAGAACTGTGATACGATCCGCTCAAAGAGGTAGTGTATGGCCCGCCAATGTGGGTGCGGGTCTTTCCCCAAGACCCAAGCTCGGAGCCTCAACTCCGCCCCTACCAAAATTGGGATCAGGATCATGCTGCGTACGAACCGCTTCTGCTTGTCTGCGCTGGCAATTTTCGTCGTTACGCCCCTGCTGGTGAGTCTGCAATGCCCGATGATATGGGCGCAGAACACCGACGATGACGTCCACATCAAACCCAGGATCGAAGCGAAGCCCGCGGTCACCGCTAACGAGTTGAAAGAGTCGGGGTTCGCGTCGCACACCCGACCGTTCAAGGCCTCGGTCGAGCTGGTGTTGGTGCCGGTCACCATCACCGACCCGATGAACCGGCTGGTGACGGGACTCGACAAGGACAATTTCACGGTTTTTGAGGGGAAGAGCCAGCAGGAGATCAAATCGTTCTCGAGCGAGGATGCGCCGGTGTCGTTGGGAGTGATTTTCGACATGAGCGGCAGCATGAGCTCAAAGATCGAGCGGGCGCGCGAGGCGGTGGTGGAGTTCTTCAAGACGGCGAATCCGCAAGATGAGTTCTTCATGATCACCTTTTCGGACAAACCGGAAGAGGTCAGCGACTTCACCAACTCGGTCGAAGACATCCAGGGGAAACTGGTATACACGGTGCCCAAGGGCAGGACGGCGCTGCTGGACGCAATCTACCTGGGGGTCTCGAAGATGAGGCATGCCAAATATCCGAAGAAGGCCATGCTGATCATCTCCGACGGCGGTGACAACCACAGCCGTTATACCGAGGGCGAGATCAAGTCAATGGTGAAGGAAGCGGATGTACTGATTTATGCCGTAGGGATTTACGATCACTACTTTCCCACTGAAGAAGAGAAACTGGGGCCGGCGCTGCTGAGTGAAATCACGGAGCTGACCGGGGGCCGGGCGTTCACGATCGATAATCCGAATGACTTGGCGGATGTGGCCACAAAAATAGGTATCGAACTACGCAACCAGTATGTGCTCGGGTACCGTCCAACTAATCCAACGCGGGATGGCAAATGGCGTAAGATAAAAGTGAAATTACTACCGCCCAAAGGGTTGCCGCCGCTACGGGTCTATGCCAAGACGGGGTACTATGCACCTTCGGAGTAGCCGCGCTCCACTGGCTTTTCTCCTACTAATTTTTTTGATCAGCACTGCGGCAGCGCAGAGTACGGCTCCGGGAGACGCATTCCCGCCTCAGGTCGCGCAACCGAAAGCTGCTCCTCCGCAAGCACCTCAGCAGGATCCACCGAATCCACCTGCGAATCCGCCCAAGCCTGACCCCACAACTGCCCAGGAGCCTTCGCAGCCACCGCCCGAGGGAGATAGCGGGTTTGTTTTCCACGCCCAGGTGAATGAAGTCGTGTTGCATGCGACCGTGGTGGACGAGAAGCAGCGCATGGTCACGACCCTGGAGAAGGGTGCGTTCACCATTCTCGAGGACGGGAAGCCGCAGAACATCATCTCCTTCCGGCATGAGGATATTCCGGTGGCGATGGGGATCGTGATCGACAATTCCGGATCGATGCGCGAGAAGCGCGACAAGGTGAATAAAGCCGCGATCAACTTGGTGAAGTCGAGCAATCCGCAGGATGAAGTGTTCATCGTCAACTTCAACGACGAATACTACCTGGACCAGGACTTTACGGCTGACATCAGCAAGATGCGCGAGGCGTTGGAGAAGGTGGATACGCGCGGGGGGACGGCGCTGTACGACGCGGTGGTGGCTTCGGCGGGACATCTGAAAAAGAACGCGAAACTGGAAAAGCGCGTGTTGTTTGTGGTGACCGACGGGGAAGACAACGAGAGCCAGGAATCGCTGGAACAGGCAATCCGGCGACTGCAAGAAGAGAACGGGCCGACGGTGTATGCGATCGGGCTGCTGGGCGACGAGAAGCAGCGGCGGGCGCGCAAGGCGCTGCAGTTCATGGCGGAGAAGACGGGGGGAATCGCCTTCTTCCCCAAGACGCTGGATGAAGTGGATGAGATCAGCCGGACGGTGGCGCACGACATCAGGAACCAATACACGATTGGTTACAAGCCGACGAATCCGAAGAGTTCCGGCGGGTATCGCGCAATCAAGGTGGATGCCAAGGCCAAGGGGTACGGCAAGCTGACCGTGCGCACCAAGAGCGGGTATTACGCGGGGCAGGAGCGGGCGGAGGCGAATCGATAGGCGGCGGTGCGGGCGCCGAAAAGCAATTCACCACGGAGGACACACGGAGGAAGGCAGGGGAAAACCTCTACGGCCTCTTCTTGCGGTCTTCGCGGTTGACGTTTTCTCTCTCCTGATGAAGTACGACTTTTCGGCTATCTCGGAGGCCCGGATCCCACGGGCACAGGACCCGCTCTTCCAACATCTGCTTGACACCTACGCTAGTGAACCCAACAAGGTGATCTCGGTCAGGAGAGATTTTTCGGATGGAGATTTACCTTTCCGCCCGCATGCCAAGTCCAGCACTGTGCTCGAAATCATGAAGCACCAACTGCTTTCGGAGCGGCGTTTTTTTGGGGGGTTTCTGGGAGTTCCGGAACCCGGACGCGGCGGTGGTCTTGCCGACGGAGCTGAATGTGGCGCCGTTGAGGGGCCGGATGCTGGAGCTGGCTCGACCCCGGCTGGCTTTTCTGGCGGAATGCGATTCGGCCTGGTGGTTGACGAGGGTGCGCTTCTTCGACGCGGAACGGCAACGGATCTGGATCTTCTGGGCGCAGGGTGCTGCACACGGCCCATCACCGAACGCAGTTGACGGTGTATCTGCGGCGGCTGGGCAAGCCAGTGCCGGCAACGTACGGGCCGACGGCGGATGTCACGCGGGCGGGGGCGGATCCAACGCTGGGCGTGGAAGCGGCGCAGCGGAGGACTCGTGAGTGATAGAAAAAATCATCGATGCCCGTGACATCGCAGACGAACTCGGGGTCCTTCGACTCATGCAACGCCACCCTAGTAACGTTGACGGTGACGGGGGCGCTTCCTTACTCTGTACTGTGCGAATTGCGACCACGGCCTCCGGTCTGCGCGTAGCCGACGACATTACCCAGCTTGTCGGCGAGACTCCGATGCTTCAATTCAGACGGCTGGTTCCGGAAGGGGCGGCCGACGTGTTTGCCAAGCTCGAGTACCTGAACCCGGGCGGCAGCGTGAAGGACCGGGCGGCGATTGGGATTATCCGGCAAGCGGAGAAGGATGGACGGCTGCAGGCGGGCGGAACGATCGTCGAAGCCACGGCGGGAAACACGGGCATCGGGCTGGCGCTGATCGGGGTGAAGCGCGGGTACAAGGTTAGTCTGTTTGTGCCGGAGCGGTTTTCGGAGGAGAAGGTGATGATCATGCGGGCCCTCGGCGCCGACGTGACTCGCACTCCGGAGGCCGAGGGCATGGACGGCGCGATCACTCGCGCCAAGCAGCTGGCAGCGTCCGATCCGCAGGCCTTCATGGCCGCGCAGTTTGAAAACCCCGCCAATCCTGACTTTCACTACGAAACCACCGCGCGGGAAATCTTTGAGCAGATGGACGGACGCATCGATGGGGTTGCGATCGGTTCGGGCACGGCGGGAACCTTTACCGGGGTGGCGCGCTTTGTGAAGGAACGGCTGCCGCGGGCGTACACGGTTGCGGTTGAGACGCAGGGATCGATTCTCGGGGGCGGACCGCCCGGGCCGCACAAGGTGGAAGGCATCGGGGCGAGTTTCATCCCCAAGAACTTTGACCGGTCAGTTTGCGATGAAGTCATGATGGTGAATGACGCGCAGGCCTTCGGCATGGTGAACGAACTGGCGGCGAAGGAAGGAGTGCTAGCCGGGTCGAGTGGCGGGGCCGCAGTGTACGCGGCGCTGGAGGTGGCTCGGCGGTTGGGAACAGGGAAGCGCGTGGTCACCATCGTTCCCGATTCGGCGGAACGGTATTTGTCGAAGAAGATATTTGAGGGTGGGATATAGGAGCAGCGGTTAGCACTTGGTACTTGGCATTCAGCAGTCAGCCAATCCACGACAGAGTAGTCAGCCACAGAAAGCGTTGCTGATCGAGCGGCGGGGAAAGATCATGTCTACGAAAAAGACTAAGGCGGGATTTGCTACGCGCGCGATTCATGTGGGGCAGGAGGCGGATCCTTCGACGGGGGCGGTGTCGCCGCCGATCTTTGCGACGTCGACCTACGTGCAGCAAGAGATTGGGAAGCACAAGGGGTATGAGTACGCGCGGGTGTCGAATCCGACGCGGACGCGGCTGGAAGAAAATCTGGCGGCGCTGGAAGGCGGGGTTGCCGCGAAGGTTTTTGCCAGCGGGATGGCCGCGATCAATGCCATCACCACGATGCTGAAGGCCGGCGACCACGTGGTGTGCGGGAACAACCTGTATGGCGGTACGCCGCGGCTGTTCAACCAGGTGTGGGCAGATTTCGGGTTGGAGTTCGCGTATGTGGACACGTCGGATGTGGAGGATGTGCGGCATGCGATCAAAAAAAACACGCGCATGGTGTTCATCGAGACGCCGACCAATCCGCTGATGGCATTGACGGACATTGCGGCGGTGAGCGCGGTGTGCCGTCCGAAGAAGATTGACGTGGTGGTGGACAACACGTTCATGTCGCCGTACTTTCAGCAGCCCATCGCGCTGGGGGCCGACATGGTGGTGCACTCGACCACAAAATTTCTGAACGGGCACAGCGACGGGTTGGGCGGTGTGGTGGTGTGCACGTGTCCGGAGCAGGCGGAGAAGCTGGCCTTCCTGCAGAAAGCGGCGGGGGCGATCCTGTCGCCGTTTGAGTGCTGGCTGATTCTGCGCGGGGTGAAGACGCTGGCGGTGCGCATGGAAAAGCACGACGAAAGTGGGCGGGTGGTGGCGGAGTTTCTGGCCGGGCACAAGAAGGTAAAGCGCGTGTTCTATCCAGGGCTGGCGGATCATCCGCAGCACGAGCTGGCCAAGCGGCAAATGTCGGGCTTCGGGTCGATGATTTCGTTCGAGACGGGGTCGCTTTCGAACGCGAACAAGATGCTGCGGCGGGTGCGGGTGTGCTCGTTGGCTGAGTCGCTGGGCGGAGTGGAGACGCTGATTTCGCACCCGGCGACCATGACGCACGCGGCGCTGGGAGAAAAGGGGCGGAAGGCGATCGGGATTACGGACGGAATGGTGCGGATTTCGGTTGGGATTGAGGATGTTGAGGACGTTGTGGATGACCTGGAGCAGGCGCTGGGAGGGATTTGAGGGCGGGAGCGCGGTACGTCATGTGGTAGGAAAGCTCGGCGGGGTCGGTGCTACCGCATGCGGGCTCGGGGTGCTTCGACTGCGCTCGGCTGGCGCCTCGCTTCGCTCAGAATGAGTGGGGTAGGGAGAGGCTAAGTCCCATCCTACGAAGCCTTCCCAGTGAACATTCCGCGCGCGAAACTTTCCTAAACAGGTAGGGTTCCTGAGACTGTGCCGCTTCGGGTCGGGAAATACAAAACCTGAAGTCTTGGGAGCGACTATGCGACGACAGTTACTGGGAGCAGCTTTTCTGTTGATGGCCAGTTTGCTGGCCGTGGGACAGGATCAGAGCGATATCAACCATGACCGGAAAGACCTGCATCAGGACAAGCGCGACCTGAATCAGGACCACAAGGACATTCATAACGATCAGCGCGATCTGAATCAGGACCGCGCTGACCGGAACCGCGATGTCCGCGACATCCGGAACGATCAGAAAGACATCAACCATGATCGGGCGGACATGCGCCGTGATCTTGCGAAGGGCGATACGGCGGATGCCGCCCGCGACCGGAAAGACATTCGACAGGATCAGCGGGACATCAACCACGATCGAAAAGATGTGCGGAAAGACCAGAAGGACATCAACCACGATCGCAAAGACCTGCGCGCGGACCGGCGGGATGCCAAGCACGATGTCCGGGATATACGGAAGGACCGGAACGACATCCGGCACGACAAGCGCGGCAAGTAGACCGAGTTCGAGTCTTTAATCGGGCGGCGACCTGGGCAGGGGCGCTGCCCTTTTTTCTTTGCAAACGGTTACAACAAGACGGGCTTTAGTCCACGGAATCGTCGATCCATTTGAGATACGACGGACTTCCGGCGGTCATGGCGAGGGCGACGCATTCCGGAAGCTCGTAGGAATGCAATTCCTTCAGTTTTTCTTGTAAGAGCGCGAACGCGGATTCGGTGGTTTTGATCAGCAGAAGATACTCCTCGGCTTCTTCGACTTTGTCCTGCCAACGGTAGATCGATTCGACTTTCGGAATGATGTTGACGCAGGCGGCCAGGCGCTCGCCGACGAGCGCACGCGCGATTTGTCGCGCTTCCTCTTCGGAGGGGGTGGTGGTCAGGACGACTCTCTTGTCGGTCATATAAAATCAGCCTCGGCTTCGTGGGCGTGTGACGCACGACCTCGCTTTTTCACAGTGCGAGTCCATAATAAGCAACCGCACGGGGCGCGGCAAAACCGTGTGACGCTGTGGACAGAACGAGACGAACTCAAATCATGACAACCCAGATCAAGTTTGGCACTTCCGGTTGGCGAGCAGTGATGGCCGAGGAGTTTACCTTCGTCAACCTGCGGCGCGCGGTGAGCGGGATCGCGCGCTATGTTGTCTCGCAGAGGCCGAAGGGCGCCAAGGTCATTGTCGGGCGCGATCCCCGCTTTCTGGGGGAGACGTTCTGCGCGATGGCGGCGGAGATTTTGTCCGCACACGGCGTGACGCCGCTGGTGATCGCGGAAGTGGCCCCGACGCCAGCGATCTCGTACGCGGTGATCCAGGCGAAGGCCGACGGGGCGATCAATTTTACCGCTTCGCACAATCCGCCGGAATATAACGGGATCAAGTTCTCGACGCCCGATGGAGCTCCGGCGCTTCCGGACGTGACGAAGAAAGTGGAGGCGGAGATTGTGGTTGCCGATCGGGATGACGGGGGCGGACCCGTGCTCAATCCGCCGGAGGCGCAGCCACTTGATCCGAGGCGGATGTATTTATCGCGGCTGCGGGAAATCGTTGACCTGGATGTGATTCGGAAGGCGGGGCTGCGGGTTGGGTTCGAACCCATGTGGGGCTCGGCACGGGGTTACTCGGATGCTCTGTTGCGGGAAGCGGGAGTTGAAGTCGGAACGGTGCATGATTGTCGCGACGTTCTGTTCGGCGGGCATGGTCCGGATCCGGACGATCACCTGCTGGAAGATCTGCGGACGAAGATGCGCGAGATGAAAGCGCACATCGGCATCGCGACGGACGGGGATGCGGACCGGTTCGGCATTGTCGATGAAGATGGAACCTTCTTTCAGCCTAACTACATCATCGCGCTGCTGTTCGATTACCTGGTGGAGAGCCGGGGATGGAAGAACGGGGTGGGGAAGTCGGTGGCCACGACGAACCTGATCAACGCGCTGGCGAAGTATCACAAGGTGGAGTTGCACGAGACGCCGGTGGGGTTCAAGTACATCGGGGAACTGATCAAGCAGGACAAGATCTGCATTGGCGGCGAAGAAAGTGCGGGACTCTCCATCCGGCATCATGTTCCCGAGAAAGATGGTGTGCTGGCCGGGCTGATGTGCTGCGAGATGGTGGCGCGGAGAGGGAAGTCCCTGGGGAGACAGCTGCAGGAGCTATTTGCCAAAGTTGGTTCCTTTTACCCACAGAGGCAGAGTTTCCGGTTGACCGAGGAAGTGAAGGAGAAGTTTACTAAAAAGTTACACTCGGATCCGCGCGAACTCCTCGGCTGGAAGGTCGGGGAGGTAGTGCGCACAGACGGCCTCAAGCTCGTGTTCGAGAACGGATCGTGGATTTGTTACCGGTTGTCGGGAACGGAGCCGGTGGTGCGGGTGTATTCGGAAGCATCGAGTGAAACGGAGCTGAGCAAGCTGAGTGGCGCGGCCAAGCAATGGATTTTCGATTGAACCAGTTTCCCAAAGTTCGGGTATTTCCCAAGCCGGAGGATGGCTTGCGCGCGATGGTGGATCGGGCGCCGCAGGCGGAGGCGTTGGCCGAGCGCTGGCTGGAGAAATCGCGTCCGTTTCGCAGCGCGTTGTACGGGGCCCGGCGACGGCTGGCAACCGGGGCAGTTGTGTTCCTAACAGTCTGGCTGTTTCTGCACGTTATGTTTGGCGCGAACGGGATGGTGGTGTACCGGTCGAAACGTGAGCAACATCTGAAACTGCGCGCGGAGATCGAAAAGCTCCAGCAGGAGAACGACCGTTATGCCCAGCAAATCAAGGCACTGCAGAACGATCCCAAAGCGATCGAGAAGGAAGCCCGGGAACAGTTGCACTACGCGCGGCCGGGGGAAGTTGTTTATGTGGATCCGAGCACCGAGAAGCCGGCCACGAACGCCGCCCACAAGTGAGCAACCAGCGGCCCTTCCGGCGACATCCCCGACGTCTGATTGTGGTAGCATTCTTTCCACGCCCCGTCTGGAAAAAAAGGAGTTCGTGCCGCTCGGACAGTTGAGATGGCAGGGACGACGTCTGCGGGCTCGGGGTAATGGGGTCCACGCAACGCTCTGGTTTTAACCTTCCAAGGAGGATGGCATGAGGAAAGTAGTTTCGCTATGTCTGCTGCTCAGTATGGTTTTTTTCGTAGTGTCGTTCGCATCAGCGGGCGACGATAAGGGTGACACGGTGAAGGGCTGGGTCAGTGACTCGCAATGTGGAGTCAAGGGCGCCAATGCCGGTGCCGCCGATTGCACCAAGAAGTGCCTGGAAAAGGGCGCGAAGATGGTAGTGGTCACCGACGGCGATCAGAAGATTCTGACCGTCGACAATCCGGAAGCTCTGAAGGGGCATGAAGGCCATCACGTCGCGGTAAGCGGACACGTCACCGGAGACGGCATTCACGTGATGAGCGTGAAGATGCTGTAAGGCGTTTGGAGTTTACGAGGGCGGCCTTTCAGGCCGCCCTTTCGTTGTTTGGGGACTGGTTCGACGAAAACAATTGGGGTGAGGTGTTGAAAAAATGAGGAGTCGCCGAAAGAGCCGACCTCAGGCGCTAAAGCGCAATATCTTTTCGGCATCTAGCGGTACGACTGAAGTCGCGCCCTTCCCGGGGCGGCGCTGGGTTGTGTAGCATCGGGCGATGAACAACCTGCCTCGCTACGCTCGCGCGTCGAAATGACAATGCTGTAGTCGGTCGCTTTGCGCGGCAGGGTCGGGTGACGCGCTTTGATGTGATGAGTCCGCTAGCGCACCACGCCTTCGAGCGGGGAGCTGGCGGTGGCGTAGAGCTTCTTTGGCATGCGTCCTGCCAGATACGCTTGACGTCCGGCCGAGACGGCGTTCTTCATCGCCTCCGCCATGAGGACCGGGTCTTGCGCGCTGGCGATGCCGGTGTTCATGAGCACGGCATCAGCCCCGAGTTCCATGGCGATGGCGGCATCGGAGGCGGTGCCGACGCCGGCGTCGACGATCAACGGCACGCCCGTGATCAGTTCGCGCAAGATGCGGATGCTCGCCTGGTTCTGGATGCCGAGACCGCTGCCGATCGGGGCACCCAAGGGCATGATGGCCGCGGCGCCGGCGTCGAGCAGGCGCTTGGCAAAGACGATGTCATCGGAGGTATAGGGAAGTACGGTGAAGCCTTCTTTCACCAGCGTTTGGGTTGCTTCGAGCGTGGCTTGCACGTCAGGATAGAGTGTGGCTTGATCGCCGATGACTTCGAGCTTCACCCAGTCCGACAGGCCCACTTCCCGCGCCAAGCGGGCGGCCCGAATGGCCTCCTCGGCGGTATAGCAGCCGGCGGTGTTCGGAAGCAGGAAATACTTGCCCGGGTCGATGTAGTCGAGCAGCGATTCCTTGCTCCGATCGAGATTGACGCGGCGCACCGCGACCGTGACCATGTCAGCGCCGCTGGCCTCGAGAGCGCGGGCGGTTTCCTGGAAAGATTTGTATTTCCCTGTGCCGACGATGAGGCGAGAACGAAGCTGGCGACCGGCAATGACGAGTGTGTCGGGCATGGACCTATTGTAATGAAATGCGGGGCCGGGGACAGCACCGGGCAGTGTTCCACTGGCGCTGACTCAAGGTGGAGTTCCTTCCCGCTGCCCCCGACTTGGGAATCGCCGGAAGCGTGTCACGCTTGCGGGCGGCGTCCCCAAGCAGCCCACATGATCGGCGACAGCGTTAGAAAGTCAAATCCTTTCAATCGGGCAAGGTCCTGCTCGACCTCGGCTTCAGTGATGTAACCGGCTTGGATCATGTCGGCGCGAAGCTGCTGGAAATTGGCCCGCATAAGAGACGCACCCGCTGATCCGCCCTGCCACATGAAGATTCGAGCCTCCGCGCCGACTTCGGCTAGCCCGTGGGCCCGCAACCGTCCAGGCAGCAGCCGTCCGTAGCGCCGTTCCACGCCATGGTTTTCCACCACCCGCATCAGGGCAAGCTGAGTCTTGGGAAGCACCTCCAGGATTCGCAACTGGGTCAGCGAGCAGCGAGGCAGAATCAAATTCCTCGTCCAGGAGCCAGCCTCCGGGTTTGAGAGCAGCGACCATGCGCCGCAGCGCTCTGTCGCGTTCGGGTAGGTGCAGAAGAACCAGGCGACTGTGCACGAGATCAAAGGCACCCTCCGGCAATGAGTCGGTGACAATGTTGTGGCGACGAACCTCACAGTTGGGGAGCTTCACAGTTTCAAGAAATCGTGTATCGATGTCGGTAACCAACACGCTGCCCGTGGGCCCCACGCGGCGGCTGAGCCATGAGGCAATCGATCCATTGCCGCCTCCGATCTCCAAGCAACACCAGCCCTGATCGACGCCCCGCTCGTTAAGATGGCGGATACTACCGGGATCGAAAATTTCCGAGAGCGCGCTCAAGCGTGCACTAGCTTGCTCAGCGGCGTTATCGAAAACATAGCTTGAGGGAATGGAACTACTTCTCGGGAGTGCCCCCACGATTGGCCTCCTTCCGTCCCCGTCTGTCACCTGGACACCACACATTCCGCGCGTTTCTAGAATGGATTAATCAGGCAGTTGAGCATGCTCCGGTTCGTGGAGCCAGAAACTGCCGATGAGCGACGTTATATAGGCTAAGACCGCAACCGCGCCGGCAGCGTACGCCATTCGAGTGGCCGCCCCGGCGGCTGGGATGATGTTGGCAAGCTGCGTGGTCAGAAGCGCAGCGGATGCGCCCAAAACCCTACCCCCGATGTTGGCGGCGAAACTTTCGCCCGTGCCGCGTAAGTGTGTTGGGTAAACTCAAGGCAGGTAATTCCAGAGGAAGCTAAATGAGCTGTTCATGCAAACCGCCGCGAGGAAAATGCCGCACCTCAGCAGCAACAGACTGTGAGTGGCTGCGAAAAAGTAAACCCAGGCGAACACCACCAGGCCGGGGACGAGGCCGAAGCGCAAGAGACGCCTTTGGGTTGCGATTCGTACGACCAGGACCGGGAACAGCAGTCGACCGGCAATCGTGCCCAGTTCCGCCAACGATTGCACACTACCCACGGTCTGCTCCACCTGTCGCGCCGCCAAGCCACGCAATTCTGGAAGGCCAGCAACAATTTGTGGCGTTTGCTGGAGTACACCGTAGGGTACCGCGTAGAAGGACGCCGCCAACAATGTCGCTACCCATGTGGTCTTTCTCAAACTTGGGCTGAAGAGCGCCGTGATGCTCGGACGCTTTAAGGTGCCGTTGGACTTTTTCTCTTTCCAGGTTGGTGATTCGGGTAAGAAGGGTCGCACCAGAATAAGTGGAATCGCCGGCAACAGTCCACCGAGCAAGGCATAGCGCCAGGCTTCATGGCCAGCTTGGATTGCCGGCAAGCGCTCTGCATACGTGACTGCGATATAGTACGCGCCGGTCGCCAGCAGGCCTCCCAGACCTACGGCGCTCTGGGTGTAGCCCAGCACCAATTCTCTTTGCATTGGATTCGAGAAGAGTTCTGCCAGCCAGGCAATCGCAGCGACGTATTCGACACACACGCCAATGGACGTGGCGCACCGGAAAATCAAAAATTGGGTAAGCGTACTGGCATAACTGGCGGCGCATGCCGAGAAGGCATACAAAAGAATGCTCCACACCAACACTTGCCGGCGGCCGAAGATCTCGGTGAGATAGCCGCCCAGTAGACCGAAAGTCCCGCCCATCAGCGCCGGGACAGAGAATAGCAACCCTACCCAAAGGTTGAACTCCGGAGTGCCTGGCTTAAGGTCTCCGACCGTCACAAGTGCCGGTCGCACGACCACCGCCAGCACTACCATTTCGTAGAGGTCGAAGGCAAAGCCCAAAGCCGCGACCCCACAGATTAACCACTGGAGCGGTGTCAGCCGATTGAGCTTTGAAGCGGACCCAGGATTCGCAATGCCGTCTGCGGGCATGGGCGCATTGTGCGCTAGTTCAACCAAGGACGCCTCTCCCGGGTTTCGGAATCACTGCCCCCATCTACCAATGGTCGGCTATTTAACCTCCGGGAAAGTTGTGATACAAGTTGGTCGCAACTAACGAGATTCAGCAGCTGGTAAACAAGCACTTGGCGCATGCCGGCGTTGTTGTTCAGCCCAACGGCGTCATCCGGTACGTCGATACTCTGCTCGCAATGGTAGAGGCTGGCGAGGGCAGCGGAATTGTGCCCTCCTGGGCCTTGGCGGCATGCCGAAACAGAAAAGTGGTGATGAGCCGCCTGATTAACCCCGTCGTAAATTTGGACTTGTATCAGATCAGCGATCGGGGCAAACAACTACCAACCGGTACGGAAGATTTCACAGCCTTCCTGCAGAGCTACATCGCCAGATGGGCCGGACGGGCGGGCATTCTGTAGCCGGAGCGATTGAATAGGTTACGTGGTAGTCGATAGGTGGGGTTGCGACAAAACGCGCAGGCTTAGCTCCCTTGCGGGGTTTGTCGATCCGACTCTTGTCCGAGTTGTTATCGAACAGCGCGCGCCTGGGCCGTCACCCCGGGATGTGATCGGCGACCGGGGTGACCTCAGCCTGGGCGTACATGTCGTCGATGACCTGGCGGTAACTTTGCTCGATGGCGCGGCGGCGGACCTTCATACTGGGAGTGAGAGTGCCGTCTTCGGCGGAGAATTCGTTGGGAATGACGAGGACACGCTTCAGTTTCTCAAAGCGCGCCAGGTTGCTGTTGAGATCTTCGATGATGCCCTCATACAGGGATTGCACCTTGGGATTGGCGACCAGGTCGGCGCGCGAGGAGAATACGACCTGGTTGGCGCGGGCCCAATCTTCGAGCAGGGGGAAGTAAGGAGAGATCAGGACCGCGGGAAACTTGCGCTTGTCGCCCAATACCACGGCTTCGGCGATGAGGGCATTGTGCTTGAGAGAGTTCTCGATGGGCTGCGGCGCGATGAATTTGCCCCCCGAGGTCTTTATGAGATCCTTCTTACGGTCGGTGACGGAGAGAAAGCCGTCGGGGTCGAGGTTGCCGATGTCGCCGGTCTTAAACCAGCCATCGACGAAAGCATTCGCGGTTTCCTCGGGCCGCTTCCAATAACTCTGGAAGACGGAGGGACCGCGGACGAGGATCTCGCCATCGTCGGCGATTTTGACATCAACGTTGCCCAGGGGCCGGCCGACGGTGCCCAGCTTGTGGTGGATGGGTGTGTTGACGGCGATGACGGGCGAAGTCTCCGTGAGTCCGTAGCCCTCGTGAATGCGAATTCCGACTTGAGCGTACCATTCGGCGAGCTCGCGGCCGAGGGGAGCGCCTCCGGAAATGAACATCTGGACGCGGCCACCCATGCCCGCGCGAATTTTTTGGTAGACGAGCCGGTTGGCGAGCTTCCAGCTACGCGAAGTTGGTGTTTGGCCGGCGAGGATCTCGGCGCGGTGGGAGTGTCCGACGGAAAGGGCCCAGTGGAAGATCGCGCTGTTCGGCAGGCCTTTCGCCTTGAGTTCCGCCTGGGTGTGAATTTTTTCGTACACCCGAGGCACCGCCACGAACAGCGTGGGGCGGATTTCAGAAATGGTCTGGGGCAGTTGATCAATGAAGGGGCAATAGGCCAGGGTGACGCCGTTGAAGAGCAGGGCAAAGTCCACGTGGCGCGCGGTCACATGCGAGAGGGGCAGGAAGGAAATGCTCGTCTGGTCGCCGGCCAGGTCGAAGCCTTTCAGGGAAAACTCGATGTTGGAGGCGAGGTTGCCATGGGTGAGCATCACGCCCTTGGCGACTCCGGTTGTGCCCGAGGTGTAAATAATCGTCGCCAGGTCTTGGGCAGAGAAGGCGCGGGCGCGCGCGTCGAGGGCCGCGTCTCGCGCCAGGGGGCCTTCGTGCATGAACCTCTCCATGTGGAAGGCGCGGGCGGTCTCGATGGGGTCCATCACGACGATTTTTTCGACCTGGGTCCGGCTGCGGATTGCCTCGATCTTGCGAAACTGCTGCTCGGAAGAAACGAAGACGACGCGCGGACCGGAGTCCTGCAAGATAAAGGCAGACTGTTCGGCGGTAAGGGTGGAGTAAATCGGGACCGAGACCGCGCCCAGAAGCTGACAGGCGAAGTCGGCGATGGTCCACTCGGGACGGTTCTCACTGAGAATAGCGACGCGATCGCCCTTGGAGATGCCCCAGCCGGACAGGGCGAGAGCGACTCCCGCGACGTTCCGATAGAGTTCCTGAGAAGAGATGGGCAGCCACAGGATGGCGCGGCGATGCACCATCACGCGCTCGCGGTTGCTCTCCACGATGGCGTAAAAGATGTCGTTGAGGGTGGTCAGGCTCATCCTTGGAGGCGATCTCCAAAGGCGTAAAGAGATGTCGGTGTACCACGCAGAGAATCACAAAAGCCTCGCAGGAGACCGGGGAAGGCGGTGGAACCTCGCACGGTGGGAAGGCGGTTCAGCGGTGAAAGAAACATGTTGGAAGGATAGCCTGGTTACTAGAAATGTAACGGCAAGGGCGAGTTTAAGCAACGGCAAATCCGGTGGGCAGTTGCGAAGGAACCATGCTATGAAGTAGGCTCAGGCGCAGGTCAGCTGGGAGGATGGCATGCGAAGATCTGTGCGAACACAAATTGTTGCCGGCCTTACGCTTGCGGGGTTTTTGCCAGGGGTGGTCTCCAACCGGGCAAGCGGGCAGAACAAAGCGCCGGAATCACTGAAGCTGCGGGTGGGCGACGACGCGCCCGACTTCACGCTGCAGTATTTCAATGGGAGCGACCGAAAAGACGTGCACCTGAGCGATTATCGCGGCAAGAAGAACGTGGTGCTGGCGTTCTACATTTTCGCGTTTACCGGCGGCTGAACGCAGCAGATGAAAAACTTCCAGCAGAACCTGCAAAAGCTGGAAGCTGCCGACACCCAGGTCCTGGGTGTGAGCATGGACAGTCCTTTCGCCAACAAAGCTTTCGCCGACCAAATTGGAGTGACCTTTCCCCTGTTGAGCGACTGGGGCGGGGAAGTCACGCGGCAATACGGGCTCTACGTCGACAAGTACAAAGCCGCGCGCCGGGTGAACTTCCTCATTGGGAAGGACGGAAAGATCCTGGAAGAGCAAATCGACAGCGAAGCGATCGATCCGACAAAGATCGTGACGGCGTGCGAGCGGCACAAGCTGAAAGAGTGAGCGGGGAAGATGGCCGGATTTGGATGGTGGTGGATGCGAGCATCGCGCGACGTTTGACGCGACCGGAACCGGTTGCTATGATCTTTACGCGGGGTGGAGCAGTCTGGTAGCTCGTTGGGCTCATAACCCAAAGGTCGGTGGTTCAAATCCACCCCCCGCAACCAACCTCATACTACTGAATCATAAGGGTCAGCGAGTTTTCTGCTGGCCTTTCTTCTTGTTCATTCCGTGCAGTAACGTGCAGAATTTTCCCAAGTTCCTCTGCAGTTCTGCGTTCGTCCGCCGTGACCGCGTGCATGTATCCCATCGTGGTTTGCGCCTCGGCATGCCCGAGGCGGTTTAACCGAACTGCCATCGGAACGCCGATTTGGTCGAGCAGCGTGGCGTTGCCGTGCCGAAAGGCATGGAAGCCACACTGCGGGATGCCTAGCCGCTTTAGCAGAGGGTGAAAGCTACGCTTGCGTACCAGGCTGTGATCCCAGGGCGTACCGTTCCTGGTGGCGAACAGCAAACCCATGGTATTCGGCCGCCAGGTCCGCAAAAACGCCCGCAGGTGTTCTACCAATTCCACCGAGATCGGGAAACGACGATTGCCCTTGCGGGACTTCACCGTCTGGATCCGCCCCCGCCACAAGCTCTGTCGAACGTGAACGACGGCGTTTTCCAGGTCCAAATCGGCGACTCGCAAGGCGCAAATCTCGCCGCCCCGGATTCCGAACCGCCGATGCTTGGAGTCCAACTTGTCGCGCCACCTCGGAGATCGTCAGTTCTGGCATAAGGACATTCTAGATCACCTCTTCCCGATCAACATCCGAACGCTGAGACATTTTTTGTAAAACACCCCTTGCCTTAAAGTCGACTTTAAGTTGTAGCGTGGTAAATGGAGCGGGAGAGCATACGGAGCTTTGCCGCCAGGAGCAGAGGTTTTCTTGCAGAAATTGAAACCGACATTGATGCTCGTGCTGTGGTTGACTTCAGGCAACATGTTTGCCCAAGTCGGCCAGCGGCGCGTTGACACCAAGGAAACCGCCATCCTCGATGCAGAAGGTGAAAAGCACGCGCTACAGGTCTTGGCGAAGCTCACCGAGAAAGTGATCGTGTCTGCCGCGGATGCCATGCCCGCCGACAAGTATGGCTTTGCGCCAACGGACGGTGAATTCAAGGGCGTGCGTACCTTCGGTCAAATGGTGAAACACCTGTCCGCAACCAACTACATTCTGGCCGCTGCTGCCTTGGGAGAGGAGCCACCAGCAGATGCCGGTGACGAACTTGG
>DATMPS010000162.1:0-89233 GCA_035567435.1 Terriglobales bacterium | reverse complement strand
GTGCTGCTCGACATCTCGAACCGTTCGCGGGAAGAGGTGCACAGCGGCATCACCACCATGGACAAGGCCACTGAGGGCCTGACCAAGATCAACAACACCATCAAGTCGTCGGGTGCGATCATCGACGCGCTCGGAACCCGCGCCGACGACATCGGCAAAATCATTGAGGTGATCGACGACCTGGCCGAACAAACCAACCTGCTGGCTTTGAACGCAGCCATCGAAGCGGCACGCGCAGGCGAACACGGCCTGGGCTTCGCGGTGGTTGCCGATGAAGTCCGCAAGCTGGCCGAGAAGTCGGCGCAGTCGACCAAGGAGATTTCCGAACTGATCCAGAGCATCCAGAAGGAAGCCCGCAAGGCGGTGGAGAACATGGACGAGAGCACGACCATCGTCAACGAGGGCCTGGAACTGGGTGGCGAGTTGAATGGCGCGCTGCGCAAGATCTCGAACGTGGTGACCGAGGTGTACAAGTTCGCGCAGGAAATCGGCGCGGCCACCAACGAACAGTCGCACGGTTCGTCGCAGATCGCGCGGGCAACCACGCGGCTGAACGAAATCACCCACGAAATCAACTCGGCAGTGGAAGAGCAGGCGTCGGGTGCGCAGGCGGTGGTTAAGGCCATGGAGCGCATGCGTGAACTGATCCAGCAGAGCACTTCCGGTTCGACGGAACTGGCGGCCTCGGCGGAACAGATGTCGAAGATGTCGCGGGAACTGCTGGATGCCATGGAGCGGGTGGCGGGACGCACGGGCGACGCGGAACATCGCAGCCACCGCGAAGAGCGCACTCCCGCGCTGGGTGCACGCCGGGCCACAGCCGGAGCGCAGGCTTAGGCCAGGAACGGCACATGAACCGCGAACTGCAGATCGTCGGGTTCCAGGTCGGCCGGGAAACGTACGGCGTGCCGATCACCTCCCTGCATGAAATCGTGCGCGTGCCCGAGATCACCGCCGTACCGGATGCGCCCGAGTACATGGAAGGGGTCATCAACCTGCGGGGCAAGATTGTTTCGGTCATGGACCTGCGCAAACGATTCGGGACGAAAAATGCGACCTCGAACCGGCGGAACCGGATCCTGGTGGTGGAGTACAACGGGCGGCTCTCGGGCCTGATCGTGGATTCCGCCTCGGAAGTGCTGAAGATCGGTTCGGCCGAGATCGAACCGCCCCCGGCTGTGCTGCAGGAAGGCGGACTGAACTGCGTGACCGGCCTGGGCAAGTACAAAGGGCGGCTCATCATGCTGCTGGACATGAACAAGTTGCTGGAGTTCAGTGCGCAAAAGGCGCCGGCGGAGGCCAAGCCACCGGCCCCCGTCAAGGCGGAGGGGCGTGGCGCTGGCGCACGTTAGCACGGCTTCACCGGAAACTACATGAGCACATCAGGAGCAGCACCCGCACCCGCGCTCACGGAAGCAGAGCTGAAACTGCTGCAGGCGCTCGTCTACCAGGAATGCGGCATGCATTTCGACGAACGCCGCACGCATTTCCTGCAGGATCGCCTGCTGCGCCGTCTGAAGGAATGCCGCGTCGACTCCTTCTACGCCTACTACCGCCTCCTGATCAGCGACGCGGGCAAGGGCGAACTGGCCCAACTGCTCGAGAACCTCACGGTCAACGAAACCAGCTTTTTCCGCAATAAGGCGCAACTGGAATTGTTCCACAAGTACGTTCTCGAAGACCTGCTGCGCCACAAGCAGGAGCGGCGCGATTTTTCGCTGCGTTTCTGGAGCGCGGGCTGCTCCACCGGGCAGGAAGCCTACACCATGGCTATGCAGGTGGCGGACGCGCTCGCCTACTACTACATGCGTAATCCGCTGCCGGTGGAGGCTCCGTCGCCCAAGCCCCTGATTCCCGCCCCCTGGAAGGTAGAAATCCTGGCCAGCGACATCAGCTACTCGGTGCTGCGCTCCGGGCAAGACGGCACGTACAGCGAAAATCAGATGTCGTCGGTTGACTACAGCTATCGCCTGCGCTATTTCGACAAGGTCGGGGACCGGTACGCGGTCAAGAAGGCGCTGAAGGAGGTCGTGCACTTCGACTTCCATAATCTGAAAACCGAGTACCTGCCGCAGCGCAACGACGTCATTTTCTGCCGCAACGTCATGATGTACTTCGACGAAGCCGAGCAGAAACGGCTGATCAACAAGTTCTACCGCTGCCTCAACCACGACGGCTACCTGTTCGTGGGGCACGCGGAGAGCTTGCTGGGGCTGACTGACAAGTTCCAGATGGTCCACCGCAACAGCGGAACCGCCTATCAACGGGTTGAGGTGAAGTCGTGAACCAACAGTCCGACGAGCGCATGGCGGAACTCCGCGAGCTTTTTTTTGAGAGCGCGCAGGAGCTCATGCAGGCGCTGAACGACGAAGCCCTGAAGCTGGAGAAGCACCCCAGCGATCCCGAGATTGTGCGCAGCATCCGGCGGACGGTGCACACGCTCAAGGGTGACGCGGCAGCCTGCGGGTACCGCGAACTGAGCGAGGTGGCGCACGAACTGGAAGACGCCCTGGCCTTGGAGTCGGCGGCGGGACACACCACGCTGGCCGAAGTCGCCTTCACCGCGGCGGACCTGTTTACTGCGATGCTGGCGGCCTATCGCAAACGGAGCAAGCTGCCATCGCGGGATCCACTGCGCAAGATGGTCAAGAAGCTGGCCGACGACCCCGGCACCAAGCGCGGTCGCAAGAAGACGGCAGTGACCGCCAAGGCGCTGGGGTGGACGGAATACGAGAAGCTGGCGGTGCAGAAGGCACAGTCCGAGGGCAACTCCGTGTACCAGGTGCTGGCGCAGATCGATCCGCACTGCGCTATGCCCATTGCGGGGCGGCAGCTGGTGCAGAACGCACTGGCGGGGATGGGAGAAGTCCTGGCGGCGCGTCCGGAGGCGGGGTCGCCAGCCGCGACCAAGCAAGTCGAGTTTCTGGTGGCGACGGAACGGGCGGGCGAGGAGGTCGCGGCGAAGTGCCGCATCCCGACCATCGTTGCCAACGTCAAGGTGGACCTGCTGCCCGGGGAAGTTGCGCCGGGAGCGAAACGCGCAGCCAAACGAGTACAGAAACCGCTGACCGAGCTCGAGGCAACCCGCGCCCGGGAAGAAACGGTTGCTGAGGAAGCCGCAACTGCGCCGGTGGAAGAACTGGAGAGCACTCCAGAATCGCTCATTCAGCCGCACACTACGCTGGCCGAGAATATCCTGCGCGTCGACTCGGAGCGCATCGACAGCGTGCTTAATCTGGTGGGCGAGCTCATCATCGGCAAGTCCATGTTGCAGCAGGCGCTCAACGAGTTTGCCAAGTTCTACCCAAAAGAAGCCTTGCGCGGGAAGTTCGCCGACGCCATGGCCTTTCAGGCACGGGTCCTGAACGATCTCCAGCGCTCGGTGATGAAAATCCGCATGGTACCGGTGGAACAGCTATTCCGTCGTTTTCCGCGCATGGTGCGCGATGTCGCGCGGCAATGCGGTAAAGACGTCGAACTGGTGCTGAGCGGCCAGGACACCGACCTCGACAAGAGCATTTTGGACGCGATCGCCGAGCCCCTGACGCACCTGGTTCGCAACGCTATCAGTCACGGTCTCGAGTCCGCCGAACAACGGCAGAGCTCGGGCAAGGCGTCCAAGGGGACGCTTCGCCTCGGGGCGTATCACCAGGGCAACCAGGTGATCGTCGAAGTCAGCGACGACGGGCGGGGAATGGATGCGGCGCGCATCCGGGCGAAAGCCATCGAACTCGGGTTTGTGACCGTGGAGGATGCGGCTCGGCTGAGCGATCCGGAGACTCTGGAATTCATTCTGCGTCCAGGGTTCAGCACGGCCGAGGAAGTCACCGAAGTCTCCGGGCGGGGCGTGGGCATGGACGTGGTGCAGAGCGTGCTCCACCGGCTGAAGGGCACGGTACACATCGAGACGCATCCCGGGCAAGGCACGACGTTCCGGCTGAAACTCCCGCTGACACTGGCCATTATCAAAGCCCTGCTGTTCCGGGTAGAGCAGCGCCTGTATGCCATCCCGCTGAATGCAGTGACCGAGATCGCGCGTACGCGGCAGTCGGAGGTCCACCAGGTGGACCACTACGAAGTGCTGCAGTTGCGCAACCAAGTTCTGCCGCTGGTACGGCTGGGCCAGCCTCCGGCAGAGGGAGAAGACCGAGGCGCGAGCAAGCTGTTTGTGCTGGTAATCAGTGTGGGAGAGAGGAAGTTCGGGCTCATCGTGGATGGGCTGGAGGGTGAGGAAGAGTTGGTCATCAAAGCATTGGACGACCATGCCATCTCGACCGACCTGGTGAGTGGAGCCTCGATTCTGGGTGATGGCCGGGTGGTCTTGATTCTGAACCTGTCGGCGGTGGTGGAGCACTTTGCCCGCTCCCGGCCGACGGTAAACGGAGGAGTCAGCTCCGGATTGCTGCTGTCGCATGCGGACAAGGCGCGTTTGAGCCAGGGCGCAAGCGGAGGCCACGCATGAGCTCGCGAGTGCGGGTCCTGGTGGTGGATGATTCAGCCCTAATGCGGAAGTTGATCCCGCAGATCCTCGAAAGGGATGACTCGATCGAGGTAGTGGGCACCGCGATGGACGGGAGTTTCGGGCTGAAGAAGATCGAAGACCTGAAACCACAGGTGGTCACGCTCGACTTGGAAATGCCCGGCATGAACGGTATCGACATGCTCAAGCAGATTATGCGCCGGCATCCGGTGCCGGTGATCGTGGTGAGTTCGCACAGCACGGAAGGCGCCAGCATCACGCTGAAGGCCCTGGGTTTGGGGGCGTTCGACTTCGTGGCCAAGCCCAAAGACGTTTCCACGCGGATGCCGGAAATCGCCGCCGAGCTGATCACCAAGATTAAAGCTGCGAGCCAGAGCAAGAGCGTGATGGTCCAGCCGCTCTCGAGCGGCCAACCGTCGGGGAAAGCCCCGCTGGCGACTGCCCAAGCGCCGTCGCGGGTGGTGGCGATTGGCGTCTCGACGGGCGGGCCCAACGCGCTGCAGTACGTTTTCTCGCAGCTGCCGGCGGATTTTCCCGGCACGATCGTGGTGGTCCAGCACATGCCCGAGAACTTCACGGAGATGTTCGCGCGCCGGCTGGATGAAAGCTGCGCCCTGCGAGTGAAAGAAGCTCAGTCGGGAGACCTTCTCCTGACGGGCCGGGTTCTGATCTGCCCGGGCAGCCGCCATCTGAAGGTCAAGCGGTTGCCGTTGGGAAATGTCGCGCTGCTGAGCGATGAGCCCAGGATTCGCGGCCACCGGCCCTCAGCGGATGTGCTTTTCCGCAGTGCGGCCGAAGAGTTCGGGCCGCAAACGCTGGGGGTCATCATGACCGGCATGGGCGACGACGGCGCCGAGGGTTTGGGAGCGGTACGAGCGGCGGGTGGCATGACCATTGCGCAGAGCGAAGAGTCCTGTGTGGTGTTCGGCATGCCCAAGGCGGCGATCGACCGGGGATATGCCGTCCGGATAGTCGACCTTGAAGCCATGGCGAGCACGTTGATGGCTCAGTGTGCGACCGAGGCCGGACGGGGCGAGAGCGATGCAGGGAACGGCGCCAGCGGGAAATCCGCAAGTGCCGGGCAAAACTAGGGTTATCTAGCCGGCGGAAGCGCCGTGTGGTAGCAAGTAGCAACAGGAGGCTGTTATGGAGCAGTTTGCGCCAGTGAAACGCAGTAAGGACGGGCAGCCAGTCCGGTACCTGATCGTGGACGACTCCGTCTTTGCGCGCAAGAACCTGGCCCGCATGGTCGAGTCCTTTGGTGGACATCTGGCCGGCGAGGCCGGCGATGGCCTGACCGCCATCACCGAGTATGATCGAACCCACCCTGACATCGTGCTCATGGATATCACCATGCCGCAGATGGAGGGCATCGAAGCGGCGGAACGGATCGTGCAGTCGCATCCGGAAGCGCGCATCGTGATGGTGTCTTCGGTTGGTTATCAGGAAAACATCGTGGCCGCGTTACAGCGAGGCGCGCGTCACTTCGTACAGAAACCGGTCAAGCCGGAAGTGCTTTACGAAGTCATCAAATACGTCTTGGGCGACGACGGCGCCGTGACCACGGCGGCCGGCGCGGGAGCCTGATCTCATGAAGATGGAGTTGATCCAGCCGTTCATCAACTCGGCGGACGCGGTGTTGGCTCAGGGCCTGCAGTGCAGCACGGCCATCGGCAGCCTCAACATGGAAGAGGAAGCCTATCGCCGCAAGGGCGTGGCGGCCATGGTTTGGGTTACCGGCGACATTGAGGGACGCATCATCATTGACCTCGATCCCGAGACCGCGGTGCGTGTGGCCAGCAAGATGGCGGGAGCGGAACTGCCCGAGTCCGATAGCTTGATCCGGGAAACGGCCTGTGAACTCGCCAACCAGATCATCGGCAATGCGATCACGGCGCTGAACGACCAGGGCTTCCATTTCCGGGTACACCCTCCGGTGCTGCACACCTCGGAAGAGGGCATTAAGAGCAGCGAAGATACCGAGGCGCTGGTGATGTGCTTTGAGACTCCGATCGGGAGCGTGTTCATGAATATCGCCATGCGCTACAACCGGCGCCGGCACGCCGACCGGGCGGCGGCCGCAGGCAGCTGAGTTCCCCGGCGGCGGAAGCTCGCCCGCAAACAGACTGCCGCTACGCAACCGGTGCACTCGTTTTTTGACCCATTCCCCTTCCTTACACACGGCTTGCGCCGTGGCCTCGCAAACGAAAACCCATTCACCTCTGACGCCGGCCAGAACTATTGAGCGGTGAAGAGAAATACTGGATTCTGCGGCGGCGGCTGAGCCGGCAGATTGGGATCGGTTTGGATGGGCGCGTACGCGCTGAGGGGTGCGGGCAGCGTCACTACGTAGGTGTCATTGGAAGTGTTCATGGTGGCAACCCCGCCAGCATCGCAAGCGGCCAAAAAAACGCGGCTGCTGTCCGCGCCCACTGCCATCGAAACGCGGAAGCGAACGCTCGAACAGTTCGCCTCGGGATAAACGGGAGACCCGGGCGGAACGGTCGCGCTGGCGGTCGGCACCGGAATCGGGTTCGGCGACGTTGCCGAGTTGTTCCGCAGAGTCAGATTGATGGCATCCACAACCGTGACCTGGGTGAGGAAACAGTTCACCGCCGGCAGGCCGATCGGCTGGGCGCATTTCGTCGTGTCGGTGGTCTCAACCGCGCTGCCCACGTAGACCCGCGTGCCATCGGGCAGGGCCGCGACTGAGATTGGAACGCACTGGGCGCAATCGCCGGCTCCGGGGATCGCGATCTGCTTCATCAGGAAAGGCGCTCCCGTGGAACCTGGATCCACCGCGGTGTTGTAGACGTAAAGGAAACCTGACGCACTGGTGACGTACAGCCGGCTCAAGTGGCTGTCGTAGATCATGAAGTTGGCACCGGAGTCCACAGCAGTGGCGCCGCCGTTCACCACAGAGTCGTCGAACGTACTGATGGTCGTGATGCTTCCCTGATTCAGCACGTAAAGGCGCTGGTTGTCTGCGCGGGCATAGGCGAGCGAAGGCGACGGCCCCACCGGGATGGTGGGAACTACAACGGAGCGATCCACTGTATGAATATGAGTGACGTTGGCGTCGGCCTGGTTCACGACGTAGAGTTCATGACCGTCCGGGGTCTCGGCCAGGGCAACCGGATTTCTGCCCACCGGAATCGACGCGCTCATCACCAGGTTGGCGGTGCCGATGGCAACGACGATTCCGGGGGCGGCGGCTGGGTTCGGACTGGCAGCGCCCGCGATGTAGGCGGTTGCGCTTTCCGTGCTGTGCACGAAGACCGGGCTGAAGCCAGTCGGTAGATTGATGTCGGAGGAGGCGCCGATGCTAAAGCCCGAGCTTGCCAGACTGAATACGCTCACCGAGTTGGACAGGTTATTGGCCGCCCAGACCCTGGAATTGATCAGGGCCGCGTGCACCGGACCGAGGGCCACCTTGGTTACGCCCGCACTGGAGTCTCCGGAGACGTCGACTTGCATACCGGTACCGGGATTGAAGGTCGTATTCTGGTTCAGGGCGAGCACAGCGTGGTAATTCTTGGGGTCTGGAGGAGGCACCGGATTGGGGATGATGGTTGGTCGGTACACGTCACCACAAGCAATACAGATCAGAAAACAGAACAGGAGGGCCGCGATCCGCCCATTACGCACCCAATTCATCGGCACCCCAGCACGCAGATTCATGAACTTGCAAGGCTCTTTGCAGAATTGAACATTGTAATCGGGAATGGACTTCAGTGGCCAGTTGTTGATAGCAGTTCTCCATTCCGGGTTCTCAGTTCTCAGTTGGAGGCGGCTACGCTCCTCAAACTTAGTGGTGGGCCTGGGGCGGCGGGTTGCTTGGGTCTTAGGGACAATGTCACAACGCTCAAGGAAGGGATGGGGACACGCGGGTTAGACGAGGGGCCACCCGTTCACGGCCAAGAACGCAGAGGAAATTCCGGGGACACCGTCAAGAAGAGTCGGACTCGGGCTGGTCTACCTCTCTACCTGCCCCGGCGCGATTTTTCACCCGCAACCGCTGCCTCGGGAGAAGTTTTGGTGGTCGCGGCCGGCTTCTTCTTGCCTTCCATCTCTGCCAGGCTCTGTTTCAACGCCGCCATCAGGTCGACCACCGGGGCCAGTTTCTTGGGCCTGTCGATTTCGACCACCTTGCCGCCTTCCAACTTGGTTTCGATCAGCTTTTTCAGATTGTCCTGGAAGGAGTCGTGATATTTTTCCGGGTCCCATTCGGCGGCGAGTGCCTCGATCAACTGGTGCGCGACCTTCACCTCGGCGTCTTTCAGTTCAACGTCGGGCGCCCCGAACTCTTCGACCTGGCGGACTTCATCGGCGTAATACATGGTGTGCAGCATCATGCCGCCCGAGTGCGGGCGAAGGAACACGGTGTATTCGCGGTTGTGCATGGTCAGCTTCGCGATCGCGACATACTCGCTCTCTTCGAGGGCCTTGGTGAGCAACGCATAGGGCCTGCGGCCGGCCTCGTCAGGCACCATGTAGTAGGAAGACTCGAAGTAGACCGGGTCGACCTCGCTGGTTTTCACGAATTCGAGAATCTCCATGGTCTTCGCGGTCTGCGGCTCGATCTTCTTGATTTCCTCGGGCTCGATGACCACGTACTCGTCCTTGCGAAACTCGTAGCCTTTGACGATTTCGCTGCGCTCGACTACGCGGTTCTCCGCCGGGCAGTAGTATTGCTGTTTGACCCGCTGCAGGTCAGGCCGGTGGAGCATGTTGAAGGAAATACCATTGCTGCGCGCGCCCGAGAACAGGCGCACGGGCATCGAGATCAAGCCAAAAGTCAGATATCCGGACCAAACGGAGGCCGCCATAAGTTCACCCCGAACCGAAGAAAGGCGCCAGAGCCGCGCCCAGCGTCGAAAGTTTAACGTACATCCGGCTTTTTGATGCACGAACTTGGGGCCGGTAATCCAAAGGAAAAGCCCGACGGGAGGGGTTGGGACCGGGGCTGCCCCAAGCGCTGGTAGTTATCAATTGGATTCCGCCTCATCCGGCTTAGGACGAGGTTCATGGTTTCCGTCTATGCAGTTGAATGGATTTGACTTAACACGGGTTTCGCCGGGCTGGTGGGCGGTCACGCTGGTCCGTTTGGGGGCGGTTTGCGCGGTTACGGTGGCGTTTGCGGCCCTCGGGTACCTGATTCGAGGGGTAAGCCGATCGGGAGCAGTCACGGGTGCCGCCATCTGTTTTGCCCTTTTTGCCGCCGCGGGTCCGGGCGCCTTCGCCGCTCTGTTTTCCCTGTTCGTGGTGACGTGGCTGGCCACGCGGATGGGGCACGCCCGAAAACTGCGCCTGGGCACGGCAGAGGCGGGAGCGGGGCGGACCGCTACGCAGGTCTTCGCAAACCTGGGAATGGCAAGCGCCTGTGCTCTTCTGTATGCCTCCCTGGGCCTGAGGGCGTGGTTGCTAGCGATGACGGCCGCGCTGGCAGAGGCGGCCGCGGACACGGTTTCGAGCGAGTTTGGACAGGCATTCAGTGAGAGCGCCCGCCTGATCACAACATTCGAATCGGTACCGGCGGGCACCGACGGCGGGATCACGCTCGCAGGCACCGCGGCCGGAATGGGAGCAGCGGCGGTTGTCACCCTGGTCTGCAGGCTAACGAACTTGGTCCCGACGAGGTGGCTCTGGGTCGCGGTTGCGTGCGGCGTCGTGGGGATGCTGTTGGATAGCTACCTGGGTGCACGGTTCGAGCGCCGGGGGCGGCTTAACAACGACGCCGTGAATTTCATCGGCACGGCCGCTGCGGCGCTGGCCGGCATTTTCCTCAGTCTCATTGTCTGAACGCAGCGGGCGTGGGCGAGGCCCCGCACGACAGCCAGCAGCAGGTCGGCGCGGGCGAATCCCGCTGGTCATGTCCGTCGGTACCTTGAGCAGATGGTTACTGGCAGGCGACAATTCTGAGTACTCCCCTGGCAGTCTGGGCTTCCCAAAGCCGCTCTGGCCCATCGTTTCCCGACGGGTCCGCGCGACGGTTGGAAGTGTCGGTTAGGATGCGATGAAGATTAAGCCTCTTGTGATCGGATACGCTCTGGCGCTGGCGCTGCTTCTGTTTGCGCAGCATCGCCCCAGCACGGCGCAGCCCAGCGGGTTTACCGGCGTGGTCGATTTGACCCACCCCCTGAGCAAGACGGCCGCGCAGCGAGGGGTAGAATCCGCAGGTGAAATCATCCGCTCCGCGACGCTGGTGCAGAAGGATGCTCCGCGCCGAATGGCGACGTCGGCCTCGACAGGTACGAACATTGACGCGCCCGCCCAGTTGATCCGCGGCATGTGGACCGTGGACCAGATCCCGCCGGAAAGGCTCATCGCCCCTCTGGCGGTGCTGGATGTGACCGCACAGACCCAGCGCAATGCGGACTATGAAATTTCGGTCCAAGATATCGCCCAATGGGAACAGATGCATGGGGAGATCCCTGCCGCAGCCGTGGTTCTGGCTCGAACCGGCTGGGGCGGACGCTGGACCTCTCCGGCCGACTACCGTAACGTCGACAAGAAGGGCGTGATGCACTTTCCCGGATACTCGCCGGACGCAGCAAAATTTCTGGTCGAGGGTCGGGCCGTTCTGGCTTTGGGGATTGACACGCTCAGCGTCGATCCGGGCTCTTCAAAGACACTCGCGATACACCAGTACACGCTGGCGCACAGCGTTTATCACCTCGAAAACGTGGCCAACCTGGAACGGGTTCCGGACGCGGGAGCAGTGGTAGTGGTGGCACCCATGAAGCTGGAAGGCGAAGTCGACGGGCCGGTGCGCATCCTGGCATTGACTCGACAATAAAAGAAGGTAATGTCCTTCTGAGTAATGTCCTACCGGGCAATTTCCTGCATGTTCCCTTCTGAACTACAATCTCTGTAACCGTATATCTCAAATAGGGCTGGTCAGAGTTCGGCGAGGCATCCTTCGCTGGGAAATTCGAATCCATTCCCGAATAACCAACGCAGCCTGCACAGATAACCCTGAATCGGAGCCGGATGGTGCATTCACGATTGAAGTCTGCCGCTTTGCTTTTGACATTGGGCCTGACCCTGAACGCTTTTCCGCAAACCAAGGCCAGAGACCGGATAACCCAGGCGATCGACGACCGTGAGACGGTCGTGCTCGAGGGGAACCTGCACGGCCAACTGAAAGGCGCCCTCGACCAGGGACGCATGGATGGCGGCGCCCGGCTCGACGGCGTGTCCCTGGTGTTTAAGCGGACGGTCGCGCAGGATGCCGCGATGGAGAAGCTACTCCAGGAGCAGCAGGACCCATCCTCTGCGAATTATCACCAATGGCTGACGCCGGAACAGTACGCGGAGCGTTTTGGTGTGAGCACTGCAGACGTGGCTGCAGTAACTTCCTGGTTGCAGGGGCAGGGCTTCACGGTCGAACGGGTGGCTCGAAACCGCAGCCGGATATTCTTCACCGGCGCGGTGTCACGGATCGAAACGGTATTTCGAACCGAGATGCACCACTATCTCGTGCGGGGCGAGCAGCATTTCGCAAACGCCACGGAGCTATCGGTTCCGGCGGCCCTCTCGGGAGTGGTACTTGGCTTTGATCACCTCGATGACTTTCGTCCGAAGGCTCGCGTAAAGCGCCACACGGTCTCGGCCCAGGAGATCAAATCACAGTTCCTGCTGAATGGGGTGCACAACCTTGCCCCGGCTGACTTCGCAAAAATTTATGACCTCCCCAGCACGCCGACTGGGTCAAATCAGAGCATCGTGGTGGTAGGCCAGGCTACGATTACCTTGGCCGACTTAGATGCTTTTCGCACGAGCTTTCAGCTGCCGCCGCGCTCGAGCAGCAACTTTCAGCAGTTGCAAGTACCGAACACGGGATCAGCTCCGGCGGTGAGCGCGGGCGACAGTGCCGAATCGAGCCTCGATTTGGAGTGGTCGGCGGCGATTGCGACCGGGGCCAAGGTCATCTTCTACTACGCCGGAACCGCCGGCTCGGCGTTTGATGCCATCCACTATGCGATCGAACAAAAAAGTGCTCCGATTATCAGTACCAGCTACGGACTGTGCGAATTGCAGTTCACCTCGTCTCAAATAAGTGCGGCTGTACTAGACGGACAGACGGCGAATGCGCAAGGACAAACAATCGTCGCGGCGGCTGGAGACACGGGCCCGGCGGATTGCGATTCACCTCCGTTGCCCGCGCAATCCGGCCTGGCAGTCGATCTTCCGGGCGCTATGCCTTACAGCACTTCGGTCGGCGGCACAACTTTCAATGAAGGGTCGGGGACCTACTGGAGCGTTGCTGGCGCGGCGCTCGGCTACATTCCGGAAACGACTTGGAACGATACAGCGCTGACCCAGCAACTGGAAGCCACGGGCGGGGGTAGGAGTTCCCTGTTCTCCAAACCGGATTGGCAAGCGGGAACGGGCGTCCCCGCTGACGGGGTGCGGGACGTCCCCGACATTGCGCTGGCTGCGTCTCCGCAACACGATGGCTATTTGTTCTGCGCGACCGACCCGACGACCAACACGGGCGGCTGCCCGACGAGCTTCAGCATTGCCGGCGGGACCTCATTCGGCGTACCGACATTCGCCGGCATCCTCGCTATCCTGAACCAGAAGACTGGCGTAACCACGGGGCAAGGCAACATCAATCCCACGCTGTACGCCGTGGCCGCAGCCCATCCAGAGTCCTTTCATGACATCACGACCGGGAACAACCTGGTGCCATGCGGTTCCGGAACGCCGGATTGTCCGACCTCGGGCACGCTCCAGTACGGCTACAGCGCCGGCCCCGGCTACGACCTGGTAACCGGCTGGGGAACGATCGATGCCGGCGTCCTTATGACCAACTGGAGCAGCGGGAATCCGACCGCGGCGGATTTCACGATGTACGGTACGATTGGGAACACCGTCATATCGGCGCCGGGCGCGTCGGCCACTTCGACGATTACGATTGACTCCAGGAACGGGTTCAGCGGAGCCGTCACTCTCACCTGCAGTCCGCCGGCTTCCGCGCTGATCACCTGCTCGGTGACCGGCAGCCCGGTGACGCCCAGTGGCACTCCGAGTACGGGCACGGCCACGCTCACGATCAACACCACGAAGGCGGGAACCTCTTCACCCGCCACGAGCGCGAGGCTCGGCCAGCACAGCGCTCCCTTTGCTCCGCTCTGGCTGAGTGGCAGCGGCGCTCTGCTGGCGGGTGCTTGGCTGTGCGGGATTCCGACGCGCCGTCGCCGTTGGGGTGTCGTCCTCACCCTCGTGGTGGTCGCGCTCCTGGCTGCGGCGGTCGGATGTGGAGGTAGCAGCAGCTCGGGCGGCGGCGGCCGTCCGGGCACCCCGGCCGGCAACTACACGGTGACCGTCACGGGCACGAGCGGGAGCACCACACATACAACAAGCGTGTTGGTCACTGTACTGTAAGTTCGCAGGAGAAAGCCGGGGGAAGGCTTTGCCTTCGCCTTCCTCCGAGTTTTCCGCCGCTTTGCTGTGATCTAATTCAGCAGGAGGCGAGCATGGCGGACGATCCGCGGTATCCTATCGGGAAATTTTCTTTCGACGGCAATCTCACAGAAGAGCAGAAATCCAATCACCTCGAAGACATCGAGCTAACCCCGGCACGCTTGCGGGGTGCAGTGCGCGGCCTCTCGGACCTGCAACTCGACACGCCTTACCGCGAAGGAGGATGGACGGCGCGCCAGGTCGTCCATCATTTGCCCGAGAGCCATATGAATTCCTACATCCGCTTCAAACTGGCGCTCACCGAAGAGGCGCCGACCATCCGCCCGTACCTGGAAGATCGCTGGGCGAAGCTGCCGGATGCGACGACGGCGCCGGTGGAGTTGTCGCTCGTCCTGCTGGAATCGCTGCACAAGCGCTGGATGCTGGTGCTGCGCGCCATGCAGGCCGAGGAATGGAAGCGCACCTTCCGCCACCCGGAAATCGGCCTGCTGACCCTGGAGAAGGCCCTGGCTCTCTACTCCTGGCACGGGCGACATCACGTGGCGCACGTAACTTCGCTGCGGGAGAGAATGGGGTGGTAGAAGGAAAAGGTTTCAAGGTTTCAAGGTTTCAAGGTTTCAAGGTTTCAAGGTTTCAAGGTTTCAAGGTTTCAAGGTTTCAAGGTTTCAAGGTTTCAAGATTGCGAGACTGGGGTGGGCTGAAACCTCCGAAACCTTGAAACTCTTTGCAACCTTACTTTCTCCTACGCTGGAATATTCAGCTTCCACACCAAGTAACTCACGGCCTCGCGCAGAACGGCGATCATTCGCTGCCAGTGCCCCTTGGGACGCGACCCGGTTCGGGGGGCGACGTAGACCAGCATCCCCTCGTGCTCGAGCAGCACCTTGATACGGAAGACGTGGTATTCGTCGCTGACCGCGAGGCAGGAGTGCAGGCCATTGGCGCGCAGGATAACCCCGACGCGCTCGGCCGACTGCGCCGTGTCGGAGCCTTGGGTCTCGGCGATGAGATCGCGTTCAGGGATGCCGCGGTGCAGCAGGTAGTCGCGCCCCACTCCGCCTTCGCTGAAGCGGGGGTCGGCACCGGAGCCTCCGGTCGTGATCACCACCGGGGCCAGGCCGAGTTGGAATAACTCATAGGCGCGATCGAGGCGGGCCCGCAGAACCGGCGAAGGACGGCCTGAGTATTCGGCGGCGCCGAAGACGACGATCGCGTCGGCAGGATGCAGTTCTTCCCTGCCGGCTTCGTGGACGATGCGCAGGCTGGTGATCAGCAGAAACAGGCCAAAGGCCAGAGCCGCCCCCGCTCCCAGCCACAGCAGCCAGCGGGGTCGTGGGAACTGGCTCGCGGTCGGGTTCATCAGCCTTGGGCGAAGAACGTAGAAATCTCCTGGGCCGGAATCGCGCCTTCACGAAGCACGCGCCAACGCGCTTCCTCGTCGCTGAGATCGACGATGGTCGATGCCACATCGCGGGGTGAAGTTCCCCCATCGACGATGATGGAGATGCGGTCCTGGAGCTGGTCGCGCACCTGCTCCGCGGTGGTGCACTCGGAGGCTCCGCTCAGGTTCGCGGAGGTCGCCGTAATCGGAATGCCCGCGGCCTGGATGACGGCGAGCGGAATCTTGGCCGAAGGCACTCGCAACGCCACGTTGCCGGTGTTGGCCGTCACTTTCAAGGGCAGACGCGAAGCCGCGCGCACGATGATGGTCAAAGGACCGGGCCAGAAGCGACGCGCCAGATCGTAAAATTCCTTGGGCAAAGGGCGGGCAAGATCTTCCGCCTGATCGACATTCTCGATCAACAGCGACAGAGGCTTGTGGCGGGAGCGGGACTTGATTTCGTAGACGCGCTCGACTGCGCGCAGGTTGAGCGGGTCTGCGGCCAGACCGTAAAAGGTGTCGGTGGGCATTCCCAGCACCTGGCCCGACTTGATCTGCTCGGCCGCGTATTTCACCAATGACGCTTCCGGAGTGTCGTGATTGATCTTGATGATTTCCGCGTGCACAGCGGTTCCTTCCGATTTCTCCAGTTGAAATGGCGAAAGCTAACATAACACGGAGCAGCGCTGCAAGCCGAACAAACAGCGTATGATGCTGCTGCGGACGCCTCGCGATGAGCCAGCCTCGCCCTTCTGCCCGAGCCCGCCACGACAAGCCAGAGCGGTTGCGCCGCGTCGAGGGCCGCCACAACTCGCTGGTAAAGGAACTGCGCAGCGCCTTCGCCCGCGCGGAGCTCACTGAGGCCGGAGATTGTGCCATCGAGGGACTGAGGATCGTCGAGGCAGCGATCCGGAGCGGACTCAAGCTGCACGCCGTCTTTTTCAGCGAGTCGGCGGAAACCCGGGCAGAGCGACTGCTGCCGCAACTCGGGGCGCACGTAGAGACCGTCGTTCTGCCTGACAAGCTGTTCGGCAGCGCAGTTCCGAGCGAGACGCCACAGGGCGTCGCCGCGCTGGTGCGGTACCGGCAGCACTCTTTGGAGGATGTGCTGGGAAGGATCCAGGCTGGCCCGGTGGTGGCGGTCGCGGGCCTACAAGATCCGGGCAATCTGGGAACGATCTTGCGCTCGGCCGAGGCTTTTGGAGCGGTAGGCGCCCTACTGGGGGAAGGCACGGTGAGTCCGTTCAATCCCAAGGTGGTGCGAGGTTCGGCGGGGTCGATCTTCCGGCTGCCTGTGGTTCGAGTCAAACTGGGAGAGGCGCTGGCCCTGCTCCGCGAATGCCAGGCGCGGCTGGTCGCGACCTCATCGCACAAAGGCACGCAGTTGCGGGAAGCAAATCTTTCCGGGCCGATCGCGATATTGATCGGCGGCGAGGGCTCTGGGGTCCCGCGCGACCTTCTGGCGAAGATGGATGAGATCGTGGCCATCCCCCATGCTCCGCAGGTCGAATCATTGAACGCGGGGGTGGCGGCTAGCATTGTGCTGTACGAGATGGCAAGGCAGCGAGCGAACGGGTGAGCACTCAGCTGTCAACCCGACTGGCACTTGCCATTTGGCACTTGGCTTTTAGCCAGCCGCGAGGGTTGCCGGAAGGGACTGAGTGCTAAGTGCCAGATGCTAAGTGCCGTCCGGACGATTGCTGGCTGCTGCGTGCTCTATGAGCCTTTTCCAAACCATTCCCGGAGGCGGCGAACAGTCCGACAGCACGCGGCCGCTTGCCGATCGCATGCGTCCGCGCACGCTGGATGAGTATGCGGGGCAGGAGCATCTGGTTGGGCCCGGCAAGCCGCTGCGCACGCAGATGGAACGCGACGACCCGGGATCGCTCATCTTCTGGGGACCTCCAGGTACGGGCAAAACTACGCTCGCGAAAATCATCACCCGCATGACCAAGGCGGACTTCATCGAGTTCTCCGCTGTGCTTGCGGGCATCAAAGAAATCAAGCAGGTCATGGCCGACGCTGAGCGCGCCAAGCAGTACGGCACGCGCACCATCGTGTTCATCGACGAGATCCATCGCTTCAACAAGGCACAGCAGGACGCATTCCTTCCGCATGTCGAGAAAGGCAACATCCGGCTGATCGGCGCTACCACGGAGAATCCTTCGTTCGAAATTAACTCCGCGTTGTTGTCACGCACCCGGGTTTACGTTCTCCAGCCGCTGACTGAACAACAGATCGTGGGTTTGCTCCAGAAAGCCCTCGCCGACGAAGAGCGCGGGCTGGGAGCGATGAAACTGCGAGCGTCTAAGGAGGTCCTCCACAAAATCGCCAGTTACTCAAGCGGCGACGCCCGCAGCGCCTACAACGTGCTGGAAGTGGCGGCGACGCTGGCCGAGCAATCGAGCGGGACAGAAACGGGCGCCGAAATCACCGACGAGATTGTCCACGACGCGCTGCAAAAGCGGATCCTGCTTTATGACAAGTCGGGAGAACAGCACTACAACCTGATCTCGGCGCTGCACAAGTCCGTGCGCAATAGTGATCCGGATGCCGCGCTGTACTGGCTGGGGCGCATGCTGGAGGCCGGGGAGGATCCCCTTTATATCGCGCGCCGCGTGGTGCGGATGGCGGTAGAGGACATCGGTCTGGCCGAACCGAATGCGCTCGCGCTCTGTGTGGCGGCACGGGATGCGGTGGATTTCATCGGAATGCCGGAAGGCAATCTGGCGCTGGCGCAGGCAGTCGTCTACCTATCGGTTGCGCCGAAGTCGAACGCGCTGTACACCGCCTATGGCGCGGTGCTACGGGACGTCGAGCAGACTGCAGCCGAACCTGTCCCGTTGCACCTGCGCAACGCGCCGACCGCACTGATGAAGGGCATTGGGTATGGGCAGGGCTATCAATATGCGCACGATGCGGAGAACAAGGTTGCCGACATGCAGGGCCTGCCCGACAACCTGCGCGACCGCCAGTACTACCACCCGACGAACGAAGGGGCGGAGCGGAGAATCCGGGAGCGACTGGAAGAGATTAAGAAGATCCGTTCGGGGCGTGCGCGCAGTTCAGAATAAGCGGTTGCGGGATCGCGCCCGTGCGCGAGCAAGCCGCTCTCGACCCTGTCGAACCGTTCTCGGTTGGGGGCTGGCTCCTCCTGGTGCGAGTTACCAGCCTTTCCGGCGACAGGACGTGAAATGTCCTTCCCCTTTTTAGGGGTTGACTCCCGTCTAGAAGGTAATCTTTCCGCCAATCTGCCAATTTCTCGGCAGCTGCTGGCTTGTGGCGATTCCAAAGGAACCATGCGCGAGGTTAGGATCAAGGAAGAAATTTCGATAGTTAAACAGGTTGAAGAACTCAAAGCGCAGCTGAAAATTGACTCTTTCTATGACGCGAGTGTCCTTGTAGACCGTGAAATCTGTCTCCGAGAAGGCCGGTTGGCGGAACTGCTGCGTCTTCTCGTTCCCGTTGGTGCCAGCTATCGGAACCGTAAACTGTCCCGCTGCGAAAACACCACTTAAGTAAGCGCTCTCCGCCATTCCTTGGTGATAGCTGGTGACATTTGGATAGTCCATGTTGTCACCGTCCGCATTGTAGTCACCTGTCCCGGACAGAGCCGCGTCCTGACCCACAACATATTTCGACCCACTGTAGGGCTTTGTCGTCAAAACTGTGAACGGGTAGCCCGACTGATAGATACTCGTCCCACTTAAGCCCCAGCCCCCTGTCAACAGGCCCACGGCCCCGCGTCCACCATTGAGACCCGGTATCTCGTAGTTAAAGGTGAGGGAGAAGCGGTTCGGAACATCCCACGGAGATGGTCCGTAGAATTGGTGCGGGTTCAATGCCGTCGGATACGAGCCGCTGCCGATGCTGGCGCCGCCGGTTCCCGCGTCATCCTTGGAACTGGAACGAGTGTAGGAAGCGTCAAAGAACGCGCGTTTCGCTCGTCCTCTGAAATCAAAGGTCACGCCTTCGTAGTTCGCCACTCGATCATTGTCCGCATAGTTAATCACTCCGAAACTGGAATTGAGGCGAACCGGGTTCGCATTTACCAGCAGATCACCGGGCAAGGCATTGATGTCAGCTCCATAGCTCACCGTGCCTGCTTGGTTCCCATTCGCGACCAGGTCACTCGAGTGCGATCCGCTGTAGAGCACGCTGGCAACGAAATTGTTGGCTACTTTACGCTCGACAGTACCCGCCCAAATGAAGGCCTTGGGTGACTTTACATTTGGATTGATGCCTCCGATGGTCGGGGATGCACCAGGAATACCTCCCTTGGCGTCGAGACAAGGTGCTGTAGGACAGTGTGAGGTGCCCGCCAGCGGCGGATAACTGAATCCAAAGGGAGGCTTGCTGCCGCTTCCTTGAGTGAATACCGGCGAATTGGCGCCGGTCCCGCCAAAAAAAGTGGGCATGATCAGTCCCGGAGGGTTGCCGCGGAATTCCTCTTGAATGTTGGCCTGGGACAGCCAGTTGGCGTAAACACCGGTTCCACCTCGTATGACCCAGTCGCCCTTTCCGGTGACGTCCCATGCGAAGCCGGCACGGGGATCGAACGCCTTGGGCGATTGATTGAGAGCGTTACCGGTGGCTTTCGCCGAGCCGCTGGCCACCCGGTCGGGAAAGGTCGCGCCCGAGCCGAGGTAGAAGTTGCCGAACACTGTCGAAGCACTTCGTGAGTAGGGGTTGCCCTGGTCGTCGAAACGAAAACCCAGAGTTACGGTTAGGTTGCGTCTGGCCTTCCAGGTGTCCTCAGCAAAGATTCCCCAAGTCTTAGAGGCCGCGTTCCATTCCCAAAGTTGTTGCTGACCAGTAATGGGGTTGTACATCACCCCGCCTTCCGTGTGCGGACTGTCTTGTGCCAACTTCAGCAAGTTATCAAATTGAAACTTCGGGGTTGACCAAGGCCCCTGGAACGGTTCTACATCATCCCCGAACCAACCGTCGTAACCGAACTTCAATACGTGGGCCCCACGCACGTGCGTGAGAACGTCCCGCCAGTGGTAGTTGTGCTGAATGAAGTCTCCCTGGGCAAAACCTTGGCCATAAAAGCCGCCGAAGCCATCCAAGTTGGAAATCCCGGAGACGCCAGTGGAAGGAACCGTGAAGTCGCCGGTCTGATGCTGTTTACCCTCAATACGGTTCTGGGCGAAGATGAATTCATTCAGGGTAGTGGGACTGAAGGTGTGGGTGTAGTTCACCTGGAACGCGCGTTGCCAGTTGTTGTTGGTGGAGGAGAACTGGGGGATTACCGCCGCCCCACCGAAGCCCAGGGTCGTGCGGAAGAAGCTGCCATAGACACGGTCGTTCTTGAAATACTTGTCTACGCGGATGAAATACTGATCGCCGTTGCGGAAGTTGGTGGAGTTGAAAATCCCGTTGTCAATCACTGGCAGATCGCAAGGAATCGATCCGGTGGCCGAACCTGGAACCAGAATCGTGGTTTGTCCAGCTGGACAACCTGTGCCCCCGAGGAGCTCCTGTCCCGCAGTCACGGTCGGAGCGCTGCTGCTCAACCCCGTAGGTGCGTAGGTATTCAGAATCTTAGTTCCAAAGGTATTCGGATAGTTCTGTTTAGCCCAAGTTCCGAATTGAGGGTCTGGTGCCAGGATGGCCGCCCCAGCGGTCGATGTAGACGACCGTAGAGGTTCGACCGCAAAGAAGAAGAAAAACTGGTGATGAGGAATGATCGGACCGCCAATCGCAGCCGACATGTTGTTGCTGTGGAAGGGAGAGTATTTTTGAGCAGAATTGGGGAGGGAGAACTTAGCCAGCATCGCTTGACGGGTAAAGTAGTCGCTTGCGAGGCCGTGGAACTGATCGGAGCCGGACTTGGTGGTGCTGGTCATCTGGATGGAACTGGCACCTCCGTACTCCGCCGAGAACGTGTTCACCTGCACCGTTGATTCCTGGATCGCGTCGGGATTGGGAGTCAAGTTGAGGACCCCCTGCCGGATGCTGCTGCTGACGTCGAGTCCGTCGATGATGTACTTGTTGCCGACGGTACCCTGGCCGTTCGCACTCACGTCGACCGCCGTCTCAGTGGAATAGTTGTCGACTCCGGATCCGGGAGTACCGCCGCCGCCTGGAGTTCCTCCGCCCATGGTACCGAGCCCGGAAACACCTGGGGCGAGGGTGACCAGTGAAATGAAGCTGTGGCCAGCCAGGGGGAGGGTGGAGAGCGTCTGGGTTTCGAGGGTCAACTGATTGCGGGTTTCCGCGGTGTTGACCAGGGGCGCCTCGGCACTGACATTAACGGCCTCGGTGACAGAACCCACTTTGAGCGTAACCGGCACGGCAAGATTTTGCGCCGTGAGTAACTCGATGCTGACCTCGGACTTGGCAAATCCCGACGCTTCGACGGTGATCTTGTAGGCACCCGGAGCGAGGCTGACGAAGCGATAGTTGCCCGAGCCGTCCGTGGTGGTCGCAGACTGAGCTTGCGTCGCGTCATTGACCAGCGTCACCTTGGCGTTTGGAATGCCCGCCCCACTGGGATCGGTCACAACTCCCTGGAGATTGCTGGTGAACTGCGCGAATGCCTGGCTAGAAACCAGCAGGCACGACAAGACAACCAAGGACGGAGTTAGCTTCCGGCAAGTAACCATAAGAATCCCCACCCGAGCAAACGTTTACCGCAAGTGGGATAATGTATACTTCCGTACCTCGACAAGAGTCAAGAACTTTCTGATGGGGCTAATCCGATTCTTCAATTTTGGATCGATCGCGCGCCGGCTCGGCTCATCGGTGCCGCCGGGTTGGCAGACCGAAACCCCATCGTCGGGGTGTCGAGGCCGGTCAAAGTTTGCTCCAGCCCTTACTGGAGACCGGGCCGACTCCTTCGCGGAGAGTAAGCAGTTGGTTGGGGACGATGCCCTTGAACTTTTCATGCAGGCCATTGGGCCAGAAAACCTCAACGTCCACTTTGCTGGAGGCGCCCAGTCCGAAGTGGAGGCGGGGATCGTTGCTTGAATAAAAGCTGCTCTGGCTGGTTAGGGCCTGGGCCTGAACTTTCCCACCGTAACGAACCAACACTCGGGCACCGATCGCGCTGCGATTGGATTTCACGCCTTCCAGCTTCACCTTGAGCCAGTTCTGTTTCCCCTTCAGATCATTTCGCAGCAGGGACGGAGGTTCGTTTAGATTCACAATCAGGATGTCTATGTCTCCGTCGTTGTCGAAGTCGCCGAAGGCGCAGCCCCGGCTGCAATGTGCTTCCGCCACCCCGGGGCCAGCCTCGGCACCGAGTTCCTCAAAGGTACGGTTGCCCAGGTTTCGGAACACGGCCCGGGGCGTTTTGTTGGCATATTGGGGCAGCTTCCGCTCCACTTCCGGGTAAACGTTACCTGTAACCATAAACAGGTCGGGATAGCCGTCGTTATCGAGATCGACGATGCCGGCGCCCCAGCAAACAAAACGCGTCTCGACCGCAACGTGGGCGCTGCGGGTGACGTCGTCGAAGCTGCCTTTGCCGTCGTTGCGGTAGAGAGCATTCGCGTCTTCGGCGAAGTGGGTTTTGAAAAGATCCAAGTGCCCATCGAGATCGTAGTCGCCTATCCCTACGCCCATGCCGGCCTGTTCGGCGCCGTCATCGCTCAGGGCCACGCCCCGGACCACGCCCTCCTCGCGAAAAGTGCCGTCATGGTTGTTCATGAAGATGAGGCTGGGAGTCGAGTCACAGGCTAGGTAAATGTCAGGCCAGCCGTCTTCGTCGAAGTCGGCGGCCACCACGGTCATGCCATAGCTCTCGGTGGCTTCCGCGATCCCGGCCTGCTGGCTCACGTCGGTGAAAGTTCCATCGCCGTTGTTACGGTAGAGGGAGTGGCGGCCGGTGGGGAGTCCGCGGGGACCGCATTCGACGGGAATGCCCTTCCAGTTGCAGTTCACGTTCGCCCCGGGGACGGGGGCGTGCTCGAAAGAAAAGCGGACGTAGTTGGAGACAAACAAGTCGAGGTGGCCGTCGCGGTTGTAGTCGAGAAAGCTGCAGCCGGCGCCCCATCGAGGCTGATCGTTCCCCAGGCCGGCCGCCTTGGTCGCGTCCGTGAAGGTACCATCGCCGTTATTACGATAGAGGCGGTTCTGACCGAAGTAGGTACAGAAAATGTCGTCAAAGCCATCGTTGTTGTAATCCCCAATACAGACGCCGGATGCCCATCCGACTGCCTTCAATCCGGCCTTCTCGGTCACATCGGTAAACGTGCCATCCCGGTTGTTTTTGTACAGGCGCGCGCTTGCGTCGGGCGGGTCACCCTCCAGACGAGTGCCGGTGAGCAGAAAGATATCCATCCAACCGTCGTTGTCGTAGTCGAGAAAAGCACAACCGCATCCGGTCGATTCCAGGATGTATTTCTTGGTTTCGATGCCGCCGTAGATGACAGGTTTGTTCAGCCCGGCCGAAGAGGCTACATCGACGAAGTGGGCATGGAAGGGGCGCCCCGAGGGAGCGGGCCTTGCCATGGGCTTCGCCGTATGTTGGGAGACGCCTTGCGCCCACAGTCGCGTGGCCGATGCCGAGATCACCGAACCGACAGTGAGCCGGACAAAATTACGGCGGGTTAGGGTCATGAGCCTGTTTGGTCGTTCGACTGACAAGTGATCGACCGGATTTTCAATTATCGTCACAGCCCGCACCCGAGTAAAGGATGGGGGCACGGGCCGGCATCGGGTTCAGGGGTGACTGGTCTCCGGAGAGGAGGGATTGTCTTCCACCAGCCTGTACCGGTTGTGTTCTCGCTCTTCTTGGGTCGTGGCGGCGCGAAGTTCTGCGAGACGTTTCAGCAAGTCGGGGATCTCGGCCTTTTGCCCGGTCTTGCGCAGAGCCTGGATCAAGTGATAGACCGCGGTTTGATCCTTCGGGTCGTGGGCGAGAGCTTTCCTCGATTGTTCGGCGGCCGCCGGGTTGTCTCCGGCCAATAAATAGAGCTTGGCCAGCGTGTCGTGTGCCGGAGCCATCGAGGGACGCAAGGCCACCGCTTTCTTGGCCGACCGCAAGGCTCGCTGAAAATCGGGAGTGCCGGGGTCCACACCTTTCTCAGAAAGAATGTCCGCCTGAAGATAGAGCAGGATCGGGTCGTTCGGATTACGCGCGAGCTTGCTGTGAACGGTTGTGAGCGCGCGATCGAGATCGTGTTCTTGCACTGCGGCCAATCCTTGTGCAGCGGAGCTCAAGGACTGACTGGGATCCAGCTGGTACGCTCTTTCAAAGTCGTCCTGTGCCTTGTCATACTGCGCCAGCTGGACATAGAGTACGCCTCGCGCGAGGAAAAGTTGCGATGCCGTGGGCATCAAACCGAGGCCATCGTTGAGGATGTCGATGCCGACCTGGAAAGACTGATGGGCAAAAGAGATGGTGGCAAAATCGAGATAAAGACTGACATTCGTCGGGGCCGCCACGATGGCTTCCCGGAGAGTGCGCACGGCTTGCGGTGTGTCGCCACTGTCCTCGTAGGCCGCAGACACCAATTCTAGGGTTTCGGCGGCAGGACTCGCGCTTTGCAGCAGTGGATCGAGGGTGGCGAGCGCATCTTTGGGTTTCTTGGCCAGGAGCTGGATCGAGGCCAGCAGATGACGCTCTTGGGGGTCGTCAGGGCGAAGCGCCACAGCGTGCTGAAAAATCTCCGTGGCCTGATCGAATTGTTTTCGCTTTACCAGACAAGTGGCGTAGGCATGCAGGGCGTCAATCTGCGAGTCCAACAACGTTCCGGCCTTGTCGAAGTGGGCGACGGCGGCCTCGCAGTTTCCGCGCTGGTACTCGAGGACCGCCAGCATGGCATGACTGGTTGGATCGTTGGGATGCAACCGCAGCAGATGATGCAGGAGAGGGATCGCGTCCTTGCTGGAGGCGGCGTATTCAATCTGGGCAGCACCTTCGAGAGCGGGCAACAAGTCCGGGGAAATGCTTAGGGCGCGGTGGAAAGCGGCGAGTGCGTCCTGGTTCCGCCCTTGCCCGGAAAGTGCGATTCCCTGCAGGGTCCACAACTGCGCGTTTTTCGGGAACTGCTGCAGGGCGCGCTGAAGCAACTGGAGGGCTTGATCGAACTGGTGGTTGCGCAGGGCGGAGGTGATGGGCTCGATCGGATCGTGCGCGGTCTGGGCAGCCGCTGAAGAAAACAGCGTGATGAGCAGGATGAAGCAAATCGCTTTTGCCCCGCGGCCCATCGATTTCATCGGTCTACATTCGCACACCGCCGCACGACCCTCCGAGCCCGACAACTCAGGTTGACTCTTACTTCGTACTGGATTCTACCTGTTGCGAGGATGTTCCAGCGCCAGTGCTGAGCTCGATCCATCGGGTGTGGGACTGGAGCGGCACCACCCAGGCGCCGCGCTGGGAGTCGAACTTTCCGGTGGGACGATAGGTTCCCACGCCTTGAACCTTGGCCGGTTGCTCAAGGCGAAGCTGGGCCGTGGGCGTGAACGGGGTGACGGGAGAGAGTTCTAAACGGACCACACCGGTCTTTGCATCGATCTCAAAACTTTCGAAGCTGCCGGCGTCGAGCGTGACCCAGAGGCCCAAGGGCGCCACGAACACGCGCTGGCGGCTCGAATCAAGTGGTCGCACTCGGATCGCGGGCCCTTCGGTCGTCACATTCCCGCCGAACGCCAGCCATCCGAACTCGGGATGGTGGACCACGTAGGTGGCGGTATTCCACGCATGGCCGAAGAAGTTTGGGCCGTTGTCTCCAGAAAGAGGGTCCCAACGGAGCATGTCGGGAAAACCATGGAACGCCGGGGATAAGAAGCCATCGGGATCGATGTCCGTCAATACGCCCATGGTGCCCGCGTAGCCGACGCGCAAGAGGTAGAAGTCGTCAGGATGCTCGCGATATTCAGCGAGCAGAGGGATCGCGTTGAGGCCTGAGCCGTAATGATGCAGTTGCCGCTCCAGGCGCCGGTATTTGGCGGCAAAGATAAAGTCCCAGTAACGGCGAGCGCTGCCGTTGTATCCCCAGTGCGGGATGGCCGGGTCATAGCCCAGGATCGCGTTCAGGGTTACGGCCGCTTTGTCGTCGTAGCCGAAGTATTTTGTCCAGGCATAGACTTCCTCTTGTCCGGTGGAATCCCAAGGCATCTCGCTGCCGAAGGGGTAGGCTTGGGCTTTCCATCGCTCGGCGCGCTGGCGCATCTTGGCTTCGAGAGTGGCGGCCTGGTTGCTCATCCCTTCGAGTTTCAGATCCACCAGGATTTTCAGGAAAATGTCGCCTTCCATTTGGCCAAACTCCGCCAGGCCGGATGCGAAGTTGGTCATCGCGACCGAAGTCTGGTAGGCCCTCGTCAGATACCAATCCCAGGGGTGGCTCGTCACCAGTCCCTGGTGGTTCCGCGCAAGCCGATAGAGGACCCAGTAGGCGGCAGCCACGTGAGGATAGTTGTAGGAACGGTCGGTCGCTTCAGACGCTTGTTTGCTCCAACTCGTCCAGGTCTTCCAGTCCAAATCGCTGCGATAGAAATTGGGCGGCATATGATCGGGCTGGTAGTAGAAGAGGCTCTTGCGCACGCCGTATTGATGAGCGCCCTCGTTGAACTGAAGGCCGCCGTCGACAACCCGATCCATGAACTGTTGAATCTTATCGAGTTCCTCCTGGTTGGGCTGGCCGAGTTCTTTCATGGCCGCCCCCAGCCAGGATCCGGCACCGCCTTCGTCGCTGAGACCCGCGATCCATGCACGGCTGTCCTGCAGGACAATCTGGTTGAGTTCGCGATCGTACGACATCACCGAGGGAGCGCGGTGAAAGGGATCGTTAGCGTCGGTGAACCATTGCTTCGTGGTCAAGAAACGCCCCATGTCCGCGACCGCCGCGGCCGCGGGCTTGGTCGTGAAATAGCTGATCGCCTGCACGGTGCCGTCGGCGTAAGTCACGGATAGACGAGCGCGTCCCCAGGCCTTCCCTCTCACAGAATACGAGTGCCAACCCCCGGGAGAGGTCGACCGGCGCTGGACCTCCATCGCGCCCGCCGGCGCGACTGCGATCGATTTCACTCTGGCGGAATAGTGCAGGAAGAGCCGGGCATCGATGTCCAGCGGCAGCACGTAACCGGGAACGCCGATCGCGACCGGCCGGCCGTTGGCAGCGAGTGTCTTTTCAAGGTTCCGGATCGAGTCGGCAAGAAGAAATCGAACCCCGTAGCTCTTCGACTCTCCCGGAGCCAGTTTCAACGCCGTTGGCGGGTTCCATGGCTGTGATTTTTTCCACTCATTCTCGGCATAAGCCTGACTGTGCACCATCCACTCGTAAAAGCCCTCAAAGGTGATGCCGCGCGGGGTTGGATCGGTGAACACAGGCGTTGCGCCCCAGCGATCCGGCCGATCGAGAATCGGGTTGTAAGCTTCGAATGGGGTCCGGCCATCGGGCACTACGAGCAATGCGGGGCCTCGGCCGCTAAGCCGTGTGACCTGGAGATATCCTGCGTCCTCACCAATGTATGGATCGTAGAAAGAGCACTTGGCATGTGCTTGGTCGAGAGAACGCTCGTTGAGCACGTTATTGAAAATCATCGGAATACCCAGCGCGCCCACTTCCACGGCCGCCGCCGTCTTGTTCTTCAGCGTGAAGCGCAGGACAAGCTTGTTCGACTCGAGCGCCCAGCTACGGGTGATCTGCAATGGGATGTCGGGCGGCAGGGTGGGCGCCAGATCAGCGGCAGCCAGGATCCCGTTCGCCGGAGGAAGGGCAACCAGCGGCTGGCGCTTGGCCGCGGTCGAATAGTTTTTCCACTCGCTCGAATCCCCCGTGCGCAAGCGCAGCGTTATATCGCCGAGATGGAAATACCCATCCTGGGAACGAGCGACTAGAAGATCGCCCGGGGTGAAATCGAAATCTTCGGCGCCCTTCGGCTTGAGAGCCGCGACTGTCTGCGCTGAGCGCACCAGGGTGAGGGTGAACTCCTGCGTGTCGAAATCCACCGTCCCGGCAGTGAGCATGGGGCCGGGAGTTGGGGGCTTCTTCTGTTCCTTCTGGTCATTTGAATCTTGCGCGACGACAACCGCGGGCCAGAAGACGGTCGATGCCAGCAGTAAGAAGAGGGTGAGTAAACCCGAGCGCTGCTTTGAAGGGGCGATCACTTTGAACCTCGCGATCAGAACCAAGGCCGTATACTTTATACATTTCGCGAGAGCCAAAGCAAAACCTGAACGCGGGGACGAACTTCATGTCAAAACCACTGTCTTCTTATTATGTGTGCGCACGATCGACTATCTCACTGCTTGGTTGTGCGGCGATGATCTTCTGCCTGCAGGCTTTGCCGAGCGCGAAGGCTGAGGAACTGCCCAAAGCTCCGGGCGCGCAAGTTATCGCGCTCACACCCAAGCCGGGATATTTCACCGAGCCTGCGATTGCCGTCAACCCAGCGAACCCACAGCAGGTAGTCGCAGTCTTTCAGGACAACGCACACGCGGCGTACTCCCGGGATGCCGGGCGGACCTGGGAGGTGGCGGATGGCGTTGAGCCGCCCAACTATCGGGTGTCCGGCGACGTCTCGACTGCCTTCGACCAACAAGGCCATGCATTCATCTGTTACATGGCATTCGACAAGCTGGGCACGTTCAACTACTGGGCGCACAATTCCTCGCGCAACGGGTTGTTCGTGCGGCGATCGCTCGATGGGGGAAAGACCTGGGAGACGAATCATATTCCGATCATCGAACATCCCACGGAACCGGGCGTTCCCTGGGAGGACAAACCCTACATCGTGTCCGACACGACGAAGGGCCCCTTCGCCGGGTACCTATATGTAGGCTGGACGCGGTGGACGCTGACGGATTCGGAGATCCTGCTCTCGCGATCGACGGACGACGGGAAAACCTGGGCGAAGCCCATTGAGATCGATGCTCACCCGGGATTGCCCCGCGACGATAACGGAGCGGCTGAAGGGTTCGCCGGCGTGGTCGCTCCCGACGGGAGGCTGTACGCAGTTTGGAGCCAGGATGACCAGATTATGCTAGCGTCATCGCGCGACGGAGGCAAGACGTTCTCTCACGCGCGGCCGATAGTTCACACGGCACCCACGATGTTTGCCGTACTGACTCTCGAACGGGCGAACGGATTTCCGCAGATCGCGATTGATCCGCGGAGCCAGCGGCTGTTTGTGGCCTGGAGTGATTATCGGAACGGCGATCTGGATGTGTTCTGCGCAACGTCCACCGACGGTGGTCGCACCTGGGCCTCGGCCGTGCGCGTGAACAACGATAGAATCCACGATGGCGCCGAACAGTTTTTTCAGTGGCTTGCGGTCGACCCGGTGGATGGAAGCGTCGATGTGGTGTTCTACGACCGGCGTGGTGATCCACACAACCGGAAACAGATCGTTGTGCTGGCGCGCTCGACCGACGGCGGACGTTCGTTCGCGAACTATGCCTGGACCGATGAGTCCTTTGAGGCCGGCAACGTTTTCTTTGGCGACTACACGGGGCTTGCCGCTTTCGGTGGCCGCGTGTATGGAGTCTGGACGGAGAAGCCGAACCACGTCGTCGACTCTGATACCAAGTCGATTGACGAGCACGCCGGAGCGCACGGCACGGTCGTCAAGGTGGGGGTCGCGGATTTCGAGAGTGCTGCGACGGGCAAGCCCTGAGCGCCCCGGAGATCTAGCGACTCTCTGAAACCAGCGCGGGCAGGTTGGCCTCTCGAGTCATTTCCCCTTCGATCATCCGCCAGATACGTAGAGGGTTTGAATCCTTGAGTTCTTCGGGCAAGGCATGGTCGGGAAAGCCTTGATAACAGACCGGCCGCGCGAAGCGGAAGATGGCTTGGCTTCCGACCGAGGTGAAGCGACCGTCGGACGTCGCGGGGTAGGGACCGCCGTGTACCATCGCGTGGCTTACCTCAACTCCGGTTGGGAAACCATTGAAGATAACGCGGCCCACTTTGTTCTCCAGAATTGCGACCAGATCGCCGAAGTCGCGCAAGTCCTCGTCCGTACCATGAATCGTGGCCGTGAGATGGCCCTCGAGCTTGTTGGCGATTTCCAGCAACTCGCTACGGCTTGAATGCTGGACGAGAAGCGTGGTGGGACCGAAGATCTCTCCCTCGAGTTGGAAGCTGTTCGAGAAGGAAGCGGCGTCGGTTTCAAACAGCACGGAACCAACGGAGAGTCCTGTCTCCGCGGCCGGCGCCTCGGTGACAGACTTAACCCGGGCATTGACTCTGCGTCCGGCGACTGCAGACAAGTAGGATGAGCGGATGCCTGGAGTCAGCAAATGAAACGAGGTGGACCCGAGAACCAACTCCTGCAACTTCTTCGCGAGCGAGCGAGCGTCGACGCCTTGCGGGACGAACACAATTCCCGGCTTGGTGCAGAACTGTCCAGCACCCAGCGTAAAGGAAGCGTGCAGACCGGTGGCAATGGCCTCGCCTCGCTCTCGCAGTGCGCCGGGAAGCACGAACATCGGATTGGTGCTGCTCATTTCGCCGAAGAACGGGATCGGCTCAGGACGCGCCGCCGCCAGATCCATGAGCACTCGTCCCGCAGAGCGCGATCCCGTAAAGCCCACCGCCTTGATCAAGGGATGGGTTACGAGGGCTACGCCGACTTGGGTGCCACTGTCGAACAACAAAGAAAAAACGCCTGCGGGCAGACCACACTCTCGCACACTGGAGCGGATAGCTTGCCCAACCAGATCACTGGTCCCGGGATGGGCTGGGTGCGCCTTGACGATCACCGGATTCCCGGAGGCGAAGGCGGAGGCCGTGTCGCCTCCGGCGACTGAGAATGCCAACGGGAAATTGCTGGCGCCGAATACCGCCACCGGACCGAGAGGGCGCAGCATGGAGCGAAGGTCGGGCTTGGCAGCGGGCTTACGGTCCGGATCGGCACGATCGATGCGCGCTCCCACCCACGAACCTTCTTCCGCAACTTGCGCAAAGAGACGAAGCTGGCCGCACGTACGTGCCGTCTCTGCCTCGAGTCGTCCCGGGGGCAAAGCAGTTTCCTGGTGGGCCCTTTCGACCAGTTCGCTGGTCAGAGATTCGATGTTCGCTGCAATCGCGCGAAGCAAAGCTCCCCGTTCCCTTCCGCTGGTGCGGCCGTAAATGCGAAATGCCTCGGCCGCCAACTGCGCAGCGTGTTCAACATCGGCGGCCTTCGCGGGGGAGTAGCCCGGCTGCAGACGCTGTCCGTTGGCCGGATTGATACCGTAGAAACGCTCTGCAACCTCGTCGCCGTCGGCGAAGCCGACGATGGATCGTCCCGTCAATTTGGCCATGATTGCCTGCTACTTTCCGTTCGGCAGCGCATAGCTACCGACCGCTTGCGGTCGGCGGCTTAGAGCGTCGCGAATAATCTTTCGGATCTGATCGAGTTCCTGTCCCACCAACTCCAGGCGCGGCGGACGCACACGCGTGTTCCCCATGCCAACTTCCGCCTGCACCATTTTGATGAGCTGAACAAAATTGAAAACCGTATCCATGCGGAGCAATGGCAGAAACCAACGGTAAAGTTCGAACGCCTTCTCCGGCTCTCCGTTAATCCCGTGATTCAGCAGATCGACCGATTCCCGCGGCAAAGCGTTGGCCAGGCCAGCGATCCAACCCGTGGCGCCCACGCCGGTGGCTTCGAGCACCGCATCGTCGACCCCCACTGAAATTTCGAGACGCCGGTCCACGAGGGCACGAATCGCTGACACGCGCCGGGCGTCGGTGCTCGACTCTTTTACGGCCTGGAAGTTCTCGTGTTTCTCCGCCAGCTCACTGATTTGCTCCGGAAGGAAATCCGTGCCGTACGCGACCGGATTGTTGTAGAGCATGCAAGACAGCGGCGTCGCACGGAAGACGGCCGCGACGTGCACTTTCATCTCGCGCCAGTCGCCTTTGTAGACGTAGGGCGGGAGCACCATCAAACCGTCGCAGCCCTGGTCGGCGGCCGCCTTCGCCAAGGCCACGGCTTCCGAGGTGGTCAGGGCCGAGATGGAGGCGACTACGGGCCCGCGACTCTGCACCGCGCGGACGCACGTCCGAAGGATCTCCAGCTTCTCGTCGAAAGACAAGGTGGCCCCTTCTCCCAAAGAACCAAGGGCAACAATGCCCGAGGAGCCGTTGTCCAGCAGCCACCGGCAATGTTCGACCATGAAGTCGTGGTCGACGCCAAGCTGGTCGGTGAAGCAGGTGGTGATAGCGGGCATCACGCCCTTCCAGTTCATCAGTGGCCTCCTGTAACGGCTGGTTGCTCTGGTTCCGGGGAACTCGCGAGTGCAGCCAGGCTTTCCACCCGAGCGGGGAAGATGGGAGGCCGCACCGAATCCGGAGTCCAGTCAAAAAGGAACTGTGTTGCGGGACCGCAGACGCGACCCTGACAAGGACCCATGCCGCAGCGCGTTTGCAGCTTGGCGGCACGCCAGGTCGGGTGGGCCTGCAAGCGTGAATAGGGGACGTCCTCACACCGGCAAACTGTGGTTTCGGCCGACGGCAGGTCGCGCAATTCAGGACGCAGTTGAAAGGCGTCGTCCAAGGCGGCGGCGAAGTGTCTCAGCTTCTTTCGTTGGGCAAAGAGGTTGCGCGCCTCGGCGATACGTCCGCCCGAAACGAGGCCAGCAATCTGACCCTCCACCAGAGCCAATTCCACGCCGCCGATTCCGGTCGGTTCACCCGCACAAAAAACTTCGGGGACGCTGGTTCGCTGAAAATCGTCCACGCGCACAAAGGCGCTTTCGATCTGACAGCCAACGAGAGAAGCGAGTTCCGTGTTGGGCACAAGGTGGAAACCGCAGGCCAGGTAGTGGCACGCGACTGTCTCCGACTGCCCCCGCCGAGAGATGGTCACGCGCTCGAGGACATTGTTGCCTTCTGCGGCAACTGGCCAACTGCCGGTCGCGAACCGTACTCCGGCAAGGTCCCTCTTCAACTGAAGGGCCTGCACCATCTTTGCGGGCTGAGCCGTGAGCGCAACCCCAAAACGCGCCAAACTGCCCCAAGATGCCTGCTCAGAGACCATTGCGAGTTCGGCACCATGCTTTCGCAGATGGGATGCGACCGCCAGCAACAAAGGTCCGGTACCGGCAACCACAACCCGTTTCCCGCGGATGGGAAGACCGTTCTTTACCAACGCTTGAAATCCCCCGGCGCCCATCACATTGGGCAAGGTCCACCCCGGGAAGGGTAAGAATCTTTCGCGCGCACCGGTTGCCAGGATCAGCTTGTCGTATTGCAGCTCGCAGAGGTCGTCGGCGGTCTCCGCCAGCAGCACACCCGGGTCAGGCGCGTCGAAGACACGGACTCCGCAAAGAGGTTCGACCCGCGCCGCCCGCAATCGCTCCAGCCAGCCCGCTGCTTCTGGCGCAGGTCTGCCTGCCGACTCAGACCGCCAGATTTGTCCACCCGGGCTGAAATTGTCATCCACCAGACCGACGCGGACGCCGCATTGCCCACTACACGCCGCCGCGGCCATCCCGGCGGGTCCTGCGCCGACGACAAGGACATCGAACTTGTGGCACGCGACCCTAGTCATCGGTCCTCACATCCATTCCCGGTTCGCACAAGATCTGGCAACTGCGGCAATGCGCTTTCCCGTTAATCGTCATGCGACACTCGAAGCAAATGCCCATCCCGCAAAGCGGTCCGCGCGGTGCGCCGCCGACCGACAGCCGGCACGGTTGCCCTGCCAGTATCGCCGCTACCGCCACGGTCGTGCCGGTCTCGACCTCGACCGCTACGCCGTTGACCGTCAGGGTCATACTAGGCATGGACATGCTCCTTGCCGACCCGGGACGGCAGATAGGGCTCAATGGGAATTTCTGGTTGCATACCCGTCATTTGATCGACCAGAAGGCGCGCGGTTCCGAGCGATGTTGTGATGCCCAGACCCTCGTGACCAGTCGCCAACCACACCGACTTGTCGAACGTCGACGGTCCAATCACGGGCAGTTTGTCAGGAGTCGCGGCGCGGAAACCGGTCCAGGTGCGCACCGTCGACATCCGTGCCAGGCCGGGCATGTACGCCTGCGCGCGTTTGAGCATTTGGGCAAGTATGCCGTGATCCACTTCCCGATGCTCCGCGCCATACTGGCGCGAGGAACCGATCAGCACCTGCCCGGTTCGCCGGGGCTGCACGTTGAACGCAACCGAATCGCTGCTCACCGAGTGAGCGCTCTTCAGGTAGCCGAGTTCGACCAACTGGTGGCGCACGAATCCGGGATAGCGATCGGTGATCACCAGATGTCCCTTGCGTTTCTTGATGTCAAGTCCCGGCGTGAGGGCGGGAGCGGATGCGCCAGCCGCGTTCACGACGAACTCGGCTCGAATTTCCGAGCCATCACTGAGCACGACCTGACCCTGTCCGATGAGTTGCACAGAATCACCGAGGCGAAACTTTGCTCCAAGTTCTTGCGCCCGCTGGGCGCAAAAGCGCGCTGCGCAAGGCGGATAAAGCACTCCGTCTTCGGAAACCAGCAAGCCACCTTTCATGCCGCTGCGCAGGTTGGGTTCGAGCGTATTGAGAACCTGCGCATCGAGAACTTCCGTCGCCACGTTCCGCGCAGCGTAGTAGTGCTGCTTGCGCCCCACCTCGGCCATTTCCTCATCATCGGCAGCCACCCAGATCGTGCCGCATTGTTCGTATTCGACATCGTCGGGTAACTCAGACCTCAATTCCTGCCACAGACGCCGCGAATAGCAGGTCAGGGCAAACTGGGCTTCCGAGTCGTCCATCACAACGATGTGACCCATTCCGGCGGCGGTAGCACCAACCCCGATCGCATCCCGATCCACCAGGATGACCCGCATCCCACGTCGTGCGCATTCCTGCGCACAGGCCGCACCTACAATTCCGGCTCCGACAATCGCGACGTCATAGGCGGCGGCGCTCATGCGCGAATCCCCATGCAGAGAGGATCAAGCGGATCGAGGACCAGTTCGGCCTCCGCATTCACGAAAGCGGAGCCTTTGATGTTCGGGTACACTTTGCCATCGCGCACGGCCACTGTCCCTTCGAATACGCTGCCGACAATGCTCTCCTGACGCCAGGTCTGGCCTTCGCGAATCTTGCCGTCAGCATAAAGACAGGCCAGCTTGGCGCTGGTCCCGGTGCCGCACGGCGAGCGGTCATAGGCCTTTCCAGGGCAGAGCACAAAGTTCTTGCTGTCGATCCCCGGCTTGGCGGACGCAGTGAAGAGTTCGATGTGATCAATCTCCTTGCCGTCGTCACCTGCGATCCGGTTGTGCTGAAGCGCCTTCCGGATCGCCCACGTGAAGGTGGTCAACTCGTCGATGTTTCCCAGGGTCAACTGCATCGTGTGCTCGCGAACCAGGAAGAACCAATTCCCACCCCACGCGACGTCCCCCGTCACAGCACCATAACCCGGAACATTCACGCTCACGTTCGCGGCGCTGCGGTAGCTGGCTAGATTATTCACCGTCACTTCGCCACTTTCGTGCAAAGTCGCACCGACGACACCCACCGGCGTCTCGATGCGGTGCTGGCCCGGGCGAATTCGTCCCATGTAAGCCAGCGTCACCATGAGGCCGATCGTGCCGTGGCCGCACATACCCAGATAGCCGACATTGTTAAAGAAGATCACCCCGGCAGCGCATGTCCGATCAACCGGCTCACATAACAGAGCGCCCACGATCACGTCCGATCCGCGTGGCTCATTCACCACCGCGGAACGGAACTGGTCGTGCTTCTTGCGGAACCGCTCCACCCTCTCCGCCAGAGGACCGGCGCCGAGGTCCGGGCCGCCGCTTACCACCAGCCTGGTCGGCTCCCCTCCGGTGTGCGAGTCGATCACCCGGACTCGAAGCGATAACTCCGTGCTCATGAACTGTTTGGGCCTCGACGCAAGGATGCCATGGGAGTAATATCCGGGCGCCTCTTTATTATTCCTTATTTAATAGGCGCTGTCGTATTTTATGGATACAATATGCAATCGTCAATTTGAATTCTTTCGCCCATGCACCAACCTGTCAGCAAAGACTTTATCGTTTCAAATCCAGATCCCCCGGTGCGAGAGTACCGCAACCATCCGCGGGTGGAGCTACTCAACTGGCTGACGGCAAGGCCCAGGTTATGGACCCTGGTCTGGTCAGCGGCCCTGATTGCGTACCCGGGCGGGCCTGTGCGCGCGCAGAGCTCGACAGTTGCCGAGACACTGCGGCGGGAATTCATCGAGCACGCCTTTGCCGTTAAGTCTTTCGGGCCGGCGCGCTGGCTCAACGGGGGGCAAGCCTACACCACCTTAGAAGTCTCCCTGGAGGCGACTGGTGGCAACGAACTCGCGCGCTACGATTCGGCCACCGGGCAACGGGAAGTGCAGGTCTCAGCAAAGCAGCTGACGCCGTCGGGCAGCAAAGAACCGCTCAAGATCGAAGACTACGCGTGGTCGAATGACCTCACCCGCCTGCTCATTTACACCAACTCCAAGCGAGTCTGGCGCGCGAATACCCGTGGCGACTACTGGGTGCTCGATCGCCCGTCCGGGAATCTGCGCAAAATTGGAGATGGTGGTCCGCCTTCCAGCTTGATGTTTGCCAAGTTCTCTCCCGACAGCAGCAAGGTTGCCTACGTTCGTTTCAATAACATCTATGTGGAAGATCTCGACTCCGGACGCAGCTGGCGACTTACTTCCGATGGGTCGGAGAAAATCATCAACGGTACTTCGGACTGGGTGTACGAAGAAGAGTTCGGCGTTCGGGATGCGTTCCGCTGGAGCCCGGACGGAACCCGCATCGCCTACTGGCAGTTTGATACCAGCAAAGTGAAGACGTTCGCGCTGATCTACGATACCGGTGCCCCCTATCAGGTACTGGCGAAGATTCCTTACCCCGAGTACGACGTGTACCCGATCGTCCGGCAGATTCCTTATCCGCAGCCGGGCACCGAGAACTCGGCAGTGCGCGTCGGCGTCGTCCCGGCGGGCGGAGGAGAAACCCGCTGGATGCAGGTACCGGGCTACCCGGATCAGAACTACATCGCTCGCATGGAATGGGCGGACTCTGGGACACTCATTCTCCAGCATCTGAACCGCCTGCAGAACACCGACGACGTATTGTTGGCCGACGTCAAGACGGGGGAGGTTCGGAGCAGCTTTCAAGACCATGATGCGGCATGGGTAGAGGTCGTCGACCACGTGCACTGGGTTCACGATGGGCGGGACTTTCTCTGGGTGAGTGAGCGTGACGGCTGGCGCCACGTTTACCTGGTTTCGCGAGATGGGAAGCAAGTCACGCTCGCAACTCCAGGGCATTTTGACGTTATGGATCTTCTGGGCACAGATCCCGAACAGAAGTGGCTCTACTACATCGCCTCGCCGGACAATCCGACGCAACGATACCTCTACCGCGTGCGGCTGGGAGCCACGGCCTCTCCAGAACGGCTCACTCCAACCAATCAGCCTGGGACCCATGCCTACAACATTTCGCCAGACTTCCATTGGGCGTTACACACCTATTCGACGTTTGACTCCCCGCCGACCACCGACCTGCTACGGCTTTCCGATCAGCAGCCGCAGCGGGTACTCGAAGACAATGCGAAGCTGCGGGAGCAGGTCAAGGATCTTATTCGAGCGCCGACGGAATTTTTTCGGGTGGACATCGGCGACGGCGTCGTCCTCGACGCATGGCTCATGAAGCCGAAGAACTTCGACCCGTCGAAAAAATACCCGTTGCTGATCTACGTCTACGGTGAACCCGCCAGTCAAACGGTCGTCGATCGGTGGGATGACTGGAACGGAATCTTCCATCGCGCCATGACGCAGGACGGGTACGTGGTAGCCAGCATCGACAACCGCGGCACACCTGCCCCGCGCGGAAGGGACTGGCGGAAGATCGTGTATGGCCGGGTGGGCGAGCTCTCTGCCAAAGAGCAAGCCCTGGCCCTTCAGGCTTTGGAGCGAAGCCGACCGTATCTTGATCCAGCTCGGGTTGCCGTGTGGGGACGCAGCGGCGGGGGCTCGAACACTCTCAACCTGATGTTCCGCCATCCCGATCTCTACCAGGTGGGCATGTCGGTCGCCCCGGTGCCCGACCAGCGCCTGTATGACACCATCTATCAGGAGCGGTATATGGGGTTGCCACAGTCGAATCCGGAAGGGTACAAAGCGGGATCGCCCATAAACTTTGCCGAGGGCCTACGCGGTCCCTTGCTGGTGGTCCACGGTTCCGGCGATGACAACGTGCACTACCAGGGCACGGAGTTACTGGTCAACCGCCTGGTCGAACTCGGGAAGCCCTTCGACTTCATGACCTACCCGGGGCGTACGCACGCTTTGGCGGAAGGACCGGGAACGGCATTTCACCTCTATTCCCTGCTGGCGAGATATCTGGAGGAGCATGTTCAGCCTTCTGCAGCTGCGCGCTAGAGCGCGTGGTTTGCGCACAAGTTGAGATATAGTAGTCGTGATATTTGCTCAGCAGGACCGGTTTTGAGAGCGAGACATCCGACAATGGGCTTAGGAACAACACCCGAATCTGCGATTCCACGCCAGTCGCTCACGTCTGCGGTGGCAGACAAACTGCGCGACCAGATTATTCGCGGGGAGATTGCCGAGGGCACTCAGCTTCGCCAGGACGCGATCGCCATCCAGTATCACGTCAGCCGAATCCCGGTTCGCGAGGCGCTGCGGCAACTCGACGCCGAAGGGCTGATCGCTATCGTGCCCAACCGCGGGGCCGTGGTCCCGGCACTTTCTCCGGATGACATCGAAGAGCTGTTTGCGATCCGCGCCCTGCTGGAGCCCGAGATTCTGAAACGCTCCATTCCTCAGCTGACGAAGGAAGATTTCGCGGAGGCGGACGCAATCCTGCGTAAGTACGTGAGCGAACTCCGCCGGGAGGATCACGTTTCCGGATGGGGCCGCTTGAACTGGCACTTTCATTCCACGTTATACGCGCGGGCAAACCACCCGCGATTTATGGCCATCATCCGTAACGTCAACAACAGCGGTGAACGGTACACGCGGCTGCAGTTGTACCTGACTCATGGCATCAAGCGCGCCAACGAAGAGCACCACCAGATCCTGGAACTGTGCCGCAAGCGCGACGTCGAGGCTGCTTGCAAGTTGCTGCGCGAGCACATCGAGTACGCCGGGCAGTCCCTGAAGCAAGTGGTGCACGAACGGCGAAATCCGTAACCGAAGCTCCGCTCAACCGAGTTGCCCGCCATCGCAGTCGCCCACGGCGACCCCGATGCCATAAGCATCTCCGCCCATTCCCGCCTTCTTGATGATGGCCGTGAACCCATTGCGATTGTTGTGACACAAGACGTCGCGCAGAGGGCGGGGATGGCTCGTAGAAATCGCCAGACCGGCTGTTGACCAGGGTAGGTGTACATCCACTCATCGTTGTCGTAGTCGAGGTAGGCACGACCAAGGCGCATCGGTTTCTGGCGCTTTCCCAAGACCGAGAGTAATGTATACAATATCCACCACTAAGGCTGGCCTCATTCGAGCCCTTAGGCTTTGCTTCAGAGCGAAGGAGCGACTTCATGGGAATCGGCGAATTCTCGCGCAGGGATTTCATCACGGCGGCAGCCTCGGCCGCCTGTTCCGCTCTCGTGCCCAAGCCATTGCTAGCCGCTCCCTTCCAGGACCCAGTCGTCAACTCCATCAAGAAAGACGGTAAAACGATCAGCCGCGAGAAAGTCGCCTGGAAGGTCCAGCCCTTCCCCCTGAAGCAGGTTCGTCTCGGCGAAGGTCCATGCAAGCTCGCCATGGAGGCCGACCGACGCTATCTGCACTCGCTGCCCCCGGATCGCCTGCTTCACACCTTCCGCCTGAACGCTGGCATTGCTTCCTCCGCTCCACCGTTAGGTGGGTGGGAGGCGCCGGACTGCGAACTTCGCGGCCACTATGCCGGCGGCCACTATCTGTCGGCTTGCGCTCTCATGTATGCCACGACGGGCGATGAGGATCTCAAGGCGAATGCCAACACGGTGGTCGCGGAACTGGGAAAATGCCAGAAGGCTCTGAAAGGGGGATATCTGAGTGCGTTCCCCGCGGAGTTTTTTGATCGCCTTCGCGATCGCGAGCGCGTCTGGGCTCCGTTCTACACCATTCACAAGATCATGGCGGGCGCCCTCGACATGTACGTCTACTGCGGCGACGAACAGGCGCTCGACATCACGGAGAAGATGGCCGGATGGGTTTCCGGCTACACGCAGCCGCTCAGCTACAACCACATGCAGCGAATTCTAGGAACCGAGTTCGGCGGCATGGGCGAGGTGCTCTCCAACCTGTACGCGGTTACGGGCAAAGATGACTATCTCGAAGTCGCTCAACGCTTCGACAAGAAAGTATTCTTCGATCCGCTCGCCGCCCACCGCGACGAACTCAAAGGCTTGCACGTCAACACGCATATTCCACAGGTCATCGCCGCCGCCCGCTACTACGAACTGACCGGCGACCGACGTTATCGCGATATCGCGGAGTACTTCTGGGATGAGGTGGTGAGCGAACGCACCTACTGTACGGGCGGCACCAGCAACGGAGAATCTTGGAACACCGATCCCGGTAAGCTTGCCTCCGAGCTCAGCACCAACACCACCGAGTGCTGCTGTGCCTACAACATGATGAAGCTGACCCGCCATCTCTTTGGCTGGTCGGCCGACGCACGCCTCATGGACTACTACGAGCGCGCCCTGTTCAACCACCGCCTCGGCACCATCAACCCGGAAGACGGCGCCATGATGTACTACTTGCCGCTCGCGTCGGGTTACTGGAAGACCTTCGGCAAGCCCTTCGATTCCCTCTGGTGCTGCACCGGCACTGGGTCGGAAGAATACGCCAAGCTGACTGACACGATTTACTTCCACGACGACGATTCGCTGTACGTGAACCTCTACATCGCCTCCGCACTGGAGTGGCCGGAGAAAGGCATTCGCCTGCGCCAAGAGACTCGTTTCCCAGACGAGCAATCCACCGCGTTCACGATCACAACGAAGACTCCGGTGCAGCTGGCGATCAATGTTCGCATCCCGTACTGGGCGCAAGGCGGGAGCGTCAAGCTCAACGGCGCCACCCTGCCGGCCTTTGCCAGTCCCGGTAGCTATCTGTCGCTGGACCGAGTCTGGAAGACGGGCGACAAAATTGAACTCCACCTTCCCATGGGATTGCACATCGACCGCATGCCCGATGACGAAACCGTCCAGGCGGTCATGTACGGGCCTCTGGTTCTGGCCGGCCGTTTCGATAGCGTGGGCAAAGACCTGCTGTATGGAGAGTACGAACCTAAAAACAACCCGCCGGCGAAGGTACCCGAAATCGTGGCCGATGCCGACAAGCCCACCGCCTGGGTGGAACCGGACCCCAAGCAGGCGCTGGCGTTTCGAGCCGTTGGGCAGTCGCAAGCGTTGACTCTGGTTCCCTTGTATCAGGTGATCCAGGAGCGCTATGCGGTCTACTGGAAGGTAAATAAGAAGAGCGTCTAGGCCTGGAGTTCGAGTCCCAGGGGTGCTGGTGGTTGCACAGACCCGGGTTTGGGGAGATCCGTCGTTCTCCGCTCAGAGTCCTCGTGATTCCCGAAGGAGAAACGCTTTGAAGACCGGTTGCGGGTTCGGCGTGCTCGATTCAATCATCCTCTTCTGTATCATCGAAGCTGCCTTCGCGACAACGGCCCACGCTTCGGCACGGGGTATCGCGCCCCCTCAAACCAGCGTCGAAACTCGGCTCCATCAACTGCACTCTCTCTTCGATGAACAGTGGGAGTACGAACTGCGGGCGGACCCGGAGTTCGCAACCGGGTTGGGCGACAAGCGCTATAACGACCGGCTCAGCGATCACTCTCCCGCGTTCTACCAATCCGAACTCCAGCAGCAACACGAATTCTTATTGCGCTTCGAGGCGATCGATCCCGCCGGGTTTCCGCAACAGGATGCCCTCAGTCGGACGTTGATGATTCGCCAGTTGCGCGAGGAAATTGAAGGCGCGCAATTCAAGTCCTGGGAAATGCCCGTCAACCAGATGGGCGGCCCGCATCTCAATTTGCCGGACCTTGTCAGCCTGACACCCTTCAACACTGTCGCCGACTATGACAACTACATCGCCCGCCTGCGCCAGATCCCCCGCGTGTTTGAACAGGTGACCGCCAACATGCGCCAAGGCATGAAAGACGGTCTCATGCCTCCGAAGTACCTTCTCGAGAAAGTTGCGGCGGAAAGCGACGAGCTTGCGAGTAAGACCGGCGACGCCGGCCCTTTCGCCAAGCCCGTGAAAGAATTCCCCGCGGCGATTTCCCCTGCCGACGAGAAACGCCTCCGCGAGTCGGTTTTGGCCATCATCAGTTCGCAGATCATCCCCGCCTACCAGCATTTCGCGGCCTTTGTTCGTGAGGAATACGCTCCGCAGGGCCGCACCGGTCCTGGAGTGTGGGCTCTGCCCGACGGAGCGGCCCGCTACCGCTTCGCGATTCGGCGCATTACCACCACCGATCTCACTGCCGACCAGATTCATGAACTCGGGCTGCGACAAATCGCCGAGACCGAGGCCCAGATGCTGGCCGTCGCTGACAAGTTGGGCTTCAAAGATCTCGCCAGCCTCAACGACCACATCAAGCACGAGCGTAGTTTCTACGCAAAGTCCGGCGAGCAAGTGTTGGATCTCTACGCGAAGTACGCGCGCGAGATGGAAGCTGAGCTTCCCAGGCTTTTCGGCCACCTGCCCAAGAGCAAGTTAGTCGTGGTTCCAATGGAGGCCGCCCGGTCCAGGAACGCGGTTCCGGCCGACTACACCGAAGGGTCTGCGGACGGCTCGCGTCCGGGTCGGATCAACGTCAATGAATGGGATCCCGACCACCGGTTGCTCCTGAACGTCGAAGCAATCGCCTACCATGAGGGCGTTCCCGGCCATCACCTTCAGATTTCACTGGCGCAGGAGCTGCCGGACTTGCCGCAGTTCCGGCGACACGCCGGTTACACAGCTTTTGTCGAGGGCTGGGCGCTGTACTCCGAACGGCTAGGCGTGGAAGTAGGTCGCTACCAGGATGCTTACAGCGACTACGGACGCCTCGAAAACGAAATGTGGCGCGCCATACGGCTGGTCATCGACACCGGGGTCCACGAAAAACACTGGTCGCGTGATCAAATGGTCGACTACTTTCACCGCTATACCGCGATGGATGAGCCCAACGTCCAGAGCGAAGTGGATCGTTACATCGCCTGGCCCGGACAGGCGCTCGCCTACAAGCTAGGTCAGCTGGAGATACTGAAGCTGCGCGACGAGGCGCGCCAAAAACTCGGTCCGAGGTTCGATTTGCGTGTCTTCCACGATGAAGTGCTGGGAAACGGAGCGTTGCCGCTCGATGTTCTGGATTCAGAGGTAAAGGCATGGATCGCGCAGCAGAACAATCCTGACCGTCCATAACCGAGCCCGTGAGCGTCGTTCATTGTTGGGGTTCCAAACAAGTCGGAGAAAACCATGCCTGATCGTTGGGATCGCCGCCAATTCCTGAAGCAGGTCTCTGCGGCCACGGGCACCTTAATGCTGGCGGCAAGACGTCTGCTGGCAAACGGCACCGTTGGGACAGAACAGAACGAGGAAGTTGAGATCCAGATCGGCACGGTAAGCCCGCACACGCTTCGCTTGAGCGTGCTCCCCATGAAGAACGGCAGGGTCAGCGCGATCCCGAGGAACGGATCTCTGGTGCAGGAGTCATGGGGAACACCGGTCGCTAGCCTTGGCGGAGATGGGCGCGCGAAGGTCGTAAACGCCGGCAGCCTCCGGGTGCATGTCGAGCCTTCTCCGCTGACGTTCAGCATAGAAAACGCAAAAGGAGAGACCATCCAGCGACTCGAGGTTGATAAGAACACTGGCGTCGTTCAATTTGAAACCGGCGGTTCACCGCTGCTCGGTCTCGGGGAAGGCGGCCCACAATTTGACCGCCGCGGCTCGGTCGACCGCATGATTAGCGGGCAAGGAGGATACAGACTGAAGACCCACGGCGGCCGCGTGCCCATTCCGTGGATCATCGGAACTTCCGGCTGGGCGATGTTCTTTCACCAGCCTTTCGGCACGTTTGATTTCAGCGGAACGCAAAGCAGGTTTGTGCCGGACACCGATAACGGCCCCCTTCCCCTCGACCTGTTCTTTGTCGTCGCTCCCGACCCGGCAACCATCATGAGCGAATACGCCCGGCTGACCGGACATGCCGAAATGCCTCCGCTCTGGAGCTTCGGGTACCAGCAGTCGCATCGTACCCTCGCCGGTCGCGATGAGATTCTTGAGGAAGCCAACACGTTCCGGCAAAAGAAACTCCCCTGCGACACCCTCATCTATCTTGGCACAGGGTTCTGCCCGTCAGGCTGGAACACGGAGAACGGATCTTTTGTCTGGAACTCACGCGTGTTTCCTGACCCCAAGGAGGTGCTTCATCGCCTCCATGAAAAGAACTTCCACGCGGTACTGCACGCGGTCATCTTGTCCGACAAGCTTCGCGGAACGGTTCACGATCGATGCGACCCTTCCCGATTCGACGAAGAAGCAGCGAGCTGCTCTTGGGACATGCATCGCAAAGATTTCGCCATGGGCGTGGCCGGCTGGTGGCCCGATGAAGGCGATCCGCTCGACATTGCCTCGCGTCTGGTGCGCAACCGCATGTACTGGGAGGGGCCGCAGCTGGACCGCCCCAACGAACGCCCCTACGCGTTGCATCGCAACGGCTACGCCGGCATGCAGCGCTATGCTTCGTTCCTGTGGTCGGGGGATGTCTACTCGACTTGGGAAACCCTCAAGACCCAGGTTCCAATCGCGATCAACACCGGGCTCACTGGAATTCCATACTGGGGGACAGACATTGGCGGCTTTGTCCCCACTTCTGAGTTCACGGCCGAGCTTTACCTGCGCTGGTTTCAGTTTGGCGCGTTCTGCACACTGTTTCGTTCCCACGGCCGTTGCTGGAAGCTTCGCCTGCCCTGGGGCTGGAACACCGGCGACCCGGGGCCGATCGAGATCCGGAACTACGACGGAGCTGCGATTCCGGACGCCAGCCAACTTCACAATCCTGAGGTTGAACCCATCTGCAAAAAATATCTCGAGCTTCGCTACCGGATGCTGCCTTACCTTTACAGCGCCGTGCGAGAGTGCGCCATGACGGGTATCCCGGTCATGCGTGCGCTGTGGCTGCACTTCCCCGACGATCCGGCGGCGGTCGCACGCGCCGACGAATACCTGTGGGGGAAGAACCTGTTAGTCGCTCCGGTCGTAGAAAAAGGCGCGACCGCACGCGGCGTCTATCTTCCGCACGGCGCCTGGCACGACTTTTGGACCGGTGAGCGAATCGAAGGTGGCCGTGAATTCAGTCGACCGGTCGACCTTGCAACGATGCCGCTCTACGTCCGGGCCGGCTCCATTCTTCCGCTGGGCCCGGTAAAGCAATACGTGGCCGAAAAATCCGATCAGCCCCTTTCGATCACCGTCTACCCCGGCACGGACGCGTCGTTTCTGCTCTACGAAGATGACGGTACGTCGTTCAATTACCGAACCGGCGAATGGATGGGCATCCAGATGGACTGGGACGACTCGCGGCACGTGCTGACCCTGCGCCTGGCCGACGGATCGCGCATGCTGCCGCCAGCTCGGAGAGATCTCGAACTTCAACTCGCCGGTGAAACACCCCGCTCGATTGCCTTCACGGGCCGGCCCATCGAAGCAAGGCTCTAGGGAAACTCTGCCAGGGAATTCCTGCACCAAGTCTAGCCCGCCCATCGGGAGAGATCCGAGGGGTAGGTATTCGTCTCCGGCGGCAGAAATCGCTATCCCCCCGCGCATCTGTTCTGAAATAGGACCGCGGCGTGGGGCCCGAGGTTTTCCTGGACTTAGAAACGAAGGCACGGGGTGTGCTGACCCAGGACGACGTCTCCGTGCGCGAAAAGCCGGCATTGCTGATCCGCTGCGAGGGCTGCCCGCTCGAGACACTCGAATTCGCGCACGGGGTCCTCACCATGAGGGCTCCGCAGGCGAATGTGGTCAATTTTGACCAGTTCCTACCCGTCCTTTTGTTGAATACTAAGGGAAACACGAATCCTTCGGACACTAGCTAGGGCGCTCAGATTGCCAACCAGGCAATTGGCGTCGGGCACTCCGGCAACCTCAGCACTCCATCTCAGCGAATCCAGGGGCTAATGTCACCAGCAAACACCGGGCTTTCCCGGGCATCACTCAAAATCGTCGACCCGCTTCCGCTGGTTCAGGCGGGGGGGACGAATTCTCGCTCGAGATTGCAGTCGAAGCCTTCCCTGCCCAGCCGAATTGCTGTGATCGGGAACTACCTGCCACGCCAGTGCGGAATTGCAACGTTTACAACCGATCTTTGCAGCGCGATCGCAGCAGAATACGGAACGGCTCGATTGCTGGCATTACCCGTGAACGACACGGAGCAAGGATATGACTATCCCGCGCGGGTGAGATGGTCGCTGGCTCAGAACGAGGTCACGTCCTATGAACAAGCCGCTCAGTTCCTGAACTTCAACAATATCGACATGGTGTGCCTGCAACACGAGTACGGAATCTTCGGCGGGCCTGCCGGGAGCCACATCTTGCATCTGTTGCGTGGCTTGAAGATGCCCGTGGTCACCACCCTGCACACGGTCCTTCGCGAGCCCGATCCTAACCAACTGATGGTCATGGAACAGATTGCAGAACTCTCGGACCGCATCATTGTCATGAGCGAGCTCTCGTCTCAGTTCCTCCAAGAGATCTTCAAGGTTCCTGGGAGCAGGATCGACATGGTCCCCCACGGAGTACCGGACCTGCCTTTCCTCGATCCCAATTTCTATAAGGACCGGTTCGGCGTGGAAGGGAAAGCGGTCCTCCTCACGTTCGGCCTGCTCTCGCCCAACAAGGGCATAGAGAACGTGATCGAAGCGTTGCCGCAAATTTTATCGAAACATAACAATGTCGTTTACATCGTCGCCGGCGCCACTCACCCTCATATTCTCCGTCGTGATGGCGACAAGTATCGAACGCAGTTACAGGCTTTAGCCAAGGAAGTCGGGGTGGAGTCGAACGTATTCTTCCACAACCGCTTCGTCAGCCCCGAGGAGATGGTCGAGTTCATTGGCGCGGCAGACATCTACATCACCCCTTACCGCCATGAAGCGCAGGTCGTTTCCGGGACACTCGCCTACGCGCTGGGCGCGGGCAAGGCAATCATCTCGACCCCTTACTGGCACGCGATCGAATTGCTGGATGATCGCCGGGGTGCCCTCGTTCCCTTCCAGAACCCCGGGGCGATCGCCCTAAAGACGATCGAACTCTTGGACACTCCCGCGGTCCGCCATGCCATGCGGAAGCGCGGGTACCTGTTCGCTCGCGAGATGGTCTGGAAAAGAGTGGCGCAAGGGTACATGGAGAGTTTTGCCCGGGTTCGCAGCGATCGTATGAAGATTCCGCACGTCCAGTTCTCGGCGCGCAGCAAGGAGAAATCTCTGAATCAAGTGCCCAACTTGAACCTGAATCACCTGCATCGTATGACCGATGACACTGGAATGCTGCAACACGCGATCTTCACAGTCCCTAACTATGGAGAGGGCTATAGCATTGACGACAATGCTCGCGCGCTGATTTTCACAGTACAACTGGCACAACTGGGTAGTGATCAGCTTGGCTTGACCAACTCCGCCGCTCCGGCTTCCATCACTCAAGATTCGGCTTTCCGCTATTTGTCATACCTGGAACACGCGTTTAATCCCGTGACTGGTAGATTCAGAAACTTTCTGGGATACGATCGCCGCTGGAACGAAGGCGAAGGTTCCGAAGACTGTCACGGGCGCACTCTATGGGGACTTGGAACGGTTCTGGGGCGGTCGCGGGACCAGGGCTTGCGCAGCGCTGCGGGACGTTTGTTCGAGTTTTCCCTTCGCGTTGCGCTGGAGTTCAGTAGCCCTCGTGCTTGGGCCTACACCTTGCTTGGCATTCAGGAATATCTCCATTCTTATCCGGGAGACCGGGACGCGCAGAAGATAAGATCGGTACTGAGCGGGCGAATGCTTGCGATGTATGAGTCCATCCGCACCCCGAATTGGAAGTGGTTCGAACAGGTGCTGGCTTACGGGAACGCAAGACTACCCCAGGCCATGCTGATGGTCGGCGCAGCATGTTCGGATGATCGCATGGCGTCCGCCGGTCTGGAAGCGCTGGATTGGTTGCTAGCCGCCCAGCGTTGCGAAACCAATGGCCACTTTGTTCCGATCGGGTCGCAGGGCTTTTACCGCCAGGGCGGTGAAAAGGCCCGCTTCGATCAACAGCCGCTTGAAGCCGCGGGCGCGGTTTCCGCTTGCCTGCAGGCATACCGCGTAACCGGAGACAGTCGTTGGCGGGGCGAAGCCTGGTCGGCTTTTAACTGGTTCCTTGGCGACAACGATCTGCAACTTCCTCTTTATGATTCCGTCACCGGCGGCTGCCGAGACGGTCTGCACCCCGATCGCGCCAATGAGAACCAGGGAGCAGAATCGACGCTCTCGTTTTTGATGGCTCTTCTTGAAATGCACTCCCTACAGCAAGCGGAACAGGCGGATAACCCCTCGTGACTATCAACGAAACTACACTCATGAACCTTAAGGGTACTCGGTACGAGCCACTCCTGATTCGCCACCCTGCCAACCCGATCTTAACCGGGAGGGACTGGCCATACTCCATTAATAGCGTATTCAATGCGGGTGTGACCTTGCTCGAGGATGGAACGACCTTACTTCTTTGTCGCGTGGAAGATCGCCGCGGATTGTCACATCTTTGCGCTGCGCGCTCTAAGAACGGTGTAGACGGTTGGCAGATTGACAGCGAACCGACGCTGATGCCCAGCCCGAAAGAGTATCCCGAGGAGATCTGGGGCATTGAAGATCCTCGCATCACGTTCGTGCCCGAACTGCAGCAATACGCCGTCACCTACACCTCGTATTCGCGCGGTGGCCCCGGCGTGTCTCTGGCCCTGACCAAGGACTTCCGCTCCTTCGACCGCTACGGCGTCATCATGCCACCCGACGACAAGGATGCGGCGATTCTGCCTCGGAGAATCGATGGATACTGGGCCCTGATCCACCGGCCCATGACGAAACTCGGAGCGCACATGTGGATTTCCTACTCTCCGGACCTGCATCATTGGGGCAGGCACAGGCTCATGCTGGAAGCCCGGCGCGGCGCCTGGTGGGACGCGAACAAAATTGGTTTATCGCCACCACCCATCGAGACATCGAGAGGGTGGCTTGTGCTCTACCATGGGGTGCGGCATACGCCTTCGGGCTGTTTGTATCGATTGGGGTTGGCTCTGTTCGAACTCGAGAAACCAGAGAAGTGCTTGTTGCGCGGGGATTCGTGGATCTTCGGGCCCGAGGCCCCGTACGAGCGTCATGGCGATGTCAATGACGTTGTGTTCCCGTGTGGATACACGATCAGCCCTGATGATGAGGACACGATCAATGTTTACTACGGGGCGGCCGACTGCTCCATCGCGCTGGCTCGGACCAGCGCGCGCGTTCTCCTGGCGTGGCTCGATGCCAATGGAAGCAGTGAACGCCGGCAGCGAGCGGGCGACTTCTGAGCCCTTACTGTGGATTTACGAGTTTGCTTTCGGCTGTCATCACGGCCGACTGAGGAACGTGTTCACGATCCAGAAACGGACGTACCACGTGCCTGGAGTGCGGGCGGAGGTGGCCGTATTCATGGGAACTGATGCACTCCGTTCGATCCGGGGTTGCGGATAAATATGCGCCGCTGAACGTCGCGAGAGACAGGCGAAGGTCACGACAGTCTAAGCGGTCAGGCCGCAGCCCGCGATCCTACATTCTGCATGTGAGCTATCTTGCTCAGACGTGCACTTTCACACCTGTCATTCTTGATTCACCTGAGTGTGTCGGACCGAGCCACGATTGCTGATTCGGGGCTCTCCTTTCTCAAGTCGCTATCGGCTAGGTGATCAGCCCCGGCGAAAGCTACCACATCCAGCGTATCGGCATTCTTCGTCCGTGTCTCTGCCGCAACAACCTCTACGGCGCAACACGACTCGACCCCAAACACTCTTCATCACTCACAGGTCGGGCAGCTCTTTCAGGCAACTGAGATGAAATTGGCCCGCGAACCTAAGGAAAGGTCAAATCATGCCTCTAATTCAGGTTCTGGAAGTTCTAGTCGTAGTGGGAGTGCTGTTGTGGCTGGTAAATCGCTTCATTCCCATGCAGGGTTCCATCAAGTCAATCTTGAATGGCGTCGTAGTCATCGCCGTGGTTTTGTGGATCCTGAACATCTTTGGACTCTTCACTTCTCTTTCCCGAATTCATGTCGGAACGTGAGAAACAATGTAAGGAAACCGGCAGAACTTGCCGAACACACCACCACCAAATGAAATCCTGTAAAGCGGCGGTCATCTGCCTCGAGGAGTTACCTTGAAAACCAAGCTTTTGTTTGTAGCCGGACTCACCCTGGGTTTGAGCGCGTTTGCTCAAACCAATTCTCAAACAACCATTGCCGTCGAGCCCATGGCTCATACTCCGACGTTCCGAGTCGTCGTCGTCAACCGAAGCGTGCAGGCGGTCAACTACAAGCATCGCGGCGGAGCCACCAAACTAGATTTCGCAGGCACGGACCTGATGCCCGCGGCCAACGGCCAAGCGAAAGTAGAAAGCAAAAAGGGCTACATCGAAATTGAAGTGGAATTCGGCAACCTGCAAAGGCCCACATCATTCGGTAACGAGTATCTCACCTACATCCTTTGGGCAATTTCACCGGAAGGACGAGCAGTCAATCTAGGCGAAGTGCTGGTGGGGGATAACCATCGCAGCAAGCTGGATGTGACCACAGACCTTCAGGCCTTTGCCCTGGTGGTCACCGCCGAACCTTACTATGCGGTTCGGCAGCCCAGCAACGTGGTTGTGCTCGAAAACATCGTCCGCGCCGACACCAAGGGGACGACCGAGGCGATGAATACAAAGTATGAGCTTCTGGAACGCGGTGGTTACATCCCCACGGGCTACAAGTTCGATCCGGTGGTTCTGAATACCAAATTGCCGCTGGAGTTCTTTGAAGCGCGCAACGCGTTGCGCATCGCGCAGTCCGAAGGAGCCGAGACCTACGCCAGAGACAGCTATCAGCATGCTGTCCAGCTGATGGACAAAACCGATGAATATGCCACCCGTAAGCATATCGACAAGAAACCAATGATCGCGGTTGCTCGTGAAGCAGTACAGACCGCGGAAGACGCTCGCGCGATTACGGTCAAGAGGATCGATGAGGAACGGCTGAACGACGAGCGGCAAGCTGCCGCCAACGCGCAGGCACAAACCCAAGCGCAGGCGGACGACGCTACCCGGCAGAATGAAAAAGCCCAAGCTGACCGAGCCCGAGCCGAGTTCGCCAGGGCTCAGGCAGAGTCGGATACCGCAAAGGCGCGGAGCGACACTGCCGATGCGCAAAATGCGACCGCGCGGGCTAGAGCAGATATGGCGGAGAGCCAGGCGGCATCGGCAAACGCCCTGTCTGCGGCGCAGGCTGATGCCGAGCAGTCTCGTCTAGCTGCGCAGCAAGCGCAGCAGGGTACGCAACAAGCGGAGGCCGACAAAGCCGCCATGCGCACGCGTCTGTCTGAGCAGTTGAATTCGATTCTTCAGACTCGCGATAGCGCACGCGGGCTCATCGTCAGCATGTCCGATGTTTTATTTGACACCGGGAAATACTCATTGAAACCGGGCGCACGGGAGAAGTTGGCGAAAGTGGCCGGCATCCTCCTCGCCTATCCCGGACTCAACATTGAGGTCGGCGGCTACACGGACAATGTAGGCGGCGATGAAATGAATCAAACACTGTCGGAGAACCGTGCCGGCTCGGTGCGTGATTACCTTGTGCAACAAGGCGTAGCGACAAACTCAGTCAGTTCTAAAGGCTTCGGTAACAGTTTGCCGGTAGCCTCAAACCAGAACTCCGCCGGCCGGCAACAGAACCGGAGAGTGGAGCTTCTCGTATCCGGTGAAGCCATCGGTAACCCGGCTAACGCGACAACAGGAAGCTTGCGCTAGAGCAAACGTGCCTAACGATCGATGTGGAGGCAGCACCTATGAACCTACTTGGAATTGTCAGCACGACGGTACTCTCTTTGACGCTCGGAGCCCTCGCGGGCCCCTCCGCATGACTCGGGCTCGATATGGGTCGCTAATCCTTTACCCTATGACTTTTTCATTCACTACACCTCGCCGGTCTTAACCGGCGCACAAGGAGAGAAACATGCTTTGGACGATATTCGTAGTTCTGGCTATTCTGTGGCTTCTTGGTTTCAGCCTGCACGTAGGCGGAGGCCTCATCCATCTGCTACTCGTCGTAGCGCTGGTGATCCTGGTCATCAATGTGGTAAGCGGACGCCGATCCGCGGCGTGATTGACGGCGTCCGGAACTAGGGATAATTCGCGAAGCCACAGAAATACAAATGGCCGAAATCGGCTGGGAATCTGGATGCCTTGCCCGTTTTCCAGCCGATTTCTGAATGCGTCCTAATTGCGGGTGGGACTGGCTTCGCACATCGGTTTGCCGGGCTCCTCGTCCGCATGCACAGTGAGATGTAGCCGCCAGCGTCCGCGTGCGTGGGTTTCTTCAGCGTGGCCCTGCTCCTTGAGCACAGCCAGGGCTTTGACGATCGGGTGCGTCGATTCTCGCAGCCGCATCGCCACCTCTCCAGCGCCAATCAGGACCGCGCGGGAGCCATCGTGCTCTTGCCTCATCCGCCCGTATTCCACAATCGCCTGTGCAAGCTGTTCGATTTATCGCGGACTTATTGGTGCTCGGCCGGTGCGCATCCGAAGATTCTCGCCTCTACATGGCCAATAGCGTGTTGGAGGTGCCTGAAATACATATCCTTGCTCCGAAAGGGGAGCCGCGTCCTTCAAAACTGGATCGCGCCGCTAAGAATGCTTCTCCACACGCTTGGAGAAAAGGGGGCATCCCTCCCGTCCGTTGGGGATCGTCGGGCGCGAGAGCTCGCAGTTCTGCTCGGCCGGCCCAGGCCCAGGCGATTAGAGGGCTTCCTCGTGGACCGAAAGCGGGCACCCTTACGCTGCTGTTCCCCTTCGACGCTCAACACAAAGTGAAGGGTGGCCACGAGAAAATGCTGACCGTCGGACCGGACCACGATTGCATCGACCGCCTTCATCCCATCGTCGGGAAGCTCGAGATTGTCACAGACCATGACGATGGGAAGTTCCGGCCTCACCTGCTTGATTTCAGAGGCCACGACAAAGCCGTCCAGCAAGCCCAGGTGGTACTCGATGACCACTGCATCCACCGCCTGCAACATGAGGAGCCGCAAGCCCTCATGCCCACAGGTTGCGGTCACAAGGCGATATCCATTCTGCTCCAAGTGAAGCAGTTGGCCCGGATCCCTGTGGATACAGAGTAACGTGCTTTGCGCTTCCATTCTGAAGCCCCTATTCAAGCCAGAATGTGGCTCCAGGTCTGTTCCAAATTGCTCACTTGTGGGGTTGTTGGGTGCGAACTGGCGATTGCGATCGACCCGGGAGTAGATTTCTGCTCGAAAAGAAAGAAAGAAAGAAGGGTGCCTCAGTTCCCCTAGGAACCGCAAGCACCCTTATTTTTCAGTTACTTCAGACAGGCTTTACGTTCTCTGCCTGGAAGCCTTTCGGGCCTTTCGTGACATCGAACTGTACTTGCTGGCCTTCTTGCAAGCTGCGGAATCCGCCCGCTTGAATCGCCGAGAAATGCACGAAGACATCTTCGCCATTCTCACGACTGATGAAGCCAAAGCCTTTCGCGTCGTTAAACCACTTCACTGTTCCTGTTTCCATTGGTGTTTCCTTTTTCTATTGGAATTGTCTGCTGAGAAGAGTCGCTGCCGGTGAGAAGAGGTGACGCTGGTTGGCGGAACCGATTTTCAACTGGGAATGAACCAAACTTAGCCGATAGTCCTTGGATGCAGCCTGGCCGACAAACGACTCAGAAACTTGCACCCTGGGCAAAAGATACTCTGGAGGTCGCGATGTGAGCCCTTTTGACCAGACTAGTCGCATTCATCTGCCTAATATGGCAACTGACCTACTTTGCGCGGGACCAAAGCAGGGCAACGGATTTCTGGGTGCACTGTCCGCCGCAGGAGAAACCTATGAACCGACTTCTCGGGATCCTTACCGTCCTATTAGCACTCACCGTTCCCTCCCTGGCGCAGGACGCCGGCGCTGGCCAGCGCAGCGATCAAGTTCCCGTGTCTGGGCAGGCATCGTTAGCGGCGGACAATTTTTCGGCGTGCCAGCACGGCTGGGCTGGGTGCGATCGCTCAAAGCTGGCGCAGTCTGAATCGGCTGAAATGGCCGTCATCGACCACCAGCGGAATGTTTCAAATTGCCGAGAGGGCCTGAAGTCTTGCGATCGAACCAAATTAGGCGATGCAGAGCGCACGGCCCTTGCGGTCGCCGATCACGAGAATAATGTTTCCGCTTGCAACGACGGCATTCGATCCTGCGACCATTCCCAACTCAGTCCGCCAGAAGCGCGCGAAGCGGCCATCGCCGCCCACCTTCGCGACCTCAACGACTGCAAGGAAGGCTCAGGGGCCTGCGACTCCTCGACTCTCACTCCGTCCGAAGCAGGCGACGTGCGCACTGCCCAGCAGCTGCGTAATGTCAGCGACTGCCGCGATGGGATGGGGCTCTGCGACTCGTCCAAGCTGACTCCGTCGGAGGCAAAGGATGTCGAATTCGCCGAACACCAGCGCAACGTCACAAACTGCAGGAACGGCTGGAATGACTGCAACCACTCAAACCTGACCGCATTGGAAGCGCGTGAGGTAGAAGCAGCCGAACACAATCGCAATCTCTCCGATTGCAAGGCGGGCCGCGAGACCTGCGAATACTCGAAGCTGACTGGGACAGAGGCTGGTGCCTTGGCCAACGCTGAGCATGTTCGGAACTACCGGGCGTGCCTCAAGGGCTTCGGATACTGCGACCGATCCCAGCTCACACCGTCGGAGTCCAAGGCCGTCCCTGACACCTCGCCCGTTCCACGATAGGCGTCAAGGAAAACATCATTTTCGCGGCTTGTTAGTTCTCTAGCGCAGTCGATGGGTCGGTCAGCGCAATCAATTGCCCAAGCGGATAGTCTTCTTGCGTAAGAGGAGCTTCAGGAGCCGTGTTGACAATCGTCATAATTTCGCCGCTGGCAATTCCCTGGATCGTGAGGCGCTGACTCTCCACCGCGACGACTCGGTAAGTCTCGTCAAAGATCGCCATCGTTGTCCCCCTAGATTAGTCATTGGATGCGGACACAGCCAGCTGGGATCGAAATACAGACCCTTTAAGTATTGCTGAAACAGAGATCTTAATGATCAGGGGCACGTCGCGTGCCGTTCCCCGTTCTGTCCGTGAATCCGTGTCTTTTCAGTGTCCTGAGCCGCTTGCCATCGAGACGGTGGAGGTTGCCAGTGCGAAATAATTACCTGACGATCCATGGCTATTTAAAAGCGGCAAGCGAGAACCTGAAGGAAAGATTCCCAATTCACTCGGACAAAAGCCGTTTCGTGCCGCCCAGAATGCGTTCCATTCTGAGGCGGGCCACTTCTTCCTGAAGGTCCATGATCCGTTCAAACCGAGCGCGACAATCGTGGAGCTGGGAAGAGTTCATGGCAAACGCCTGGGTGAGAGATCGGATCTGCAATGCGACCAGATCATCGACCTCGCGCCTGAGGGCAAAGAATCGTTGTTGAGCCATAGGTTGACGGTTCTAGTATCTCGGGTTCTGTCAGCACGGGCCCTTGCACTCACGCTATGCATCTGCGTCGCCGTCGAAACCCTCTGGCACACCGGTCAAGCTTAACGGCCCTCGATGGGGAATGGGAAGATTGGTGGTCCGCCGCAGGCGGTCTAGTACGCCGTCTTTTACTACTTCGCCATAGATCGCAAACATGGCCCGCTTCATTCCCGCAAAGTTCCCGCGCCAGAATTCCGTTTCGCGGCTAGATCCGCTTTTTTGCCGTTCCTCGTGGAAAGCCTTCAAAAACCAGACCAGTTGCTGAGTGAGGCGATCGACGGTCTCGGGGTCGGCAAAGCTCACAGTCGGTGTCATGGCATGTTCCCCGGGAAGAAAAGGCCAGGACAGGAAAGGATCTCAACCCTGGTGTCCCACTACTCACGATAATCAAGAAGGGACGTCCATATCTGTTCAAATGGGCACACTTTGCCGCATCGCTTTGGTCCGTCCCCGTCGGGGCGGTGGGCGCGTCTTCGTGTCGTTTCCCGGGTGAGCAATCTTGCTCAGACTCGCCAGTCCCGGACCTGTCACCATCAGCTGCTGGTGCATCCGCCATCAAGATTTCTGCGCAGGTTACGTGAAACAAGGAGGCGCAAATGCTCGGAACCATCCTGATCGTGGTCTTGATTTTAGCGCTCCTGGGTGTGCTCCCAAGGTGGAGCCATAGCAGCAATTGGGGATACTATCCAAGCGGAGGGGTAGGACTTCTATTGTTTGTGGTCGTAATCCTTCTGGTTCTTGGTCGCATTTGAACAACGTGAACAAGGGCTGGGTGTGGCTTTGGGTCCGCGTTGTGGCGATCTTCTTCATCGTCTTGATATGCACCGACACCTCGTCCGCATACTCCGTCCTCACGCACGAGGAGATTGTCGACCTGCTCTGGTCCAGTGAGATCCAGCCCCTGCTGCTCAAGCGATATCCCGGACTCTCGGAAAACCAGATTCGGGAGGCGCATGCCTACGCGTATGGGGGCGCCGTCATCCAGGATCTCGGGTACTACCCGTTCGGCAGCCGGCAATTTAGCAACCTGGTGCATTACGTCCGCAGCGGAGACTTTGTTCTAGAGTTGTTGCGCGAAAGCCAGGATGTCAACGAGTTTGCCTTCGCTTTGGGTGCACTGTCGCACTACGCTGCCGATATCTTCGGTCACCCCGCGGTCAACCAGGCGGTCGCGATCGAGTACCCCAAGCTCCGCGCGAAGTTTGGCAAGTCGGTGCGGTATGCGCAGGACAAGACCGCGCATCTCAAAACGGAATTCGGGTTCGACACGGTGCAGGTCGCAAGGAATCGATACGCGTCGCAGCAGTACCACGATTTCATCGGATTCCAGGTTTCGAAATCTTTGCTGGAACGGGTGTTCCCGGTTGTCTACGGGGTAGAGTTGAAGGACGTGCTTACCCACGAGGACATGGCAGTGGGTTCGTATCGTTTCGCAGTCAGCCGCATGATTCCGGAAATGACGAATGTCGCACTGCAGACGCATAAGAAGGACCTGATGCGCGAGACGCCGAATTTTTCGAAGCAGAAATTCCTGTACCGTCTTTCTCGCTCCAACTATGAAAGAGAGTGGGGAAAGGATTACGTGAAGCCGGGGCTGGGCACGCAGATTCTGTCAACGCTCCTGCGATACATGCCGAAAGTCGGTCCCTTTAAGGGGTTGGCGTTTAACAACCCGACTCCCCAAACGGAAGATCTGTATATCAAGAGCATCAATACTACCGTCGATCAATATAAGGGTTTTCTCGAAGAAGTGCGCAATGACACGCTGGCGCTGCCCAACTGCGATTTTGATAGTGGGCAAGCGACCAAAGCGGCGGAATACTCACTCACCGACGACACCTACGCGAAGCTACTGGCTCAATTGTTGGAACACAAGTTCGATCGAACCTCGCCCGAGCTGCGCGAGAACATCCTGCAGTTCTATTCCGACCTCTCCGTATCGATTGACACAAAAAAGGACCAGGCCCGTTGGCAGGGTGTGCTGACTGGCCTGGACCAGTTAAAGTCGGTAGCGCCGGTGCCGACACTGGCCGGCACTCCGGCACAGTGATCCCCGATTCCCGCCGCCCTGGAGGGCATATGGCAGACCAAGAGTGGACCGTGAAAGACCTGACCGAAGTGTTGCAGCAGTTCCCTGCGGACGCCAAAGTGTATTACGAGATGGGACCCAATGGTCCTGGAACGATCGGGAAAGCGCAATACGTCAAGGCCTGGGGGGAGGGCGATCAGATGGGAGTGCTGCTGGACCGATAAGATCCGCTGGTACGAACCGGAATCCTGACCGCCGACCGGAACCGGTGAGCGGTTCCGATCGGCTGAAATCGTGTCTTCTAGGAAGCCTCCAGGTTTACCTACTTCTTGTCTTCGTTTGCTTGGGCAATGTGGGCCTGTTGGCGAGCTTCTGAAACAGCCTTCATGAATGCGTCCGCACTTTTCGGGGTTGCCACCTTGCCCGACAAAATGTTGCGGAACTCCACGTTCTTGCCGTAAATAGCACGCGTGGAGTCGTCATCCTGCTGTACGACCGCTCCTTCCAGTGTGAGACCGGCAAACGCACCTTTCGAACGCGAGTAGGTCAACACTTCAGTGTTCATTTTCCAGTCTGTTCCCGCGGAGGCGTGACGGCCGACCGGGCCCGCTGCACCCGATGCTTCCCCAGTAAGTTCGAATTTGTTGGAAAGCAGATGCTGGAAGCCCTGATCGTTCATGACCAGCATGACCAGGTCTACACCTTCAACTCCGATCTGCAGTCCGGCACTCCCGCCGCCAACGGAGACGAAAGCAGGTGCGCTCCATCCGTCCGAAGTGCGACAGGACGCCACTCCACGGCCGTGCTTGGCACCAAGGATGAAACCACCTTTGATCAGGTTGGGTACTACGAGGATGCACTTTGCGCCGTTCAGCACTTCTTCCGGGATCCCTTTGTCTGGGGTCGCCATGATGGCCTGTATAACGTCGACGGACGACTGCAGCCGTGCGACTGAGTCTTCGCGAGCCGAACTGGCCCATGCGCCAGTTCCGACCAGACCCATAAAGCTCATCAACAACAGTGAAATTGTCTTTTTCATGAATTTGTGCCCTTTCGGAGCGGAACTAAGAGGAGAGGATTTCAGATGGCTGACTTAGTTCAGAAGACCTGAATAGAGAGAGAAGAAGAGCTCGTCTCTAGTGCCATGATCGCTCAGAACCGGAATTTTAAATGGTCTCAATTGCTCACTTCCGTCTTGGGGGCTAAGACATCGGCACCCGCGATGTGAATTGGTAGGATCTCCCCGAAGATTGTGAGCAATCCGGCACAGAATCACCCGACCTGGCGTGTCATGATTGGGCGTCGACGATGACAGATCCGCGGTACTTTCTGCTTTTGAACCCGAACAGGAGCAGTTTCGATCAAAGAAAGAGCAAGGGTAAATCGATGGATCCCATCGTTCGTCCGGTTCTTCGCCATCGGCTGCGCAGGCGACTGGCGTTGTTGACGAGCTGCCTAAGGAAGGCAGGGGCGACGCTGGTCCCCCAGGTTCAGGAAATCCGAGCGCAAAGGATGTGCCCATTTTGCGGACTGATCACTTCGCGCCAAAAGGCCGCTTGTCTGGAATGCGGCAAGTCATTCAACCCAGCTTAGGGGACCGCCGATGAGAAAACAGTACCTTCACCTCTCCGTTTACTCCTGCGACAAGTGTGATGGCCCGGTCGTAGCGGGCTCGCTGGCTGTACGCGAGAATGAAATCTCGAAAGAGACCGAGACCCGGCAAGTCGGAGCAATTTGCCTGTCGTGTGGCCATCGATGTGGCAGACCTACGGATCTCGGCATACCCCGTCAGTTTCTGCCCGTCGAATGGGGATCGGCGAAACGCCTAGACTTGCCACATGTTGCTACCGCGTTTCAGGAAATGCTGGATCGCACAACGTGACGAACCAGCGTTCGAAGGGAGACCAAACAGGTTGACGATTTCGTGAGTTACGATGCAAGGCACGTGACCGCGCTGAACAAGGACTGGGTGATTCTGAGCCGGGCGGAGAGGATTCCGACGCCTGATCCTGGGAGCGAAGAATAACTCGAAGACTGGAAATCTGAACGGCGAAGAATCAGGCAAGAACTCGTGCAAGTCCTCTCTGGTCGCAGGGTCCAGCAACAAGGGCTAGTCATGCAGAACGATATTCACCAGTGAACTGTGCACCTGCAGTCCGCCTTCCCCTCCTCCGGCGTAGTCAATGAAGCCCATTTTCCTGAACCGGTTCATGAAAAAACTGACGCGCGAACGAGTGGTACCCACCATTTCTGCCAGGGTCTCCTGACTGATCTTCGGAATCACGGTCTCGGGCACTCCTTCCTTACCAAAGTGCGCGAGCATCAGAAGGACACGGGCCAGCCTCTTTTCGCTGGAATTGAACAGTTGGTCAACCAGGTCTTCTTCATAACGGATATTGCGGGCGAGCAAATACGCCACGAAGATATCGGAAAGGGCGTGCTCGTGGTGAAGCGCGTCCATCATCGCTTTCTTCTCGATCCGCAGCAGTTCGCAGTCTGTCGTTGCCGCCGCGGATCCCATGCGGAGAGCCTGCCCCGCTAAGGAACCTTCGCCAAAGAAATTCCCCGCGCCCAAGATGCCGATCGTGGCTTCCTTGCCGCTGTGCGACACAACGGTCAGCCGTACTTTGCCCTTCTGAATGTAGAAGACTGCATCTGCCGGATCCCCCTGACTGAAAATCGTTTTCTTGCGGGCAACAGCAAGGCTCTTCCTGCCATTCCCAATTGTGGCAAGGAAGGTGTTGGGATCGAATGCTCGAGGTTTCTTGCTTCCGCCAGTAAGTCTCATCCTTGTGATTATAGGCCCCAGGCGAGAACCGCCGGTGCCTTGATCGTACAAATCCCTTGGTCGACAGCGTTCCCCGGGGACCGGTTGGTCGCTGTTTTGGAGCGCCTGCTTACTGAGCCAGGCCCGCGAGAAGATCTCTTTCTGAAGCCTCTAGGCGCCGATCTCGATGCGGCTCGGTGCGGGGCTGACCGGTACTCAGTTCACACTTCTCTCCTGGCTTAGCGCCACAGGTGGGGCAACGAACCCCCAAGGCGGGAACCTGCTTGGTTTTCATGGCTGCATAATGCACGGTTGGTCAGGAATAAGATGGTCAATTTTGACCAGTTTGGGCTGGCGGTGACAACGAATCTCTTGCTCCCACGCTATTCAGATTCGTTCGCAGTCAAGCTGCATTCAGAGAAGACCAAGCCCAGGTGGCTCACGCGCGGCAGTCGCCCGTCAGGAGCATCTGCGGTTCTTGTCATCTTGCTCTTTGTTCCGCCACCACAGTGGTCAGAGAAGAGGTCCATCGGGCGGAAGTGGCCACAGCGCAGGTCTTTGCCTCATGCCGCAGACCTTTGGCTCGCTGCCTCATCTGATCCAGACCGTATTGCAGATGAGCGAGCCAGGCCCTTCTGCCCTGTGCTCTGCCAATCTTCATCTCTTAGATTTTGGGACGCTTGCCACAGACGAATTCACGGCCGGATCAAAGCTCGGAAATGCCAATTTCGAATGAATAAATTGGCTTTCAGAATCCAGCTACGGATTTAAAAAAAAGGGAAATATGGCGGCCAGGGGAGTGAGAGGGCAGGAAGCGCTTCGTCGGAGAAGGGCTTCTCGAAGCATCACTTCAACGGCTCAAGACGCATTTGTTTCTGTTCCCGGTCGGTCGTCTTGCGCTTCAACTCTTCGAAGGTCGCCAGTTCTTTCCGAGCCAGCTCGGTCTGACCCTGGTCTTTGTAAAAGCTGAACAACAGGTAATGGGCATCCTGACGGTCGGGGTCGGAGGCGATCACCGCCTGAAGCAATTTCACGCCCTCCACGGTCTTGCCCTGGTGCTGGTACGTCTTGGCCATATCGAGTTGGGCGTCGGCGAGTCCGGGCTGGATCGCCAGCGCGCGCGCGAGGTATGCCTGCGCCTTCTCTATATTGTCTTGCTGCAGATAAACGTCACCCATAAAGAAATCCGTCATCGCATCATTGGGCGACAACCTGAGTTCCTGGTTGAACTCGGCAAGCGCCTCGTCCAGCCGCCCGGCTTCGCGGTAGAGGGTGCCGAGCGCATAGTGCAGGCCGGCCGCGTCCGGCTTCTCCAAAATCGCTTTCTTATATTCGTTGATCGCTGCCGGGCCCTGCCCCTGTTGCCGGAGCATTTCGGCCCGCAGCTGGAACATGCGGTAGGAGTCGGGCGCAGCCTTGGTCAGTTTAAAAAACGAGTCCGAGGCTACATACATCGCCGCCTTTCCCTTGAAGTAGAGGGCATCCGGACTGTTCGGTTCCAGCTCGACCCAGTGGCTGAGCACCGCCAGAGCCTTTTCATCCTTTTCCTGCCGTAAGTACGCCAGACCCAGATGGGCGGCGACGATGGGGTCGTCTTTATTGGTCTGGTACGCCTTCTCGAGCAGCGGAGTGGCACGGACAATCTCCCCGCTATCGAAGTAGCTCAACGCCAGCAGAACCTTGGTGTGGTCCAGGTGCGGATCCAGTTCCAGCGCTTTCTGAAACTCGATAATCGCGTGCGGAAATTTGTTTGCCATGTAGAGGGCGAGGCCAAGATTGGAATGGGCCTGTGCGGAGCGGGGATCGAGCCGGATCGCCTGCTCGTAGAGCTGTGTGGCACGCTCGAACTGCTGATCCCGCATGGCAGCCTGTCCTTGCGAGGACAGCGTGGCAGCGTTCGGGGATTGAGCCGCAGCCGGGTTCGGCAAAGCTGCGATGCCCAGCAGGATCAAGCCAGCTACCGAAGACCGAAACAGGCGGGGCGCATATCCCCACGAAGCCGGCCGCGACGGACAGGGTTCGTGTTGGTACGTCATTGAAATCCTCGAACTAATCCGGTCAGGTGTTGGCTGCGCTCAGGAACGCACCGTGACGCTGATTCTGTGAGGAGTATTGAGCTCATAGGCATCTTGCCGGTCCGGATCGCGAGCGTCGGGCTGGGTGTGGCCCTCGCCGTCGGTGGCGCGAACCTCGAGTGTGTATTTCCCGGAGGCCGGAACGTGCCAGTCGTAGCTCCAAGGGGTCCACGTCATCGGCACGGATGAGGTGGCCAGCGTGACTGTTTGCCAGGTTTCACCAGGTCCCGTGCGCAATTCAACTTTGGCGATCCTTCCCTCTCCCGCCCAGGCTACGCCTTCCACGCGGTAGGTTCCTGTGTGCATCTCTTCACCTTCGGAGGGGCGAAGGAATTTCGAGTTTACCAACATGCGAGTGACGGCCCTGCGTTCGCCGTTCGCCCGAAGCGCTACGTAGTGCTTTTGCTGGAAGTATCCCTGGAAGGGTTGATCGCTGATCTGGACGCGGCTCAGCCACTTCACCGAATCCATTCCGTACCAGCCCCCGACGAGCGCCCGCAGCGGGAAGCCGTGATCGGCGGGCAACGGCGAGCCATTCATCTCATAGGCCAGCAGCGTGGAGGCATCGGCAGCCTTCTCGAGAGGAATGCCGCGCGCGAAATGCGTGTTCCCGGGCAGGTCCTCTCCCTCTCCCGAGTCGGCCCCGTGCAGAACTACAGTGCTGGCGCCTGGCTTCGGACCTGCCTGCGCGAGCAGATCCGCGAGCGGAACTCCTGACCACACCGCATTGCCCACGCCAACTCCACCCGAGATATTGCCGGCGCACTCCATCGTGGTGTGCCGACGCACCGAATTCATCAGGAGGATATCGGAATACGACAACTTGAGGGGCGTGGAGACCAGGCCGTCGACCACCAGGCTCCAGGAGTCGGCACTGATCTGGGGCGTTCGAAAGTGATTGCGTACGAAGAAATCCCCGTTGGCTGTGACCCGCTCCCTCGGGGCCTCCTGCGAGAGCGGAGACTGGGAAACGGAGGCGCTGGGGCGTTGACCGGCGAGCAGAGCGCTTTGCATCCCGACCCAACTGCGAATCAAACCGGGCGAGAAAACCAGTGCCCGAAGAAATTCGCGGCGTTCCAGGCCGGCGGACATGCGAAATTTGTGGCGCTCGATCAAGCCTGTCCCTTCCATCAGATACAGGGGAGTCCTTCTCTCCGGGAGGAGATTATAGCGCGGCCGTGCTGGGGCTTGACAAATTGCGCGGCGCGCCGATATTGTTTCTAAGCGCTTATTTAGTTGTGCCCGCTTCCCGCTTTTCAGCCCAGACCCTAGTCGCCCAGAAAAGGACCTGTAGCGATGTCCGGTGATCGCGTTTTGGCCGCCACGCTCGTCGAGCCCGGCAAGTACGAAGTGCGGGAGTATCCCTTTCCAGAGCCCGAACCCGGTTGTGTCGTCGTGAAGATGGAGTTGTCGGGCATCTGCGGCACCGACAAGCATACCTATCAGGGCTACACCACCCAGTATGCCGGAGCCGGAGAGGGCAGGGAGATTCGTTTCCCTATCATCCAGGGGCATGAAAACGTGGGAACGGTTGCGGCCATCGGTGGCGGCGGAGAGTACCTGGACTTTGAGGGCATTCCTCTGAAGGTCGGGGATCGCGTCGTGGTCGGAGCGAACGTCTCCTGCGGCCATTGCTACTACTGCCGCCACGACTTCCCTTACTACTTCTGTCAGAACATGATCGACTACGGCAACAACATGTGCGCCGCCGACCCGCCCTACCTTTTTGGCGGTTGGTCGCAATACATTTACATCGTCCCAGGAAGCTTCCTGGTGCGTGTTCCCGACGACTTGCCGTCCGAAGTCGCGGTCCTCACCGAGATCATGGCTGTGACCGTCGGCCTGGACCGCGCCAAGCAGATGTCGGTCTTCCCGAGCGAGGCCTTCCTCTTCGACGATACCGTGGTCGTGCTTGGGGTAGGAGCCCTCGGCATGTGCTTCCTGATGAAGGCTCGGATGCTTGGCGCCGGCAACATCATTGCTGTCGACCTTTCCGACTTCCGCTTGCAGTTTGCGAAGCGGTTGGGGGCGGATCATGTCCTCAACGTCGGCAACACGACGCTCCATCAGCGCTTGGAGTTCGTTCGCGGCCTGACCCAGGGCCGGGGCGCTGACCTGGTGATCGAGACGGCCGGCGTGCCGCAGGCGGTGCCCGACGCGCTCGATATGCTGCGACTCGGCGGGCTGCTGGTCGAGGCCGGCAATTTTTCCGACCTCGGAGAAGTCCCGATCAGTCCGCACCGGCAACTGTGTGCGAAGAGCGTGCGGCTCCTCGGCGTGGGCGGCGAAGAACCCGCCAGCTACGGCCCGAGCATGCGGCAGATGGCGCGCTACATGCGCACGTATCCGCTGCGCGAATTCGTGTCCCATCGCTATCCTCTTCGTGACGTCGAGGCGGCGGTGCACAAGTCGATCGCGCCCGATTCGATGAAGGTCGCGATCGCACCGTGGTCCTGAGCTAAGATTTGCGATTCAAGGAAACGCCGTTCCAAACCACCTGTTCGAAGGAGAACATCCGATGGGAAAACTGGCAATCACCGGCGGCGAGCCGAGCCGGACAAAGCGCTTTGATCCCTGGCCCCTATACACCGAAAAAGAGAGAGCGGCCCTCGAGGATGTTTTAACGAACCGAAACTGGGGCGGACAACCCTTCCCCGGCAAGCACACCGAGACCTTCAGCAAGAAATTTGCGGAGTACCACACCGCCAAGTACGGCCAAACCGTCAACACCGGTACCGTCGCCATTCAAGCGGCACTCAAGGCGATCGATATCCGCCCCGGGGATGAAGTGCTGGTGCCCGCCTATACGTGGGAAGGCACCGTCGGCCCGGTTCTGCTGGTGAACGCGGTCCCCGTATTCGTCGACGTCGATCCTGACTCATATTGCATGGACGCGACGCAGATCGAGAGCCTGCTCACACCTAAGACTCGCGCCATCTTACCCGTCCACCTGGGTATGAGGTTCGCCGATCTGGACGCGATCATGGCCATCGCCAAGAAGCACAGCCTGAAGGTTATCGAGGATTGCGCGCACGTCCACGGCGGCATGTGGCGCGATAAAGGCGCGGGCTCGACGGGAGACCTGGGCGCGTTCAGTTTTCAGTCGAGCAAACTGATGACATCGGGCGAAGGTGGGGCGGTCATCACCAACAACCTGGAATACTTCGAGCGTGTGCAGTCCTACATCAACGCGGGCCGCAGAAGCGTCACCGATCAATTCAAAAAGAGGCTGATCGGGTTCAACTACCGCTTGGGCGAATTCCAGGCGGCAGTACTCGGCCCGCAGTTAGAACGTCTTGCTGAGCAGGGAAAAGTTCGGCAAGCCAACATGGACTACTTCGAGTCCCGCATTCGAGGCACGCGCGGTATTGGATTGCTGAAGCCGGAGCCCCGCATCACTCGCCCCGCCCCTTACGGATATGTGCTGAAGTATTTCGCCGAGCAGATGAAGGAGATCCCGCGTGCGGCCTTTGTCGGAGCGCTCCAATGGGAAGGCATACCCTGCGACGGACTGTTCTACGAACCGGTCTACCGAAGCTCCCTGTTCCCGCTCGATCCAAATGATTTCCCGGCATTGAGCTGGGGGCGCCCAAAACCCCTGGATCTGCGAAATATGTACAAGTGTCCCTCCTCGGAGCGTGCCGCCTATCATGAGGCGGTCTGGTTCTCGCATCACCTCTTCCTGGGAACCAAAGAAGATGTCGACAGCATCGTCAATGCCATCTTCAAGGTCATCCAGAACATCGAGGAGTTGCGCGGGCTCGAACACATTGCCATCACAAATCAGGGCCTCAGCCGCGCGGACCGGGAAAGCTGAAACGAACCGTACTCAATGCGGAGGAGGCTCATCGATGCCACCGGGGAAAAGGGTGGGGTACGCAGTGGTTGGCCTGGGCAGCATTTCGCAAGTGGCTGTGCTGCCGGCCTTCGCACGTAGCGAAGGCTCCGACCTGGTTGCAGTCGTCAGCGGCGACAAAGCAAAGGCAGAAAAACTGGCGCAGCAGTTCGGGGCCCGCCACGTGTATTCCTATCGCGAGTACGCAGCATGCCTGAAGAATCCCGAGGTTGAAGCTGTCTACATCGCGACCCCGCCGGGGGAGCATGAGAAGTACGCGGTGGCGGCAGCGCAAGCGGGCAAGCATGTGCTGTGCGAAAAGCCTCTCGCCGCTACCGTCCAGCAAGGTCGCAAGATGGTCGACGCGTGCCGTCGCAGCAAGGTCCAGTTCATGACCGCGTACCGCAAGTATTTTGAGCCGAGCACGGTGACGCTCAAGAAGATGATCACCCGGGGGGACCTGGGCCGGATTGATGTGATCCACACACTCTTCGGCGAGTTCCGTCCCTACGGCGACAACTCGCCAGCGTGGCTGTTCTCGCGCAAGTTATGCGGTGGCGGGCCCTTGATGGACCTTGGAGTCTACTGCGTGAACACCTGCCGCTGGCTGGTAGACGAGGATCCGATTGCCGCCGAGGCCACCAGTTGGGCTCGCGATCGCAGGCGGTTTAAAGAGGTAGAAGAAGGAATCACCTTCCGGCTGGATTTCAAAAGCGGCCTCATTTTGCAAGGAACCGCTGCTTACAGTTCGGTTTTCTCTTCCTTTGTTCACGTTCATGGCGAGAGGGGCTGGGCGGCGTTGTCTCCCGCTTTCGCGTTTGAAGAGGAGCGCAGGCTCAGCGGAAAGATCGGCGGACAGTGGTTTGAAAACACCTTTGCGCCGATCGACGAATTCGCTCCGGAACTGGACGCGTTTGCAAAATGCATCCGCGAACGCCGCAAACCCGAACCGGACGGTGCTCAGGGGCTGCGGGACCTGATTATCATTGACGCAATCTACAAGGCCGCCAAGAAACGTGGCCGCGTGAAGATCAAGTACCAATAGGGGAACGAGGGCCAATTATGGCGAAGTTGGGCGTGGGAGTCGTTGGTGTTGGCACGATGGGCAAGCAGCACGCCCAGAATCTCCGTTGCTTAATTCCCGAAGCACGCTTGGTAGCGGTTGCCGACGCCGACCTGAAACGCGCCGAACGAGCCGCCACTGAACTCGAAGTCGACCACTTCTATGGCAGCGTCGAAGCCCTCGTTGAGCGTCCCGACATTCAGGCGGTGGTGATCGTGACCCCTGCAAAATTCCATGGTGCGGCGATACGAGTGTGCGCGCACGCGCGCAAGGACATCTTTTGCGAGAAGCCCTTCACCCTGACCGTGCAAGAAGCCGACGAGATGCTGGACCTGAGCACCAAGGCCGGCGTGCGCGTCCAGGTGGGGCATGTGCGTCGCTACGATCCGCCCAACGTGAAAGCCAAGCAACGGATCGATGCCGGCGAGATTGGCGATCCCGTGATCTTCAAGTCGCTCGCGCGTGACCCGGCGCCTCCGCCAGTCAGTTACATGGCCAGCGGCGTCAACGGAATGTTCTTTCAGGATTCCACCGTGCACGAGTTCGACCTGGGCCGCTGGCTGATGAACGACGAGATCGCTGAGATCCACGCCTACGGCGGCGTGCTCGTATTTCCGGAGATTGCCCAGTTCAACGACATCGATACCGCCCTGCTGAACCTGAAATTCACGCGCGGCACGCTCGGTGCGGTCGAGAACTACATGCAATCCGGCTACGGATACGACATCCGCACCGAGATCGTGGGTTCCAAAGGGACCATCATGACCGGGTATCTGCAGCACACCGCGGAAATGGTCCTCACCGTCAATGGGGCAAAGACCGACATCGTCGATCACTTCCTGGCACGATTCAAGGATGGATACCTGCTCGAAATGCGCGATTTCGTGCAGACGATCCTGGCGGACAAGAATCCAAAGGTGGATGCCTTTGATGGAAGGCAGGCGATTGCAGCGGCCGCGGCGGCGGAGCGTTCCTATCGCGAAGCACGTCCCGTAGCCGTGGAGAATCGCAGGCGCGCTTCCTGAACGCAACCCAGGGCGCAGCACTAGTGATTAGGGTTGGCAGTCTGAGGAACGACGAATTGCTTGATCGTGCTGCGGTTGCGTTTGAGTTCCTCCTGGTGGAGATGAGCCAGGTCTTGATATCGAGTCAGCTCCGTCGTAGCCAACTCCAGCTTGTTCAGCGCGCGGTACAGCTGGCCCAACCGATAGTGGGCCACTTCCGACTTCGGATCCTGCCGGATGGCCTCAAGATATTCGTCGACCGCTTTCTGATTCAGCTTCTTCGCGGCGTAGAGCGCACCCAACTCCAGATGCGCTGCCGGGAAGTCCGGCCGCAGACGGACTGCTTTCTCGAGCACTGCTTGCGACCGGTCCAATGCCGCGTTCTGCCCCTTGGCAAACTCTGAGCGAAACAGCGCCGCGCCATAGCAGAAAGCCAGGTTGCCACTTTCCTCATGCGCAGCGGCCAGGCGGTCCAGACGCGGCAGTAGGGTCTCCCAATCATTGGGAGCCAGCGAGTCGAGCACGGAATTCCATGCGCGAAAAACGGCGGTTGAGTCGGGATCGATCTCGAGCGCGGTGGTGAACGCGTCGGCGGCCTCGCGATATTCACGAACTGCATAGTGGCTGAAACCCAACCCCACGTACTGGCGTGATGATTGGGGGAACTTCCGTGTCCCGACCCGGTACACTTCAGCCGCCGGACCAAACGTGAAGTGAGTAAGATATTCGACACCGAGGTCGAAGTAGTACTGCTCGCTGCTGGGGTCGAGTTCCACCGCGTGCTGGTAACTCTGCACTGCCTCTACGTATTGCCCTGATTCCTCTTCCATGCCGCCGAGCGCGCTGTATAACACGGGCGAGGGCCGTGACGCCACCGCGCGTCGCAATCGATCGACTGCCTCCGAAGACTTTCCCGTGGCTTTTTCGGCCAGGGCCAGGTTCAACGTCGCGCCTTCGTTCGAGGGGTCAAGGCGTAGAGCCGCTTCGAATCGCTGGATAGCCGGTTGCAGCGCATTCCGGGATGCAAACAGAAGACCGAGTGCCAGATTCTGACTGGCGCTGAGGTTCTCCGGCGGTGCGGGCAGAGCCTCCTTGCCGGGAGACGTGTCTGAGGACAGAGCGCGAACCAGGGCCAGATAAATGTCGTACGAACCTGGGGCGAGCGCGTAAGCCTGCCGGTAGAATTCCGAGGCAGCGACAAACTCATTCATCCCCTCCGCCACCACTCCCGCCAGCGAGTAGTACTTGACCGCCGATTCCGATTCCTGAGGAGCCGCGACCTGATTCAAGACCCGTTTCGCGGCAGAGAGTTGCTTTGCCTCCAGGAGCGCGTGCGCCCATTCATATCCGGCTTGAAAGTCTCCAGGACGAAGGTCCCATGCCTTTTGAAGATAGCTCGCGGCCTCGTCATAGTTCCGCAGAGCTGCCAGTGACGTACCCAATCCCAACAGAGCATTGAAGTTCTGCGGCTCCTTTTCATGGGCCTCGCGGAAGGCCGTGGCAGCCTCCTGGTCGCGCCCAAGCTTCGACAGCAACACACCGAGGTTGTTGTAGCCCAGGGCCAGCTTGGGTGCGAGTTTGATCACGCTTCGAAAGCTGTCTTCCGCTTCCTGGTCGCGGCCGAGTTCACCCGCCGCCAGGCCTTTGAGGTTGTACAGAGAAGGATCGCGGACACCGTCCTTGATCGCGCTGTCGATCACTGCCAGGGCATCTGCCGTCTTCCCGGACTGAAGAAGTTCGAGCGCCCGGTTGAAGGCTGCTTGAGCATCGCCCGCTTGCGGCATGGTAAGGCTGCTGGCTGGGAACACACAGGTAGCGACGAGAATGACAGCAACAAGACACGCACTGTGTTCTCTAGGAAGAAGGAACAAGTTCAAAATGATTCCTGTGCGATGATCCCTTTGCCTTCTTCAACCACGATGAGCCGGTTTGCGGACACGTGCTCCAGCGTTTCTTCGGTGCCGCCCAGCCAGCGAATTCGCAGGCGCGCATCCTTCGCGGCCCCCAGCCCGAAATGCAACCGGAGGTCGTTCTGCGAGCAGAAGCTTCCCCCGCTGCGAACTTCCTGCATCTGCTGCCGGTTTTCCGCCTCCACCATCACCCGCGACCCAATCGCCGCGCGGTTGGTTTTAGTCCCGATCAACTTCACCAGGAGCCAGGAATTCGACGGCGGAGATTGGTTGCGTAGCAATGATGGATAGTCGTTCAGATTGTTGATCGCGAGGTCCACACGCCCTGTATTGAAGATGTCCCCGCAAGCTAACCCTCGACTGCAATGGGAATCGGCGAACGCCGGACCCGAACGGTCGGAGATGTTTGCAAAACGGCGGCCGTCGACGTTACGGAGCAGAATCAGTTTGCTCTCCGTCTTCGGCAGTTGATGGTGCTGGCCGCTCCCCGGCGGGTAGATGAACCCGCTCACAATAAGGACGTCGGGACGACCGTCGTCGTCGACATCGAGAAACGCCGTTCCCCATTTCACAGAGCTGGTTTCGCCGCCCAGCCCGGCAGGAATCGTGACGTCGGTAAAGAAACCCTTCCCCTCGTTGTGAAAAAGGCTCGGGATCTCGTCCGAGAAGTTCGTTTTCACCAGATCGAGCAACCCATCCCCGTCGTAATCGACCGAATCTGCGCCCATCCCACCCTGCGCGTGCCCATTAGCATCATAGGCAACGCCGGCCAGCACACCGGTCTCGCGAAACGTGCCGTCATGATTGTTCATGAAAAGCAAGCTGGGGGTTGAGTCGTCTGCAACGTAGATGTCGGGCCAGCCGTCGTTGTCGTAATCTCCAACGCACGGGGTAAAGCCATAGGTCGGTACCGCCTTATCGATTCCGGCGGCCTTGGTCACATTGGTAAAGGTTCCATTGCCGTTATTGCGATAAAGGATGCTCGACGTGCCCTTCAGTCCAGCGACTCCATAGAGAATAGGAGACTGCTGTCCGACCAGCGCGGGGTTGCTCTCGTAGAGTGTGAGCCCATGCTCGTAGGCTACGTAGTTGCTCACGAAAAGATCGAGATGCCCGTCGCGGTTATAGTCCACGAAGGCTGCCCCGGTATTCCAGTGGTCGTCGGGCTGCAGCAACCCGCACTCCCGCGTCACGTCGCTGAAGGTCCCATTGCCGCTGTTGTGATAAAGCACATTCTTGCCATAGTAGGTGACGAACAGGTCCAGGTTGCCGTCGTTGTCATAATCGCCGACGCAAACACCCTGCCCCCAGCCGTGGCGCAGCAGACCGGCCTTCTCCGTGACGTCGGTAAAGGTCCCATTGCGATTGTTCTTGTAGAGATGGTTGGTGGGCTCCTGGCCTTTCGGAAAATCCTTCATTCCCCACCCGTTAACCACGAAAAGATCGAGCCACCCGTCGTTGTCGTAATCGAAGAGCGCGATTCCCCCGCCCGTCGTGGAAAGCAGGAAGTCTTTGTTCTCATGGCCAACGACGACGGTCCTGGCCAGGAGCCCGGCTTCCTGAGCAACGTCGGCATAGCGCGGGAAGTATTCGGATTTGGGCGGAAGGAGGAGAGCTGCGGCAGGAAGAGGACGCAGGACATAACCCAGGGCAGCTGTGGCGGCATTTTGGAGCCACCGTCTTCGATTCATCACGGCCATTCTAAATGGGAGAGCAGGCGGCAGGAAGGCGCGGCGATTGCATTCGAAGTCATCGGTTGCGGCGTAAAGCCTCAGATTCCGAGAGTACGCAAATACTCCCGTCCCGAGGTGGCGTTGGCCAGGGGAGCATCCGCTCCCACGCCGCCGGGGAGGACATCTGCCTCCACCACCACCCAGCCGTCGAAGCCGCCGCTCTTCAGCAGCGACACGACCCGCGGGAAGTCAATGCTGCCCTTTCCGACCGGCGCAAAAATGCCATGCCGCACCGCTTGGTGGAAGTTCATGCGAGCCTTGCGCGCCTCAGCCACCTTCTGCTCGTAGACGTCCTTCAGGTGCACACACCACACCCGCGACCCTTGCTTTTCGAGGAAGGCGATCGCATCGCCGCCACCATAGAAGTAGTGTCCGGTGTCCAGGCATAGGCCCAGCCGATCGGCGGGAAATAGCGAAAAGAGATGGTCGATTTCCTCAGGCGTTTCCACGTGGCCGCCGGCGTGATGGTGAAACGCTACTCCCAAGCCGACGGCCTTGCACCGGTTGATGATCTCGCCGATCGCGGTTGCGGCCGCCCTCCATTCCGGTTCTGTCCAGGAAAGCGCATTGGCTTCCGCGCGCCGCCCCGAAACGGCATTCCGCGCAGGACTGATCTTATCGGACAGGATAAGAAGCTTCGCGCCGGCGGCGCTGATCAGCCTTGCCGAACGTTCCACGAAGGCCAAGCCTTCCGGGTGGGCCGAAGCGTCTCCTAACTCCACATCGACGAACGCCGAGCAAAGCGTAAGTGATCGTTTCTCAAGTTCCTGGCGAAGGACCGCGGGATCGGAGGGAAAAAACTCATATGGGCCAAGCTCGGTGCCCCGATACCCTGCCTCGGCAATTTCATCCAGAACGCGCGTGAAAGGATAGTCCGCCGGGTACTCGACATGCTCCATGATGCCCCAGCTGATTGGAGCGTTCGCTACCTGGATCGTCATGCTCGGTCCCCAGTGATCAAAGTAACAGGCAGTTGCCTGAAGAGATGAGTCGTTCTACAAACCCGGCAACTGCCAAGGTCCGAGAGCCGGCGCGCTGCCCGGGGCTCGAGCAGCGCCTGAAATTGCCGGCCGCCAAGGGAGGCGGCCGGAGGATCAGAACTGAAGCTTGAGACCAAACTGTATCTCGCGCTGGGCGTCAGGCAGGGTCTGGGTGATAGCAGCCCCTCCGGGGACGTTGGAAAATCCAGCCCCGCTACTGCCCCCCCCTGATCCTACGTTGGGAAGGTTAAAGTTTGGGTGATTGAGGATGTTAAAGAACTCGGCTCGGAAAACCAGCCCGAATCTCTCGCTGAGCTCGAATGTCTTAAAGGCGGAGAAGTCGAAGTTGACCATGTCGGGACCGCGTAATGCCGCGCGTCTGGCGTTCCCGAACAGGTGCGCGACACTCTGTCCAGGAGCCAGAGCGGGCGCCGCAAATGCAGCCTGATTGAACCAGCAATCATGAGTCTGATGCCCCGGATTGCTGCAACCAAGTGAAGCCTGGGTTGCGCTGTCAAACGAAAAATCCTTCGGATCGTGAATCATGTCTGGGCGCGGGGGGAACGCACCCGTATTGGTGAGATCGCCCCCCATGAGAACATCAAAGGCTTCACCGCTATGCGCCCTGGTCACTCCCGCGACCTGCCAATTTCCAAGCACGGCTTGCGCTACGCTGTTTGCTGAACTGCCCAAATGTTTCCCTTTGCCGTAGGGCAATTCGTAGACGTAACTCACGGTCAGCTGGTGCCGGAAGTCCGGGGTCGTGGGTCCCCTCTCTCCGGCGATATTATGGGCGTTCTGGACGTCACACTGGTTCACGTTGCCGTCCGCCGTTCCAAGAGATTTGGCGAAGGTGTAGGCAGCCAGGACATTGAAGCCTTCTGCAAAACGATGTTCGACGGAAGTTTGGAACCCGTTGTAGAACATGCTCAGCCGCGCGACGTCGAGCGGGAGCACAACATTCAGGCCTGGCCGAGTTGCGAAAAAGGGCCGTCCCTGGTTGTATCCGAACGGGCCCGACCCCGAGAAATTCGAATCCAAGGGAACCAGGGGCTGATTCAAGTTCGACGATTCGTGGTCGAACAAGTTATTGCTCTTGGTACCGACATACCCAACCCGGAATAGCCAGTTCTGAGTGAGTTGCTGTTCCACGGTCAAATTCCACTCATAAATCCGCGGAATTCTCCGAACCGGATCGAATGATGAAGACCCGATTACCCCCGTGGTTCGCACCGTCCCCGTGGGATTGTTGGGATCAGGCTGGGTGAACGTCGTTGGGAACGCTCCCAGCAACTGATTGGTAGAGGGATTTGAACTCGGATAGCTGAACGACTGAACCGCCAGGGAGGGTGGATTCAGACCCAGGTCGTCGAAAATGTTGCCTTCGGCGGCATAGAAAATCCCAAAGGCGCTACGAACAACTGTGTTCGGGCGCACATTCCAGGCAAAGCCCACACGCGGCGCCCAATCGTTCTTGTCAAATTTCACCCCGCCGTGAGACGAAGTATTGACCGTGAGGGTTCGCAAGTCGAAGTTGCCCACGGTGGGTCCATTGGCCGGAGAGTTGATCTCATAACGCAAGCCAAGATTGAGCGTGAGGTTCGGGGTCAGGCGGATATTGTCCTGCACAAACTCCGACAAGTCCCAATAGCGTGTTGGATCTACTTTTCCGGCCAGATGATCCTGCAGCGTATTTTGCGGAATGCCCAGCAATGCATCGGCCAAGCCAAAGCCTGAACCAGGGGCCGAATAATTTCCACTGAACTGCAGTTGGCCTGAGGGGGCTGTCTGCTGGAAGAAGTTCCGTTGTTGCCGCCGGAAGTCCACGCCGAACTTCAGGGAATGCTTTCCGCGCGTCCAACTCAGGGTATCGGCGAGCTGGTATACGTTCTCGGCAATGGTTTCCGGCACCCACAGTGAATCGCCGAGCTGCTGGTAGCCGCTGATGTTGATTTTGGTCAGGCCGGAGGAATTGCCTCCGTGGTTGGCGTTTGGTATACCCGCATTATTCCCGGCATTTGACCCGAAATCCAGCGGCAGGGTGGCGTCCTTGAAGCGGTTGAATCCTAGCCGCAAGTCGTTGAGTAAACCCGGATTGAAGATGTGAGTCCAGTCCAAGGCCACGCTCTGCACTCTGTTATCCAGAGTGGCGGACGTGCCGGAACCGGCTCCTCCGTCCACGTTGGGGAAGTTGGAAGGATTTGTTCCCTTGGGAGTAGCGATCGCGTAGTGGGCAAGGAAGCGGTCCTTGGGAGATATGTTGTAGTCGAATCGCGTCTCGAAAGCGGTCTCATCGAATTTGTACTTCCCGTTGAAAATGAAGTTATTGGTGAGACTTCCTCCGCCAAAATTGGGATTGGGAAATAGGTTGACGATATTCTGCCCCACGCTGTTGATGCATCCAGCCTGCGCGCAGGTCGGAATTACGTTGCCGGTATAGACCGGCCCCCCAGGGAACGGGTCGGTAATCGTTGTGCTCACCTCGCTGAAGTTCCCCGAATGCATGAGTACAGTTGGAACGGTGCTAATGAACGGAAGCTCCTCCCGAATGTCGGTGCGCTGGATGGAGCCGAACAGAAACATCTTGTCTTTCTTGATCGGGCCGCCTAACTGGCCACCGAACTGGTTCCGCTGGAAGCCTAGCCCACGGGTTGCGAAATAATTCCGCGCGTCCAATTTGTTGTTGCGGATGAATTCCCACCCAGCCCCGTGGAGCTGGTTGGTTCCAGAACGAAGCACGAGGCTGACCATCGCTCCGCCGCGACCGTATTCAGCGCTCATGGAATTTTCTTCGACTCGAAATTCCTGAATGGAATCGGGCGGCGGCTGAATTACAACTGTGCCGTTGCCGAATTCGTTGTTATCCATTCCGTCGAGCAGAAAGTTGTTGTCGAAGATTCGCAGACCGTTTACAGAAAGCGAGGTTCCCGGCCGGTTATTGTCGGTGGAACCAGCGCCGGCGCTTGTTCCGGTCGCACCTTCGTTCGCTCCCGGTCCGAGGAAGGCGAGCTTGAAGAAATTCCTGCCGTTCAATGGCAGGTCAACAATGCGCTTCTCGGTTTCGATGGTACCCAGGGACGAGGTCTCGGTCTGAAGCAGAGGGGGGGCATCGGTCACTTCCACGGTCTGTGAAACGTTTCCTACCTTCAGAGCGATATCAAAGCGGATGACCTGTGCAATGCCGAGAACCACGTTGCTCTGAACAACGCGCTGAAATCCCTCCTTCTGAAAGGTGAGTGAGTAGGTGCCGATCTTCAGGTCGGTGAACCCGTAGTTGCCGGAAGAGTCGGTGACGCCCGTGGCCACGGTGGAAGTCTCCACCTGGGTGGCGGTCACGGTGACACCCGTCACCCGCAACCCGGCAGGATCGGTCACGGTGCCCACAATGCCGCCCGTGGTCAACTGCGCCAGGACGATCGGTTGGCTCACCCATAGCAGCGCAATCGCACAGACCACAACACTCGCCTTGCAGGCGCGTTTTGTCATGACGTGGCTCCCCTCTAGACACGTAAACGAAGCCGCTGCCGCCCCAACACATGGAAGCAGCGGTGAAGATTGTGATAAGCGCTTATGGTTTCGACTGAAGCTCCCCACTAGCTTTGAATAAGCGGTTATTTAAATAGATCAGATCGTGCGCCTCTGTCAAGCTTTTTTCGTTGCCAGCACCCACCTGAAACGCCTGCGAAACCTTCATGCCGGTTAGCAGGACCGCCCCCGGGAGTCAGGCCCCCAGGTCCAACCGCTCCCGAGCGGCCGTCTCGATCGAGACCGTCCGCTTTTCGCGCGCCGAGCGGTAAATCGCTTCCACGGTGGCAATGTCCCGCAACCCTTCGACGCCATCGGGTTCCGGATCGCGTCGCCGGCGGATCGCGTCCGCGAAAGCGTCAAGTTCCAGAACGAACTCGTCGATGACTTTGAACTTCTGTTCGAACCATCGCCCCTGAATCTTCCCGAAGAGCCGGCGCTCCTCTTCGAATGCGAAGGCGGGATTCAGCGCCGCCCAGCCTTTGTCTCCGTGCACTTGCACGAACGACGCAGCCCTCGCGCTGTAACTGGATGTCCCCTGGCAAACCAGGCCTCCGGGGTGGGTAAGACGGAAGGCGATACTGTCCTCAACCCCACTGAAGGTCCCGGGATCGTCTGTCCAGGTGGAAGCGGTGGCTTCCAGGGGGACAGTGCCTGCCAGCCAGCGCATCGTGTTCACGCAGTAGATCCCGATGTCCATGAGCGAGCCTCCCCCGGCCAGCCCCGGATTCAGCTGCCAGTGTTTCGCTTTGACCGGATCGACGATCTCCGTGTAAGTCGAAAAGATGTGCCGGAGCCGCCCCAGCTTTCCACCGGCCACCAACTTCTTCAAGGCCACGCTGCCGGGCTCGAAATATTTCCGGTAGGCGATCATCAGCCGCGCCTGGTTGGAGCGACAAGCCTCCACCATGCGGCGGCAGTCTTCCACGCTGTTGGCCATCGGCTTCTCGCACAGAACGTGCTTGCCGGCCGCGGCGGCCCGGATCGTCTGCTCGGCATGGGCGCCATTGACCGACGCAATGAAGACCGCGTCCACACCCGGCTGACGCAGGCAGCGTTCGTAGTCGTCGTAGGCGTAACAGTCCTTGACGCCAAACTTCTTCCCCATTTCTTTGGCCCGGCCCAAGTCATGACTCACCAGGGCTACCACTTTGCACTTCTTGCTCTTGCGGAACGCCGGCAAGACGGCAACCTCCGCGATACTTCCCAGTCCTACCACTGCATATCCGACCGGTTTTGAAGCAGCCACGTTTGCATCCTCTCGGCGAAGAATTGCAATTCAACATCAAATCGCTAGGCCACGACTTGGGTACCGACACTGGCGACTTCCTGCCACCGTCCTGTTTCCCACGTGCGTTCGATGGCCGCCAGAACTTCGGCCACGCACACGGCTTCGGCAAATCCCGGCTCGCCCTGGCGCTTTTCCGCAATCGACTTCAAAAATTGGTGGGCCTCGATGGTTTTCAAATCGTCGTAGCCCAAGCCCGTTCCGGTTGCGGGGTTGAAGCGCTGGTGAAACGGATACTGGGGACCGCTCACGATGCGCGCATATCCTTCGTGCGCCGAATTTCCATCGGGCAGAAAAACGTTCAGCTCGTTCATGCGTTCGAAGTTCCAGCTCAGGGCACCCTGCGTGCCTTCCGCCTCAAACCCCCAGTCACACTTGTGTCCCTGAATCACCCGGCAGACTTCGAGGTTGCCATGAGCCCCGTTGGCAAATTGCACCAAAACGCCAACGTAGTCCTCGTTTGTGACGTCGTCCAGCACCCCGCTGCTCGTAGGGCGGCGGGGAATAAAAGTCGCCCGATTCCCCACCACCCGATGGATGGGGCCTGCCAGGAAGAGGCTCATATCGACCACGTGCGTGAGCAGGTCGCCAGAGACTCCCGAGCCGGAAAGCTCCTCCTGAAATCGCCAAGAGAGCGGCGTTTCCGGGCTCGACGCATACCCCGCCAGGAAGCGTCCCCGAAAGTGAGTCAGCCGACCCAGCTTTCCATCGCGTATCAGCTGGCGCGCGTACTGGACCATTGGGGACCAGCGGTAGTTGAATCCTACGAAGGTCAGGACCCCCGCCTTTCGGGCCTGGCTGTCGATCTCCGCCGTCTCTGCCGGGGTTTTGCCAACTGGTTTCTCGCAAAAGACATGCTTGCCCACGGCGACCGCCGCCGTAACCACCTCCCGGTGCATGAAGTTCGGGGTCGTGACGCTCACGACCTGAACATCCGGATCTTCGACTACGTCCTTCCAGCGAGTCGTGTAGCGCTCAAAGCCAAAGCGTTGTTGTGCATCCTTAGCACGCGCTTCGATCTCATCGGCACACACCACCAGCCGGGCGCGAATGCCGCTATCGGCAAAGCGGTCGGCGACCTGGAGATAAGCGCGGCTGTGTGCCGTTCCCATCCAGCCCGTCCCGATGACCCCCACGCCGATCATGTCTGTCACCCTGAACCTCGCTCGAAGCGCCCCCACCTCGCATCTCGGCAGCTTGGTTTTCGCAACCAGCGACAACTCCCGCCAGATCAATCGGGATTGGGAAGCATCGCGTCGCGCACCAGACCATCCAGTTCATGACAGGCTGCGATGAACTGCCGGAGAGTCCGCCGGGTTGGTGCGAAGGAATCGAATTCCTCCACCGACAGCCCGCCCTCTGTCGAAGCGCGCCGGAAATCAGCAAACTTTCTGGAGAGCTCTTCAACCATCGCCGGCTCTACCGGTTTATCGATGCGAGGCTGCACTCGAATGTCGCTGGCGTTGAATCGAACCTGCCAGGCGTACGGAGGGGAGATCACGATGTCTCCGCCGATCAGTTCGCTCCAGTGCATATGGTTGCGGAACGCCGCCGAGAGCAGCCGTAACCGGTAGCCTCGCTCCTGGAAAATCCGGTATGTCTTCTTAAACACCGCCACACCCGCCCACTCCAGGTACCCCGGATCGATGGTGACGTTTTCCTTCTCAGCGACCACCTTCAGCCAGTCGTCCAGCCGGCCCACCATGATGGTGCACACCGGCCCCATCGACTCGATCTCCTTAGCTTCTCGTTCGCGCCGTTTCAGCCCGCGCTCGACCGCCTCGGCCACCGCAAGGCACTGCGGCAACGTGAAGCAGACCGTCGCGTTGATGCTGACTCCCCGGTAGGTGGCCTCTTCAATCGCGGGAATTCCCGCGTGGGTTACGGGGATCTTCACGATCATGTTAGGAGCGAGCCGGCTGAACTCCTCCGCTTGAGACACGATGGCTCGTGAGTCTCGATAGAAACGAGGGTCGGTCTGAATCGAAAGCCGCCCATTCCGCCCGCGATGCGCGTCGAACACCGGCTTGAGCAGGGCGGCCGCTTTCACGGAAACCTCACGCACCAGTTGCCACGAAATCTGCCCCTCGGTGGATGGCGGCGCGGCGTCAATCAAAGCTCGCACGCGATCTTTCCAGGAGGCCATCTCTTTCTTGAGCACCCCGACCACGATCACTGGGTTGCAGGTGGCCCCGACCGCCCCGTGCTCGATCGAGTAGCTCAGTTCCTGAATGGAGGCGGAGTCGTTCCACAGGCACGTCGGAGTCACCTGCGTCATTTCATGCAATGGACTTTTGAAAGTTGCGGGGGCGCTGACTTGGGTCATGGATTTCCTCCGGCCCTTCACGGGCGCTCAACATGGCTGGGCGGCCACGCTGCACGGCTTCGACTGCAAGTGGGAACTCTCGGCGGCCACCGCAATCTCTAGAGCGCGCAAACCATCTTCCCCCGAGACTCGCAGCGGCTTGTCATGCAGAATGTTGTGCACAAAGTCCCTCACTTCGGCAACGTAGGCGGCTTCGAATCTGGTCAGGAAATGATCGGCGAGAACCTGCGTGCCTCCGTCTCTCGCCAGAAATGTCACGGGCGTTTGCTGAAGGCTGCCCACGAGAATCGATCCCTTCGACCCAACGATCTCAGTCCGGATGTCGTATCCGTAGACCGCCTGTACGAACGACTCCACGTTCCCGATGGCCCCGTGCCTGTACTTCAGGTTGACGACACTGGCAACCACGTCCCCGTACTGCCCGACTTCCGGCCGGATCGCTACTGTCGTGTACGCCTGTACCTCAACCACCTCATCGCGCATCAGCCAGCGCGCCAGGTCAAAATCGTGGATCGTATTGTTGTAAAGCAGCATGCCGTTCAGCTTGGCCTGATAGGCCGCGATGGGCGGAGCGTCCCGATCTCTCCCAACGGATTTGAAAATAACCGGCTCCCCGATCTCGCCGGCTTCAATTCTCTTCATCGCGGTCGCGTAGCCCGGGTCGTACCGGCGCATGAAGCCAATCTGCAGGCGGACACCCGCCGCTGCAACCGCCTCCAGGGCGGCGAGCGCATCCGCGAGTTTCAGCGCAATCGGCTTCTCCGAGAGGATGTCTTTTCCGGCCGCGGCTGCGCTGCGGATCGCCTGGCCATGAAACTTGTCCGGGGCAGCGATCACCACGCAGTCAATTCCCTTCAGAGCCAGCATGTCCTCGAGAGAACTGAAGGCATGCTCGATCTCGAGTTCCGCGGCAACTGCGCGCGCTCGTGCGGTAGCGGGGTCCGCCACCGCCAGCAGGCGGGCTTCCGGCACCAGTCGCCGCAGGTTCTCCGCGTGCCGTCTGCCCATGTCCCCCACGCCCAGAACGCCCATGCCCAATTTCCGCATGCCAGCTCCAGAAAATCTTAGCGGTTTGATCGCAGACTCCCGGCCCTCCCGCTATCTTTCAACGGTGCGATAACCCTGGTCTCCAATCACCCCGGTCCACGCCAGTCATGCCCGTGAACCGGTTGCTCCAGAACCACGTCGTCCGAAAGGATACTGCAAGTCGGTCTAAATCTCCAGCACGAGCAAACAAAAACCAAACCGCTTAGCGCGCCTGTCTCATCTCTTCCCGAAGGCCTGTGCCGCGGCGGCTGTTCGCCGAGCAAGGTTCCGTCCTACGGATTTGTGACCTGCCACCCTGTGGTATGGTAAAAGCGCCGCGGCCGTGATCGGGAAATTTCGGCATCGTGGGTGATCCTCGTGCGAGTCGCGTTCTTCGCTGAAATCTTATGAGCAAGCCACCAAGACGAACCCGAATGGCGGGACGGGTCTCGAAGGCGCCCAGCATTTACGACGTGGCTCGCGAAGCGAAGGTTTCCGTGTTCACCGTATCGGCGGTGATCAACGACACCGGGCGCGTGAGCGCGACTCTCGGGCGACGCGTCGAAGCCGCGATTCGTAAACTGAACTACCGGCCAAATTTGCTTGCCCGCAGCCTGGCCAAGCAGAAAACCCACACCTTGGGCATGGTCGTCACCGACATCGCCAACCCGTTCTTCCCCGCCATTGTCCGCGCCGCGGAGGACGCCGCCCAGAAGGCCGGCTACAGCATGCTTCTTTGCAACAGCGACGACAAGCAAGACAAAGAGGCGCTGTATCTGGAGCTGCTGATTTCCAAGCGTGTCGATGGCATCATCCTGAGCAAGACCCCCACTCCGCTCTCGATCGCGCAACAGCAGATGATCGAGGAGTCGAAGATCCCGATCGTCCTGCTGATGCGAACCTGCCCCGGCCTGAAAACCGACATCGTGCAGACCAACGACCGGCAGGGCGCGATCGACGCAATCTCGCACCTCGCCCGTATCGGTCACAAAAAAATTGCTTTCGTGAGCGGCCCCCTCGATGTCAGTAATGCCCGCGCCCGCCGCCAGGGATATGCCAAGGCGCTCGAGCAGTGGGGTCTTGACTACGTTCCCGAACTCACTTTCGAAGGGGACTACCGCATCGAGTCCGGCCTGCGCGCCGGGCACGCCCTCTTGCCCCACCGGCCTGACGCCGTGCTCGTGACCAACTACCTGATGACCATCGGATTCATGACCGCCGCCGACGAGATCGGAATGCGCTGTCCGGAAGACTTTGCGCTGGTGAGCTTTGACGACTACCCGTGGCTCGGCTGCTTCCGCCCGCGCCTGACCACCATCGAACTACCCAAGTTTGAACTGGGCGACACCGCGATACGCTTGCTTCTTGAACGGGTCAAGGGCGAGCGCACGACCCCGGTCACCGTCAGCCTGGCGCCGCAACTGCGGGTGCGCGAATCCTGCGGTTTCATGCTGCGCACCGGAAAACAGCCCCCGGCGGTCGTGGAAGTGATCGCTGAGCGGTAGTTCCCGCAGGCGATGCTCGGCCGGCTAAATCCCTTCAGCCCGGCTGGCGGAGACCGATGTAAACCTGGCCCCCTTCAATCTTCGTGGGATACGTCTCGAGATCCATGCACACCGGAGCTCCCTTGGCTTTTCCTGAGGGAATGTGAAACCGCCCTTGATGCCTGGGACACTCGATGATTTCCCCAAGAACAAGTCCGTCCGCCAGTACTTCTTCTTCGTGCGTGCACAGCCCATCGGTTGCATAAAACCCAGAGGGCGTGTGGTACAGCGCATATTGCTTGCCCTGGTATTCAAAGGGCGCAACATCTTCTTCGTCAATCTCGTCCACTCGGCGAACCGGAATCCAGGAAAGAGCCTCCTCAGGCATAGCCCGCTCCCGAGCGCGTGACGCCCGCCTGGTTGTCGATGGCCAAGACCTTCGTTTGAGCGTTACCCGGGAGCTCGCGCAGCACGAAGTAGTTCGCGTCTTTCGATTGCCGGATCAGGGCCGGGATGATTTCCTTAAACGCATCCGTCAAACCCCGGTAGGTACGGGGCAGACAAGCTTCTACTTGCTCATGAAGCTTGGGCAGCGCGTGAAAAGGGACCATGGGAAACATGTGATGCTCGATGTGGTAGTTCATGTTGAAGTAGAGAAAGCGAAAAATGGGATTGAGTTCCACGGTGCGCGTGTTCAACCGGTGGTCGCGGACGTTTTCCGCCAGGCCTGCGTGCTGCGTGAGCGAAAAAATCTGGTGGAGCCAGCCTCCGTAGAGCCGCGCCAGGGGAAAGAAAAGCACGGGGAGCCAACTGTGCACCCACACTGACCAGGCAATCATTGCTCCGTAAATCAGCAGGTAGACCCGCGACCACCAGAACATCTTGCGCCACTCGCTGGGCGGCACGAAGTCTTTCCCTTCCCTGCTCGGCGCTCCTGAGGCATGAATGAACATCACTCTGAACATCTGGATAGCATCCGGGATCCAGAGAAAATCCAGCAGCACTCGCCCTAGATCCGCTGGTCGCATCACCTGGATCTCCGGATCGAGGCCAACCATGATGGTCTGGGTGTGATGCCGGGTATGACTCCACCGCGTGTACGTGCCCTCCTTCATGTTCATGAGGGAACAAAGCACGTAGAACGTTTCGTTCAGCCAGCGCGTTCGGAAAGGCGTGCCGTGCGCGCATTCGTGCCAGCGCGCATCGCACGAACTGTAAATGGTGCCGTAAAGAAAGAAGGCCGGAATCACCCAGTAACTGCCGACGGATCGGTAGGCCGCATAACCGCTAAGGCCAAGACACGCTCCCCACATTCCGAAGCTGAGCAGGCCCGCAAGGTTGCCGCGAGCCATCAGCACCTTCAGTTCCTTGCGCGGAATGTCGGGACGATACCAGCCGTCTTCCATAGTCGCTCTACGAGCTTTCGCTGTCGCTCAGATCGGGATCAAGATTCGCTGAAGTCGATCGTGACCGGCTGCCCCAGCGCCTTCGTTTTCAAGATCACGTAGGCTGCTCCCACGAGCACCCAGATTCCGCCGGCCACCAGGGTGGAGCTTTGCAGTCCCAGAAAAATCACCAGGCAAAACAAAAATCCTGAAGCGGGGACCACGACATCGAGAAACACCTCTCGCTTGTCTTTCATTCCCGGACTGAACCCAAAGTAGCGCGCCGCCGCCAAGTTCACCGCCATGAACGCCATCAAGGCCCCGAAATTCAAAATCTCGACCGATCGCTCCCACCCCATGGCGAGTGTGCCAACGTAGGCCATGACACCCGCGATAATTACGTTATAGGAAGGATTCCCGCGCTCAGCATTCAGGTGGCCAAAAATCTTTCGCGGCAAAACATTGTCGCGACCCATGCCGTACAGCAGCCGCACCGCTCCCAGCAGGCCCGCCAGGCCGCAGGCCAGGCTTGAGATCAGCAGTACGATGGCAAACCCGACGAACAGGTGGTTGCCTCCCACCACTCGCGCTACGTCCATGAACGCCGTCTCCGGGTTCGCCAGCGTGCGATAGTCAGGCCATATCCGCTGCGCCAGGTAGACCTGGAAAGCGGCAAACAGTCCGGTAAAGACACAAACCAGCACCGACGCCAGCAAGACGTTGCGTCGCGGATTCTCGACTTCTTCCGCGAGAATGCTGACCCCGTCGAAGCCGATGTAGGTGGTCGCGGCCAGCGCTGTGCCGGCTGCGATCGCGCGAACGCTGAAGGTCTTGGGATCGTAGAAAGGTTGTGCTGACACCAATCCGTGCCATTGCTGGTGTGCGAAGATGTACCATAGCGCCTCGCCCAGGAAAGCCACCATCACGATCGACATGAGGGCAAGCAGGATCTGATTTGCTCGCGCCGTCGTGCGAATTCCAAACCAGCACAGCAAAGTCATGAAGCCTACCGCCACCGCCGACAACAAGGCGAAGGGGACGTGCGGAAGCAATCTCTGAACGGTGAGCGCCGCGTACAGACTGTTTTGCAGGGGCTGAAACAGATACTCCAGGAACATGGCCCAACCCACGACGAACCCGATCTGCGAATTGAATCCGCGGCTCACGTAGGTGTAAACCGATCCGGCTGAGGGGTAAACGGTTGCCATCCGGCCAAAGCTTACAGCCGTAGCAGTCATGGCCACCATGGCGGCCAGCAGAGTGATGACCGCATGTCCTTGCGAAAGCACCTGAGCCTCGCCGAACATCGGGACCACCGCGATGGGCGAGGTCAGAATCACCCCGTAGTACACCAGGTCCCAAAGGCCGAGCACCCGCTTGAGCTTCGGTTGTGTAGCTGCCGCCTCGGCGGTGGTGGATTGCACTGGAATGCCCCCTGCCCATCCTCAGAATGGGGTGGTGCCTGAATCTCCTACCCGTCGCGTATTACACTCGGCCGAGCTTGAATTTAAAAGACTCGTTGCTTCTCGCGAGCTTGCACGTACTTCGCACGAGCCGCTTGGACGGACTCCACTTCGGAGACCTCCGCGATCGGAACGTCCCACCAGGACTCGTAACCTGGCACGCGTTGATCATACGAGGTCTCAATCACAATCACCGAAGTTACGGGACGCTGGCGGGCTTCGCGCAGCGCTTTTCGGAGGTCCTCTCGCGATTCAGCCCGAACCGCGTGAGCCCCCAAACTCTGCGCATTGGTGACGAAGTCCACCGGCACCCGATCCCCCTCAAGCTGTCCATTTCTTCGATAGCGATACTCCGTCCCCATCCCACGATTGCCGCACGCGCGGCTGAGTCCTCCGATGCTCGAAAACCCGTGATTGTCGAGCACCACGATGATGAGCTTGTATGCCTCCTGCGCGGCCGTCACGATCTCCTGGGCCATCATCAGGTACGACCCGTCGCCCACCATGATGTACACCTCTCGGTCCGGAGCGGCCATCTTCACGCCCATACCGCCAGAGATCTCATATCCCATGCAGGAGTAGCCGTACTCCATGTGATATCCGTTCGGGTCTCGGGTTCGCCAGAGTTTGTGCAGGTCGCCGGGCAGGCTGCCCGCCGCACACACCAACACGTCCCGCTCGCCCGACACTTCATTGACCACTCCGATCACTTCTCCCTGGCTGACCGGCACTCCGATATTCAGGTTGTAGATTCGGTCGACTTCTTTTTCCCAGGCGGCGCGGTAGCTCTGCAACTGAGCAGCATAGGACGGTTGCACTCGGAAGCCCGCCACCGCCTTGCCCAATTCTTCCAGCGTTACCCGCGCGTCGCCGACTAGCGGCAAAGCCGCCTGTTTACCGGCATCGAATTCGCTAACATTTATGTTCACGAATCTTACGGAAGGGTCTTGAAATGCGCTTTGGGATGCGGTTGTGAAGTCGCTGTATCGCGTGCCCACTCCAATGATTTGATCGGCTTCTCGGGCCAACTTGTTGGCGCCCGGCGTGCCGGTTACACCCATGGCGCCAAGCGCCTGAGGATGATCGTACCGCAGCGAGCCTTTGCCCGCCTGCGTCTCGACCACCGGAATACCCGTTTGCGCAGCAAAGTCGGCGAGCGCGGCGCTCGCTTCGGAATAAATGACGCCCCCGCCAGCCACCAGCAGAGGACGGTGGGCCGAGCGGATCCATTCCGCCGCCGCTGCCAGGAGTTTGCTGTCGCAGCGCGGCCTTGCGATCGCCCACGTCCGTTTTCGGAAGAAGTTCTCCGGGTAATCGAAAGCCTCAGCCTGCACGTCCTGTGGCAGTGCCAGCACCACCGCGCCCGTCTCCGCCGGAGAAGTCAGCACGCGCATCGCCGCCGGGAGGGCGGTCAGGATCTGTTCCGGCCGTTCCATGCGGTCCCAGTAACGAGACACTGGCTTGAAGCAATCGTTGACCGAGATATCCTGGCTGCCGGGCGACTCCAGTTGCTGAAGCACGGGCGCCACATCGCGGCGCGCGAAAATGTCCCCCGGAAGCAGCAGCACGGGCAGGCGGTTGATGGTGGCGAGTGCCGCTCCTGTCACCATGTTGGTCGCGCCCGGACCGATCGACGTCGTACAAGCCAGCGTCCTCAACCGGTTGCTCGTCTTGGCAAACGCCGATGCTGTGTGTACCATCGCCTGCTCATTCCGGACCAGGTAATAGCGCAGCTCCGGGTCTTGCTCGAGGGCCTGCCCGATACCGGCGACGTTCCCATGCCCAAAAATTCCCAGGCAGCCCTCGAAAAAGCGCTGCTCTTTTCCATCGCGCTCGCTGTATTGGTTCTTGAGAAATGCGATGATGGCTTGCGCCATGGTCAGGCGACGGGTCATGAGCGCCCCTCCTGCGGAATCCTGCCCTGCTTTTGCGTCCGGTAGGCCACGCCTCATCCTCTCACGAGGGGCAGGCGAGGATCGGGCTCCTTCCACGTGGAACGAATCCACACGTGGTGGGGGTCTTCCGTGATTGCCAACACACGGGATGTTCCGGCGAGAAAATTCAGGTAATACACGTCGTAGCCGGGCCCGGCCACCACTGGATGAAAACCGCTATGCACCAGGACCACATCCCCGTCCCGCGCTTTCAGGGTTCGTTCCCCGGCGTGGTGACCCATATAGAGATGTTGGAACGCGAAAGCGTTCGGCTGATTCATGCGGTAATAGTAAATCTCGTCCAGATCCACTTCCCGCGGAGGATCGTCCACGTCATGCTTGTGCGGCGGATAGCTCGACCAGTTGCCTCCCGGCGTGTACACCTCGATCACGACCAGCTTATCGGCCGGGAAAGCAGGGGGGACGATGTCGACGATCTGGCGCGAGACGTTGCCTCCTCCCCGTAAGTTGCTGGCGACCTCAGACGGACGAATCAATTTGGGCTCGAGTCGCGCTTGTGAAGGCACGCGGCACTCTGCAATTTCGCACGCAGTCTCCGCTCGGAAACTGACTTTGTTGCCCGTGGGCAGGTAGAGCGTGTAGGGAAATCCGTCAAACACATGCTTGCGCTTCCCGATTTTCTGTTCGCCCTGCCCCCAGTCAGCTACACACGTACCACCCAACAAAACGAAGGCAGCTTCCTCTCCATCGGTGCTTGCCTGGTAAGTATCGCCCGGAAGCAAGCGGCGGACGAAGAAACTCATCCACTCCCACATCGCTTCTTGCCGTGGCAGATGCAGAAGTTCACCGGCTTGCTCCGGAGGCAGAGGGCGGGAATGAATCAGGAAGTCGCGTTCGCTCATTGTCGTTCTCCGCTACGGGGCGGGGACAGTCCTCAGGGACGCGCCGGGAGCTGCGGGGAAAACATGCTAACCGCTTTGACAATATGGCAAATGACCTGTTCAATTGTCAATCGCTACTTGCGTCTGTCCCCGGGCTCCAGAGTTTCCGCTCAGGCAGTTAAGCGCTTTGCTGCGCGCCTTAGTACTCACCGAAGCTGGTGCCCGGTGTTGGCATATCGCGTATCAGGGCGCTTAAATCGGTAAAATACCTTCAGCGAAATCGTGCCCGCAACTCGCGGCGATTCTCCCTGAACCAGCAGCGAATACTCCGGGTAGAGCGAAGTGCATCCGCCCGTCCAGCCATCCTTTATCGCGCGTCAAACCTGGCTGAGACCGGTTCGGTCCGATCAGGTTTCTGGCGTCTAGGAATCGATCAAATGACGCACCATCGGTTCTCCGGAGAGACAGCTGCGTATTCGCCCTTCCAACTCACGGTCGGCCTGGGTTTGCCTCTCATGCTGACGCAGATGCTCTGCCCAAGAGTTCACGAGAAATATCTCCAGATAACGATCCGCGACTTCAGTATCGCGGAAGATACCCCACCGATACGCGCCATCGCGACG
>DATMPS010000161.1:0-84594 GCA_035567435.1 Terriglobales bacterium | reverse complement strand
ACGACTGCCCCCGGGGCAGTTCCTCGAGAATCAGCGATCTGAAAACGCCCGCTGAAGTCGGAAGGGCCGGCCGCGGGCGACCGCAGCTCCGGGCGGTCAGGAAACGTCGTGAACTGCCGCGCGTCCGCCTGCGCGGCCAGCAGGAAAGCGATTGCCCTTTGCATGATTCGACCGCAATCGCCCCCCGCACGCTGTGAGGCAGCTCACACCGGCACGTAACGATGGGGCAACCGCCGCAGGTTCCCCTGGGGAATCAAGGGTGAATCCTCATCTACCCCGATGATTCTGGCCACAAGGTTCGCGTGGTACACTGCGCTCACCCGAGGTCACACTCGGGTGCCCGAACGGGCGCTTCCCCAAAAGCCGCCAGGACGCAACCAGTCGTTGCATCACATGGCGGCTTTCTATGTTTTCCGAGAAGGACTAGTCGGCGGAGGTCGCCAGCTGCAGCTTCACCAACTGCGATGCCGGTGGTTCCAGGATGGCGAACCGAGGCAGTTCGCCGCGGAACATGGCGACCTCGTCACAGCTGTTCAGCCGCGGGCATCGTAGACAATCCTTGTAGAGCTTGTCGGGGATATCTTCGCGCACGGCCACTGTGAATCCCATGCGCGCGAAGAAACTTGGGATTCTCGTGAACAAGCACACGCAGGTGACTTCCTGCCGCGCCGCCTGTTCCAGCAGTGCGTCGATCAGCAAGCGCCCGGCACCGTTTCCCTTCACTTCAGGGAACACCGCAATTGAGCGGACTTCGGCCAGATGCGGACCGTAAAGATGCAGCGCACCGCAGCCGAGGATGCGCCCATCGTCCTCGACGACTACGAAGTCGCGAATGTTTTCGCAGATCTCGGGCAGGGTGCGCGGCAGCAGCGTGCCGTCCCCGGAGTAACTCGCAATCAAGTCATGGATCTGCGTTGCATCGCGCAGCAGAGCTTCACGCGTGTGCATGAACTTCACCTCTTAAGTGAGCAATGCGCTGTTCCGCCCGTTGAATCGCTTGCTCGACCGCCTTTCGCGCTGTCCCACCTTCTACCTCGTGAATGGAGAGTACCGCCTCAAGTTTCAAAGATTGGTACACGCCCTGATCAAAGGCCGGGCTGATCTGCTGGAGATCCGCCAGCCCCAGGTCCTGCAATTCGCATTCTCGCTCCAGGCAGAGTTTGACTGCCTTGCCCACCGCCTCGTGCGCCAGCCGCGACGGCACACCACGCTCCACCAGGTACGTGGCCGCCGCCCACGCATTCATGAAGCCCGCCTGCGCGGCCTCCTGCATCTCTGCATGCTCAAACTCCACGTCTTTCATCCAGCCCGTCACCAGGGGCAGTATAGAAAGCGCGGTCTGGGTGGCGTCGAAAAGCGGCTCTTGCGTCTCCTGCATGTCCTTGTTGTAGGCGAGCGGCAGGCCCTTGACCGTGATCAACAACGTGGTCGCTGCGCCCACAACCCTTCCTGCTTTTCCACGCACCAGTTCGAGCAGGTCAGGATTCTTCTTCTGGGGCATGGCGCTGCTGCCGGTGGAATATGACTCAGGCAGCGAAATGAAACCGTACTCCTGGGTCGAGAGCAGGATCATCTCCTCCGCCCAGCGGCTGAGATGCAAAGCCAGCAAAGAAAGCGCCTGCACAAACTCCAGCACGAAATCGCGATCGCTGGTCGCGTCCAGGCTGTTCGCCGTCGGCGCGTCGAACCCGAGGTCCGCCGCCATCGCTCGGCGATCTAACGCTAAGGTAGCCCCGGCCACTGCGCCCGATCCCAGCGGACACAGATTCAGCCGCGCACGGCAATCGGCCAGCCGCTGTGTATCCCGCAAGAACATTTCAAGGTACGCCAGGAGCCAGTGCGCTACCAGCACCGGCTCTGCGCGTTGCAGGTGTGTATACGCGGGCATGGCCGCGTCGCCAGCCTTCTCCGCCCGCGCCAGCAGGATGCTCATCCAATCCGCCAGCAGCGCCTGCAATTGGTCAATCGCACCGCGCGCATACAGGCGAAGATCGGTGGCGATCTGCTCGTTCCGGCTGCGACCGCTATGCAGTTTGTAGCCGGTGTCTCCGATCAACGCCGCCAACTGCTTTTCGACGAAGTGGTGGACATCCTCCGCCTCTTCGTCATCTAAGAACCTGGCGTCCGCCCGCGCCTTTTCCCCAATCTGTTCCAACCCGCGTACGATCTCCGCCAACTCCTCCGAGGAAAGCACGCCCGCGTGTTCGAGCGCGCGCGCGTGAGCGCGGCTCGCTTCCAGTTCGAAGGGTAGCAGGATCTGATCAAAGGGAAACGACCGCTGCCAGCGCTCGAACGCCGGATCGAGCGGCTGCCGGAAGCGGCCCGACCACATCTTCACTTTGCCACCTCCTGGTGAAGTTGTGCCCGTGAACGCGAAGGCAGCCCGAGAATCCGGATGAAGCCCTCCGCGTCCTTCTGGTCGTAGCTGTCACCCATGGTGAACGAGGAAAGATCGGTGCGATACAGCGAGTTCTCTGACTTGCGACTCGCCACCGAGACATTGCCCTTGTAGAGCGACAGCGTCACCTTACCCGTCACGTCCTTCTGCGTGCTTTCGACGAATGCGTCGAGCGCCTCGCGCAGCGGAGTGAACCAGAGCCCAAAGTAGACCAGCTCCGCGTACTTCAGGCCGACATGCTGCTTGTAGTGCATCAGGTCGCGATCGAGACACAGGGCTTCCAGTTCGCGATGGGCCGTCAGCAACAAAGTTCCGCCGGGCGTTTCGTAGCAGCCGCGCGATTTGATCCCCACAAACCGGTTCTCGACCAGGTCGATGCGCCCGATGGCATTGCGCCCGCCAATCTCGTTCAACAACTCGACCAGCGACACCGGATCCATATTCATGCCGTTCACCGAAAGCGGCACGCCCTTGTCGAAACCGATCTCCACTTGCTCTTCGCGATCAGGAGCTTCCTGCGGAGATTGCGTTAGCTGCCAGGTACTGTCGCAGGGCGCGTTTCCCGCGTCTTCCAGTTCCCCGCCCTCATGGCTGATGTGCCAGAGATTGCGGTCACGGCTGTGGATCTTTTCCCGGCTCTGCGCAACCGGAATTCCGCGGGCTTCCGCGTAGTCCAGGCAATCCTCGCGCGACTTCAGATTCCATTCCCGCCACGGAGCGATCACCTTCAACTCGGGCGCCAGCGCCTGGTAGGTCAGCTCAAACCGGACCTGGTCGTTGCCCTTGCCCGTGCAGCCGTGCGCCACCGCGGTCGCGCCTTCGCGCAGCGCAACTTCCACCTGGTGCTTGGCGATCACCGGCCGCGCCAGCGACGTCCCCAGCAGATACTTGTGCTCGTACACCGCGCCCGCCTTCAGCGCAGGAAACACATACCCGGTCAGGAATTCTTCCCGCATGTCTTCGACGATCACGTTGCTGGCTCCGGTGGCGTATGCCTTCTTGACCACCGCCTCGATGTCATCTCCCTGGCCGACATCGCCGACCATCGCGATCACGTCGTAGTCGTAGTTCTCCTTCAGCCACGGAATGATGATCGAAGTATCGAGTCCACCGGAATAAGCAAGAACAACTTTCTTAGGCATGAGCACTCCTTACCGGGAACCGGCTCGCACCGCCCCAGAGCAATAGCATGAGAATGGCTTTCTGCACGTGCAGGCGGCCTTCGGCTTGATCAAATACCACGGACTGCGGAGAATCCATGACCGCGTCAGTCACTTCCTGTCCCCGGTGTGCCGGCAGGCAGTGCATGAACACGGCGTGCGGCGACGCTTCCGACATCAACTCGTCGTTCACCTGGTAAGGCTGGAAGATCACAGCGCGCGCTGCCGACTCATGTTCCTGCCCCATGCTGGCCCAAGCGTCGGTGTAGACGGCGTCCGCTCCCGCCACCGCCCGGTGGGGATCCGAAAGCAACTCGATCGTCGCGCCCGTTTCCCGCGCGACTTCCTGCGCTGCTTCGACGATTTCGGACTTCGGCTCATACCTGGCTGGCGTCGCCACCCGTACGTTGGATCCCAGCAGCGCACCCGTCAGCAGCAGGGAGTGCGCCACATTGTTTCCGTCGCCGACGTAGGCCAGGGTCACGTTCTTCAGATTTCCAAACCTCTCTTGCAACACGGAATAGTCGGCGAGCGCCTGGCAAGGATGTTCAAGGTCGCTGAGCGCATTAATCACCGGGATCGACGCATGCGCCGCCATGTCTTCCACCGTGGAATGGGCAAATGTCCGCAGCACGATCACATCTACCCAGCGGGAAACGTTGTGCGCGATGTCGTGCAGGCTCTCGCGCGCGTCAATGCGACCGCCGGTCTGGTCCATGAAGAACGCCGTACCGCCCAGACTCGACATCCCCGCTTCAAAGGTAAGACGGGTTCGCAGCGACGGCTTCTCGAAGAACATGACCAACTGCTTCCCTTCGAGCGTGCGCCGGAAATCCGCCGGGCGGGCTTTTACGACCGCTGCCAAGTCCAGGATCGAGCGAACCTCGGTCGGGCTCAGATCGCGTGACGACACCAGGTCGCGCATTCCGGGTTTGCTTACCCCAGCCACCGGTGTGATCGACGTTCTTTCGAGTGCGTGACTTCTCATCTCTTGCTTGGCTCCTTCAAATCTTTGTGCCGCGAAAACGCCACACCGCTGCCACCAACGCGCCGGTTTCAGGCGACTCGCACTTCCGTCCCCAACTGCAATTTCGAGAAATAGAATTCAGGAAGGACATCCGCTTCCGACGCCGGCAGAATCCGCACCCGGCCGACGCCCTTGCTCAACGCATGCCGGCACGCTTCCAGCTTTGGCAACATGCCACCCTGTACAACCGCGGTCTCTACCAGTTCTGCCACCTGGCTCAGATCCAGCCATCGAATCACCGCGCCGTCTGCGCCCTTCACCCCGGGGACGTCCGTCAGAAAGATCAAAGCGCTCGCCTGGCAGGCCACGGCGCAAGCCGCCGCCATCTGATCTGCATTCACGTTGTAGTATTCCCCAACCGCGCCAACCGCAAGGCTCGCAATCACCGGAATTCCACCGTGCGCCCAGATGGCCTCGATCCAGCGCGGTTCCACCGCGCAGATTTCCCCAACAAAGCCCAGATCCAAACCCACGCTTTCTTTCTTGCGGGCGCGCACGCTCATGCCGTCGCCGCCACTCAGGCCGATCGCCGGCTTGCCCGCTGCGCCAATGGCCGCGACCAGCTTCTTATTCACCATCCCAGCCAGCACCATAAGCGCCATATCGCGCGTTTCCGCATCCGTGACACGCAGTCCATTCACAAACTGGCTCTCTTTGCCCAGTCGCTTCATGGTTCGCGTCAACGCGCCACCACCGCCGTGAACCACGGCGATGTGATGACCGTCTCCCGCCAGCTGGACGATGGCGTGCGCACATTTGCGCAGCACCGATTCGTCATCCAGTGCCGCGCCGCCGATTTTCACAACGACTTTCAATTCAGTCCCTCCGCTTCATCCCAGCCGTACATCAGGTTCATGTTCTGCACCGCTTGCCCGGCCGCGCCCTTCAGCAGGTTGTCCACACACGAAACCACCACCAACCGCCGCCCGTCGTCCGCCAGGCAGAACCCGATGTCGCAGTAATTCGAGTGCAGCGAAAACTGGATCTCGGGCAGCCGTGGCGGCGAAAACACCCGCACCCAGCGTTTGCCGGCGTAAAACCCGCGGTAGCAACGTTCCACATCGGCCGCGCTCACCGCTCGCGAAAGGTGCACGTAAATCGTCGACAGGATCCCGCGGGGAATTGGCAGCAGGTGCGGCGTAAAGATCAACTCCTCTTGCGCCAGGCCTAGCTGCTCTAGCATTTCACCCAGGTGCCGATGCTTGAACACTCCATACGCCGAGAGGTTGTCCGCCACCGACACAAAATGGGTGCGCGCCGTCGCTTCCTTCCCTGCTCCCGAAACCCCCGATTTCGAATCGGATATGACGCCGCGGCTCCGGTCGACCAGTTCAGCCTCTACCAGCGGCGCCAGCCCGAGAATCACCGACGTCGCGTAGCAACCTGGGTTTGCTACCAGCGGCGCAACCGCAATTTCTGGCCCATGCAACTCGGGTAGACCGTAAACCGCCTGCTTCATGACTTCGACCGCCGCCTTTGTGTCCGCATCGGTAAACCCGTAAACCGCGCGATGTCGCTCGTCTCGCAGCCTCCACGCCCCACTCAAATCCACCACGCGGATTCCCTGGCGCACAACTTCCGGAACCAGGCTGCGCGAGAGTTCATGCGGGGTAGCCAGAAACAACAAGTCCACTCCCGCCTGTTTCACCCGCTCAATCGAGAACGGTTCCAGCGCATAACCGCCATTCCCGCTCAGGGCCGGAAATGACTCCACCAGATCCTGCGCCTTCCCTTCCTCGCGCCGCAGCAGCAAAGGCTTCTGCAGCCGCGGATGGCGCAGCAGTATCCGGGTCAGCTCAAAACCGGAATAGCCGGTCGCGCCCAGTACCGCAGTTTTCAACGGCGCCGTCATTACTCCAGCATCCCGTGAATCCGGCGCACCAGTTGCTGCGCTGTCCGATTGTCCGGCGAAATCACCAGGATCGTGTCGTCCCCACCGATGGTCCCCACAACTTCCGGCCAATCTTCCGAATCCATAGCCGCGGCTACCGGCTGTGCGCTCCCCACGCTTGTCTTTAAAACCAGCAGGTTCTGCGCCAGCCGCACGTCGACTACGAACTCGCGTACCAGCCGCGCCACCGAAGGCAGTACCGGTTCCGTCACCGCCCCTGCTCTCGCCGCCGTGTACCCGTCGGGGGTCTTGACCAGGCCCAGTTCCCGGATGTCGCGGGAAAGCGTGGCCTGCCCCGCCTCGAACCCGCGTTTGGCCAGGAACCCCTGCAGTTCCTCCTGGCTTTCGACCGGGCCCCGGTGCAGGAGTTCGAGTATGGCGCGCTGTCTGGCTACCTTGGACATGATGAATATTTATTCAAGTTACTGAATAATTATGCATATATATTTCCTTTACTGTCAAGCACATAATTCGTAACCACCCTGATTCCATCGACCTGCCCTGCTCCTCCCGGCAGCGCTCGTAACGCTTCCCAAAGGTAACCAACCCGCCTCATAACAATTCCTGATGAGCCGCATAAATAGTTTAGATTTCCGGCTGCTGCCCCCTGCGGGTAGATTGAGGTCTGGGAAGCGGGGTCCGCGCGTTCAAAACGATTTCAGGCAGAGTAACGATCCGGAAAGGCGAACAGGAGTTTCGCGTCCATCCGCATGACGAAGATTGAAGCCATCATTCAGACCTCAAAGCTGGATGCCGTGAAAGACGCCCTGCACGAGATCGGGGTCGAAGGCATGACCGTTCTCGAGGTGCGGGGTCACGGCCGCCAGAAGGGTCACACCGAGTTCTACCGCGGGCGCGAGTACACCGTGGAACTCATCCCCAAGCTCAAACTAGAAATCGTGGTTCCCGACGGCATCGTGGAGAAAGCCGTCCAGGCCATCGTGGCGTCGGCGCGCACCGGCCAAATCGGGGATGGCAAGATTTTTCTGACGAAGATGGCGGACGCAATCCGCATCCGCAACGACGAACGGGGCGAAGGCGCACTTTAGCGCCGCATGGAGCGCAGTCCATGACCAGCGGATTCTGATCCCCTATCCGCGATCTGCCGGCGGGCGTGAGGTCTACGGGAGCCAGATGACGACAGCCTCACTGAGCGGCGAGTTGCGCGACCTGTACACCGAGGAATCCGCCCGAATTCAGCAGCAGTTCGCCGCCACTGGGAACGGCCGTTCCGCCGTCCAGCAACGCACCCGCCTGATCGAAACCATCGCGCTCCGCCTGTGGCAGGAAGCCATTTCGCCCGATCCGGCCGGTCCCGTCGGATTTGCCCTGGTCGCACTCGGCGGCTTCGGCCGCGGCTGGCTCTTCCCTCACTCCGACGTCGACATCCTCTTTCTGCACGCCGGCAACGACGGTGATGCCGCTTACCGCGATGCCGTTCGCGGTTTTTCGCAGAACCTGTGGGACCTCCACCTGAAGGTCAGCCCCGCCACTCGCACCCTCGCGGAGTGTGACCACTTCGATGCCGCCAACGTAGAATTCACCATTTCTCTGCTCGACTGCCGCTATCTGGCCGGCGACCGACCCCTCTTCGATCGCTTGCATGACAAAGTCATTCTCAAGCTCGTAATGCGCGAAGCGCAAAGCCTGAGCCAGAGCCTGGCCGACCTTGCCCGCGCGCGTCACGCCAAGTACGGCAATACCGTCTTCCACCTCGAACCCAACGTCAAAGACGGCCCCGGGGGCCTGCGCGACTACAACGTCGCCTGCTGGCTCTCGCTGATCTCGGCCATCGATAATCTGCGCGATTGGCCGGACGAGAAGGCCCTCCTGCCAGTCTCCACCCGCAAGCAGTTCGACTCAGCCCTCGACTTCCTCATGTCGGTGCGCTGCTTCCTCCACCTGCGCCAGGGGCGCGACGACAATCTTCTGCTGTGGGAATCCCAGGATGAAGCTGCCGCGCGCAAAATCGGAGCGCAGGATCTTGACGTCGGCGACGCCGCCGGCTGGATGCGTCTCTACTTTGGACAGGCGCGCTCGGTACATCGCGTCTGCGCGCAATTGCTGGAAGAGATTCCTGCGGCCTGGTCGTCCCTCTACCGCCAGTTCCAGAACTGGCGCTCGCGCGTCTCCAACTCAGATTTCTCCGTCGTGGACGGCTTGATCTTCCTGCAGCAGCCCCATGCCCTGCACGATCCAGAGATGCTGCTGCGCCTGTTCCACTTCATGGCCGCGCACGGCCTTCGCCTCAGCACGACCACTGAATACCGGATCGAGCAGGTTCTGCCTTCCCTGGCCGCCACTCCTCCCCGCGGCGCCGAACTCTGGCTTTACCTGGGCGAGATCCTCGCCCAGCCCCATGCCGCCGACGCGCTGCGCTCCATGCACGCGCTCAAGCTGCTCACCCTCTTGCTGCCAGAGCTCAAGGCCATCGACGCCCTGGTCGTCCGCGACTTCTACCACCGCTTTACCGTCGACGAGCATTCCTTCGTCGCCATCGAGAGCCTGCACCGCCTGCAGCAATCCCAATCGGAATGGGACCGCCGCTACGCCGAACTCCTGAGTGAGCTCGAGCGCCCCGAACTTCTCTACCTCTCACTGCTGCTACACGACGTCGGCAAGGGCACCCCCAACGTCAACCACGTCGACGCCAGCCTCGAGATTGCCCAGCGCTGCATGAATCGCCTGGACCTCGAGCCCTCCGAGCGCGAGACGGTCCTGTTTCTGATCGCCAGCCACCTGGACATTTCCTTCACCCTGCGCCGCGACATCTTCGACCCAGAGACCATCCGGGTCTTCGCCGAAAAGGTGGAGACCTCCGAGCACCTGAAGATGCTCACGCTCCTCACCTACGCCGACATCAAGGCGGTCAACCCCGACGCGCTCACACCCTGGAAGGCTGAGAATGTCTTCCAGCTCTACATCGCGACCTTCAACTATCTCAATCACAGCGTTGACGAACGTTTGCGCGCCGACGCAGAAGACACTCATCTCGCCCACATCCGCACCTTGGTACCCACGGCCGGCAGGAGACTTAAAACGTTTCTTGAAGGACTGCCCAAGCGTTACCTGACCACCTACTCCGCTACCGATGTGCTGGCCCACATGGAAATGGCGGGCCGCCTGGGCGGCGATCCTATCCAGCTCCTGCTCGAGCGCGGCCGCCACTGGTTCGAGCTAACCCTGGTCACCAACGACCGGCCTGCATTGTTTGCCGCCGTCACCGGCGTGCTGGCCGCCTGGGGCATGAACATCGTCAAAGCCAACGCCTTTTCCAACCAGGCCGGCACCGTGGTTGACGCCTTCTACTTCACCGACCGCTTCCGCACGCTCGAGCTCAACCTGCAGGAGTGGGAGCGCTTCAAGCGCAGCATCATCGGCGTCCTGATGGGCGAGATCGATCTCAACCGCATGCTGCAAGACCGCTTGCGGGCCGAGAAACCCGGCTCCGCCAAAATAAAAGTGGATACCAAAATCGAATTCGACGACTCTTGCTCCGCGCGCAGCACCCTCGCGCAGGTCATCGCCCAGGACCGCCCCGGCCTTCTGCACCGGATCGGTTCTTGTCTTTCGGAAGAGAAATGTAATATCGAGATCGCCCTGATCGACACCGAAGGCCAGGTGGCCATCGACGTGTTCTATCTCACCTCGAACGGCGAGAAGCTGCGGCCGGAGCACCAGAAGCGCGTCGAGAACGCGCTGCTCGAATCCCTGCAGAGTGATTGATTTTCGAGAGCAGGTAGGAATCTCGGCCCGGGCTCAGTCCGCGGTTCCGTAAGAACTCTCAACCCCGACCCGCGCTTGAAACCGCAAATACGCCATGTACAACACCACCGCCACGTTCACCACAAAGACGACCAGGGGAATCCAGTCGGGACGTCGCACCAGCTCGTAAATTTCAAAGGGCAGGTAAATGGCGCCGGAAATCAGCGCCAACCACTCCGCCCAGGCTCGTTCCCGCCACAGCCCGTAGGATTCTGCAAAGCGCAGTGCAGAATAACCGAGGGCAAGAATCGCCACTCCCCAAAGCTTGGCATCGGTTACCTGGTCGGCCAGGTTCAGAAAGACCTGGGCGTAATGGGCATCGGGGCTGATGTGCAGCCATTCCAGGAAGCTCTCCGCCACGTCCCAGGCGTCCCGGTGGACTAACGACAGCACACCGAATCCGGCCAGCAGAACGATCAGCCCCTTGAAGAACTCAATCGAGGCAACTGCGCGCAGCGCTTTCAGCTGGCGGGAGTGTGGGTCGTGCGGGTGTGCAAAACGGCGCAGGTAATCCCCCAAGGCAAAGTACTTCTCTAAATCATACCTGCCCCGCTGCAAACTGGGGAGATTAAAAACTCGTCTTTGCCTCTCAAGCTACCGGTGCCACTCGACTCGCATCCAGCTTACATACAGGATGACTGCCATCGAGAGCAGCAACCTCAGAGAGCCTCCATCAGTGCCGGCCATCTTCGGCCTCCCTGTGGACCTGATTGTAATGTTAGTCGCCTTTCGCCGGTTGTTCTGTGACCACAGTCAAACGGGGGAGTGACTGGCGTCGGCGCGAGTCTCGCACACCTACGCATTTGACAAGTACGCTGACCCAGCGTACAGTGTACGCTGTTATGGCGTACAAGGCACTGACCGTCGACGAACTCCTGGGCCTGATGAAAAAGATCCAGGGAGAAAAGACGAACACGCAATTCGCGGCCGATCTCGGCATTTCCAAGCAGTATCTTTGCGACATCTACAACGGCCGCAAAGTACCGAGCGACACCGTGTCTGCTTCGTTGGGTTACACCCCGAAGGTGGAAACGCGCTACGTCCCGTCAGCGACCGCCGCCAGTGAGGAGATGTCCCGTGCACCAGCATCTGCAAAGCCAAAAGCAACGCGTTCTCGTAAACGTGATTCTCGATAAGTCCGGCTCGATGGCCAGCAAACTCAACGACGTGATCGAAGGCTTCAACGCCTACGTCGACGGCCTCGCCAAGGAAGACCAGGTCGACTACCTTTTCTCCCTGACCCTGTTCGACACGATGGTAGCCTACCGCGACGTCGCCATCCCGCTCTCCAAGGTCAGCAAGCTAGACAACAGGTCTTATGTCCCCGGCGGCAACACCGCCCTGAACGACGCCATCGGAATCACCGTGCGCAAGGTGGACGGCGATTGTCCGCCGGTGGGAAAAGTCATTACCGTCATCATGACCGATGGCGAGGAAAACTCCTCCCGCGAGTGGACTCATGACGCGGTCAAAGCCCTGATCGAACAGAAAGAAAAAGACGGCACCTGGACGTTCGTGTTTCTGGGAGCCGCGCCCGATGCCTGGGTGCAAGGGCGTTCCCTGGGCATTCCCGCGGCCAACGTCGCGCAATACCGCGCGGATCAATACCGAGACGTCTTCCGGGTCACGGCCGCCGCCACCAACCAGGTCGCAGCCAGTCCCATGCGCCAATCCGCAAACCTGTTCGCGTCGCTATCGAAGACCATCCTCGAAAAGGCCGGCCTGCGACAGGCGCCCCCTAAGTAGCGCCGGCGTCTTGCGGCTGCCCGAGTTAGCCTGCCCTGAGCGAAGTCGAAAGGTCCTCGCCCTCAGCACCGCAAGCGATGCCACCGTTCCCCGATCCTGCGGCCTACTGTCCCGGCCGCAGGATCAGCTGTTCTGCCGGCGACATCACGCGTGTCCGGATCAACAACGTGCTGACCAGCGAAGTCAAACCTGACGCCGCAAAGATCATCGCCAGCACCACAAACTGGTAGATCGCCGCATAAACCGGCCGCGCGCCCGAGAGCAGCATTCCCGCCATCAGCCCCGGAATCCAAACAATCCCGAGCGAGCGCAGCGAATCAATCGCCGGGATCAGGCTCGCTTCACACGATCCCTGCACGTAAGGCGCAACGCTGCTGTTCCCGTCCGCTCCCAGCGCCAACGCCGTTTCGATCTCGCCTACATGTGCGAGCACGTCCGCTCGAAAGCGGTTTAACGCGAGACCGTTCGTGTTCATCGCATTCGCAATCAGCATGCTCCCGACCGGCACCAGCACCGTAATGGGAGTGTCGATCACTCCCAGCAGGGTCATCACCGCAATCACCGACCCAGCGCCGCATGCGATCGCCCAGGTGGAAACCTGGAACGCCTGGGGCATCCCCTTGGCGCGCCGCGCTGAAGTCGCCCCTGCCGCCACGATCATCGCCGCCAGCAGAAACACGCTGGTCCAGCTCGGTCCGCGCAGCAGCAGAAGCAGAATGGATCCGACCGCGACAATCTGCACCAGTCCTCGAGCCATCGCGACCGTGAGCTCCTTCTCGAGCCGAATCCCTCGACTCCGCGCCACCAGCACAACCGCCAACGCGGCCAACGCGGCCGCGGTCGCCTGGGCTAGTCCCAACTGCAATTGTCCGTGAAAGAGTGCTTTAAGCACGAAGTACCTCCGCGATCGCTCCGCTGCGAATGATCCGTCCCGCCTCCAGAATCAAGGCGCGTTGTGCGAGCCGGGCTGCCTGCGCCACATCGTGAGTTACGAGCACGCCTGGAATTCCCTGCTCCCGCCCAATTTCGAGAATCACCGTCTCCACCTCGCGCTTCGACTCCTCATCCAACGCGGAGGTTGGTTCGTCCAGCAATAGCACCTCCGGAGAGTTTGCTAGCGCCCGCGCAAAAGAAACTCGCTGCGCTTCGCCCCCCGAGAGATTCGCGACGTCCCGCGAGCCGTAGCCCGCGAGCCCGACCCCTGCCAGCAACTCCTCGATCCCGCTGTCGCTCAGAGTTTCTCCTCGTTGCCGCGGCCCAAACCGCAGGTTCTCCGCCACCGTCCCCATAAACAGAAAAGCTCGCTGCGTGACCATCCCCACGCGCCGCCGCAGTTCCCGCGGCGCGATCTGCCTGTAGTCAACGCCATCTAAATACACCGTCCCGCCGGTCGGCTCGTCCAGTCGGTTGAGTAGTCGAAGCAAGGATGACTTCCCCGACCCGCTCGGCCCCACGATAGCGAGCATCTCTCCCCGGCGAACCTCGAAGGTCGCATCTGCCACCAAGACTTTTGTGGACACACCGCGGCCAAGCTTCTCCGCCCTCAACACCAAACCCTCGGCGGGCTGTTTCTGTGTCTTCATCGATTGATCGGATACCTGGGTGAGCTACGATGGATGCGTGCGATAAGAGAGACCAGACCGAAGCACGAATTCACTCGCGTGGTCCCTTCCCACGAAGGACGAAACGTCTGGCTCGCCACATCTGGCGGCTAGTTCGCTTTGGTCGCACGGTCTTCTCCGCGTCCTCTGCGATAGTTCTCTGCGACAGTTCTCTGCGATCTCTGCGGTGAAAAGGCTTTTCTCCGTGACTCCGTGTCTGCGTGCTGAAAAGCCCCGCGTGGGGAATTTCCCTTACCCCTGTCCCCGTACACTAGCCCGCAACTCTTCGACAATCTCAAACGCCGCCCGTCGCGCCTCATCCGCCTTCATGACGTCGAACGAAATCGCACCCACGCGCGCGTGACCGCCCCCACCATAGCGTTCGCACACTTTCGCCAGATTCACCGTCGGTTCTGCAGGCGCCCATGGATTCGACCCCACCGACACCTTGACCCGAAAGCTGCTTTTGCTTAAACCAACACTGTAAATACTCTCCGGATGTAAATAATAAGGAACGAACTTGTTATACCCCTCCAATTCCTGGTCCGTGACGTCAAAGAAGATGGTCGCGTCCTTGCATTCCGTGCGTTCCTTCAGGATTCCGATCGAAAGTTCGTGGCGTTTCAGCAGCGGAGGCAACAGCGGCGCCACGAACGGCGCTTCCAGAATCTCCGCCAGCGACCGATTCGCCAGCAGTGGAATCAGCTGCGGCACGAACTTCGAATCCGGCGCCGACTCGATCACCATGGTCAGTTTCATCGCCGGCGCCTTCATCTCCACCGCTGTTTTGGCATCTTCGTACAGAGCTCCATCGATGATGTCGGTCCAGTGCACAAGTTCCGCGACCGGCTTGGTGTTGAAGCCGAAGCGCTGCTCTGCCACCACGGCGATGAAGCTGGTGCACGACTTGAAGGCCGGGTCGTAGAACTTGCGATTCCCCTGGTCCTGCTCGAAGTGAGCCGCGTCCTCCGCGCTCAGGAAAGCGCTCTCGTGGTGATCGAACCACCAGGTGATGTTGGGCGAGCTCGAGTATTTGAAGTCGACGATCGCGTTCTCGTCGCCGTCAAACTGCTTCTCGTCGAACAGCGCTCCGGCCCGGTGGAGCAAGCCGGTAAACTCGAAGTCCACGTCGTTGCGGATACGCTCCCGGTAGAAGCGCGAAAACAGCGCCGCCGAAGAAGCCCCATCGAAGCACTTGTCGTGATAGAACACCCGGACTTTCAAGCGAAATTCCTTCCCAAGCTCAGCCACCGCCCAACCCAGCACGGCGTCCGACTTCCTGCTAACCAAAAGCGTATAGGATTACGTCCGGCGAGACTTCTGTCAAGCGGCGAAAAAGCGGTCATCGGAAGCCACGCCCGATAACGGCTTCGTGACTGTGTGACCAACTGGGGTGAAACCCGTCTAAGATCGTTTTGGAGGATTCATGTCGAAATCCCGCAGGCAATTTCTGGCCGCAACCTCGCTGGGTGTGCTCGGCGCGGCCGCTATGTATGGCAGCCATGCTCAGAACCCGGCAGACCTGCCCCCCGGGGAGCCGTCGGCCTTCGGCACCGGACCCTCCGTTGGACCCGAAGTCTCCGCCACCACCTTCGCCGAAGCCGAGAAGCTCGTTCAATTCGAGTTGACCGACGCCGAGCGCTCGATGGCTGCCACGAGTTGGCGCAAGACGATGGCTTCCCTCTACGAGCGCCGCACCGGACCGCGCAAGCTAGCTCTGGAAACAACCGTCGCGCCCGCGACGCAATGGAATCCCACGTTGCCCGGCCTGAAACTCGTCCCTGCGCGCGATCGATTCATCCGCAGCACCACCGATCCCGGCCCCTTGCCCGCGAATGACGCCGACATTGCCTTTGCTTCTCTGGCCCGGCTCGCGCGCTGGATCGAACAACGCAAACTGACTTCCGAACGCCTGACCAACATCTATCTGAGGCGGATCGAACAGTTTGATCTGAAGCTCCATTGTGTCATCACCCTCACTCGCGACCTTGCGCTCCGCCAGGCCAAGAAAGCAGATCAGGAAATTGCCGCCGGCAAGTACCGCGGGCCGCTGCATGGCATCCCGTGGGGAGGAAAAGATCTGCTCGACACCGCCGGCATTCCCACTACCTACGGCGCCGAGCCTTTCCGCGATCGCGTACCCAGTGAAGACGCCGCCGTCGTAAAGCGTCTTCACGCTGCTGGCGCCGTGCTGCTCGCCAAGCTGAGCCTGGGTGCGCTCGCGCTCAACGACATTTGGTTTGGCGGCCAGACCATGAACCCCTGGCTGCTCGAGGAAGCTTCTTCCGGCTCCAGTGCCGGACCCGGCGCCGCCACCGCCGCAGGCCTGGTCGGTTTCGCCATAGGCAGCGAGACCGGCGGCAGCATCGTCAGCCCGTCCATGCGTTGCGGAGTTACCGGACTGCGCCCCACTTACGGCCGAGTCCCGCGCACCGGTGCTATGACCCTGTGCTGGTCTCTCGACAAGCTTGGCCCGATGACCCGTTACGTCGAGGACGCCATCCTCGTGTTGCACGCCATCTCCGGCCCAGACCCCGGCGACGTCGCCAGCGTTCCCAGCCATCTCGACTACAACGCCGCTGCAAGCGTCCAAGGCCTGCGCGTAGGATATTTTCCCAAGTGGATGAGCGAGAACCCCGCCACCGCCGTGGATCGCGGCGCGCTCGAAACGGTGAAGAAGTTGGGCATGGTCCCGGTCGAAGTAGACATCCCCAACTGGCCGTATGGTTGCCTCAACCTGATTCTTTTCGCCGAGGGTGCCGCTGCCTTCGAAGAACTTACGCTTAGCGGCGGATTGAACCAGCTCAAAGCGCAGGTTCCCGATGCCTGGCCCAACATCTTCCGCGAAGCCCGTTTCCTCTCCGCTGTCGACTTCGTGCAGGCCGACCGCCTGCGCCGCAAAGTCGCGCAAGCAATGGCGCGCCTGTTCTCTGAGGTTGACCTTCTCCTCGTGCCCTCGCTCCGCGACGAAATGCTTACCATCACCAACTTCACCGGGCATCCCTCGCTCACCCTGCGCGCCGGTTTTGTCGAAGTCGCGAAGGCCCGCAGCGACTGGGCGCCCGATCCCAACAACCCGATGCCGACGTTCTCTCCCCCGCGGCGGGTGCCCCATGGCGTCACCGTGATCGGCCGCCTCTTTGACGAAGGAACGTTGGCCAGTGCAGGCCTCGCCTTGGAACACGCTTTCGGGGTCGTGGACGAACGTCCGCCGGGGTTCTGACTCCTTGGTTATCTGCGCCCATCTGTTGCCGACTGTCGCTGTATAATTCTGGCGATGGCCTTCGCTCCAGGTCAAAAGATAGGGCCGTACCAAATTTTGGGACAGATCGGTGCGGGAGGCATGGGCGAAGTGTATCGCGCCCACGACGCGCGCCTGGGACGCGATGTGGCCATCAAAGTTCTCCCCGCCTCATTTTCTTCCGATCTCGATCGCTTGAGCCGGTTCGCACAGGAAGCACGCGCTGCGGCCGCCCTCAACCACCCCAACATTCTCGCCATCCACGATATCGGCGACTGGCAAGGCGCGCCCTACATTGTGTCAGAGTTGCTGGTCGGCGAAACCTTACGGGATCGCCTGAAAGCTGGAGCCGTGCCCGCACGCAAGGCCATCGACTATGCCCTGCAAGTCACGCGCGGCCTGGCAGCCGCCCACGACAAGGGCATCGTGCATCGCGACCTGAAACCGGAAAACATTTTCCTCACCGAAGCCGGCCACGCCAAAATCCTCGACTTCGGCCTCGCCAAACTTTCTCATCCCGAGCAGGACGACGCCTCCTCCGAGGCCGCCACCGTGCAAGTCGTCACCGACGCGGGACTGGTAATGGGCACCGCCGGCTACATGTCTCCCGAGCAGGTGCGTGGGAAAGTCGCCGATCAACGCTCCGACCTGTTCTCCTTTGGAGCGATCCTTTACGAGATGATCTCCGGCAAACGCGCCTTCCATGGCGATTCCCCCGCCGACACCATGAGCGCAATCCTCAAAGAGGAGCCGCCGGAACTCTCCGAAGTGGCGCGCAACGCCCCTCCCGCCCTCGAGCGCATCGTGCGCCACTGCCTGGAGAAAAATCTGGCGCAGCGCTTCCGCTCCGCCGGTGATGTCGCCTTCAGTCTCGAAGCCCTGACTGAAATCTCGACTGCGAGCAAGAGCGGGGCGCAGGCCTTGCCCACGGTTCGGCCCACAAGTGGTCGCTGGCTGGCTACCGCTCTCGGTACGCTTCTGGTGGCCACCCTCTGTCTCGGCTTTTACTGGATGGGCAAGCGGTCCAGCGCTACGGCGACTCCCTCGTTTCATCGCCTGACCTTCCGGCGGGGCACCATCCCGGCAGCTCGCTTTTCCCCCGACGGCCAAACCATCGTGTATGGCGCGGCCCTCGAGGGCCGCCCGGTCGAACTATTCACCACTCGGTTCGACAGTACGGACTCGCGCTCTCTGGGACTGACGAAGACCCAACTGCTCGGCATCTCCTCCACCGGCGAACTCGCCGTCAACCTTGACTCCTTCCATTTCTCCCCATTCGTCGAAGGCGGAACGCTCGGCCGAGTGCCCCTCGCGGGCGGAGCTCCCCGCCAAGTTGTCGAAAGAGTTGCGTGGGCCGACTGGACCCCGGACGGCTCCGATCTGGCTGCGGTTCGTTTTGTCGAGGGTCGATTCCGCCTCGAGTTTCCCCTGGGCCGCATCCTCTATCAGCCGCGCGGCTGGGTCAGTCACGTTCGCTTCTCGCCCAAGGGAGACCTGCTCGCTTTCGAGGACCACGTGCAAACCGGTGACGACGGCCGTGTCATCGTCATCGATCGCGAAGGCAACGTGAAAGCCACTTCGCGCTTCTTCACCACCGCGCAAGGTCTCGCCTGGTCGCGCGACGGCAAGGAAGTCTGGTTTACCGCCTCTCCGGAAGGCGCCGCGCGCGCCATCTACGCTCTCGATCTGTCGGGAAAAGAGCGACTCCTGCTTCGCATGCCTGGCACACTCACGTTGCACGACGTCACTCGCGACGGCCGCGTCCTGCTCACCGTGGATAACGCTCAATTCGGCATCCTCGCCCAGCGCGCGGGCGAAACCAACGAGCGCAATCTCTCCTGGTTCGACTGGTCCTCGACCGCCGACCTCTCTCCCGACGGCAGCAACCTGCTGTTCTTCGAAAGCGGCGAAGGCGTGGGCGCGAATTACTCCATCTTCATGCGAGGGATGGATGGATCTCCCGCGGTTCGTCTGGGCAGCGGCGCATTCCCGTCTCTCTCGCCCGACGGCAAGTGGGCGGTAGCGATCGATAACGGTTCTCCGAACCAGGTCGAGCTCTTACCCACCGGAACCGGCCAGCACCGCCAGCTCACCCACGACTCTATGGAACACATCCGCGTGCGCTGGGTTCCCGACGGCAAGGCAGTGGTCTTCAACGCCGCTGAAGCCAACCGCCCCCCACGCAGCTTTTGGATGAGTGTTGCCGACGGGAAAACCCGCGCCATCACTCCCGAAGGAACCACAGGATTCTTGGTTTCTCCCGACGGCAGATACCTCCTGGCCATCGACCGCGATAGCAAACGCTGGCTGTATCCCCTCGATGGCGGAGACCCTCAGCCTGTCACCGCTGCCTTCCAGGAGGGAGACAGCGCCATGGACTGGGAGGCCGACGGCAAAAGCCTGCTGGTGGCCGTGCGAGGAATTCCCCTCAAAGTCGTCCGCGTCTATCTGAATTCCACTCGCCGTGAGGATCTGCGTTCCTTTTCTCCGTCGGATGCGGCCGGTGTTGTCGCCGTCGATGGCATCCGTTTCAGCGCGGACCGCAAGACCTACGCCTACTCCTACTACCGCATCCTGTCGGACCTCTACGTGATCGACGGTCTCCGATAAGCAGTCTTTGCATCAAAAAGAAACGGGACAAGCTCTCAAGCCTGCCCCGCTTCACCCCCTAAAGCCGCGGGGATCCGAAGATCCGCCGCAGTCGAGCTCGCGTTAGTCCGCCGCACCGACGTGCTCTTCTACAAGCGCCTTCACATCCCGGCCTAGCCCCTTCGCCACGCCCTCTCCGTACGCCGGATCGGCTTTGTAGAAGTGCTGGATCTGCAGCTCCTGTATGCGCTTCGGCGCGTTGCCCAGGCTCCCCACGATGTTGCTGATCAGACGCTTCTTCGCGTCGGCCGGCATCAGCCGGAACAGCGCCCCGGGCTGGCTGAAGTAGTCGCTGTCGCTCCGATGGTCATGCCGCGCCACCGTACCGCTCACCTGCTTCGGACGTTCCACGTAACGCTTGTCCTGCACCGGTCCGCCAAAACTGTTCGGCTCGTAGTTCACCGCCGGGCCGCCGTTTCCGTCGAAACGCATCATCCCGTCGCGATGATAAGTCGCGTAGGGGCACTGCGGCTGGTTGACCGGCAGCGAATCGTAGTTCACCCCCAGGCGATAGCGATGCGCGTCCGGGTAGGAGATCAACCTCGCCTGCAACATCTTGTCCGGCGAAAAGCCCATACCCGGCACGATATTGCGCGGCTCGAACGCAGCCTGTTCCACTTCCGCAAAATAATTCTTCGGGTTGCGGTCCAGCACCAGTTCGCCCACTTCCTGCGGTGGATAATCGCCGTGCGGCCAAACCTTGGTCAGATCGAACGGGTTGATATGGTACGTCTCAGCTTCCTTCTCAGGCATGATCTGTACGCTAACCCGCCAGCTCGGGAAGTCGCCCTTGGCAATCGCATTGAACAAATCGCGCTGCGAGTAGTCGGGATCCTTACCCCGCAACTCCTCCGCTTGCTCGGCGTTGAAGTTCTTGATCCCTTGCTTGGTCTTGAAGTGATACTTCACGTAGAACAGTTCGTTCTTTTCGTTGATCAGACTGAACGTATGGCTGCTGAAGCCGTCCATGTGCCGGTAGCCGTCAGGCGTGCCACGGTCGGAAAACAGGATCGTCACCTGGTGCAGCGATTCTGGCGAGAGTGACCAGAAATCCCACATCATGGTCGGCGACTTCAGGTTGGTCTGCGGATCGCGCTTCTGGGTGTGAATAAAGTCTCCGAACTTCAGCGGATCGCGGATAAAAAACACCGGCGTGTTGTTGCCGGTCATGTCCCAGTTGCCTTCTTCCGTATAGAACTTCAGCGCGAAGCCGCGCGGATCGCGTTCCGTGTCGGCCGATCCTTTTTCGCCGCCCACCGTTGAGAAGCGGATGAACGTCGGCGTCTTCTTGCCCACCTGCGAGAACAGTCTGGCGGTCGTGTACTTCGCGATGTCCTTGCTCGTGCACTCGAAGTAGCCGTGCGCGCCCGATCCCTTGGCGTGCACCACGCGCTCCGGAATGCGCTCCCGGTTAAAATGTGCCATTTTTTCGAATAGTAGAAAATCCTCGAACACGACCGGCCCGCGCGGCCCGACCGTAAGTGAGTTCTGGTTGTCGCCGACCGGACGACCCGCGTCCGTAGTCATCGTCTTCTTCTTATCTTCCGCCATGAAATACCTCCCTGAGAAAAGTACGGATGAAATTGTTTTACCCTGCCTTCAGCTGCAATCGGCAGAGCAATACGACGGGCGTAGATGACACTAGCACTTCTGGATTTTTCTCGCAGTGAGGCTAGGATAACCGCGGCGCCCCTATACTTCCAATATATAGTTCGCATACGATAAATAGGCAGGGCCTATGGAACTCCACCAGCTACGCTATTTTTGCGCCGTCGCCGAAACCGGCTCCTTCAGCCGCGCGGCCGAGCAATCTCATGTCTCGCAGCCTTCCCTGTCGCAACAAATCCTGAAGCTGGAAGGCGAACTCGGCGCCCGCCTTTTCGACCGCCTGGGCCGTTCGGTTCGCCTCACCGATCTCGGCAAGACCCTCCTTCCTCGGGCACGCGCTGTTCTGCGCGACCTGGAAGCGGCCAAGGGCGAGGTCCTCGAGCGCAAAGAGTCCATTGGTGGTTCGGTGACGGTGGGCGTCATCCCCACCATCGCGCCCTACTTTCTTCCTCCCGTGCTCACCTCGTTTGCAAAAGGCTTTCCCCAGGCCCGCCTCACCGTAGTGGAGGAAATCACGCCCATTCTTCTCGACCGGCTCCGCGCCAGCACCATCGATGTTGCCGTCCTCGCTCTGCCAGTTCGCGGCCACGAGTTTGATTCCTGGCCGCTGCTAACCGAGCCTCTGTTCGCGGCCCTCCCCAAAGAGCACGCTCTGGCGCAACGCCGCACGCTTTCCTTACGCGATCTCCGCAAAGAACCGTTCCTGCTCCTGCGCGATGGACATTGTTTCCGCGACACGGTGGTGGGAGCCTGCGAGCGAGCGCGCCTCAGTCCTCAAATCATTTTTGAAAGCGGCCAGTTCAGCAGCCTGCTGAGTTTGGTGGGAACCGGCATGGGCGTCTCGATCGTGCCGGAGATGGCCGTGAAAGAAAATTCTTCCTGCCGCTACATCCGCCTCGCCGATGAAGCTGCCACGCGTACGATCGGCGCAGTCGTGCTCCGCGGCCGATCCCTGAGCCGCGCACACAGAGGGTTCCTCGCGCTCGTTCAGCACGGCCAGGTAAAGACCAAACCAACCGCCGGGTAGAGACGCGGCTGGCCGCGTCTGAGCCGGGGGGACAAGCCCCGGCTCCACCACTGATCGGCTCCCAGCCCCTACGACCCGCCCGGTCCCGCCAACTTCGTCCTGGCCTTCACGTTCCGCCGGTCGCAAGTGTTCCCCAGGCAGCCCAGGTGCCAACTGTTCTGAATCGCGCCAGCATCGAGTAGTGATTCAAGGCCTGGCGGGAGAGGCGCGCAATAGCAGAGTTGATGAACGGAGCGTTTGGATTTCCGATCAAAGTGTCGTAGCCCGTGTTCTCCATCATGATGCTGAACACGTTTCAAAACCCCTTCCGTCGTCGCCGCCGCTCGCCGACATTCTCAGCGGCGACGCCACCACGATCAGGGTCAAAATCACAGCACAGACAAATATCCTCTCAGAGACGGGTCGGATTTTCATCTGCTGCTGCTTCGTTAATTTGGTTGGTCGAGCCGAGTTATCCCCGCGCGGCACACCCCATGCCGATCACGCGGAGAAATGAGTGCCGCGATTCTTCGTTCTCGGATCTTTCGTTGTCAAGGAAGATCTCGCCGAAAAACGCTGCCAGGCGCAGCATCCCAGATGTTCAGAAGAAAGTTGTGAGAAAGATCGCTACCGCCCCGACCGCTGTCCCGCCAGTGCTCCCAACCACGGCAACTCGAACCACTCCCCCTGCAGGGCCTTGACCGAAAGAACCACCCAAATGAAGAAAAGCGCCACCAGCACCAGCGCCCCGATCAGCAGCCACACAAACAACCATCCCAACCGGGACAACAGCAACCCAATCAGCAGCAGCGCCACCACCCCGGCCCAGAAGAACACGCTCTGAAAAGCGTGAAAGCGTACAAACTTCCGCTGCTGGTATTGCTTCAGAAAAATAAAGAAGAGCGCGGGCACAAACGTCAGGTAAGCGAGCGCCCCCACCGCCCGGTCACTCCACGCCACCGGCGGCACCATCGCAGGTGGTGCCCCTCCGTCCGCGGCTTCGTCCGCCAGCACCTGCGGATCCGGTGCCAAAACATTTCCCTCCCGCACCGGACGCCCGCACGACGGGCAGAACTCCGAAATGTCGGGCATCGACGCCCCGCAGTATCCACAAACAATCGGCATGATTGCTCCTACACCAGGCGTGCGTTTTTCTTGCGGCAGTCCTCGCAGACCCCGTAAATCTGGAAGGTGTGGCGGGTGGTCATGTAGTGGTACTTGTGGCCAATCTCCTGCTCCAGCTTCTCCACTTCATTGGAGAAAAACTCCACCGAACTGCCGCACTCGGTGCAGACCATGTGGTGGTGGCTGCGCCGGTTGTACTGGTGCTCGTAGCGCGCGATGCCGTCGTGGAACGCCACCTCGCTGGCCAGCCCGCACTCGGCCAGTAACTTCAGCGTGCGGTACACGGTGGTATACCCGATTTTTACGTCCTTTTTCTTAACCAGCCGGTGCAGTTCTTCCGTCGAGAGGTGTTCTCGCGTCTCCAGAAACGTGTGCAGGATCACGTCCCGCTGCGCCGTCTGCTTCAACCCCACGCGTTTCAGATGCTTATGCAGAATCCCCTGCGCTTCCCGCACCATCTCGGCTGAGATGCTCGGTTGATCATCGATACGTTTCTGCAGCATGCGTGGAGTCAGGTGGACGCTCCGGACGGGCACGGGACGCTGGGCGCTCCCGCAATCCAACCCGTCAAAGAAGCGGTTCGACCGCCTCAGGATACCATTCGCTTCTTGAAAATGAAATTCAAGTTCAACCCGCCGCTTCCACCACCCGAATCTCACCTTGTCATCCTGAGCGCAGCGAAGGGCCGTGCGGTCTCTGTCTGCCCATCACTCCGCTGGGCCCCCGACAACGCTGCGAGCTGATGGCTGACAGCTGACGGCCTTTCCCCCTACAATCGATTTCTAGATGGCTACCACTCCCGCCGACGTCGTAACTGCACCTCCGAAAACGCGCCCTTGGTGGCCCTGGTGGTTGCTCGCTTGCGCTCTTGCCATCCTGTTCATTCTCCTCGGCGCGGTTGCCTACTACTACTCGGTGGCCCGCTCCGCCTTGCCGCAACTCGATGGCACCATCAATGTGCGAGGCGTTTCCGCCCCGGTCACAGTCATCCGCGATCCACAGGGCGTGCCGGCCATTGAAGCCCAGACCTTCACCGACCTTTTCTTCGCGCAAGGTTACGTCACCGCCCAGGACCGCCTCTGGCAGATGGACGTCCTGCGCCGTTTCGCCGCCGGCGAAATGTCTGAGATTGCCGGTCCCGCTCTGATCGGCCACGACCGCGAGCAGCGCATCCTGGGCCTGCGCGACGCTGCCCGAAAAGCCGCCGCCGCGCTCTCCCCGCGCGACCGCTCCTTCTTTGAAGCCTACGCCCGCGGCGTCAATGCCTTCATCGACTCCCACCGGAATCGCCTGCCCATCGAGTTCCGCCTCATGGGCTACAAGCCAACCCCATGGTCCCCAGAAGACTCACTGGTTGTCGGTGCGCGCCTGATTCAGAATCTGAACCACGGCACCTACAAGAGCTCGCTCGCGCGCGAGAAGGTTCTGGCCCGCCTCGGTCCCGAGCTCACCGCCGATCTGTACGTGAATTCCTCCTGGCACGACCGTCCGCCGTCCGCCAAAGCCCATCGCCTGGAGGAGTTGAAACCGCAAGATCAGGACGAAGACGACGATGACGACGAAATGGACTCCGGCGCCGACAGCAACATCGCCACTCTGTTCCCGCCGTTTCCCTCCTTGCCTCCACCGTCACGCCCCGTCGTGATCCCGGGCTCGAACAATTGGGTCGTGTCCGGCGAGCACACCGTCACCGGCAAACCCATGCTCTCGAACGATATGCACCTCAATCACCAGATGCCCAACCTCTGGTACGAGGCCCATCTCCACGGCGGCGATTACGAAGTCGTCGGCGTCACCCTCCCCGGCCTGCCCTTCGTCATCGTCGGCCACAATCGTCGTATCGCCTGGGGCTTCACCAACGTCGGTCCCACTGTCGAAGACCTCTACGTCGAAAACCTCAACGATCAGGGCGCGTTTCAAACTCCCGCCGGATGGCTACCCGCACAGCATCGCGCTGAAGTCATCCATGTGAAAGGCAAGCCCGACGTCACCATCGACGTGGTCCTCACCCGCCACGGCCCCATCATCACCGACCTGATTCCCGGAGAGACCCGCAAGATCGCCCTCAAGTGGACGCTGTACGACTCCCTGCACAATCCCTTCTTCGACCTCGACTCCGCCCAGAACTGGGACGAATTCCTGAAAGCTCTCGCCACCTGGGACTCGCCTTCGCAGAACGCCGTCTACGCCGACGTCGACGGCCACATCGGCTACCACGCCACCGCCCACGTTCCCATCCGGAAGTCCGGGGACGGCAGCCTGCCCCTCAGCGGCGCCGACGACGCCCATGAATGGACCGGCTACATCCCCTTCGAAAAGCTCCCTAGCGTCTACGATCCTCCGGAAGGCATCCTCGCCACTGCCAACGGCCGCATCGCGCCCAACAAGTATCCTTATAGCATCAGCGCTGAATGGGGTTCACCCTGGCGCACCGAGCGCATTTACCGCGTGCTCGAGTCGGGCAAAAAGTTCTCTGCCGCCGACATGCTGGAACTGCAGACCGACATCTACTCCGCATTTGACCGTTTCTGTGCCGAGCGCTTGGTCTACGCTCTCGACCAAGTAAAGAATCTTTCCCCTCGCGCCCGCCAGGCCCGTGACCTGATGCGCGACTGGGACGGCCGCCTGACCTCCAACTCCGCCGCCGCCACCATTGAGAACCGCGCCCAGTACGAACTCGCTCGCTTGCTGCTCGAACCCAAGCTCGCCCAGCCGCCCAATCCACCGTCAACCAATGCAGGATCGTCGCCCGCGTCCTCCATCCTCGGCGACGTCAGCTGGAAGGACTATGAATGGTTCATGTCTTCGGTCTGGATGGAGAACGTCCTCTCGAAGCAGCCTCCACGCTGGCTACCCGCGGGCTATCCGACTTACGAAGCGCTGCTCGCCGCTGCGGTCGAAGCCGCCGTCGCCAGCCCCGAGGCTCCTCACGACCTCACGCAGTGGCACTGGGGAAGATTCTCGCCAGTGGAAATTGAAAACCCCGTTCTCAGCCGCCTGCCCTTGATCGGCCGCTGGACCGGTCCCGGCCTCAACGAGCAGTCCGGCGGCAGCTACACCGTGAAGCAGGTGACCCGCGTCCTCGGTCCCTCCGAACGCTTCACCGCCGATCTGTCCGACCTCGATCACTCCACCCTGAACACCGTAACCGGCCAAGCCGGAAACTTCCTCAGCCCCCACTACATGGACCAGTGGAAAGCCTGGTACGAAGGCACCACGTTCCGGCTCCCCTTCTCGAAACAGTCCGTCGAGCAATCGAAGCGGCACGAACTGGTGCTAAAGCCTGGGTCTTAGGTCTTGGGTGTCAGCTCTTGGGATTCACCAAACGCTTGCGCTGTAAACGACCGTCACCACCATCAGCGAACACGTGCCGTAAGTTCACCTGCAGCATGACTGGAAACGGTGGAAGCTATCGAGATCTGGTGGTGGCAACGTGCCCCGGAATTGATGGTCGAGCTGTATCGCTGCACCAAGGGTTTTCCGAGGGAAGAGATGTTTGGGCTCGTGGCGCAAATGCAACGCGCTGCGATCTCGGTTCCCAGCAATATTGCCGAAGGCAAAGGGTACTCCCACAAAGTACTAGTCCAATTGCTTTTCCATGCCAGGGGATGGTTGCTGGAACTGCAGACCCAATCACGGTTGCGGAGCACCTCGGCTATTTGTCCGAATCCGATGTGACGGATCTTGAGGGTCGATCTGCCATGGTAGGTCGGCTCTTGCACGGGTTAATCCACCGCTTCAAGCCATTTCTACCGTCAGACGAACGCAGCGCCTCATAGGACAACTCCTCAGACCTAAGACGAACACCCAACACCTGCCGCTAGAAATCTACTTGCTTCACATCGATCGCCTGCCCGAACACATCGATCGAAGTCACGGTATAAATCTTGTCCGTCGTCGTGTCGTAGATGCGTAGTTCCCCGCCTTCCACCACGTAGAACACCGTGCGGTTCGTAATCGGCGTCATGCCGGTCACATCGCCGTTGTCGGGCGGGAAGATCACGGCGCCACTGGCGGCGAGTGAAACCAGGGTATTCACAATCGTCAGGCAGCCTCGCTGTTCCCCGGTCGCCGGCGCCGGCGGAGGCACCACATTCGAGCACAGTCGCGATCCGATAAACAGCTGCCCGTTTCCCATGTTCATGTTCGTGTGATAACCGTCGGTGATCACCGCCGTGCCGTTCGGCACCACCGACAGCGAAGGCATATCCAGCACCGTCAGCCTTCCGCACGTCGGCGCGGCGGTTGTAATACCCGCGCAAGTGTTATTGGGTGGCGCCGGGTTGCCGGCCACATACAGGGTCTGGTTCTGAACGAATCCCACCGTCGCTCCCCCGGGCACCGGCACCAGCGCGCCCGCCACGCCGTTCACCAGGTCGATCACCTGCACACTCGCCTGTGTCCCACCGCATTCCGGCCCGCAGTTCAGCACCCACGCTTGCGTTCCGTCACTGCTGAAGAAGGCATAGACCGGCCGGTCGAATCCGTGCACGACCTGGCAAGTCGGTGTCGTCCCGCCTGTCGGACAAATGGAACTCTGCCCCGCCACGATGTTGAACGGGTACACGATCGTGACGTCGTTCGAGTTGTCGCTGAACACCAGCAACTTGCTTCCGTCCCCACTCTCCAACACGTGGTGCGCGCCGGGGATCGGTACCGTGCCACTGAGCCCGGGGGAACTACCACTTAGAGTCAGCACTTCAATACCACCCGGAGGCCCCAAAGGAATCGAAATGTTGGGCGCCGCGGCATACGCCGTGTTTCCGTCCACCGAGATCGCCAGGCTCTCCGTCGCCCCCGGCGCCGGCAAGTTAATGGTGCTGGTTACGGTCTCGGTCCGGTTGTTCACGATCGTAATCGCGGTGCCGACGCTGTTGATCGCCAGAGTCGTCCCCCGGTTATTCGACAGGAACATCTTGCCCGGGAAAAACGACGCCGTGAGCCCCCCGCTGATCAGGCTGGCTCGCAAATCCTTGTTGGCGTCAATCACCAGCAGTCCCGAGTTCAGCACGGTTCCCAGCGTCACATCCTGCGACACATAGGCGCGGAACTTCAGCCCGCTCGAGGCGCTGGGCGCCGGATTCGACTTGCCGCCGCACGAAACCAGCCCCAAACCGGTCAGCAGCAGAACCACCAGAACGACGCCCACTCTCTTCAAACGCAAGGCTCCCAAGAGCATGATGGATAAAGATTTGGATGCGAAATTTCGAATTATAGCAGAGCCCTTCTTCCGTCCCCCCGCCCCGCCCAGGTCACCACGTTCCCAGAAGTTCCGATCCCAAACTGCTGGTCATCATGAGCGCAGTGAGGGCGCCAGCCGAACGCAGTCGAGGGACCCCATGTCCCACGGCGGTACGTAAGCCCATACAATCTCTCTCCCAAGGACCGCCAAGGCCACTGCCACAAGGGGAAGGGACCGCTCCTCCCCGCCTGTGCAAAACCCAACCCATCTTGTATTCTCAAACTCAGCATGGCCTCTGACTTCCTCCCCCGGCTCAGCAAATCTCCCATCCTGTGCGACGGCGCCATGGGCACGCTGCTCTACGCCAAAGGCATCTTCATCAACCGGTCCTACGACGAACTCAACCTCTCGCAGCCCGAGATGATTCGCTCCGTGCATCAGGATTACTTGCAGGCTGGCGCAGAAATCATTGAAACCAATACGTTTGGCGCGAATAGCTTTCGACTCGCCCGCCACAGCATCGCCGACAAAGTCCGCGACATCAATTGCGCCGGGGCGCACCTCGCCCGCGAAGCTGCCAAGAGCTTCGATGTATGGGTTGCCGGTTCGGTTGGCCCGCTGGGCATTCGCATTGAGCCCCTCGGCAAAACTTCGTTCGCCGAAGCCCGCGCCGCTTTCCGTGAACAGATCGCAGCCCTCGCCGAAGGTGGCGTCGACCTGCTCATACTCGAAACCTTCGGCTACCTCGAAGAACTTCACCAGGCCATGCTGGCCGCTCGTGACGTCAATCCAAAACTGCCCATCGTCGCCTCCGTCACGGTTGACGAGGATTCCAACTGCCTCGACGGTTCCGATCCCGAGACCTTCGCCGCCAAGCTCACCGACTGGGGTGCCGACGTCATCGGCTGCAACTGCAGCATCGGCCCCGTCGCCATGCTCGACGCCATCGAGCGCGTCCGCGCGGTCACTTCCCTGCCGCTCGCCGCGCAACCCAACGCCGGAATGCCACGCTCGGTTGAAGGCCGAAATATTTACCTCTGTTCGCCCGAATACATGGCGAGTTACGCGCGCAAGTTCGTCGCCGCCGGCGTGCGCCTGGTCGGTGGCTGCTGCGGCACCACGCCCGACCACATCCGCACGATGAAGTCCGCCTTGCGCGCCGGAGAAGCCAAGACCGTCCGCACCCAGGTGGCGACGCCGCATCCGTCCCTGGCCGCCGCCCTGACCGAGCCGATCGAGAAGCGATCCGCCCTCGGCAGGAAGATCGCCGCCGGCGAGTTCGTGACCATGGTCGAAATCGTTCCGCCCAAAGGCACCGACATTCGGAAAGAAGTCGAAGGCGCGCGTTTTCTGAAGTCCGTCGGCGTCGACGCTATCAACATTCCCGACAGTCCGCGCGCCTCGGCCCGCATCTCGAACCAGGCGTTGTCGCTGATCGTGCAGCGCGACGTTGGCATCGAAGCCATCCTGCATTACACCTGCCGCGACCGTAACGTCCTGTGCATTCAGTCGGACTTGCTGGGCGCCGCCGCCACCGGAATTCGCAACCTGATCTGCATCACAGGCGATCCGCCCAAGATGGGCAACTACCCCGACGCCACCGCCGTCTTCGACGTCGACGCGATCGGCCTCGTCAACATCGTCCACAACCTGAATCGCGGCCTCGACATCGGCGGCAACCCCATCGGTTCCGGCACCGGCTTTGTCATCGGCATCGGCGCCAACCCCGGCCTGCCCAACATCGACGAAGAAATCCGCCGCTTTGAATACAAAGTCGAGGCCGGCGCCGAGTACGCCGTAACCCAGCCGGTATTCGATCTGGCGCTGCTCGAAAATTTCCTCAAGCACATCGACCATTGCCGCATCCCAGTGGTTGCGGGCATCTGGCCCCTGGTGAGTGTCCGCAACGCAGAGTTCATGAAGAACGAGTTGCGCGTCTCGGTCCCTGACTCGATTCTCGACCGCATGGCCAAGGCTCCCACTCCCGAAGCCGCCCGCCACGAAGGCATCGCCATTGCCCGCGAAATGCTGATTGCCGTCCGCGACCTGGTGCAAGGCGCCCAGATCAGCGCCCCCAACGGCAAATACTCCGCCGCGGTGGACGTTCTGGAAGCGCTGGGTGTCAACGCAAAGCCCACGGCGTAGGCGCAACCGCCCTTAGGCAAGACAAGCCTGCATGGAACAGCACCACCCGCGCGGGTATGGGCGCCCCCGCGTGTGCGGCCGCGGCGGTTCCCTGCCGCGGCAGGGTTTTCGCTACAGCAACAGAATGCTGGGCCTGCCTGAGAAGCGACAGCGCCCGGCGTCTCGCCGGCTGTCGCGAGGGCGTCCCCGCCCTCGCCTCGGTGATTCGTCGCCCCTAGAACCGAGAGCCTAGGCCTCCCAGCCGCTATAATCGCCAAGCGGCATGTCCCTTCCCACGCGCACCAAACTCGGACCCTACGAAATCCTCGCTCCCGTCGGTGCCGGCGGCATGGGAGAGGTTTATCGTGCCACCGACACGCGCCTGAATCGTACCGTCGCCGTCAAGATTCTTCCCCCTCATCTCGCCGAAAAGCCGGAAGCCCGTGAACGTTTCGAGCGCGAGGCCCGCGCCATCTCCCAGCTCAGCCACGCCAACATCTGCCAGCTCTACGACCTCGGCCAGCAGGACGGCGTTCACTACATTGTCATGGAATACCTGGAAGGCGAGACGCTCGCGACCCGTCTCGCTAAGGGCCGCCTGCCGCTCGAACAGGTATTGCGCTACGGCGCGGAAATCGCCGAAGGCCTCGACGCCGCCCACCGTTCCGGCGTCGTGCATCGCGACCTCAAGCCCGGCAACATCATGCTGACCCGTTCGGGCGCCAAGCTCATGGACTTCGGCCTGGCCAAGCAGGTCTCTCCCCCCGGAGCGCAATCCGCCGGTCTCTCCGCCACCTTGACCTCTGCCGACGCCAGTCATCCCCTCACCGCCGAGGGCACCGTGCTCGGCACCTACCAGTACATGTCGCCCGAGCAGGTCGAGGGCAAGGAAGCCGACGCCCGCAGTGACATCTTCAGCTTCGGCGCGGTGCTTTATGAGATGGCTGCCGGTAAGCGCGCCTTCGACGGCAAGAGCCAGATCTCCGTCGCATCCGCGATCCTGGAGCGCGAACCGGAACCGGTGTCAGCGCTCCAGCCGAAGGCACCACCCGCCCTGCAACACGTGGTGCAAGGCGCGCTGATGAAAGACCCCGAGTCGCGCTGGCAGAGCGCCGCTGACATTGCCCGCCAGATGCGCTGGATCAGTTCGCCCGAGTCTTCCTCCGGAGCCGCGCGGGTTGCGTTGCCTCACCCCCAGCACGCGCGCGAACGGATCTGGTGGGCCGCCGCCGTCATAGCCTTGCTGGGTGTTGTGCTCTGGCTTGCAATCTTCGAGCGTTCACACCCGCGCGTGGTGCGCGCCTACCTCACGCCACCACCGAATGCAGCGTTCGACTTCACGGGAGATTTCTCCGGCCCGCCCGTGCTTTCTCCTGACGGTACGCGAGTGGCCTTCGCCGCCCGCACTCCGAAAGATCGAAACTCGATCTGGGTGCGCAGCCTCGATGGCACGACTGCGGAAAGGCTGGCTGGCACCGACGGCGTATACGCGCAGTTCTGGTCGGCCGATGGAAAATGGCTCGGTTTTTTTGCTGACGGCAAACTCAGAAAGATATCCGCGACCGGAGGCCCCGTCACGATCCTGGCCGACGCGCCCAACGCGCGCGGCGGCACCTGGAACGCTGACAACCTTATCGTCTACACCCCCGACTATCGCGACTGTCTCTGGAAAATCAGCGCCAATGGCGGCACCCCAGCGCGCGCCACCAAACTCGATCCCGGCAAGCACAGCACTCATCGCTGGCCCAGCTTCCTTCCCGACGGTAAGCACTTCTTGTTCTTCGCCACCAATCACTCCGGCGGACATCGCGAGGACAACGGCATTTATCTCGGCTCCGTCGATAGTGACGCCAGCCAATTGGTTCTGGCGACCGATGCAGCGGGACTGTATTCGTCCGGCTACCTGCTGTTTCATCAGCAAGGCACGTTGATGGCGCAGAAGCTCGATCCCGCGCGCGGCACGCTTTCGGGCGAGCCCGTCGCCCTCGCGAACAGCGTGCAAAACGACGGCGGTACCTTTCACACGGTGTTCTCAGTGGCCGACAGCGGCGTCCTGCTGTATGAACCTGGTTCCACCGCCAGCAAGGATACCGCTGCGCTCTGGATGGATCGCAATGGCAAAGTCCTGGGACCCGTCGCGGAACCTTCCAGCTACCTAGGCGGGCAATTGTCCCCGGACGGCAAGCGGCTGGCGATTTCGCTGGGCGATCCCAGAGCGGACATCTGGATTTTTGATCTGGAACTTGGTTCGCGTGCTCGCCTCACCTTCGACGATGCCACCCACCTGATGCCGTCGTGGTCGGCGAACGGCGAACGAGTGGCCTTCATGTCGCAGTCGGGAGCCACCGTGATGTCGGGCACCAGCCTACACGCAAGACTTGCGAATGGCGGTGGTCAGGACCAGTTGCTGCTTACCATGAAGGACCCGAATGGAGCGCCGGTCACCTTGTCCTGGCCGCGCTGGTCGCCCGACGGACGCTACCTGACGTACTTGCAACAGGCCGGACCGACCGGCGCCTCGGTGTGGGCCATGCCGACATCCGGCGAGGCCAAGCCGCAAGTGTTGGTCAAACCAGAATCGGCTGCCGGCAAAGTGACCTTCGCCCGCATCTCCCCCGACAGCCGATGGTTGACCTATTCCGCGAACGAGGGCGGGCGCGAAGAGATTTACGTCACCTCCTTCCCCAGCGGCAACGGGCGCTGGCAAGTCTCGCGCGAAGGCGGCACCTTCCCGGTGTGGGGACACGACGGCAAGGAGATCTACTTTATCGGACTGAACGCTCATCTCAACGCGGTGGACGTGAGCGCCCGCGAAGGCCAGTTCGAGGTGGGGAATTCCCATGTGCTCTTCGAATTGCGCAACACATTCGCTTTGGGCGCGCCCTTCGACGTTACTCCCGACGGCAAACGCTTCCTGGTGCTGACGCAGCCCGAAGAGTCCGCCGCACCGATGATGCTGGTGCTGAACTGGACGGCGGAACTGAAGTGAAGCAGGCTTTGAGCTCGGAGCCGGGAGCCCAACCTCGACCGTTCTGATGGCATTAACTAGGAGATAACATTGGCTCGGTAAAGCGATTTAACGGCGTGCCGGCGCCTCCGGCGACCCAGAGGGGGGGGGGCGTCACCCAGCCCCCAGCTGTCGCGCTACGAGCCTCTGGTGGCCGTTTAGATAGCGTCCTACGCGACGATGGCAATCATGTTTTCGGCTTCAGAAACCGCTTCGACGAACCTGCAACACCTTAGCTCATAGCGAATCAAATTGAGACTGTCGAGGGCGACCTGCGGGATGCATGGCGAGGAGGCAATCGTCGGAGTCGCGTTGTAGTAGAGACGCGGCTTGCTGCGTCTGACACGGGGGCAAGCCCCTTCTCTACCCGCCAAGGTACCTCGAATCGGACCCAGCACTCCCATTCCACCCGGCCCTCAACGCGCAAGAGCCCCAACGCCAGGGCCTGGTTCTTTTCACTTCTTCCTCTCGACCAGATACCGCGCCAAGTCTTTCAACGTCTCTGCGCGAGCGCCGAAGGCATCGAGTTCGGCGAACGCGCCTTCAACCAGCGCGTCCGCCTTCTTGAGCGACTCGTCGATGCCAAACAGCGCCGGATACGTAGCTTTTTCGGCGGCCGTATCTTTCCCGGCGGTCTTGCCGAGTTGTTCGGAAGTTTGGGTGACATCGAGTACGTCGTCGACAATCTGGAACGCGAGGCCGATCTGCTGCCCGAAACGGCGTAGGTGATTGATCTGAGTGTCGCTTCCGCCGGCATAGAGTCCGCCGCTGACCAAGCTGGCTGTAATCAGCGCGGCGGTTTTTGCGCGGTGAATGTACTCAAGCATCTTGAGATCGGGTTTCGAGTGTTCGGCTTCAAGATCAACCACCTGGCCGCCGATCATGCCGTCGACGGTTCCGGTGCCGTGGGCGATTTCTTCGACGATGCGAACGCGCGCTTCCGCAGGGCAGCGCAGACGGGCAAGCCCCTCGTATGCCTGGGTTTGCAGCGCATCGCCGGCAAGAATCGCGAGCGCTTCGCCGAACACCACATGGCACGTGGGACGTCCACGACGCAGGTCGTCGTTGTCGAGCGCGGGCAAGTCGTCGTGAATCAACGAGTACGTGTGCAACATTTCGAGCGCGGCGCCGAGTTCGTCGATGCCATCGGGCAGCGAGCCCGCGACCATGCGTCCGGCTTCAAAGCACAGGATGGGCCGAAGCCGCTTACCGCCGGCAAACACGCTGTGCCGCATCGCTTTATGAATCGACACCGGATGCTGCGTGGTGAGAGGAATCAGGCGTTCCAGCGCCCGATCGGCCGCTGCGCGGCCTTGTTCGAGGGTTTCTTGGAGCATCGAGGTTGAGTATAGGGGATTGGCCCGAAGGCGTCAGCTGTCAGTCGTCCGCGAGAAGCACTCAGCAAAACGCCCATCAGCACTTTGGCACTTGGTGGTTCGCCAAGACATGACACGTCGCAAGCTGGCCAAATGCTAAGGGCTAATTGCCAACTGCGCGGTTTCTGAATGCTGAGTGCACAAAACGGGACGCCCGAGGGCGTCCCGAAAATGCAAGGCCCAGAAACTACGCAGCCGGACGCGTGACCAGCGCGTTGCGCTCCGCCGACAGCACGATCCCTTTCGTGTCGAAGGCAGGACACATGTCGCTGGCTCCGGCGTTCAGCGCGGCGGCCCACATCTCTTCGTCGGCCACGCGATGCGTGCAGACGATGGAGAGGCCGGGAAACTCGCGATGCAAACGCTGAACTTCGGACAGTGACGAGGTTTCGACATCGAGGATCGCGACTTCGGCGCCGTGACGCCGAATCGCCATCCGCAATTCGTCGAGCGAGTCGGCGGCGTGGACTGCGTGGTAGTGAAGACTGAGGGTTGCGGCCAGCGCCTGAGCCAAGCGAGGTTCACTCTGGAATACAACAATCGACAGGGCTTGCATACCCCCCCCGTTTCAACCGTCGTCAACGGTGGAAGAGGCTGCAGCTTCCGCCCTCAAACATGGGGGAGAGGCGGACGCCGCAGGCATTCATACTGCGAGCGACGACGATGCGGGCCAGCGGGCCGTCTAGCGGCTCGCCGGGGCCCGTTCGGTCTGGGGCTCGAACGCAACTGCCTGGAGTTTCCCGTTCTGTTTCAGCAGGATCTCCACTTTCCCCTCGGCCTGCTCGAGTTCCTTGCGACACGTGGTGGAAAGCTGCATCCCCTCTTCGAACAGGGTAAGCGACTTTTCCAGCGGCGCATCGCCTTTCTCCAGTTCCTGAACGATCTTTTCCAGGCGCTGGAGGCACTCTTCAAATTTGCTCAAGGGGTTCGGCTCCTGGTTTCATTTTACTGCAATCATTTGCCCGCGGCGTCTGTAAATTTCTGGTTACAGAGCGGCGAAATGATCGTCATAGGATAGTGAGTAAATCGGCACCGCCCTGGCCGAGGACGTGCGCCAGGTCTGGAGCATCGACGTTTCATTTCTGCTACCCTCTTGGGCGAACAAACCTATGAAAAATCGGTTTTGCATTCCTCGTATCGGCGGATTGATGTTGTTTCTCGCGCTCAACGCGGCGGTGGCTAGCGCGCAGTCAACCAATGACGTTCCGGCGTCTTCGGCTGCGGCTCCCAAGACACCAGCGTTGCCCTACCACCCCAGCCTCGATCTCAGCTCGATGGACAAGTCGGTGGATCCTTGCGTCGACTTCTATCGGTATTCGTGTGGAAGTTGGCAGAAGGCGAACCCCATTCCACCAGATCGCACCTCGTGGTCGGTGTACTCCAAGCTTTACGAGGACAACCTGAACCTCTTGCGGGGCATTCTGGAGCAGGCCGCGATCGCGAGACAACGCGATGCCGCGACCCAGAAGATCGGGGACTTCTATGGCGCGTGCGTGGACGAGGCGACGGTGAATCGCCGGGGGCTAGCGGCGATCCAGCTGGAACTGGACGCAATCGCCGGGATGAAATCGACACATGACCTGCCCGCGGTTGTCGGCCGCCTCCAGTTGGCGGCGGAGCGCAGCCCGATCCTATTCGGGGTGGGTTCGATGCAGGATCCGGACAGCTCCGAACAGGAGATCGCTGATCTCGACCAGGGCGGCCTGGGCCTGCCCGACCGCGATTACTACACCAAGGAAGACGCGAAATCGAAAGAGATCCGCGAGCGCTACGTGCAGCACGTGCAGAAGATATTTGTGTTGCTGGGAGACTCCGGCGCGGCAGCGCAGCAGCATGCGGACACGATCATGCGGATCGAGACATCGCTCGCGCAGGCGTCACAGACCCGGGTGGAGCGACGCGACCCGCACAAGCTAGTGCACAAGATGACGGTGGCCGAACTGAGCAAGATCGCTCCCAACTTCGACTGGAGCGCCTACCTCAACGCAATCAAGTCACCGGCCTTCACGATTCTGAACGTGACATCGCCTGATTTCTTCAAAGAAGTGAATACACGCCTGGCGAGCGAATCGATCGAAGACTGGAAAAACTATCTGCGTTACCACGCCGCCAATGCGTACTCGCCCTATCTCTCGGACGATTTTTCCAACGAGAATTTCGAGTTCTACCGGAAGTATCTGCGCGGAGCCCAGCAGCAGGAACCGCGCTGGAAGCGCTGCGTGGAATTCGTCGACCGCGATCTCAGCGAGGCGCTGGGGCAGGTGTATGTGAGCATGGTTTTTTCCGGCGAGCTGAAGGCCAGCACGCTGAAGATGGTCGTGGGCATCGAAGAGGCGATGGAGCAGCGCATCAACCAGCTGGACTGGATGAGTCCGGAGACCAAGCAGCAGGCCCTGACCAAGCTGCACGGCATCCGCAACAAGATCGGGTATCCCAACAAGTGGCGCGACTATGGCGCAGTAGAGATTACCGCGCATGATTTTGCGGGGAACGTGCGCAACTCGGTGGTGTTCGAATCGCGGCGGCAGCTGGGCAAGATCGGCCGGCCGGTGGATCACGGAGAGTGGGGGATCAGCCCACCTACGGTTGACGCCTATTACGATCCGCAGATGAATGACATCAACTTTCCGGCGGGGGTGCTCCAGCCTCCATTGTACGACGCGAAGATGGATGAGGCGCCCAACTATGGCGACACCGGCGGCACCATCGGGCACGAATTGACGCACGCCTTCGACGATGAAGGCAGCCAGTTCGACGCGAAGGGCAACCTGAGGAACTGGTGGACAGCCGACGACGCAAAAAAGTTTGCCGCGCGCACCCAGTGCGTGGATGACCAATACTCACAGTACGTGAGCGTGGACGACATCCACCTGAATGGCAAGCTGACGCTGGGTGAAAACGTAGCGGACCTGGGCGGCGAAATTCTCGGCTACATCGCGTGGAAGGACGCGAATAAGGACAAAGATCTGGAGCCGATCGATGGACTCACGCCGGAGGAGCGTTTCTTTATCGGGTTCGCGCAGTGGGACTGCTCCAACGAACGTCCGGAGCAGTTGCGCGAGTGGGCGATCACGAACCCACATTCGCCCGCGGCTTACCGGATTAACGGTGTGGTGGTGAACATGCCGGAGTTCGCGGCGGCATTCTCGTGCAAGGCGGGGCAACCGATGGTGGCGGCGAAGGACAAACTGTGCAAGGTGTGGTGAAGGCAGTCGTTGGTCGTCGGCCGATTGACTTTGCCAGTGCCATGGGCCCAGAGCCTGATCCAGATCCAAGTGACGGATCCCTCTTCCCTGTGATAAAAACATGGAACGGCGATGGAGTTCGCCATAACCGCCCGCAAGGCTGATAACTCCTACCAGACCCTTGTCGGGAGAACTCCATCTTGTTCGACTTCCTCGCGATATCCCTCGGAGCTGTGGCCGGTGCCAACCTACGCTACTGGATGAGCCGCTACGCGGTTCGGCTGTTCGGACCGGTCTTCCCTTACGGGACACTCACCATCAACGTGCTGGGCAGTTTTGTGCTCGGCTTTTTTCTGGTGTGGACGACGGAGCGGGCTGTAGTCGATCCGCGCTGGCGACTGCTGATCGCGGTGGGATTCTGCGGTGGGTACACCACGTTTTCCAGCTACGCCTACGAGACCATGGCGTTTTTCGAGCAGGGACAGTGGATGCTGATGACGGCGAATTTCGTCTCCAATAACCTGCTAGCCTGTGTGGCGATTGTGGCGGGCATGGCGCTGGCGCGGGTGCTGTAGAATGGCGAACGCAATGGCGGTCCAAGTCACGATTTACCTCAACGATGCCGACCAGTGGCGCCACCGGCCGTTGCACATGGAAATCCTCAACTATCTGCGCAAGGAAGACGTGTACGCGGCGACGGCCGTTCACGCGGTCGCGGGATTCCTGGGGAGGCATAAGGTTGAGACTGCGCACCTGGTGGATGCGGGCGGCAAGTTGCCCGTGATCGTCGTCTTCGTCGATACCGATGAGCACGTGAACCGCGTGTTGCCGACGCTGAAAGCGATGGCCGCGCACCGGCTGATCGTGCGCGAGAACGTGGTGCTGGAGCAGGGGAATCTGGAGTGAGGAGAGTCGAACGAGCAGCCCGCGCCTGAACACGCTCTTCTTAAGAGGGCAGTTACGGCATGCCTGAAGGCATGCCCGGATACAAAAAGCGTGCCCTGACACAAGCAACGCCATGAGCCGCGTCGAGGGTGAGGAGGCTCGTCGCCATCGCGAATTAGTAGAGTGCGGTTTTGTCCACAGCGGAACGACAAATGACATCCCTCGACATCCTGGCCATCGCGGCGCATCGCGACGACGTGGAGCAGACCTGCGGCGGGGCGCTGCTGAAGATGGCACAGCGCGGGTATCGCACCGGCATTCTCGACCTGACCCGCGGCGAGATGGGTACTCGGGGGTCAGCGGAAGATCGCGAACGCGAGGCGGCTGAAGCGGCGCGGATTCTGAAAGCGTCGTGGCGCGGCGCGCTGGATATTCCCGACGGGCGCGTCGAGAACACCTGGGAGAACAAGTTGAAGGTCGGCCGCGTGTTGCGCGAGTTGCGGCCACGGGTGGTGATTCTGCCTTACTGGAAGGGACGGCATCCGGATCACTACACCGCGTCGACGCTGGGATATGAGGCGTGCTTTCTGGCGGGACTGGGGAAATTAGCGATCAGCTCTCAGCCTGCAGCTGTCAGCGCGGGGGAGGCCCCGCCGCTGAGGGCGGGACCCTTCGACTTCGCTCAGGGCAGACTAACTCAGGACAGCCGGCAGGATGCCGGCGCTACGGATCTCGCTCCGCATCGGCCATTCAAGATCATTTACGCGACGTTGTATTACGATGTGCGGCCGACCTTTGTGGTCGACATCACGGAGCAGTTTGAGGTGCGCTTCGCGTCTCTGATGGCGTATAAGACGCAGTTTTCCGATCAGGAAGCGGGCAGAGACCTGTTTCCTGCCCACAAAGAAATTCGCGCACGAGTCGAGGCCATGGCGCGGTTTTACGGAATGCTCGGCGGCGTGGAGTTTGCGGAACCGTTCGTACAGAAGGAAGTCGGTCTGGTGGATGACCTGCTGATGATTCCGGTGAAGTCGGTATAGGAAATTGTCGTCGGTCGTTGGTTAAACCTACCGGGCGCAGCATCATCGGTCAGGTCTCTGGTAGAACAAGGTAACCCTCGGTTGAGCCTGAGCTAACGGCGGGCACGAGACTCTTGTGGGGGTGGCTGGCGTCCTCTGCATCGGATGAAGTTCTTCCCTGTCTGAACCCTTTCCAACAAAACGCCGCTCCTTTCTGATAGGAGATAAATCAGACGTGACAGCGACGATCAGTGTTCTGCAGTTGAAACAACTCGCCGGTCCGGCTCGGGGCCAATGGATCGATGTGCGGTCGGCTTCCGAGCACGCTACCAGCCATATCCCGTCCGCGGTCAATATACCCATGGAGCAGATCGAATCGCGGACGCATCGAGCCAAGAGGCATGTCGCCCTCAGGAAGGGTCTCGCGCAATCTCACACTGTCCAGCCCTTCTGGCATAGCGGTTTGAAAGGTCTAAAGACGAACAGCTATTTTCTCACCGCCACTGCTACTCCGTCGCGAATCGGCAGGATCGTGGTGTAGAAGTCCGGCGACTTGTAGAGTTGGCGGTTGAATTCGAGGATCGCCTTGGTCGAGGCTTCCGTCGGATTCGGTTGCGCGACTCGGCCGCTCCAAAGAACGTTGTCGGTCACGAACAGGCCGCCTTTTTTCAGGCGCGGGGGCACCAGGCGCAGGACGCGCGGGTATTCTTCCTTGTCGATGTCGTTGAAGACGATATCAAATTCTGCTTTTTGTTCGGCGAGCAGTTCGATGGCGTCGCCGATGTGGACCTTGATGCGCTCGGCGACTCCGGCCCGCTGGAAGTAGCGGCGGGCTTGTTCAGCGTTCTTGGGGTCGCTGTCGGTGTAGTGAACTTTCCCGCCTTCGCCGACGGCGCGCGCCCACCAGATGGTCGAGTAGCCGACGGCGGAACCCATCTCAAAAATGTTCTTCGCGCTGGTCATCATCACCAACTGCTGGAAAAATCGCGCGACCGCGGGGCCGACGATGGGGATCTTACGACGCGTGGCTTCGGCTTCGATCTCGGCCAGCACTTCATCACGAGGCGGGAGGAGCGCGTAGAGATAGCTGTCGACCGGGCCGCGCGTGATGGAGTCGTGATGGCGCCAGCTGGCGCTGTCGTCGATTGGTTGAGTGGCCATTTTGCTCCTCCAGTAGACGGGGTTGCTACTGTGCTGGGGTGAAAAAGCTCAAGTGAACGTGACACCGGGCTTCATTTCGACGACTTCTACGTCGGGGGCGAGCTTCTGCAACTGCTCGGGAGTGCCGGTCAGGAGCGGGAAAGTCGCGAAGTGCATGGGGATGACGGTATTCGCGCGCAGCAGACGGCAGGCGTAGGCGGCTTCGCGCGGCGACATGGTGAAGCGGTCGCCTATGGGCAGTATGCAGATGTCGGGCGCGTACAGGTCGTGGATGATCTTCATGTCGCCGAAAACGTTGGTGTCGCCAGCGTGATAGATCTTGATGCCATTTTCAAATTCGATGACGTAGCCGACGGCTTCGCCGCCATAGATGATCTGGTCGCCGTCGAGGATTCCGCAGGAGTGGTCGGCGTGCACCATGGTGACTTTGATGTCGCCCACCTCGAAGGTACCGCCCTTGTTCATAGGAGCTGCCTGCTTGACGCCCTTCTTCTCAAGCCACATGTACAGTTCGTAGATGGCGACCGTGACCGGGTTGTGTTTCTTGCCGATCTCGACCGCGTCGCCAATGTGGTCCATGTGAGCATGGGTGCAGAGCATCACGTCGACGTGCTGGACGGTCTTGTCTTTTTCGGGGCAGGCGGGATTGCCCATAATCCAGGGGTCGACGATGATCGTCTTGCCCGCCGGGGTCTGGATGCGGAAGGTGCCGTGGCCGAGCCAGGTGAGTTGGATTCCTTTGAGATGCATAGGGGCAGTCGCGAGTCTCTAGTCGTTTGTCTTCAGGTTGAGTCGTCGGTCGTCTTGTCGGGTCCGTGACGGTTCCCCGGTCGGTTGTCCCTGACACGGTCGGTCGTAACCACCGGCCCGGTTGCGCGCTGATCGGGAGCGACCTTAGGGACTCACTGGGGTCTTTAGCGAACGACTGACGACTGATGTTTGATTTTAAGAGATTTTTTGGTCTCGTGGTGAAATTCAAGTCACGCGCGCTGCGGCCCGATACACCTGGGCTGCGGACAGCCGAGGGCGGTTGTCCCTACGTGGACCGTGGAAATCCGCCGTGGCGGAGCTTGAGCTGCGCTTTTTTCTGTTTCGGCGGGCGGGATTTCTGTTACAAAGTTTGCCGTGTCGGACCTGAAGATTCTTATCACGCGCGAACAGATTGCCCAGAAGGTGACAGAGCTGGCGGCGCAGATTTCGCGGGACTTCGCGGGGCAACCGGTGATCCTGGTGGGTGTGCTCAAGGGTGCTGCCATTTTTCTCGGGGACCTGGCGCGGCAGCTCGATCTGGATGCGTCGTTTGATTTTATCGGCGTGTCGAGCTACGGCAACCGGCCGAGCCCGACGCACGAACTGAAGCATGGCTGGGATTCGACGGGAGAGGTACGCGTCACCAAGGATGTCGACCAGTCCATGGAGGGGAAGAACGTCATCCTGGTGGAAGACATTCTTGATACGGGGCTGACGCTGACGTTCCTGAAAAAGCTGTTCCTGGCACACAAGCCGAAGGCGTTCAAGATCGCAGCGCTGCTGGATAAACCCTCGCGGCGGAAGATGCCGATTGAGGGGGACTACGTCGGGTTCAAGATTCCGGATGAGTTCGTGGTCGGCTACGGGCTGGACTACGCGGAGAAGTACCGGAATCTGCCAGATGTTTGCGTGGTGCCGCGGGAGTAGGGTGGCGATTCGGCCGCATTTCGACAGCTAAGCTCGATGCACCCTAGACGCTTGAAGACCACCTTATGGTAGCGATCACGGCCTCCATGGCCTTTCGAGTCTCTCGTATCCGGCGGAAGCAACATCGTGTCGTCTATGGGATTCTCTCGAAGGTTCTTTATCTGGTATGTCGCGTCGCCGATTTCGCAAACGGAGGGTAATCTCCAACTTTCTCATCCGTCCAGCAATACACATGAAAGCGCCGGGGATTCCAGACCTCCCATTTGTTGGCAGTTCGCCCGTCTATTTCCTCTTTACCCACCAGTTTGCGCAGACGGCACTCCGATGTATAGGGATAACGAACCCTTCGTCATCTCGGGCGCATATGTAGACAGGTCCTTGTCGGCAAGATCCGTGTAGGTCTTCATTGCGGCAAGAATCCGCCCAGGCTCTCCTCAGCCTCAGATCGAACAGGTCCGCAAACACGCCCCAATCGGCGCGAAGGTGGCCGGTGCACAAGTAAAGCGTTCCAGTGAGCCTGAGCGCACCGGGAATGTGTCCGTCCATAGCAAATGTCAGCGGGAAACGGTCCGTTCGCATCGACCGGCTTCCGATCGCAACCCGTCACGAAAAGCAGGGGAGTAGGACTAAGACCTTGGTTCTGCGCCTGTCGGAATGCCGCTTCTGTACCTCTGCAGAACGTCGCGGCAAGTCATAGTTCTCGATCGTTGGCGAAAACCGATTTCATCCACGACGGCCCAACCGCACGATGGTTAGCACGCCTCCTACGCGAGACCGCTCTGCCTTGCCAAACTCAGCGCTTCTAACGCCGCGCCGCGTGCGCCGGCGGTGTCACCGTTTGGCATTACGTGGATTGGGAGGTTCACCTGCTCCTCGCGCTGGGCGGGCATGCCTGCGCGGATCTCGGCCAGGAACCAGCGCTGGAATTGCTGGCTGGTTTCGAGGACGCCGCCACCGACGATCAGGGCGTCGGGGTCGAAGGTGTTGATCATTTCGTCGAAGAACAGGCCCAGGGCGTGGGCCTGCACCCGGAAGATTTCTTTGCACATCGCGTCGCCTTGATCGGCGAGGCCGCGGACCAGCTTGGCGGCCTGGTGCGGGTCTTGTCTCCCCAGGGCATGGCCGGGGTAGCGCGGCAGAAAATAGGGCAGGATCGTTTTCTCGATCGCGGTCAGGGAGCAGAGCGACTCGAGGTCACCGATTCGTCCGCAATTGCATTGTGGGTGGATTCCGTCGATTCCTCGAATGCTCTGGTACGGAATCAGCACGTGGCCGAGTTCTCCGCCGAATCCATTTTTGCCTTTCACGACGTTGCCGTCGAGGATGATGCCTCCGCCGTTGCCGGTGCCGACCACGTCGGAAATCGAGGTCTCGCGGCTGTTGCCACCAAAGATGGCGTAGTGTCCCCAGAGCGCGGCGGCGTTGGCGTCGTTCAAGTACGAGACGGGCTTGCCGAATTTGTGGGCCAGGCCCTCGCGGATATCGAATCCGGCCCACTTGGGATGCACGAAGTTGGTGGAGCCGCGCGCGCTGAGTTGGCCCGCGGCGCTGGCAGGGCCGGGCGTGTCGAGGCCGATGGCAACGACGTCGTCAAGGGCGACGGCGGCCTGGTCGGTGGCAATCTTGAGGCCGTCGGCGATCTGCTGCAGGCAGACGTCGGGGCCTTGCTGGGAGAGGGCGGGATGCTCGCACAGTCCCTCGATGAGGAATCTGCCTTGCGGGTTGACCAAGGTGTAGTTGATGGCGGTTCCGCCGAGATCGACTCCGGCTACGACTGGCACGGGTTGCTCCTATCGTTTTCGAATTGAGGGCCCGCAGCGCCTAAAGGCGCGTCGATTCCTCCGGATGTTGCGGCACGCCTGAAGCCGTGCCCTTCCCGTTGTCCGATCGAGATTTGCGAATCGGTCCAGACCGCGGCTGAAGCCGGTTTCGTTTCGCGCTCTTACGGCGCGCCTGAAGGCGCGCCTTGATACGAACCCTCTGTTTTTCGCGGGCTGTTGCGCCGCTAGCTTAGCAGAATTGGAACGATCGGCTCACGATCTGCCCTTATGCTTTCGCGGTTCTAGTAAGAAGCGATCGTCTACACCGGTAGTGGACGTACCAAACCACGAACCAGCAACCGCCCCACAAAAGGAGATGGACGCCCAGAACGAGAAGGAGTTCGCCGGCCCGGCGAATCTCGATTGACGCGGAACGATCTGTTGCGGTCGATCCTCATAAATGCTTCGCTATTTACCTAGCATCGAGCGGAACGATCGTTGAGGGCGACTCTTGCAGTCTTTTCCGCCCCGGACAACGTGGTTCTTCTTCTGGCGTGGCTCTGGCAACGTAAAGTCCGGGGATAACGAGACACAACAGATCGTTACACACCGGCTGCTATCATATCCCCGGTGGATTCAGTCATAACCAAATCTGAGCTCCAGGCAAAGGTTGAGCCTTTGCTGCTGGAAGTGGCCGACGTGGTCAATACCACGCTCGACCTCGATACCACCTTGCGGCGGGTGGCGGAACTGGTGCGCAAGGTCATCGACTACGAGATTTTTGCCATTCTTTTGCTGAACGAGCGCTCGCAGGAGTTGCGCTTCCGGTTCCAGGTCGGCTATCCGCGGGAGTACGCGGATCGGGCGCGCATCAAGGTGGGGCAAGGAGTCACGGGGCGGGCGGCGCAGACCCGGCAGGCAATTCTTGTTGAGGACACGTGCAAGGACAAGGACGCTGGTTACATCGAAGCCATCCCGAACGTGCGCTCGGAGCTGGCGGTGCCGCTGATCGTCAAGAATCGCGTGATCGGGGTAATCGACCTGGAGGCGCGCGAGCCGGGCTACTTCACCGACGAGCACCGTCGGCTGCTGACGCTGATCGCGTCGCGCATGGCAGTCGGGATCGAGAATGCGCAGCTCTACACGCGGACCACGCGGCAGGCGCGCACGCTGCTCTTGCTGAACGAGATCGCGCGCGAGCTGTCGTCGATTCTGAATGTCGATGAGCTGCTGAAGCGCATCGCGGAGTTGCTGAACCGGATCATCGACTACCAGATGTTCAGCATCCTGCTGCTCGATGAGAGCGGGGAGAGGCTGAGCCACCGGTTCTCGCTCCGGTTTCAGGAAAACATCCATCTGAAGCACGACATTCCGATCGGCAAGGGACTGGTGGGGGCCGCGGCGGAGGAGAAAACGGCTGTGCTGGTGCCGGACGTGAGCAAGGACCCGCGCTATGTGATGGCGAATCCGGAAACGAAGTCGGAGCTGGCGGTACCGTTGATTTACAAGGACAAAGTGATCGGGGTGCTCGATTTGGAGCATACGCGAAGGGGCTTCTTCACCGAGGACCACAAGCGGACCATCACAACGCTGGCGGCGCAGGTGGCGATTGCGCTGGAGAATGCGCGTTTGTATGAGGAGATTGCGCGCCAGGAGCGGCGGCTGGAGCGCGACCTGGCGCTGGCGCGCGAACTGCAATTCCGGCTGCTGCCCCAGGCCATGCCGAAGGTGGGACACCTGGAGTTGGCCGCGCGATTCTCGCCGGCGCGCGCGATTGGCGGAGATCTCTACGATTTTGTGCCCTACTCGTTGTCCCGGATGGGGATCGTCATTGGCGACGTCAGCGGGAAAGGGGCACCGGCGGCGATTTACGCGGCTCTGGTCAACGGAATTTTGCGTTCTCATGCGCCCATCGAGCCGGGGCCGGCGGAGATGCTTTCGGCCGTGAATTTTTCGCTGGCGGAGCGGCGCATCGAAGCGCAATACATCTGCCTGCTGTACGCGGTGTGGGACGACCAGCGCCGGACGCTGCAGATTGCAAACTCGGGAATTCCCCGCCCGATCTATGTGCACGACGGCAAGACGGAGATCGTCGAGGCCACTGGGCTTCCACTGGGACTGTTCGATGAGGCGGAGCACGACGAACTGACGTTCAAGACGAAGCCGGGCGACCTGTTCGTCTTCTTCAGCGACGGGATTCTCGACGCCCGCAATAAGGCCGGTGACATGTTCGGGCGCAGCGGGGTGGAACGGGTGATCGCGGGGTGCACCGATCAGTCGCCGGACTGCGTGGTGAACTCGCTGTTCACCGCGGTGGCCGAACACGCGGCCGGGGAAGATACGTTTGACGACCAGACGGTGCTGGCGATCCGCGTCAAAGGGAGTGCCTCGAGGCGCAAGTGAGCCACGACCCGGCGATTTCGGCAGGACGTCCACCGGCATTTTCCTACCTGAAGGTGCGCAAGGGACTGCTGCGCCGCTCGGCGGGAGCGGTGCTGTGCTGCGAAGATATTCCACTGACCACCCTGGCGGCGCGCTATGGGACACCCCTCTACGTGTATTCGGCGACCACGATCCGGGAGCGGATGCAAGCGTTTCAACACGCGTTCCGAAAAAGCCGGCACACGGTTTGTTATTCGATCAAAGCGAATTCGAACCTCGGGGTCATGCGCCTGCTGGCCGGCGAGGGCTGCGGCTTTGACGTGGTATCCGGGGGCGAACTGGCCCGGGTGCTGGCGGTGGATGCGCGCACGGCGCGGAAGGTAGTGTTTTCGGGGGTGGGTAAGACGCGCGAGGAGATGCAGGCGGCGCTGAAAGCCGGCATTCTGCTCTTCAATGTGGAAAGCGAGTCGGAACTGTGGGCTTTGGCGGAGTGCGCGGGCCGCATGCGCAAGACGGCCCGGATTGCGTTCCGGGTAAACCCGGATGTGCCGGCGAACACGCATCCCTACATTTCGACGGGGTTGCACAAGCACAAATTTGGCGTGCCGATCGGCGAGGCGCGGGAGCTGTATGCGAAGGCTTCGGGCACGCGGCATCTGAAGGTGGCCGGGGTGAGCGTACATATCGGGTCGCAGATCACCGATGTGGAACCGTTCGCGGCGACCATGGAGCGGGTCGCCGCACTGGTGCGTGAACTGCGCAATGACGGTCACGAAATCGAGTACGTGGATGCGGGCGGCGGGCTGGGCATCGCGTACGAGAAAGCAAATCTGCCGGAATTCGCGGAGTACGTGGCCGAATATGCCGAGGCTTTGCTAAAACCTCTGCGCGGGTTGAAGCTTCACCTGCTGCTCGAACCGGGACGGTCGATTGTGGGACCGGCCGGGGCGCTGGTCACTTCGGTGGTGTACCGGAAGACGAATAACAGCAAGAAATTTCTGATTGTCGATGCGGGGATGAACGACCTGCTGCGGCCGTCGTTGTACAGCGCCTTTCATGAGATCGTACCGGTCACGCTACGGAACTCAGACGATGGTGCGCGCGAGACGGCGGACGTGGTTGGCCCCGTGTGTGAGACGGGAGACTTTTTCGCGCGGGATCGCGAGTTGCCGATCGTAAACGAAGGCGAGTTGCTGGCGATCCTGGATGCGGGAGCCTATGGGATGGCGCTCACGTCAAACTACAACACCCGGCCGCGGGCGGCCGAAGTGCTGGTGGCGAGCAAGTCGGCGAGGGTGGTGCGGAGGCGGGAAACTGTGAAGGAGATGTTGAGTCTGGAAAAATGAGGGATAGGTTTCAAGAACTCAGGTTGCAAGGTTTCAGGGTTTCAAGCTTCACGGTCTCAGCGATGGGGAGAACTCCGGCAAGGCCTGTGGAGGTAATGGCAAAACGCAGGGTCCCTTGACTCCGTTTCGGCCACTACCTCACTTCGCTCGGGACGACTGGGGGGGAAGTCTTAACGACTTCGGTTTTTTCTTCAACGACTCGGCTTCCAGGTTCTAGAGTTTCAAGGTCCAAGATACGAATGCCGCGTAGGTCTCCACTTTGAAACCTGCGAGACCTTGAAACTTTGAAACCTTCTTACCTTTGTCCCCACTTCAATTTTGTTCTTAGCACTTCAAAAAACGCCTTCCGGATACGCAGCAGCTGGACCTGGTATTCCGCTTTGCGGCAGACGATGCGGTCGCCATCGCGGACGGGCATGCCGACCTGGCCGTCGAGGCTCAGATAGGCCTGCTCTTCGCCTGTTTTCACGACAATTTCAATCTCGACCGAATCGCGCACCACCAGGGGACGGTGGGTGAGCGAGTGCGGAGAGACGGGCGTGATCACAAAGGCGTCGACCGATGGGGTCAGGATGGGGCCGCCGGCGGCCATCGAATAGGCCGTGGAGCCTGTGGGGGTGGAGAGAATGAGGCCGTCGGCTTTGTATTCGGTGACGAACACCTTGTCGATGTAGAGGTCGTAGTCATTTAAGCGGGCGATCGCGCTCTTGTTGACGATCACGTCGTTGAGAGCGGCATAGCTCATCAGGCAGTTCCCTTCCCGCATGAGCTGGCACTGCACCAGGGATCGAGACTCGACGCTGGCGCGCTTCTGGTCGACCTCTTCGAGCGCGTCGTAGAGTTCTGGCAACGGTACCTCGGTCAGAAAGCCGAGGGAGCCCAGATTCACGCCGAGCACTGGGATACCGGCCTTGGCGACGGCGCGGGACGTCGAGAGCAGGGTGCCGTCTCCGCCGAGGACGATGACAAAGTCGAGGGGGCGGGAACCTAGGTCTGGGCGTGCTACCACTTCGGGGCCGGTCGCGTAGACGGCAGTCTCACTGTCAATGACCACTGCGTATCCGTGGTTGCGCAGCCAGGCATAGAGCGCGGGCAGGATCTGGGCGAGCTCCGGCTTTTCCGGCTTCGAGATGATAGCGACGGATTTGGCACGGCTGGAGGGCGCGGTCCCGGCTGGCATGGTGAAGGATGCATTGTACTTGGTCAGGTGCCGGGTGTCAGGTCTCGAGTTTCAGGTGTCGAGGGTCAGGTTTCAGGCTTTAGGATTCGAGTGGCCGAGCTTGTTTCGATGCGGGTTTAGTTGAGACCCGAAACCTGAAACTCGAAACTGCTTTCAGAATGTTGCGTACAGCAGAAACTCTCGATTGCCTTCCGCGCCGAGGATGGGGGAGTCGATGGAGTCGGTGCGGCTCGCTCCGAGTTGCAGCACGCACTCGCGCACTTTTTCAACGGCTGCCCGTTGCGCGCTCTCGTCGCGGACGATGCCGCCTTTGCCGACAGAGGTGCGGCCGGCCTCAAACTGCGGCTTGACCAAGACAACCAGCTGCCTGCCTCGACGTTGGGCTTCGTCTTTGGGAAAGGCTGAGCGAATTACAGGGGGCAAGACCAGGGTGGCGGAGATGAACGAGACGTCCATCACGATGACGTCGACGAACTGGCCGAGGGCCTCGTGAGTCAGGTAGCGGGCGTTGGTCTTCTCCAGCAGGCGGACGAGAGGGTCCTGGCGGAGACGGAAATCCAACTGGCCGTACCCGGTGTCGACGGCGATCACGTGGGCGGCGCCGTGCTGGAGAAGGCAATCCGTGAATCCGCCCGTCGAGGCGCCAACGTCGAGACAGGCGAGACCGGCGACGTTGATCTGCCAGCGTTCGAGGGCCTTCTCCAACTTGATGCCGCCGCGGCCGACATATTTCAGGTCCTCGCCGAGCAGGCGTAGCGTGGCGCCGGGATCGACCGAGGCTCCCGATTTCTCAACCTTCTGGTCGTTGACCAGCACTTTTCCGGCGAGGATGAGGGCTTGGGCGCGCTCGCGGGACGGAACCAGGCCGCGTTCCACGAGAAGTTTGTCGAGCCGTGATTTCATTTCGTGCGAATGGCGAAATCCTGTAACGAGGCAAAGCAGTTCTACCACGAAAGTGGTGGCACTCGGTTTGGCGCTGATATGGCTGAGAAGTTGTACCCTAAACGTGCCAGCCCTCGTCTCTGTGCAAGGTGTTAAACCGACTGTGCCTGAATGACTTGCGTGAGTAGGTCCTCCCTTTTCCACAGAATTTTCCACCGGGGTGTTGAAAAGTGCCGCTGTAGGTCGAATGAGAGGCGAACAGAAAGAAAAGGCCGCCCGCGAAGGCGGCCTGAAAAGTGGATTTCGGCTTCTCGAACTAGCCCGCGACTTCTTCCAACAGCTTCTGATCGATGTCGAAGTTGGCGTGGACATTCTGCACGTCGTCCTGCTCTTCCAGGGCTTCGAGCAGGCGAATCATTTGGCTGGCGGCCGCGCCTTCCAGCTTGATGTAGTTTTGCGGAATCATCGAGACACTGGAAGAAGAGGGAGTGATGCCGGCTTTTTTCACCGCTTCGAGCACGGCTTCGTAAGCGGAGGGCTCGGTCAGGATCTCCCAGTTGTCGCCATCGTCGCGGAGATCTTCCCCGCCGGCCTCGAGCACGATGGACATGAGGTCGTCTTCCTTGGCGGCGGTCTTCGGAATCACAATGTCGCCTTTTTTGTGGAACATCCAGGAGACGGCACCGGCTTCGGCCATGTTGCCGTTGTTCTTGCCGAAGACGTGACGGATTTCGCTGACGGTGCGGTTGCGGTTGTCGGTATTGATCTCGGCCAGGATGGCGACGCCGCCGGGACCGTAGCCTTCCAGCGTGAATTCTTCGTAGGTGGCACCAGGAAGTTCGCCGGTACCGCGCTGGATGGCGCGCTTGATATTGTCGGCGGGCATGTTCTCAGCCTTGGCGGCAAGGATCGCGGTGCGCAAACGCGGGTTGCTGTCGGGGTCGCCGCCGCCATTCTTGGCGGCAATGCCGATTTCCTTAATGAGACGGGTGAAGATCTTGCCGCGCTTGGCGTCGAGCGCGCCCTTCTTGTGCTTAATTGTGGCCCATTTTGAATGGCCGGACATAGGAGTACCTCGTATCTAAAGAACTGGAATTGCGCAGGATTCGCCCATGGAGGAGATCACTGGATAGCCTCGGAAACTCATGCAGGCGAAGACGGATTATAGCATGGGGTCCGCAGACACCGAGGGCCAGGGCGGACGACAAGGGTAGCCCGGAAGTAACCGACCGCCACCCGCAACTGGATCGACAAGGAAGTGATTGGGGGTGGCCCGAAAAACGGGAGCGAGGATTTTTGACTTGCGCTCGGCCTAGCGATGCTGACCCCGGTCGTGGCATTCCCAGTGTGGTTTTCTGCGTCGGCGGGCTTCAGGCAGTTCGTCTTGCCGCTCAACCCACGCGTCGTGAGGGCTTGTCCAGTCGTGGAGAATTGCTGGATTCACATTCATGGTTCTCCCTTCCGCCGGGCTCCTTGGGACTCTCGATCTGGTGGTCGCGGTTACGCTGGGAACGACGGTGAGGCTGATTGACCCCCGCGCCGTGTCGACAGCAGTAATGTCGGTTCTCCTCATGAGTCTGATTCCGACCTTCCGCAGTGCCGCTGCTTATCGTGCTGCACGTGATCTGCATTGCGCAGGCGCGGCGCTGGAAGGAGGGAGAAGGCTCGTTAGGCAAGCGGGTGCCGGCAAACCATTTCGGGACACACAACTGGCCCGACTGCAGGCCGGGCCCTTCCCTAACTCCCCGATCTTAGTGATTCACTCTTGTCGGACCCACTCAAGACTTCCCCACCGCTTTCGCCTGGCGCTCCTTGTACGCATAGACCACGGCCAGCAGTGGAGCCGAAATCAGCACTCCCCAGAAAGGAATGACGAGACCCAGCACGATCGGGGTCAGGAGCGAGGCCCAGATAGGCACGCGGGCGGTGCGCTTCATGATGTAGGGCTGCAGGAAGAAACCGTCGACCACCACAATTCCAGCGTAGAGCATCAGGACATACAGCGAGTGTTCGAGGTTTCCCCAATGAATCCATGCGGCCAGAACGGGACCGAGCAGGCTGAGAACGGGGCCGATGTGGGGAACGATCTGCAAGACTGCGGCCAACAGGGCCCAGAACGGGGCCCAGGGGACCTTCAGGAGATAAAGACCGACCCACCAAAGCAGGCCGACGACCAGCGAGTCCTGAACCTGGGCCATTGCCCAATTCCTTAGGGCGCCGCCAGTGATACGGACATGTTCACCTAGGCCCATAGTGGTTGCATGCTCATCTGGAAACGAAACGCAGAGATTTTCGCTGCCTTGTAAACCCCGGGTGCCGGGAATTCGTCCATACTCATAGCAAGGCGAGATCCGACTCCATGGAGACAGCACTGACCCCCGCGCTGGGAGCCGCAACACATAATCTCACAGCTGAGGAATTTGATGCGATCGTGCGACGTCACCAGCGGCGGGTGCACCGGTTTCTGCTGATGATGGTGCGGGATGCCGACGAGGCTGACAACTTGACCCAGGAGTGTTTTCTGCGGGCGTATCAGAACATGTCGAGTTTTCGGGGCGAGTCGAGCCTGGACACGTGGCTGATGCAGATCGCGGCGAACCTGGTCCGGGACCAGGCACGCAACCGAAAGGTTGGCTTCTGGAGGCGGATGCTGGGATTGCAGAACGGCGACGGCGAGGAATGGGCTGAGCAGGTGCCTGCTCCGGAAGCGTCGCCGGAGCAGTCGTTGCTGGCGCGGGAGGAAGTGCGGGCGGTGTGGGGGGTGGCCGAGCAACTGTCGCGGCAGCAGCGGGCGGTCTTTCTGCTGCGCTTCGTGGAGGACATGGAACTGCACGAGATCGCCGCGGTTCTGGGGCTGCAGGTGGGCAGCGTGAAAACACATCTTTTTCGCGCGCTGCAAACCGTACGCGGCAGATTGAGGGACCAACGATGAATACGGGCGAAAACTCACACGAGTTGCTGGTGGAGAAGGCGCTGGTGGGATTCGATCTGGCGGCAGAGCATCACTTGGCGCATTGCGCGCCTTGCCAGGAGGAGCGGGAGCGGGTTGGAGAGGCGTTGCGGGAGTTTGGCAACGCGAGCCGGCAGCATACGGGGCAGCCGGAGATTTTCTGGGAGCAGCAGGCGGCGCGGATCCGGGCGGCCCGAGGCGAGCGGGCGCAAAGGGCGCGGTTAGGGCTGACCCTCGCGCCGGGACTCGCGCTGTTGCTTCTCCTGGCATTTGCTCTGTTAAGCCGGGAGCCAGGAGCGCGTCCGACGCCGGCTGCGGCCACGGCGCAGGTCGATTCCGACTATGAGTTGCTGGTCGAAGTGGAGCGGGTTGTCGAAACAGACACGCCGCTGTCGCTGGAACCCGCGACGTTAACGATCGAGCAAGACGACAGTAGGGCAAGCACCAGTTCTACCCATTCGGGGAAGGAGCCTCGTTCTCATGAAAACTAGCTGGATCAGTATCTTAAGCATCATGGCGTTGTGCGGGGTGATGTCGGCGCAGAATCCGCCCGCAGATCCCGGCGCTCCGCCGCGTCCCCCCAAAGGGGCGCACCGAATAATGGTGCGGCACGAAATGGGAAAGTGGTGGCAGAACCCAGACGTGGTCTCGAAACTGCAACTGACGGACGCTCAGGTCACGCAGCTGAACCAGGTGTTCTACAACCACAAGCTGAAGCTGATCGACTACGGCGCGGAGATGGAGAAGCAGGATCTGAAGCTGCAGACCCTGCTGGACGCCGATCAGCCCGATGAGGCGCAGGTGAGCTCGCAGGTGGACCAGGTTCTGGCGGCGCGCGGGAAGCTGGAGCGGGAATTCACCATGATGAACTTGAACCTGCGCAAGCAATTGTCGCTAGAACAGTGGCGACAACTGAAGGCAGTGCGTGGGGAGGAGACTGGACCAGGGGATCACTTCTTCTTTCAGAAGCGGATCGGTCCCGGCGGTCCGGGAGGGGGTCCCGATATGCCTCCACCGCCGCCTCCAGGCGAAATGCAATAGGCAGTATGAGTTTATGTGCGCGGCCGCTCGGGCCCTCCCCAGGTGCCGGGCGGTTTGCTTTTTGTTCGTGGTAGACTCGCACTATTCCCAGCAGAAAGGCGCTTGCCAATGAAATTTGGCGTCCTCATTTTCCCCGGGTCCAACTGCGATCACGATGCCTACTGGACGATCCAACAGGTGGCGAAGCAGCCGGTGACCTTCTTATGGCACGAAACGCACGATCTGGAGAATTGCGATGCGATCATCGTGCCGGGAGGGTTTGCTTACGGGGATTATCTGCGGACCGGGGCGATCGCGAGGTTTTCGCCGGTGATGGAGTCGGTGAGCAGGTTCGCCGACGGTGGCGGAATCGTGCTCGGAATCTGCAACGGGTTCCAGATTCTTTGCGAAGCGGGGATGCTGCCCGGCGCGCTGATGCGCAATATCGGGTTGAAGTACGTCTGCAAACCCGTGCAGGTGCGGGTGGACAGCACCGACACGCCCTTCACAAGCGCCTGCCACCAGGGTGAGGTGTTGACGATTCCGATCGGGCACATGGAGGGCAACTATTTCTGCGACGAGGCCGCCCTGACCGAGTTGCAGCAAGACAACCGTATCGTGTTTCGCTATTCCACGCCGGACGGCGAGATCAGTGTAGAAGCGAATCCGAACGGGTCGCTCGATAACATTGCGGGCATTTGCAGCCCGGGGCGCAATGTCCTGGGCATGATGCCGCATCCGGAGCGGGCCGCCGAGCCCGAACTGGGATCGACCGACGGGTTCAAGTTGTTCGAGTCGCTGGTTGGAGCGATGGCGGCAAAGTAGCGGGCCGTATCAAACTGACACGGAGTTATTCCTGCCGGCAAGATTCCTCTTGGTAGCATGAAGGCTGTTCTGCTAGGCTCCCGGTGCTTCCCCTTCCGGTTTTGCTAAAAAGGCCCGTTTTGTCCGGAGGGAGGAGTGTGCGCGATGCATCCCGACAATGTACCAACTAGCTTTTCCGATTTTCTGATCAACCACAACTTCGTAAGCCCGCGCGAGCGCGAGCTGCTGGCCAGCATTTTGCGTCACGCGCGAGCGAGCTCGGACGAGAGTCCGAGCTCGACCCTGAACTTGGAGGCAGTTTTGGCGCGCGCGGTGGGTGAGGTGCTGCTCGAGCGCGCGGCGGAAACAGCGGGACGCGACGTACTGGAACAGATCCGGCAGCAGTCGTTCCACGCGATCTCGGCGGAACCACGTTCACCGTCACCTTCCCCCAGTCCACATCCTCCAGCTCCGTCGCCCGCGCCGGGTCCTCACCAAAGGGTCCGCACGGCGGAGATCTCGGCGCGGCCGCCTGCACCCTCACCTTCGCCCAGTCCACATCCCCCAGCTCCGTCCCCTGCGCCGAGCCCTCACCAAAGGGTCCGGACCGCGGCCGCAGTTCAGGAACGGCCGGACTTCTTAGGTGCGGGATGCGTCATCCTGGACGAGTTTCTGGCGCCGGAAGAGCTACAGGAGTTGATGCGCTATGCGCTCGGGCAGGAGAGGGCGTTCCGCATCAGCGAGGTCATTTCTCCCGGGGTCGGGGGCGGGGTCGTCGATCCGGAGAATCGGCGTTCGCGCGTGCTGATGGACCTGGGCAAGCACAGGGATGTGGTGGTTGGCCGCATACACTCGGCGCTGCCCCGGGTTCTCGAAAAGCTGGGAATGAAAGCCTTTCCCGTTTCCTGTGTGGAGACGCAGATCACTGCCAGCAACCACGGTGACTTCTTCCGACACCACAGTGACAACGGGGAGGATGAGATCGCCAACCGACAGCTGACCTTCGTTTATTTTTTCCACCGGGAGCCGAAGGCATTCCACGGGGGAGAATTGCGATTGCACGATTCCCCCCAGGAGAACGCTGTGTGGACTCACACCGGCGACTATCGGGCGGTCGTGCCGGAGCAAAACCAGATGGTTTTCTTCCGGAGCGAACTTTTGCACGAGATCACACCAGTCGTATGCCCGTCGCAGGCATTTGCCGACAGCCGGTTCACGGTGAACGGATGGTTGCACCGATAAGGGACACGGAATGGCTCGCCTGGGTTGAGAAACTGACGAAGGAATGCGTCAGGCAACAGCCTGAGTTGCCGCGGATTCCTCTCGACGGCTTCCATTGTTTTCTCGACGAGCAACCGACCCACCTAGTTCCGGAGCGGCTTCTGCGACAGCTGCAAGGAAGTTCGGGTGGAGACGGACTGGTAGTAAATCCGCGGTGCCATCTGTCGACCGATCAGGAACTGCCGCACCGACTCACCGCGGCGGCGGCGGCGTTCAGGGCTGCGGACTTGAGTCGAGGGACGGTCGCCTGGGTGGAAGATCCAGCCACCGAGTTCTGGGCACCCTTCTGGATCGATGCAGAAGCAGCTGCGCTGGTTCGCGATTTGCGGCGTGACCCAGGAAAAATAGAGGACGTCCCGTTGCAGGTGCGGGCGAATCTCTGTCATGCACAAATTCTTACCGGCAGGAGTTTTGCGGACTCTCGCCGAAAGAACTGGTCCGAGTTCGCCGGGCGTTGTCGAGCAAAGTTCCGGGAGAGCGGCTATGCCCCGGTCAGCAACCTCATCCATCCATTTCATCTGGGGGAACTGCGACGCCATTTCCGGCGTCAGATACGCAAGGGAGCGGTGCCCCTCGGAGATGATCAAAGCCCCTGGCGGTATGTTGCGCACAATGAACCGGCCGCACACTTCCTCCACTTTCAGCTGACAAAGGCGGTCAGCGATATGGTGGGTGAGGCGGTGAAGCCCTCGTACGTCTACATGGCCTCGTACCAGAGCGGCGCGCGGCTCAAAAAGCACACTGACCGTGAGCAATGCGAGTTCAGTATCACGTTGTGTGTGGACTATGCTCCCGAGCCAAGGGCGGCGACTCCCTGGCCGTTGTATCTCGACACCCGCGAGGGCACGGTCACGGTATACCAGGCGCTAGGCGATGGGTTGCTCTATCGGGGACGAGCACTGCCGCACTATCGCAGGACCTTGGCGGAGGGGAACACCTCGACCTCGATCTTCTTCCACTACGTGTCTGCGGATTTCGATGGTCCTTTGGAGTAGGCACGACTAGCGCAAACCGGAGATCACGTAGAGGGTAGACAGGCTCTGGAAATAGCTGTAGACGAAGCGGGATGCGTCGCGACTCATGATGATGGGAGCGATTGAGATCACGCCCGCGTGTTCCCGCGATTGAAGTTCGCGGACGAGCGTTCTCTTTCCGGTGCGGATATCCATGTGGAAGATTCTGGCGGGCACTTCCCCGTAGCGGTATACATACAGGGCCGAGCTGTCCTGGGACCATTGCGCCGGGTTGTCTCCGGGCTCAAGGCCGGCGATCTTTTCGATTTTTCCCGTTTCCACCGAGCACACAACAACCGATGAGTCGATTCCCTGCGCAGTTACATAGCGGCCGTCTGCGGAAATGAGCTGGGATGCGATGCCTTCGGGGGTAACAGGCCGAGGTTTACCGCCTGCGAGGTCGACCAGGTAGCCGCGAACCGGGCGGCCGGCCTGGTTGCCGTTGACGATGATGTGCTCGCCGTCGGGCATAAATCGTGCCGGGCCGTTCTGGACGTGCTCCAGGCCCGGAAGAGGCACATTGCGCGAATCCCCGGGGCCAAGCGGCAGGAGCGTAACTCGAGGCGGGTCGCTGGTAGACACATCGAGTGCCCACTTACCATCAGGGGAGAGGCCACCGGCGCTTCCATCACCCAAGTGAATAGGAGGCGATCCAGTCACCCGGCGGGCTGCAACCGCGTAGTGACCTTCGAAGGGTTCGCTCGATTCCTCGAACAAAACCCACTGGCCGTCTCGAGAAATATCCCTGGCAACACTCCAGTTGTACCAGGAAAGATCCTGTGGTTCGTGGTCGGAAGGCCCGATTGTCTCCAGGCCGACGCGCGGGGTCCCGGTGACAACCAACACGCGCCCGTCGGGGGCGATGTCCTGCAGATCGAGACCGTCGGGCGTGGCCAGAACCTCGCGCTCAACCCCGGCGAGGGTCACCGCCATGAGCCTACGGTTGTAACCGGCCTTGGTGGCTGTAAACCAGACCTCCTGTCCACTTGGGTTCCAGGCCAGACCGCCAGCAGTCTCCCAGTCGGAAGAGAGTCGTCTCGCCTGCGCGGCGCGGTCGACGACGCGAACAAAACCACGATCATCCCAGAGGGCAGGGTGATCAATAAAAGCGAGCAGGTCGCCGGAAGGCGCGAACCGGACGTTCGTGATCCAGCCGGGACTTTCGTAGAGAATCTTGCCGATGGGATACTCCAGGCGGCTGCGGCCCAGGACGTGATGGACTACTGCCAGTTCACCTTTCGGATCCCAGTCGGCCCAGCGAACGTCCTGCAGCAACTCGCGGGGAGAGCCGCCAGCCAACGGCGCGCGGGCCAGCGTACCTCCAGTGAGGTCGAGAAACGCACCGGGCTTTCCGTGGAGCTGGAGCGCCAGTTCATTCGAGCGTGACAGGGCAAGCATGTGGGCATTGCTAGTCTCGAGCACTTGTACTTGAGGCGACGTGGAGATCGTGGAAAACAGCTGAGCAGGTCGCCCGTTCCAAGAACCTTCATAAACCACAGTGCGGCCATCGGATTCGAAGCGGGCAGTGTAGACCGTTCCGCGCTCGTAGGTGAGACGCTGAAACTCCGGATTGCTCACCGCAGGTTGACTCCACCGGTGAAGCAACCAGCCGCACCCGACCATCGTGGCCAGCACGAGTGTCCCCAGCAGAGCCTTCTGGAGCGAAGACGGGACACCAATCGACTGGACGCTTCTGCTGGCCGAGCCCGTACTGGACAGGGTCTCCAGGGAAAAAATCAGATCGCGCACCGTTTGGAAACGCTTTTCGGGCTCCTTTTCCAGGCAGTGATTCACGATCTGCTCAAATGCCTTGGGGACGTTGGCGCGCTCACGGGTGACCTCTGGGGGAGTTTCACGCAGAACTGCGGTGATGGTGTCGACGTCGGTTTCTCCGCGAAAGGCTCTGCGGCCGGTGAGCATTTCGTACAGGATCGCGCCCAGGCTGAACAGGTCGCTGCGTGCGTCCACCGGCTTGCCGCGAAGCTGTTCGGGCGACATATAGGCCACAGTTCCAAGCAAGGCGCCAGCCTTGGTTTGAGTGGTCATAGCTTCCATCGACGAGGAGCCTTCCGGATGGATTAGCTTGGCGATGCCGAAATCGAGGATCTTGACGCGGTGGTCGCGGGTGATGAACAGGTTTTCCGGCTTAAGGTCGCGATGCACGATGTGCTTGTCGTGGGCGGCCATCAGACCGTGGGCGATTTGCAGACCGTAGTCGGCGACTTCCGGCACGGACAGGGGGGAACCGGCGAGCCGTTCGCGCAGCGTGTTGCCCTCCAGCAACTCGGACACGATGAAAGGCATGCCATCGTGGACTCCGATGTCGTAGATAGCCACGATATTGGGGTGATTCAGGGCGGCAGCGGCGCGCGCCTCCTGCTCGAAGCGGCGCAGGCGATCAGCATCATTGGTCGAGGAGGGGCGAACCAATTTTAGAGCCACATCACGGCCGAGCCGCTCGTCCCGGGCACGGTAGACTTCACCCATGCCACCAGCGCCGATCTGCTCAAGGACTCTGTAGTGACCCAGCAGTTGGCCTGTCATGCGAGGGGGCGCGCTTGAGCATGGCATGTTAGGGCTGGGGGTGACTACAAGTCAATATCAAGACCAGTGGTTGACGAGAGTTGGCGAGGACAGCGCGAACGAGTATTCTTTGCCGTGCTCTCTGTGAAGAAACTCTATTCCCTTGAACGTGCCGGAACGACTTTCGGACGAGAGATTGTGGCTGGGATCACGACCTTTGTGACCATGTCGTACATCATCGTGGTCAATCCTGCGATTTTGAAGGCTGCCGGGATTCCAGCCGGGCCTTCCATGATTGCGACCATCGTTACGGCGATCTTCGGAACGCTGCTGATGGGGGTGTACGCGAATCGGCCATTCGCCATCGCTCCCTACATGGGAGAGAACGCGTTCATCGCCTACACCGTGGTGCAGGTGCTTGGGTATCGCTGGCAGACGGCGCTGGCAGCGGTTTTTTTGGGTGGCGCCATCTTTCTGATCCTGACTATATTCCGGTTACGGCAGTGGCTGGTGGAGGCGATCCCGTCGGGCTTGCGGTACAGCTTCGCGGTCGGGATCGGGCTGTTCCTGACGTTTATCGGACTGAACGAAACCGGCATGGTCATGCTGGGAACCACGGGAGCGCCGGTGCGGACCGGACATTTGACCGCAGCTCCGGTGATGGTGGCGGTGTTCGGGTTTCTGCTGATGGCGATGCTGATGATCCGACGCTTCCCGGCGGCGATCCTGGTGGGAATTTTGGCGACGACGTTTCTTGCGTTTATCGTGGGCGTGTCGCCCGCGCCGGCGCACTGGGTGAGCCGTCCGCCCAGCCTCGCGCCTATCTTCTGGCAGATGGATTTTCGTGGGGCGCTGAGTTGGGGCTTCTTTCCCGTCATCCTGACGATCTTCGTGATGGCGTTTGTGGACACCATGGGGACGTTGATTGGAGTCTCGGCCCGGGCGGGGTTTCTCGACGAACGCGGGAACCTGCCGCAGATCGAGCGACCGATGCTGGTCGATGCGCTGGCAACGATGTTTGCGGCGGCGATCGGGACGACGACCTCGGGGGCTTACATTGAGTCAGCCACGGGGGTTGAGGCCGGGGGTAGGACGGGGCTCACTTCGGTGGTGACGGCGCTTTGTTTTGGGGGCACCCTGTTTTTCTCGCCTTTCGTGGCGTCGATTCCGGCGCAGGCTTATGGGCCAGCACTGATCGTAGTTGGACTTCTGATGCTGGCGCCTATCACAAAAATTCAGTTTGATGATTTTACGGAACTGATTCCAGCTTTTGCGGTCGTCGCTTTGATGAGCTTCACTTACAACATTGGCGTGGGCATCACGGTGGGGTTCCTGCTGTACCCGTTCTGCAAAGTGGTTTCAGGACGGGCGCGGGAAGTGAAAGCCGGACTGTGGGTGCTGGCGGGGCTGTCGCTGCTGTTTTTCGCGTTTTATCCGTACACGTGAAAAGGCGGTCGTCGCTCGTTCGTCATGGCGTTGTCGATCGTCGGCTTTCGCTGGTCGGTAGCTGATAGCCGATAGCGGACAGCAAATGCCTTTATCCGGCTGAGAACCCCGGGGAGTGGTCGATTTCTACGAAAAGCACGGCCGCCGGGGGCCAACGTAATTTTATGGTGCGTTTTGGGATCGTGGGGTTTGGGCTCCATGCGGTACGGCGGTTGATGCCGGGCTTCGGCCTCGCGCAGAAGTGCCGAGTGATCGCGCTCTCGCGGCGCGATATGACGAAAGCGCGCGAGTCCGCGGCGCAGTACAAGATTCCGCTCGCGTTCGATTCGGCGGCTGAGCTGTGCGGGGCTTCGGAGGTAGACGCGATCCTGGTCGCTACTCCGAATGCGTTGCATGTGCATGATGTCTTGACCGCCATTGAGCACGGGAAGCCTGTGCTCTGCGAAAAACCCATGGGCATGAACTCAGGGGAATGCCGCCAGATGGTGGAGGCGGCGCGGCGGGCGAACGTACCCCTCGGCGTCGCGCAGGTGTTTCGCTTTGAAGACAGCACGGCTCGGCTTCGGGAGCGTATTGCAGCAGGACAGATTGGCAGGCCGATTTTTGCGCGGGCGGAATTTTCCTACTCCGCCAAGACCCACCCGCGCACCTGGCTGACGGATGCGGCTCTGGCGGGGAGTGGTCCGATCGGCGATGTCGGGGTACATTGCGTGGACGCTCTGCGGTACATCCTGCAGGACGAGATTGTGCGCGTCGGCGCGCGCGGGATGTGGGACAAGCAATCGGGCGGAGTGGAGGCAGCAGCGGTCCTGGCGCTCGAGTTTTCCAAGGGCACGCTGGGAAGCGTGACGGTCTCGATGCGGGCGGATTACCGGACGCCGCTGGAGTTTGTCGGGGAAGACGGATCCCTGCGGGCCGAGGACGGGCTCAACGTCGAGCGGCCGATCCAATTGGAGCTGCGACGGCCGGTGACTCCGACGGAGGCGGAGACTGTGTCGAACCGGCTCGCATACGCCCGCCAAGTCGACGCCTTCGCGACGGCTGTCGAGGGCGAGGCATCGTTCCCCGTTCCCGGAGAACAGGGCTGGCAGAACCAGGAAGTCCTGGACGCCGCACTTCGAAGCTTGAAGAGCGAAATGATCGAAGAAGTGGCCCCGGTCGTGTAGTGTTCGTCGGCCGGGTGACCCCGAGGAGGCCGGGAATGAGCCGCAAAAGTGTACTCGTGACAGGCGCCAATTCAGGTATCGGCAAGGTGATTGTCTCCCGGCTCGCGCGGGCAGGCTACGACGTGGCGGTCAACTTCAAGATCGGCCCGGATACTGCGGAGGCGATTGCGCGGGACTTGCAGAAACGATACGGCTGCGGGGCCATCGCGGTGTACGCGGATGTCGGCAACAGCGGTGACGTTGATGAAATGTTCCGCAGGGTGGCAGAACAGTTCGGCCGCCTGGATGCGCTGGTCAATAACGCCGGCGTACAGGTTTGGAAGCCGCTGCTCGAAGTTGAAGAACCGGAGTGGGATTTTGTCCTGCGGACGAACCTGAAAGGATGCTTTCTATGCACGCAGCGCGCGGCGCGCCACATGAAGGAACACGGCGGTGGCGCTATCGTCAATATTGGGTCGGGCTGCAACAAGGTCCCGTTCCCGAACCTCTCGCCCTATAGCGCGAGCAAGGGGGGGATTGAGATGTTCACGCGGTGCGCAGCGGTTGAGCTTGGTCCATTCGGAATTCGCGTGAATTGTATCGGCCCGGGCGCGATTGACACCGAGAGGACGCGAGCGGATCAGGCCGATTTTGCCGACGTCTTCGGAGCAATGACTCCGCTACGGCGCATTGGAACTCCGGAAGACGTCGCGTCAGCGGTCGAGTTCCTGTTGAGCGACAAGGCCTCGTTCATCAGCGGACAAACCTTATGGGTAGATGGGGGATTGTTCACGCAGCCCGCCTGGCCCCAGGGGCAAACACCATGAGGATTGGGTGAACGATTTCGAGGATGTTGTTCCGGATAAAGCCGGCAGGATGCCGGCGCAACCTTTCTAGGATTCTCCCGATAACCGGTTCAATCGTTCTATTAGCGCTGTGTATCAGAGCCCAGAAGTGCGGGATCGGGAGCATTTGCCGGAGGCTCGCCGCGAGCTTGAATGATGGCCCAGTGCCATTCCCGATCGGGGTCCAGTTTGGCATTCAGGGCCGCTTTGAAAATGGTGGTGGCGGCAGGAGGAGCGTTGCCTTTCAGGCGATAGAGTGTGGTGACGTCTGGGTGCTTCTCGGCGAGCAGCGTGGTTTCTGAGACTGGCACCAGCTTGCCGATTCCGTAGCGGTGGGCGGTTTCGTTTGTGCGCTGAACGATCGTCAAGCCGATCGTTAGCTCTTCGACTTTCCAGGCCGTCCCATTAAAAACGGAAATCTCCAGGCCGTCGTCGCTGATTCTGGCGGGGCCCGCCAGTTTGTGAAGCTCTTCCTCGGGCAGATCCACAGCGACATGCGGCCGGGCAAGTAAAGAGGATGTCTTTCCGTTGAACGAGAGGCTGCAGGTCACATCCGGGGTCGAAACCTGAAACGTCTTCGCGGCGCCATCGAAGGAATACACCATGCTAGTGCCAGGAAGATGGCGGGCTTCGACTTCATCCATGACTTGAGAGAAGTTGTCGTCGTCGATGACCGGCTTCGCTGGGGTGGGCTGGTCTTTCTTGTTCTTGTTGCGCATGGAGCGCGCCAGCTCGCCCAGGGAAACCGCATTGTCCTCAGATTGAGCCCACGCGCAGGAGCAAAGCAGCCCTGCGCAGAACATCAATGTGACTCCGCGTCGAAGTCTTTGTCCCATGGGCCCCGAGTGGTTCATGCCAGTGCGCTGGTTTCACGACCTTAGGACCGAGGCGCTGAAAAAGCCCGTCCGAAGCCCAAAGATGTGAATCAGCCAACCCTAGAATTGTAGCGGCGTTTGGCGGTAGAAGATGTGCCGAGAAACGAACGTAGGTGCTAGAACCTTGGACGGAAAAGGATAGTGCGAGGAAAGAAAAGAGGGCGCGCACATCGACAAGTGGCGTGCAACGGGGCTACGCACCCTCAAGACCGCAGCGTTCCAGTTACAACAAGCCCGACGCGCGATAACGTGTAACGGGATCTACCACCGGCTGACGTTTAAAAATCCAGCGGGCCACCGCAAATCCCAACGCCGCGTAACACACATGCATGATCCGCATAACGATCCCCCCAAGCAACAAGATGCGTTGTCGCACCTTAGGGGAGGAGCCCTTTACGAGGTCCAAGTTAGCAACGGGACACCAATGGGTCAATGCACCAAAAGTGCTATGGAGTAGCACTGAAGTAATACGTGGTCACCCGAATGGGTAGGTGTGTCGGGGGCTTAGCGCCGACCTTCAAGCACCTGCTCCCTTGGTCTTTCGGCCGATGCGGCGCCTTCCAGAGAGTGTGCTTTATGCCCGTGGAAGAAGAGCATGTGGACAAAAAACATCAGGACCAGAACCGCTCCGAAGGTACAGACGATGGTCGCGCCCGTCGGCGTATCCATGCTCACGGAGAAATAGACGCCCAGGGCGGAGACCAGAGTTCCCATGGTCCAGCCAATGGCGAGACGGGGGCCCACACGGTCGGCGAACAGCATGGCGCCCACCGAGGGCACGATGAGGTAGCAAAAGACCAGCAGCACGCCAGCGATCGCCACCGAGGACGTCACCACGAAACCGAAGGAGGCGTAGAACAGGAAGTCCCAGAGTCGTACGTTGAGACCCTTGCGCTCGGCTTCGGTCGGATTAGTGGAAATCAGCAGAAAATTGTGGCGGAAGACGTAATGAAACAGTCCGACGGCGCCATAGAGAACCGCGGTCTTGGCGACTTCGGCCCTGGACACCGCGAGGATGTTACCGACCAGCATGTCTTTGAGGTGCTCGGTCTCGCCCGTGGCCTTGCTCATGGCCAGAATGGCCGCCGCCGAGGCGACGGCGTAGGCGATTCCAATGAACGCTTCCTGAGGAATGTGGCCGCGTCGGGAGCGTGCCATCGCGAAGATGGCAGCCCCCAAAAATGTGAAACCAAGACTCAGGAAGTAGGCACCGCGGCCGTGCGGGTCCATGCCCACCAGGATGGCAACCGTTGCACCCAGGGCGGCGATCTGCGCCAGGGCAAGGTCCACAAAAATGACCCCGCGTTCTACCACGTGCACGCCCAAGTAGGCGTGAATTCCGGTCAGGATTAGACTGGCCACGAAGGGCCAAAATAAGAACGGAAGAATCTCCATCGGTTTCCTCTAGCCTACTGGGTCGCCTGGAAGGCTTTGCTCAGCAAGTCAATGTTGTAATCGAAGAGCTGGAAATAGTCGGTCACTTGCTTTTCTCCCCCCACCGAAGGCAGGTATTGGACCACCTGAGAGCCGGTTTCCCGGCCAATCGATTGGGGCGTCTTGAGGTCGAAATACGGCTCGACCAGAATGACCTTACAATTCTCCCGCTTCATGAGGCCAATCAGTTCGATGGTGTGGCTCGGCGTGGGCGGAATTCCGGGCCGCGGCTCAACATAGCCGATCACGTTCAGACCAAAGTGTTTGGCGAAATTCGGGAACGAGTTGTGGTAGGTGACGACTTTGCGTCCGCGGAATGGCTTCATTTCTGCCTCCCACTTCTGCTCAGCGGTGGAAAGACGCTTGTCGAAATCCTGGAAGCGTTGCTGGTAGTAGGCGGTGTTGGGCGGGTCGAGATCGCCGAGTTTGCCCGCAATGCCACGCGCGATGCGCCGGCCGTTGTCAGGATCGAGCCAGTAATGCGGGTTGCCGAGCGGGTGCACGTCGCCCATGGCGCGGGTCACGGTTCCGGTGGGGATGTCGAGGATTTCGGCGAATTGCGAGGCGTCCAGGTAGCCGATGGCGCCGACCTGGATTTTGGGATTTCCGCTCTGATTGATGAGTGGCGGCAGCCAGCCGATTTCCAGCTGCAGGCCGACTACGATCAACAGGTCCGCGTTGCGGAGCTTCAGCAGAAAGCTGGGCTTAGCCTCCACGAAGTGCGGGTCCTGGTAGCCCTTGGCGATCGACTCGACCTGAATCCTGTCGCCGCCTACCTCCTGAGTGAGTGCAGCCATATCAGTGGTCGCGGTGACCACGTTCAGCTTCTTTGCCTCCGCCACGTTCGGCAGAAAAAATGCACCAAGCGCTGCCAGGGCGAGCACAACCGCAAACTGAGTCCGGTTCAACATTCTGTCCTTCCCTTCTCTAGAACGGATGCGCACCATGCGCTCCGAGCGAGAAGATCAGCTGCACAAATAGTTCATTGGCATCGATGTTATTCGCATAGTGCGTGAAGCGGTACTGCCCGCGCAGCTGGCTGAACTCGCTGGGCCAGTAGGTGAGCACGACCGATCCACCTTTGTCGGTGAGAGCGGCGTTATGGCTGCGATCGGAATGATCGTAGCGCCCGCCCAGGAACCAGCGCCGACCCAGCTGGTAGTCGGCAGAGGCATAGTACCCGAAAGCCTTCTGGGTCGTGGGGAGTTGCTGACGGTCGCTCCAGATAAATTCGCTACGCCCCACGAAAGAATGGTAGATGGAACGGCGCAGGGGCTTCCAGCGCAGGGTGGCATCGACGCCGTAGAGGTGAGTGAGGAAGTCGGTCCCCTGATCGTTATGACCACGAGCGTAGGAGACGCCCACGTCCAGGTTCGTCGATTCGGTGATATCCCTGTACCCGCGCAGGTGGGCCACGGTGCTTACGTCGCTCCGTTGCGAAGATTGGAAGACATCGCCGGAGTCGCCGCGGAACAACTGACCGGTAGCTTCCAGGAAAATACCCTTGGGAGCGGGCAGGATGCGCTGAATCGAGAATCCGGCGTCGTCGATGCCATCCTCGCCAGCGACCAAGTTGTTCGTGACCAACGGGCGTTCGACCCACGGTAGAACGTGGTTATGCATCATGTTGACCTTGCCGAAGGCGGAACGCATCTTCCCCACCTTGGCCACTAAACCAGCGGGCAAGGCGGTGAATGTGATGTAGCCCTCTTCGAGGTTGACGCCTTCCTCGCCGAAGGAGATGAAAAAGTCACCCCGCGCGTAGGGGTCGATGATCGACTGCAGCCCTATCTCAGATTCGTGCATCTGGAACGCGGGGATGGGCGGGGTCGGCGCGCCCGCGCCCAGTTGCGGATTGCCCAAGGCGCCGATGAAGTCTCCGATCACGCTGATATCGGGGTTCAGCGCCTTGGCGGCTGATCCGCCTGCGCCTCCCAGACTTGGCTCCTGCGCTGTGCTCGCCAGCGCAACAGCCTGGGTCTCGGCAGGCACGGCGGCTGCCTGGGCCGGGGTCTCGGCAGGCGTCGCTGCTGCGGACGGGGACGGCTGGGCCTGCGCGGCTTTCAGCATGCGAATCTGGCCCTCGAGCGCGATGACGCGATCTTCGAGCTCCCGCATGCGCTGCTCCATGGCCGAGTTTTCCGGAGCAGTTCCCTGCTGAGCGGCCGCCGGTTGCGCGAACACCGGAAACGCGATCAGCCCCACCACGAGTGTAAATACAAGTCTGTTTCTCATTCGGCTACTCCCTCGATCCTGTTGCCCACGATGGAAGCGGGGCACACGGCTTTAACGCACACGCGCGAGAAGTCGAAGCGCCCCACTCCAACCGCGCCCGAACTCGTTTGGATCCAAGTAGTTTGACGATACAAGAAGGGGTTGCGTCCCACGATTATGTCGTCGCGGACACGACCGATTTCCGCCATCTGCTGCTCTCTTGGATGCAGAAATTGCGACATCTAAGTGTCTAATTTTCAACAGGGAGTGGCCTGATTCTAGCATTGGTCGCGATCATGGGAGTTGTCGACGAGGGGGCGGCGGTGCGAACTGCGGTGGTGAAAAGAGCCGTACCGCATCCCGGCCGACGATCATCGGACGCCTTCGGAATTTACGGTACGGCTCGTGGCTGCACTTTAGGGGTCGTTCCGGCCCGAACTGACCGCGCTGCCAGCAGCCGGGATAGCGACCGGGGGGATGCCACGCTCGATGGCCAGTCGCTGGAACGCGGCCACGTCGGTTTTCTGAAGATCCTCCCAGCTGGCGATCGCTTTGTTGGTTTGCTCTCTCAGCTCGGCAAAGCGCTTCACGGCAGCATCGGTGGGAGCGCAATCACAGCCCGCGGAGACAATCATCGCCAGAAACGCGAGTTGTCCATCGATTTCGGGATGGTAGGCGAGCGAGTCTTCGTTGGCGCTGATACGCAGGTTGATCAGCGGTTCACGCACTGAAACCAGCTTCCCTACCAGGGTATCGGCCGAGGCAGCCACAGTTCGCGCGCTCTCATCGGGGGGCAGTCGACGCTTCATGCTGTCGGTTTGCGCGCGCACGTCTTCGATTTGATTGACCGCGGTGTAGACCCGGTTGAGCTGTTCGCGGACCTGCAGCAGCAGGTTGAACTGCTTCTCCAGGTCGGCCTGCGAGACCAGCACGCGCGGATCGAGCTTCACTTCGAGCGGTGCAGTCTGGCTCTTGCCATCCACCGTCAAGCGAACCTGATAGTTGCCCGGAAGCGCCAGCGGCCCGCGAGCGCCGCCGTTGTACTCCCACAGGTAGTAGCCCGGCACGCGGTTCGCGCTCTCGTAGCGAAGGTTCCAGACGAAGCGATTTAGTCCGGCTTCCACCTTGATTTCTTTTTCTGGTTTCTTGTCGTCAGGATCGAGGGGTTCGTCAGGCACTTCGTCCTTCAGACTGGAATACTTGCGAATCACCTCGCCCTGACCGTCAAGGATTTCGATCGTGGTCTCGCCTTTTGGTGGTGCTTTCACAAAGAAATCGATCACCGCACCGGCGGGAGGGTTCTGCCCAACGAGGATTGGTTTGGGAGGAGCCTCGTCCGGATTCTGCATGCGGTAGGCGGTTGCCGGAGCGTAGAGATGGACGTCCTGCTTGGCGATGTCGTCGGCGAACTGGCGCAAGGGTGCCAGATCGTCAAGGATCCAAAAGGCCCGGCCGTGGGTTGCGACCACCAAATCGTCGCTCTTCACGATCAGGTCGTGGATCGGCGCTCTCGGCAGGTTCAGCTGTAGGGAACGCCAGTCGGCACCATCGTTGAAGGAGACGAACACTCCCATCTCGGTTCCGGTGTAGAGCAGTCCGCGTTTCTTGGGGTCTTCGCGCACAACCCGGACAAAGGTTGTGTCCGGAATTCCCTTCACAATGGTGGTCCAAGTCTTGCCGTAGTCACCCGTCTTGTAGATGTGGGGGTGCAGGTCATCATTCTGGTGGCGATCGACGGCCATGTAGGCGGTTCCCGCGTCGAAGGGCGACGGGTCGATCTGGCTGATGCGGCTCCACTCGGGAAAATCTTTGGGAGTCACGTTGGTCCAACTCTTGCCCCCGTCGCGGGTGATGTGAACGAGGCCATCGTCAGTACCGACCCAAATCAAGCCCTTGCTCACCGCAGATTCGGCCACCGCGAAGATGGTGTCGTAGTACTCGGTCCCGCTGTCGTCGGTGGTGATCGAACCGCCCGAGGGTTGCTGCTTGGTTTTGTCGTTGCGCGTGAGATCGCCGCTGATCGCTTCCCAGTGCACGCCGCCATCGGTGGTTTTGAAGAGGCGCTCGCTGGCGTGGTAGAGGGTTTCGGGGTCGTGTGGCGAGATGACGACGGGAGAGGTCCACTGGAAACGATGTTCGAGCGGAGCGGCGCCGCCGGCGTCCGCCAGTTGGGTCTGATTCGTGATGTTACGAATCTGCCCGTTGCGCTTGTCGAATCGCGTGATCAGCCCTTCGTAGTCGGCGGCGTAGACGATATTGGGATCGGGAGGATATGGAGCGATGTATCCGGCTTCGCCGCCGCCGACGTCGTACCAGTCGGCGCGGTCGATGGCACCACCATCGCTGCGGCTGGCAATCGCTACCGTTCCACTGTCCTGCTGCGAGCCGTACACGTAGTAAGGCGTCCTGGTATCGGCGATCACGTGATAAAACTGGGCGGTCGGTTGATTGTCCTGCCGGGTCCAGGTCTTGCCACCATCGAGCGTTACTGAGACCCCTCCGTCGTTGGTCGCAATCATCCGCTTCGTGTCCTTGGGATCGATCCACAAGCCGTGGTTGTCGCCGTGGGGGATCTTGACCTTGTTAAAGCTGCGGCCGCCATCGGTCGAACGATACGCGTCGACGTTCATGATGTAGACGGTTTCCGAGTCCTGCGGGTCGGCGATGACATGCATGTAGTACCACGGACGCTGAATGAGGCTGTGGCTGCCGTTGACCAACTGCCAGGTATCGCCGCCGTCGTCCGAGCGATAGAGCCCACCGTCGTTGGCCTGGATCAGCGCGTAGACGCGGTCGGAATTCGCGGCCACAGAGACGCCGATGCGACCGTAGGGGCCTTTGGGCAACCCCTTTTCGTCAAGCCGCTTCCAGGTCGCGCCTCCATCGTTGGAGCGATACAAACCACTCCCTGGTCCTCCGCTGGAAAGGCTCCAAGGCGTGCGGCGAACTTCCCACAGCGCAGCGAACAGGATGTTGGAATTGCGCGGGTCAAAGGTGACGTCGATGCCACCGGTGTTCTCGTCTTTGTAGAGAACCTTCTCCCAGGTTTTGCCGCCATCGAGAGTGCGAAAGATTCCGCGCTCGGAGTTGGGGCCGAAGGGATGACCGAGAGCGGCGACGAACGCGACATCCGGATTTTTAGGGTTCACGATCACTTTGCCGATCGCGCGGGAATCGCGGAGTCCTAGATCTTTCCAGGTCTTGCCGCCGTCGAGCGTCCGGTAAACGCCGTCGCCATGGGAAATGTTGCCGCGCAGGCAAGCTTCGCCGGTGCCAACGTAGACGATGTTAGGGTCGGAGGGCGCAACCGCCAGGCTGCCGATCGCCGAGGTTCCCTCGTGATCGAAAACCGATGTCCAGGTGAGTGCCCCGTCGGTGGATTTCCAGACACCCCCGCCCGTTCCCCCGAAATAGTACGTCGCGGGATCCCCGGGAATGCCGGAGGCCGTCAGAGAACGGCCGCCCCGGAATGGACCCACGATCCGGTATTTCATTCCCTTGAATAGGGGATCTTCGGCTTTCGATGATTCTTGCGCTTCCCTCGCAGGGGTGGCTTGCACCTCAGGAGCGGGGTTTTGCTTTTCGGCCTTGGTCTTCTGCGCGGACGTGACGGCGGGGCACAGCAAACTGACGATAAAAAACAAGCAGGCAGCAGCACCTGCAGACCAGATTTTGGTCAGCATCTCGTTGGTTCTCTCCATGGGAAACTTTATGTATTTATCGTAATGCCTGCGGACTTAGACGCAAAGGCCCAGGTTCGGTTTGACGAAGAAAATATTGCGAAAGCGATCCTGACTGCGGGATACATTCACGCGATCGGGATGTGTGTTTCAGTCTCTCGCGGCTGGTGGCCAGTTTCTGTACTTGACCGGTCACTTTTTGTCTTCGAGGAGTTTCCTGGCTGCTGCCAGTTCCTTGGTTTTGGCTTCGTCCACTTTTGGGTAGGCGAGGTTCAGGTCTTGGAGCGTGTCGACAATCGCCGAGGCCACGGCGATTCGAGTGAACCATTTGTTGTCCGCGGGAATCACATGCCAGGGCGCCTCGGGGGTAGCGGTGTGTCGAATCATGTCCTCGTAGGCAGCCATGTAGTCGTCCCAGCAGGCGCGTTCGCGGATGTCGGCGGCAGAAAACTTCCAGTTTTTCTCGGGTTGCTCCAGGCGTTCGATGAACCGCCGTTTCTGCTCCTTCCGCGAGACGTTGAGAAAAAACTTGAGAATCAGGACGCCGTTCCTCGTCATGTAGCGTTCTAAGGCGCGGATGTCCTCGAAACGCTCCTTCCAGATGTCTTTCGTGATCAGCGAGGGAGGAATTCTCTGCGCTTTCAGCAGGTCCGGATGCACGCGCACGACGAGGACTTCCTCGTAGTAGGACCGGTTGAAGATACCAATACGGCCGCGCTCGGGAACGCACTTCATGGTGCGCCAGAGATAGTCGTGATCGAGTTCCTCGGAGGATGGGGCCTTGAAGGAGTAGACCTGACAGCCTTGCGGATTCACTCCCGACATCACGTGCTTGATGGCGCCGTCTTTTCCAGCGGCGTCCATGGCCTGAAAGATCAGCAGAAGCGCCCAGTGGTCTTCGGCGTAGAGCTTGTCCTGCAGCTCAGCTAGTTTTGCCACACCCTCTTCCAGCAACTGCTTCCCTTCTTCTTTCGAATCCACTCCCGCGGTGTGCGCCGGATCGTAGTCCTTGAGGCGAAAGTGTTTGCCGTTTTCCACTCGATATGGCTTGATCAGTTTCCCCGAAGTCACCTTCATGTCGGCCTCTCCCCTTGATCTTATATGAAGGGAGGCTTTCGACAGATGCATCGGGGCAGGAAGGAAAGGGGCGCGACAATCAACAGGCAAGGCGGAGAACCCGGCCCGCGAATCTGAACCTATTAGTGTGGCTTGAAGTGATACACGACGTCTTGCTTGGACGGGATGGGCACGCCATCGCGGGTGGCCGGGTGAAAATGCCAGTTCTCTAGGGCGGCGAGAACTTTGCCGTCGATTGCGGGACCCAAACTCTGCACCACGGTTTTGCTCACGATATTCCCGGCCTCGTCGATGGTGATTTCGATGACAACGTTGCCCTCGGCCCCTCCGAGCAGATCGCCAGCGTTGACCAGTGGCTCAGAGGTGATGGAAGGCAGCGCGGGACGGATCTCGTGACCGGCATCGGCCCCTTCCGAGAGTGACCCATATGGAGAACCAGCCGAGGCCGCAGGATTGGCAGCGCTGTCGGGAGCCTCATGTTGGTCGGCTACTTCGACACCCTGGCGTTCAGGTGTGAGGTCGGACTTGGATTTTTGAGCCCTCTGCCAGGCCAGATGCGCCTCTGATGCCGACCGTGGACGTGAGGCGCTTCCTGAAGCCTTGGACTCCGCCGCATCGAACCCGGTGGCCCAGTACAGATGAGTCACCGAGGTCCCATTGGCGCCGCCCAGCACGGACGAAGGCGCCACAAAGATTGGCGACCGTCCGCGGAATAGGGCGACCAGCAGGACCGCGTGAATCGCCAGGGAAGCAGGCAACGACCGGCGAGGCCGCGAAGGCTTGCCGTCGGGTTCCCCGAAGATCATCCCACCCTGGTCGGGCATCGACAGTTTAGACGCACCACTGCTCAAAGCGTTATGGCCGCGGAAGAATAATCCAAGCATACCCCAACTGCGGAATTTCCCAAACATTTCAGCCCGCCCTGGCCGGGACGTTGGCAAGAATATTTGCGATCCCATTGAGAAGAACTATGCGTTGGACCATGCACTCCGCCCTGCGTACGATTGCATCTGACGCGACTCTGCGTGTGAGCGGGCGCAATGTAGTTTCCATTTTGTATCGACAAACGATGTACTAGCGATTTTCGAACATCCGAGTCTGCTCTGCTAACCTGACCTTGCGATCCAGATTTTGGCCTTCTTAAAAACATTGGCCCAGCGATCGTGAATCCTCAAGAAAGATGAAGGTATTTTTTCAATGACTTTTCTAGCGGTACTTTTTCTTGGCCTCTGGATCACCGGAATCGCAACCTCGAACACGATGGGTGGCTTCATTCACGTTCTACTGATCCTGGGAATCGTAGTGTTCGTCAATGGAATGATTCGGGGCAACAGAACCTCCAAGCTGCACGAGTTGCACGCCTCAACTCCGGAGCCCCCTCAGCGGTAATAATTCAAGCTAGGGCTTTACCAACTCGTGCCGTCGTTCCCGTCGAATCCCAGGGATCGAGCGTCATCGCGCCCGCTATCCACCTGTACAATCCAGCCAGCAGCTCGAACGCCCGGGTGGCGAAAATGGGCAGACGCACGGGACTTAAAAGCGGAGCTCGATATCGTGTACGTCGAAGTAACGAAAGGGGTTGCGTGGCGGAATGGCGTACCCAGGGGACTTCAGGAGGACTTGAGTGCCGTCTAGGAAACCGGCGATGCAGAACTGCTCAAAGTCGGCGAAACCTTAATTGGCAATGCTGGCCAAGCCCGTCGAGACTCCAGCCAAGAAAGTTTAGGGCACTCCTACCACAAACTCGGAGCCGAGTTTATCCAAGTGTCTTCATGTCGGCGTCGTGCGGTCATGAGCCACAGGGAACAGGAATGTCTACAACTTACAAGACGCGGGTGGCTCCCTAAAAACCTTGTCAGGAATTTTTGGAAATCGGTATCTGAGTTCCACTCAGGATCCCCGAATGAGAGCAATGTCTCCTTCAGCTGCCCAACTTCTTAGGTCTTTTCCAGTGAGCGCGCAAGCCATCATCGACGGAAACTGATCCGGAGTACAGGCGAACACCGGACATCCAAGGCTTGCGATTCCTTCTGCGTGTTTCGCTTCATAAGCTGGATGTCCCGAATCTGAGAGTGCGAGCAGCACGATGAGATTTACCCCACTCTGCTTGATTGCCGCGGCACGTGCCAGCATCGACTTGGCATCGCCTCCCTCGTACAAGTCGGTTACTAGAACAAGATTCGTCTTTGTCGGATTCTCGATCTGCTTTTCGCAATACGCGAGCGCCGAGTTGATATCCGTCCCGCCCCCTAGTTGAACCCCAAAAAGCACCTCTACCGGGTCCGCGAGCTGATCGGTCAGGTCCACGATCGATGTGTCGAAGCAGATCAGCTTCGTAAAAAGTCCGGGGATCGATGCCATGACGGCTGCAAAAATCGATGAGTACACGACCGAGGTAGCCATCGATCCAGACTGATCGACGCACAAGATGACATGATCAAGCTGAGCGCGGGACTTCGTGTGGCGTGCGTGTCCCACCAGCGTCTCAGGAACAACCGTGCGATGTTGCGGTTGGTAATGACGCAGATTTGCGCGGATTGTTCGCGGCCAGTCGATGTCCGCGTGACGAGGTCTCCGCGTTCTCTGAGAGCGGTTCAGCGCGCCTCTCAGAGTCTCACGCGTGTTGTGTTCGAGCCTGCGCAAGAGGTCGTCGACAACTTTCCGGACCACCTGTCGTGCCGTTTCAAGGGTTTTGCCGGGAATCGCAGCGCGTAGCGCGATTAGATCGGCGACAAGGTGGACATCTGCCTCCAGAGTCGAAAGAAATTCCGGCTCCAGCATCAGAGCCTTTAAGTTCAGGCGCTCGAATGCATCTTGCTGGACGATTTGTACGACGGGGGTCGGGAAGAACTCACGAATGTCTCCGAGCCATTTTGCGACCCGCGGAGAGGAGGCGCCGAGTCCGCCTCTGCGCTTCTCTGGGCCACTGTCGTACAGCGCAGAGAGAGCGGTGTTGAGGCGTCGGTCACGTTCTGAAAGCTCGTTCTGCTCGTCATCGGCGCCGAGAGCGAGTTGCCACCGTCGCCAGCGCTCTTTCTGAGAGATCATGCGGGTTCTCCGAGGCCGAGGATTTTGTAGAGCAACGGAAGTGCGGCCTCGAAAGCAGGGTTGGACTCGGGTGCGAGGTGCGAAGACGCTGATGTGCCTTGCTGGCGTCCGCGCTGAACTTTCTCAAGCACGCGGCGGCGTGCAACTGTGTCGAAGCTCGACATGCTTCGGCGCAGCAGCGGAAGAGAATCAGTGAAGTCCGTTTCACTGAGCTCGCAAAGCCAAGCGTCAAGTAGTTGCAACAGCGGCTCGTCTTGCAGGAGTACTTCCGACCCGCCGCGCAAAAAACCTTCAAGGAAAGCTCCAGACTCTTTTGGCTGACGAGCGCCAGTGTGCCGCGCAAACTCCGCTGCAACTCGTTCCAGTTCCCAAGCGCGCACGTCATGCAGGCGACGCAGGCTCAGGCCGGCAATCGACGACGTGACCTGGTCATCGCTCACGATCTTGCCCAATTGGTCTCGCCACGAAGAAGTCAGCGCGTCATCGCCCAACAGTCGTAATGCCTCATCGTAGGCCTCCATGGCGGAGATGTGTGCGGCGGCGGTCTCCTCATCCAGTCCACGCGAGCCCATTCGAACGCCGGCATTGATCTCAACGCTGATGGACAGGATTAACGAGCGAAGCGCATCCTCCGGGAGGCGTCGAGCGGTGCCGTAGCGAAGCACCCGGACCAGCGGAGAAACTGCCTTCATCAAGTCGGTGATATCGCTGGAGTTGACGGCGACAGCCTGAAGTTGCTCAATGCACGAAGCGGCGGTTTCCGGCAGGTCCGATACGAAGGCGCGTTGGATAAGGCCGGCAAGCTCCGTAATCGAAGTTGTTTCGCGTGCTTTCTTAAGAGTTGCATTGGCGGCGGCCTGTTCGATTGTGGCTCCATAAACCAGCGCCTCGGCCAGCGAAACCGAATACCACGGCTCCCATTCGATGACCCACACTTCGCGGAATGTGCCTCGGCCGGCTTGCGCATCCAACAGCTTGCCCCATGGAACATTGATCAAGTTCAACCGGTGCAGCAGAGTCGATTTCAGCAGTCCTGCCGCAGAACGCAAATCGAGTTTGATCTCCAATTCGAGATCTTGCGGTTTCAGACGCGTCTTGCGTTGCCACTCGGCGAGGTCGCGCGCCAGCGGGTTCTGCGGAACCCGCTCGCCGATCTCGCCCACGCGTTCGCCGATGTACAACTTACGCTCCAACATCGCCAGCGGGACCGGATTCCCATCGCACATAGCAGCCAGCGATGCCTCGCGCATTTCGGCAATGCCGGGCATCGGCAGATCGCGCAGGGCAGCGAGTCCGAGGGCCAGCCGAGTCGCCTCAATGGCGGAAGCGGTTGGGGCCGTATAGCCCTCCTCGCGGAGCTTGGATGCAGTACGCGATTGCCAGGCCGACGCGAACTCTTCAGCGCTGGGCAGCTTCTTGTGCGTGTACAGGGACCACAGATGCCGATACCATCCGGGCGAAATCACACCTGCTCCGTAACCAGACAATGCGCTGAGACGGCTGTCTGTCCACGGTACCCACGTTGCTTCGACCTTTAGGCGAGGCAGGTCTTTGATGAGTGCTCGGTCATCTGCCGCCTGTGTAGCCTGCCTAAGTCCGCTGATGTGCCACGCACCAGTAACAACAGCGATATTTCCTTCAACCTCTTTCAGCGCCGCTCGTATGTTGGTGCGCATAAAAGCCTCGCGTTGATTGTTGCGTAATACTTCATCCGGCGATTTCGGGCTGAGGCCTTCCTGCGCGCGCGCTTCTGTCATTGCAGTTTCGAGAGATGCGAACACCGAAAGCGCCTTTTGTCCGCTGGCGCCGTGCTGTTCGATCAAGCCATTCCAGAAAGTTTCGCCATCTTCATATCCGGCCGCACTTGCGAGCAAATCTAGTGCATCTGCGCGTGGCTGAGGAGGCGCGTTTTCTAGATCTTGTCGTGTGGCTTTTTGCAACGCGAGCGAGATAGCCGCAGGGCAATCAATGAATCGGACCGACCGCTCGTGTTTCAGCGCCCATTGGATCGCCTGCCATTCAGGAGAGAACTCCGCAAACGGCATGAAGGAGGCAAGGCTCGCCTCGTCCGAGGCATGCACCAACATGGCGACAGGAGGCTTTAAATCCGGGTCAGCGATGTACTGGATCAGCCCATCACCTTCCGGAGGTCCTTCCACCAGGACACATGCTGGGTCGAGTACGTCCAGCGCTTTGCGCAACAAGGCAGCAGATCCAGGACCATGATGACGTATCCCGAGAATGTGCACGCGTTCGTCGGCTTGAACGGGCATGGTTAACTAAAGGACCTCGCGAATCGCTGAGTAAAGGTCCGACCAACCATCGCGCGTCCGCACCACGCTTTCGAGATATTCCTGTAGTGCGACCTTGTCTTGCACAGGGTCCTTCACAACCGCGCCGACAAGATTCGGAGCAAGGCTCTCCGCTGTCATTTCTCCATCGCCGAAGTGGGCCGCTGAGGCCCATGCGCTAACACCGACGGAAATTGCTTCGGCTGTCGACAGCGAGCCTGTGGAAGATTTGAGTTTTGTTTTGCCATTCAGAGTCTTGCCGTCACGCAACTCGCGGAACAGCGTTACCACGCGCACCAACTCTTCATCAGCAGGACGGATCGGCGGCAGCTCAAGGCTTGAGCCGATCTCGAGAACGCGCTTCACGACGATACCGGTTTCCTCTTCCAACGTAGCAGGGGACGGAAGTACAACGACGTTAAACCTACGTTTGAGTGCGGACGAGAGATCGTTCACACCTTTATCGCGATTATTGGCGGTCGCAATGACGTTGAACCCACGCTGCGCTTCAATCGCCTCATTGAGTTCGGGGATAGGTAGGATCTTTTCGGAAAGAATAGTGATTAGGGTGTCCTGCACGTCTGAACCCATACGCGTGAGTTCTTCGAGTCGCGCGATACTTCCCTCTTCCATCGCTCTCGTCAGTGGGGTCTTAACAAGAGCCTCGCGCGACGGTCCCTTTGCCAGCAGCAGGGCATAGTTCCAGCCATATCGCATGTGGTTTTCATCAGTTCCTGCCGTGCACTGAATCATGCGTTGCGACGATCCCGAAATCGCAGCTGCCAAGTGTTCCGATACCCATGATTTGGCTGTTCCGGGCAATCCAAGAAGCAGGAGTGCGCGGTCGGTCGCGAGCGTCGCGACGGCGGTTTCAATCAGGCGGCGATTGCCAACGTACTTTGCTGAGATTGGAGTGCCGTCGGCCGCCTTGCCTCCAAGAATGTAGGTCACGACCGCCTTAGGCGAGAGACGCCAGTTCGCAGGACGAGTAAGCTTGTCGCCTGCGGCAAGAGCGGACAACTCGTGCGCATAGACTTCTTCCGCGCTTAGTCTTATTCGGCCAGAAGCTTGTTTAGACATGGGTACGGTCGTTCTCCATTCCATCGAGGATCTCAAGTAGTGCAAGGGGAGTAATGGTTTGTGATTGGTCGAACTTCGTCAGTTGCTCTCGAAGCTCCTGTCTTTGCGAGGCCGGACATATCGCGGCGATCATTTCAACCCACGGCGCGCCACCGCGCTCTTGTTCGGGGACTTTCGTCAACAACTTCGCGTGAAGAGCAATCGACATGACTGAAGATGGCGCCTCTGAATCCGTGATTCGATGTAGCCAGTCCCATAGAGAGTAGGCCGTCGGCACATCCTTGCGATACGGATGCACAACGATCTCCTCCCATCGCTGACGCTCTGATGCTGTCATCGTGCCTAGCGTCTCGAGTCCGGCTTCAAACATACGTTCCCACGCGTTTGGCAGGTTCGCGATCACAAGCTCGAGCAGATCGAGACGGCATTCGTTCGTCGCGATCAACGCCAAGGCAAGAAGTAAAGGCTCGTCTTTTGAAGCAGATTCAATCAATTCCTTTTCGGTGACTTTGAACGCGCCCGCCAGTTCGCCGAACGACACGTCGGTAAATGTTTGGAGTATCCATCGCGATGCAGCCTGATCCTTTAGGTTCGCCGGAAGCTCAGTTTTCAATATGGTGTGCTTCCGAAGTAACCCGCTCTGGCTTTGCTTGATTCGTTCCAGGCATGCGCCCAACGCCGGATTCTCGCTGCTTGCACCTAGCCGCGCGAGGAATCTCGCCGCGAGCGCTCGCACGCGCGGCGCTCGATCCTTCTCCAACCTGCTTAGGAACGGTTGGTCGGATATGCTTAAGCGGGTCTGGAATACTTGTAGCAGACGGAAGCGGGCATCAGCCTCTTCTTGCGCCCAAGTGGACTCAACCAAGGCACGAGCGGCATCCGCATCATCGCGGCGCCGTTGCTCCAGGTATGCAACACTTCGTGAAAGCGTCGCTTGCCTCCAGTTGCTCTCATCAAGCAGCTCTGGATCGAAATAACTTCGCGTCTCTGCGTCTGGTTTTTGCCTGTCAGCCCACTGTTGTGCAGTTGGACCAAGCTTCTCCGCATTTGACCGAATAAAGCCATCGATCAACGGCAGGTCGAATGGGTGCGGACGCAATCTCAGTCGATCGAAAACACGCGCCAAAGCACGCCCCGGATGCTCAGTGACATTCTTCGTAGTTAGCAGTCGAATCAGCGGGCGGCGCAAACCATCGGCGATGATCTTTCGGTTATCTTTTATTTCCGGTTCAACGATGAACGACTCCGGTGTCGAAGGGCGCTCGAAGCGCAGCGCTTGTCCCATGAGCGTGAGCATTTCGAGTGCGCCATCGGAACTCAAACTCGAAGGACGAATCAAGTCGCCCGGCAGCGGATGCCGCGATGTTCCTCCCAACAGTGATGGCAGAACCTTTGTGTGTAAGGTAATCGGGTTCATGAGCGCATCCACCTTCCGAGCTGTGTCTCTGCCCACGCCAAGGTGAACTCGTATCCATTCCACAAACCGATTCCATCAATGCGATCGAGACTTGCAAGCGGCGAAGCCTGATTCGCCTGCGATGCATGCAGCGGCAGCGATAGTCCGCTCTCGTCATCGCAGAGGTAGAGTTGTTCTCTATTTCGGCGGACGCTGGCCGTCCGAAAACTCAGCGGAATCGTCCCCAGCCAGGGAAGCTGTGCCAACGCGTGCTCGTACTTCGCATATGAGGCGCTGAGAGGTTCGTCTGGCAACGTGAGCGGTTCACTACTTTGTTCAGCGCCTTTCTTCAGCGTGTTTATCTGTGCGCGGAGCGGGATGGTGGAACGGTAAAAGCTCAACTCAGCGTCGATTTGATCCCCTACCAAGTAGCCGCCCACTGTGGCTCCGGTAGAGATCGGTATGAAGTCAAGCAGGACCGCGCATTGCGGCATTCCATCTGTGCCGCTTTGACGCCATAGCCAGGTCTCAACCCTGCGCAGGCGGTCTGGTTGTGCCTCGGAAAGCACCGCGAAGACTCGCCATTTTGCATTGACTCGCAACCTCTCGGAGTCATTGAGCAGGGCCTCTCGGGTGACCGACCAGCCCACGGCTTGTCTTGCATCTGCCGCTAGTAATTCGGGAAGCTCCGACGTGCGCCGGTATGCCTGGCTGATCAAATGGACTTGTCCCAGCTCTCGTATCGCGGCTGAGGGACGCGCGGGTCCCGGCAAAGTAAAGAGCCTCGTCGGAAGTCCATCGAGCCGCCCTGCAAGCCCCGGGGCTTTCGCGTCGACCAATCTTTGCGCGATCGTGCGGCACACCTGAGCAGTCTGCGCGATGAAGTTCGCCATTCCTTGTTGAACCTGGTCTGACAACCAAGTGTCGAGGTCTTCGAGACCTGCCAGCACCGCGGCCTCTCGCTCCAACCGATTTCTTTCGCGGGTCGCGGCAGCGCGTTGTTCCGCCTTTGGATCGACATCAGCACCAGCTGCGGGTATCTCGGTGAGACGAATGGAGGGTCTGGTTTTCGGCTTGGCTTCATCATCAGTCTTGCTTGGCGAGTTCGATGTTCCGCGCCTGCGGAAGAGCCAGTCCTTCACCCAGTCGGGAACCGTCGCAGGAGCGAACGCAGCAGATCTATCGGCTCGCATCCACATGAGTGCCAGCGCGTGCTTACAAGGGAATTTTCTGCTGGGACACGTGCACTTGTATCCGGCGTTCGCCTCGTTGATTACCACGCGATACGGAGTCGCGCCAGAGCCTTGGCATTCGCCCCAAGCAAGTCCTTCTCCTTCCGCCAACGTCGGCCAATAGGACGACTTCAGCAACTTCCGCGCTGCCGTCAGCGATGCTTGGTCCGGCGCGAGTGCCTCAATCCTCTCGAACGTGAGTGACATCCTGCCTCATAGTAGAGCAGCCATCAAACAGTTCCAAATTCCTTGCCGTTGGTGGGCAGGATTGCTTCTCGTACAATCGGTCTAGATACAAGTCCTGTGCCTCGTACTCGCATTCTACTGGGCAAGGTTCTTATGGGCCGTAATACGGATGGCTAGCAGAAGAGGTATCAGTAGCGCCGGGAAAGGCGTCGTTGACCAAATGGATTAAGAAAATGGTGCTCGAAAAATCATGGTCGATACAAGGTTTTCATGCTAACTTGATTGAGTGAAGCGCCTGCTTCAATTTCGATCGTCATTACGACTCAGTCAGTCCCGACTGAGTTATTAACTCCTGCACAATTTATAGCTTCAGGCCCGTGGCGGAACTGGCATACGCAGCTGCCTCAAGAGCAGCCCTGTTGTGGGTTCAACTCCCACCGGGCCTACCAGAATTCTGTCGTTCTTTGACGATTCAACGGAGAGCGGGCCGGACGGTAAGGCACTTGTCTGCTAAACAAGGGTTCTCGCAAGAGGCTAACGGGTTCAACTCCCGTGCTCTCCGCCACGCGGAAGGTACTGCTGAATTGGCGGGCAACTGGTCCTGAAAACCAGGGCATCGTGATGAGCGATGGGCGTTCGATTCGTCTACCTTCCGCCAAATTTGCACAGGTGCGTGAGCCCGGCCGAAACGGACCGGCTGTAACCCGGTCTCCCCTAGTGGGACTCGGAGGTTCAAATCCTCCCCTGTGCACCATGTGCCAGCGTGCGCGAATTGGAATAGCGGCCTGTCTTAGAAACAGGTGTTTGAGAGTTCGAATCTCTCCGCTGGCACCAGATTTTTCAGAAAGAGAATTAACTCAAAATGAACCAATCATTAGAATCCAGACTTGCTCGAGTCAGATTTTCGTCCCTAACTCCTGGCGCGGATCGAATCCACTTTGTAAACGCGGAGGACGTGCGCATCGTCTTGGGCCGCCTTCCCAGCGAAGCATGGCATCGCGTGCGCGCAGTTCACTTCAATGATCGGAGCCACGGTGCCCGCACTCTCGGCTATGTCAACCAGGGACTACGGGAAATCGCTCTCTGTGCACTCCCGCCCCGCATGAGCCTGACAGCTGCTCTCGCGAAGGGCCAGACACCGGAGCAGTTCGGAGCCAAACGTGGCCAGAAGTGGCCGGCACTGGCCGTTTGCCGACTCATGCTCTACGACGTGCTTCTGCACGAGCTCGGCCACCTGCAGTTGATTGATGGAGACGCACCTTCGAAGCGCCTCAGATTTGCTCGCGAGAAATTTGCTCAGAGGTTTGCGGCACACTGGTGCAGCAGGCTATGGTCAGTGCGATTCCCCCATCCGGACCCGGTTCATAACCCACCAAGCTCGGAGGAGCTACGGGTGTGTTCTTCGGAAATGGAGAAACAGCAATTGTAATGAAGCCACAAATCCTCGTAAGGCAAAAGAAATGGTCCGGGTGGCAGGAGTTGAACCTGCGTGGACATGTGCCCAAGACATGTGGGTGGCCGCTACCCTACACCCGGATCTGGTGGCTCGGCACGGAATTGAACCGTATCCACTGGCTTTTCAGACCAGCACTCTACCGTCGAGTTCCCGAGCCAAACTTGGTGGACGGTGCGAGACTTGAACTCGCATTTCACGGTTGCAGGCCGTGGGTAATCCCCTTATACGAACCGCCCAGTTGGGGCGAGATGAGAGAATCGAACTCTCGTGACTGGAGCCACAATCCAGCGCCTAAGCCATTCGGCCAATCCCGCCATCGAAAATTGGAGCTGGTCGAGTGAATCGAACACTCGTCGGAGAGGTACAGGCTCTCTGCACTTCCACTGTGCTAGACCAGCAAACTTGTGGAGCTGGCACGCAGCCTCGAACTGCGGTCGGGCGCTCACCATGCGCCTGCTCTTCCCGTTGAGCTATACCAGCGGAGCTGGCGCGGCGATTCGAACGCCGATCACGGACTTACGGGGCCCGCGCTCTTCCTACTGAGCTACACCAGCGAGAAACTCTGGAGGTGGCAGGGAGAATTGCACTCCCGATGATCTGCTTTGCAGGCAGACGCCTTGCTGTCTTGGCTACGCCACCTGATACATTTGGAGCGGAAGGCGGGACTCGAACCCGCGCTCTCGACGTTGGCAACGTCGCGTCTTGGCCACTAGACGACTTCCGCCCTCACAAAATCTTGGAGCGAGCAGCGAGAGTTGAACTCGCGTCATCGGGTTGGAGGCCCGAGGCACCAGCCGCTATACCATGCTCGCAATGGCGGGAGATGAAGGACTCGAACCCTCGTACCTGGATTTGGAGACCAGTGTCCTAGCCGCTGGACGAATCTCCCGCAAACTTATGGCGGAGCTAACGGGAGTTGAACCCGTCCCTGCTGAGAGACAATCAGCCATCCTACCGATAGACCATAGCTCCGGCTCCCTCCCGTGGACTCGAACCACGATTTCCGCGTTCAGAGCGCAGCGTCCTGCCATTGGACGAAGAGGGAATTTCAAATTGTCAAAGAACTGGCTGCCGGGGAGCGATTCGAACGCCGATCACGGACTTACGAGGCCCGAGCTCTTCCCACTGAGCTACACCAGCAAACAAAACACTGGAGGCGGTGGGGAGAATTGCACTCCCGATGATCTCCTTTGCAGGGAGACGCCTTGCTGTCTT
>DATMPS010000160.1:0-7963 GCA_035567435.1 Terriglobales bacterium | reverse complement strand
GCTGACCATCGAGGGCGTGGTGCTCACCATGCTCGACGATCGCACCAACCTGGCGCAGCAGGTGATGTCGGAATTGAAAAGATACTTTGGCGACAAGCTCTGCGCCACGACTATTCCGCGAAATATACGGCTGGCGGAAGCGCCCAGTCACGGACGTCCGGCCCTGCTTTACGATCCGCGGTCGAAGGGGGCGGAGAGTTACATTCGGCTAGCCAAAGAGATCATCGCGCATTATTTGCCGGCAGAGGATTCAGCGCCGGCGATGAACAAGACGGCTTAGTACATCGACAGTAATCTATGTATTACATAGATTACTGTCGATGTACTATGCGGACCTGGAGTCTGGGGCGAATAGCCGAGCTTTAGCTCGGCCGGACGGCTGAGGACGGCCGTCCCCGCGTGGGCATTGGTGCAGGTGGGAAGATCGATGAGGGGACATGACAACGACAGCGGAGAAGGCTGCTCCTGAAAAGCGGAAGGCTTTGGGGCGAGGACTGGAATCGCTGCTGCCTGGCGGGCCGCGCGCGGTTGCGCCAGCGGCCGTGAGTTCGCCCGGCGCTGCGGCGACGGCCGTAGCGGGCGGGGCGCCCGCGCCACACCTGCCGAGTCTATCCGAGACGCGGGACTCGGTGGTCCAGATTGCTCTGGAACAGATTGAAGAAAATCCGTACCAGACACGCTATCACTTCGGCGATCAAGCTTTGGAGGAACTCGCGAGTTCGATCCGGGCCAACGGGGTGGTTCAGCCGGTGGTGGTCCGTCCCGGGGCGGACGGACGCTACACCCTGATTTTGGGCGAGCGGCGTTGCCGGGCGTCGAAGCTGGCAGGGAAGACGACAATTCCGGCGATGGTGCGGCGCGTTTCCGACCAGCAAGCGGCGGAAATGACCGTCGTCGAAAACCTGCAACGGCAGGATCTGAACTGCATCGAGCAGGCGTCGGCGTTTTCCAAGCTGAGCCGTGATTTCGGGCTGACCCAGGAACAGATCGGGCAGCGGGTGGGAGTCTCGCGGGAGTCGGTGTCGAACTACATGCGGCTGCTGAAGCTGCCGGCTGCCGTGTTGCAACACCTGCAGGAAGGACGGCTGGGATTCAGCGAGGCCCGGGTGTTGCTGCAGTTGCTCGATCCTGCGCTGATTGAGAAAATCGCCGACGAGGCGGTGCGGAAGCATCTGTCGGTGGCGCAACTGGAAGAACTGGTCGACCGGACCAATATTCCCCTGGTGAAAGGCGAGACCCCGCAGCGGGCGCGGTGGGTTGATCCCAATGTGCGTGCGGCTCAGACCGAGATGGAACGCGTGCTGGGAATGCGAGTGCGCATCCGCGACCGCAAGGGCAAAGGGAAGATCGTGATCGAATATGCTACGCTGGAGGACTTTGATCGCGTGGTGGACATGTTGAAGGGCGGTTAGAGGCGGTTTCTGGTTTCCTGTTTCTGGTTTACCGTTTCCAGACCCCACGTCAGCCCAGAGGGGATGCGTTTGGTGGATTGCAACACGATCAGGAGAAGTGCATGAATTGCCAGGAGTCCAGATTCTTCTTGGTGCTCGCAGCTGTGCTATGTGTGATCGGCCTGACCAGTTGTGCGCACGAGCAACAGTTGACCTCGATCACCGTCCAACCCGACAAAGAAGTCTTCGGAGCGGCGAACATTCCGGTCAGCGCAGATGCGGGACTAACTGTCCAGCTCCGAGCCATTGGGAACTACATCCATCCGCCGGTGAGCAAGGACATTACCGACCAGGTTGTCTGGAAATCGAATACGCCAGGGATCGCGACGGTCGATGCCGCGACCGGCCTGGTAACCGCCACCGGAGACGCTTGCGGAGACGCTCTGATTTCAGCAACCTTTACGACCAACCACAGCATCGGGAACGTGTCGTCGACCGGGGCCATAGTGACCGGCGATATGACTGCAAACGTCGTTTGTCCTACCGCCCCGTAGCTCACGGCAATTTCGCCGGAACCAGAATTCCTCTCTACTCGGTGCGCTCGTGGGAGCATTCCTGACAGCCTGCAGTGAACTGCAGGGAGCCACCGCAGACCACGCGAGACGATCCAGAATTTCGTACCTTTCTCTCCAGCTTATGAACTTGTTTAAAACCGGTTGACGTATTCCTATATGGGAATGTAATGTAAATCGCATGGCACGCGCGGCTACGACCTCAGATGCTTTCAATGCGGTCGCCGAGCCTCGGCGGCGGGAGATTTTGAACTATCTGGCGCTGCAGGAGCGGCCGGTTGGCGATATCGTGGCGAGCCTGGGCCTGGAGCAGCCCTCGGTCTCCAAGCACCTCGGGGTGTTGCGGGACGTCGGGCTGGTACACGTGCGACGCGACGGACGGCGCATGCTCTATCGAACCAACGCTGAGGCCATCCGGCCGCTCCACGAGTGGACGAAGACGTTCGAACGTTTCTGGCAGCACCAATTGAGCCGGGTCAAGGAACTGGCCGAGGGTAAAAGCAGGCTTTCAGACAAAGTGTAATCAGAACTTGAGTAAGGAGGAACGATGATTTCGACCGCAGCAGGAATCGACAATTTGACGGTGAACCTGACGAAGGAAATACAAGTTCACGCAACCCTGGAGACGACATTCGCAGCATTGCTCGAACAGCTCGGGCCTGCGAATGACACGCCGGACGGCAAGCCGATGCCGATGAAGATCGAACCCTGGCCCGGAGGAAGGTGGTACCGCGACCTGGGCGACCGAAACGGCCATTTCTGGGGACTGGTGCAGGCCATCAAGCGGCCGACGTTACTCGAAATCACGGGGCCGTTGTTCATGTCCTATCCGGCGGTGTCGAATGTGCAATACCGGCTGACTGAAGAAAACGGAGTCACCCTGATCAAGTTTCATCACGCGGCGCTCGGACTTATTCCGGATAACGACAAGGAGGGAATGGCGAAAGGCTGGACGCATATCCTCAGTCGTGTGCAAGCACGGGTTGGGGCCGGTCGACCGCACTAGAGGGGAACGTCGGCTAAGGAGGAACTCATGTGTCCGGCATGTATGGCGAGCGCAGCATTGATGGCGGGTGGCGTGATTACGACCAGCGGCCTTATCGCTCTGGTCGGGAAGATATTTCACACAAAAAAGGGTGGGGAGACGAACGGTTTGGACAATACAACGCAAAGGAGAAATGGCAATGTCTACGGCAACGAGCAAGACAGAACTCTCGAAGGTCGTGCCACAAGCTGAATGGCTTGCCGCCCGGAAGGAGTTCCTAAAGAAGGAGAAGGAGTTCACCCGGTTGCGCGATGAGCTGAGTCGGCAGCGTCGCGCACTGCCACGGGAGAAGGTAGAGAAGCGTTACGAGTTCGAGGGCCCGAAGGGGAAGGAAACACTGGCGAACCTCTTCGACGGAAGAAGCCAGCTGATCGTCTATCACTTTATGTTTGGGCCGGGATGGAAAGAGGGTTGCCCGAGCTGCTCGTTCCTGGCCGATACCTTCGACGGCGCGGCAGTGCACCTGGCGCAGCGCGACACGACCTTCGCGGTGATCTCGCGGGCCACCCTGCCCGAGATCGAAGCGTTCAAGAAACGCATGGGGTGGAAGTTCAAGTGGGTGTCGTCGTCCGGGACCGACTTCAATTTTGACTATCACGTTTCGTTTTCCAAGGAGGAGAAGGCCAAGGGCAAAGTCTATTACAACTACGAGATGACGGACTTTCCCAGTGAGGAGGGCCCGGGCGCGAGCGTTTTCTACAAGAACGAGGCCGGCGAACTTTTCCATACCTATTCCAGCTATGCTCGCGGACTCGATATTCTGCTGGGCGCGTACAACTTCCTGGACCTTACGCCGAAGGGGCGCGACGAAGACGGCTTGACGTTTTCGATGGCGTGGGTTCGCCACCACGACCGGTATGGCGACGGACCTCTTCCCCTATCGAATATCGCCGTGGCCGAAAAGAAGCGAGGGTAAGTGATAGTGGATCAGTCTGGATCTTGGGTGGAGCAGCGCTTTAGGGCTGCATTGTAAGGCGTGTTTCGGTGCGGCTTCAGTCGCTGAGGCATCTCAGGGACTACAGCCCAGAGCGCGCTAGCGGGTCGATGCAGGCCTGAAGGCCTGCTCGACACTGACTAGATATTTTTAGTCGAACAGTTTTCAGACGAACAACGGAGAAACAGCGATGACGAAAACACTTGAACCGACGCTGGATGAGATCCGCGAAGAGGCCGCCATCACCAAGCGGATTCTCGAAAGAGTTCCGGCAGACAAGCTATCGTGGAAGCCGCACCCGAAATCGATGTCGCTCGGGCAGTTGGCGCTTCACGTTGCGAGCATTCCAGGGGGCCTGACGAAGCTTTTGCAATTGGACGAATTTGACGTCTCTCAAGCCAATTTCAATCCGCCACCGCCCAAGAACGTCGAAGAGATTCACGCCACCCTCGAACAAAGCGTTCAGGCGGCGGAAGACTATGTCGGAGGCATGAGCGAGCAGGCGGCGCAGGCGAGCTGGCGTCTAATGGCGCAAGGGAAACAGGTCTTCAGCAAGCCGCGGATTGTAGTGCTGAGGTCGATCATGTTGAACCACTGGTACCACCACCGTGGTCAACTGTCGGTCTACCTCAGAATGCTGGAGGTTCCTGTTCCGGCAATTTATGGCCGCAGCGCGGATGAAAATCCTTTTGGATGAAAAAAGCTTACGGCCGCAACAACGCCCAGGGCGAATGTAGGCGCGAGCGCCTACATTCCGAGTCTAGAGGGGACCTAGCTTCCGGCTGAGAATCCGCCTACGTTCGCGACCGTCAGGCGAAGATACTTGTGGGGATTTACCGGGGTGTCGTTGATCCGAACTTCGTAGTGAAGGTGGGGACCAGTACTACGCCCGCTCTCACCGACGAATCCGATGGTATCTCCGCGATGTACGTGCTGGCCGGGCATGACGGCAAAGTTTGCCAGGTGGCCATAGCGCGTGGTGATGCCGTGGCCGTGGTCAATCATGACGGCCCGTCCGTATCCGCCCAGAAAATCAGCGAAAGTAACCATGCCGTCGGCGGGCGCTACGACAGGTTGCCCATCCGTCGATCCGATATCGATACCGCTGTGGAAAGCGCCTTCTCCGTTAAACGGATCGATGCGCTCGCCAAAGGAGCCGGTCACCGGGCCTTCCACCGGCCAGAGATTAGGCGCGGAATTTGCCCTCAGCCAGTCCGCCGTGGTCACGTTACGTGTGAGCCCCAGAGAAAGGCCGGTCATGGTCGCGCCGCTCAGCGCGGAAGTCTTGAGCGCGCCGAGCTGGTCCAGGGATGAGACGACTTGAGAGCCGGCAACGTTCTCCGAAGAAGCCGTCACCAGGTTGGGATCAGCCTTCAGGCCGTAAAGCGAAGAAACTTCTCCGGCCAGCGAACCCAGCGAGGCGACCTGAATGTCGCGCTCCTTGGCTACCTGTTCCAGCCGCGAGTAACGGTTACGCAGGTCTTCGCGCTCGGTGCGAAGCTCGTTATAATGCGACACCTTCAGCAGCATGCGCAGGTACGAACTGGCAATGCCGGTCAGGCTCAGGCCCACGATCGACGCCCCTACCAAAAACACGTACAGGTAGTGAACGGGGATCGGGATCTTGCGAATCTGACCGTCGTTACCGCGTGCCACAAAAAGAATGTAGAAGCGTTTTTGCAATTTTGTTCCTTCCGCATAGTAATCAGGATTGGCCCAAAGGGCGGCTCGCGGTTACGAGAGCCCTAACGCCATCCTGAATCCGGGCCAGCTTCCCATCCTGGGACCAAAGCTGTCTTTATCTGCCCGACCCCTACCGGAACTTGGATGCCGAAACCCTTGTGCCTGCAATCCCTACAGGATGTGGCACTTAGTTCGGCTACGTGCGTCTGAACAGCTTGGCAACGGTAACAAAGTAGGTTCCCCCGTGTCAACGTCGGCAGGCTTACCAACGCCGGGTATCCAGGACTGCCCGAAGGGACCTGTTACTCGGTGGTGACTTTAGGAGGGAGGGTAATGTGTACCTGGGCAGGCTGAAACTGTGATTGATGGCCCCCGCACGAGCGCGGGCGCTCGCGCCCACATTTAACCTTGTATATTGATGGCGCCGTGCCTCTGCCTGAGAAAGCACTGATCCGCCGCATTCGCCTCCGGGCGGAACGCCGTGGCGTTAGGTTCCGTGGCGGAATCGGCATTGGGGACGACTGTGCGGTGGTCCCCCTTCCTCGCGGGCATGAAGCCCTGGTCACGACCGACCTCAGTCTGGAGAATGTCCACTTCAAACGGGCATGGCACCCGCCGGAGAGCGTGGGGCATCGCTGCCTTACGCGCGGGCTCAGCGACATCGCCGCCATGGGAGGGGAGCCGCTCGCATTGTTCCTTTCACTCGCGGTACCGCGGAGCTTGCCGCAAAGCTGGGTGGATGGTTTCCTTCGCGGGTTGCTGAGGCTGGCGAGGGAGTTCAAGGTGAGCCTGGCCGGAGGCGACACAGCCGAGGCTCCCGGCGACATCCTGGCCGATATCGTCGTGCTGGGCTCGGTGCCGAAGGGCAAGGCGGTGCTGCGCTCGGGTGCCCGTCCGGGTGACCGGATTTACGTGACCGGTGAGCTCGGCGCTTCGGCGGCGGCGGTTGACTTGCTTTCCAACGGAAAGAAGCTTCGACCGTCGGATTTTTGCAGCCACTTCCATCCCAGCGCGCGCATCGCGATCGGCCGATTCTTGCGCGAAAAGGGATTGGCCTCGGCAATGATCGACATCAGCGATGGACTCTCCACCGATCTCAGTCACATTTGCGAGGAGAGCGGCGTCGGGGCCGAGCTCGAAACCGAAGCCATTCCGATCGCGACCGCAGGGAAGCCGGCGCGAAGGGTTGATCTCCGGTTCGCTCTGCACGGTGGGGAAGACTACGAGTTGCTGTTTGCGGTGTCCCCGAGGAAAAGAATCCCGTCTCGGATTGCGGGCGTGGCTATCCGGGAGATTGGCCTGATCACGGGCGGAGGGAAGGTTTTGCTTCGGAACAACAAGGGGGTGAAGCGGGAATTGCCGCCGCAAGGGTGGGAACATTTCAAGAACGGCACAGACCACGCAGGGGCAGGTCTGTGATCTGCCCCTGCGTGGTCTGTGGTGATTCTCCTGGGTCACCTCTTCTGCCTCTATTCTCTTGCACCGAACGGGACTAAAGTAGCTTCATGCAGTCTCTGCGTATTTCCAGATTTCTCATTTTGGGTTTGGCCCTCACGTCTATCGCGCTGGCCCAGCAGACCCCGCCGCCCTCCACCTCCGCGGTGGACGACGATTTCATCCAGAAGCAGTTTGGATCGACCTGCAAGCTCATGCCGGGACCACCGCAACTCAAGGCGGACCTTGACGGCGATGGCATTGAGGATCTAATCGTAGCCGGCCATTGCACCAACCCGCTGGCGGACCAGGCGGAAGACAATTTCACAGTGATCGATCCCTACAACGCGTTTTACGGGTACGGGAACACCAAGATCACCACCCAGTTCGCTTCGGAGGATCCCGCCACCCGAGGACTTGTGCTACTGGTCATCCATGGCGCCGGCCCCGAGGCCTGGCGAGCGGCGGCGCCGAAGGCGAAGTTCGTGATTATTAACCTGCCCTTCAAACAGATTGCGGTGAAAAAGCTGTCCGTAAAAAAGAAAACCGTGATGGCCATTTATGCCGAAGAAACGGGCGGCGATCGGATGACCTCTGCCACTTTTTGGGACGGCAAGAAATATCGGTACCAGCCCATTGGATCCAGCATGGAGTAGTACCGGAGGGCCGAGGGCCGAGGTCTGACGCCCGACGTCCGAGGTCTGGAATGAACCTGGAACAGAAACTCGAAGAATTGAAGAAGCGCGACCGCCTGGCTGCGGAGGGCGGTGGAGAGCAGCGCCGCGAACGGCAGCATAAGGAAGGCAAGATGTCGGCCCGCGAGCGGGTCGAGTTTCTGCTCGACGAGGGCACGTTCGAGGAAACCGACCGGTTGGTCACGCACCGCTCGAACGATTTCGGCATG
>DATMPS010000159.1:0-2955 GCA_035567435.1 Terriglobales bacterium | reverse complement strand
AGGACCGACCGACATAGGGCGTAAGTCCGCGGCTGAGCGCCGACTCGAAGCGCGCCGCGGATTGACGGATGGCTTCAAGCCGGAAAACCCGCTGCGGTTTAGCCTTACCCTTAATCCAATGCTCGCCGGCGAAGCGGCTCTCAGCCATGCCTTGAACGAGGCGGTGGGTCGTTTCACTCATGATCGCGGAGCCGGGCTCGGCGAGCGTCTGCAAACGGGCAGCAAAGTTGATCGTATCACCGTGAAATGAGACTCCGGCGGGGGCATATCCCCCCACTTCACCGATCACGGCTGGACCTGTGTTGAGGCCAATGCGTATCTCCGGCCGTATGCCATGTTTAGCTTCAAGGTCAGGTGCGGTTTGCTTGAGACGTTCCAGGATCGTGACGGCCGCTCGACAAGCCCGTAAAGGCGCGTCCTCAAGAGCGCTGAAGGCCGCCATGATGCCATCGCCGGTGAAGCTCTCAACGATGCCACCCTGCTCATTGACGCTTTCGCCCATGAGTTTCGATAGGCTTCGCATCAACGAATAGGCGGCTTCCTCTCCCCACCGCTCGGTAAAAGGTGTGAAGCCCACCATGTCAGCGAAAAGGACTGTGACCTGTCTGCGCTCAGCCTCCATGCAACCCTCCGGTTGGCTGCAAGGGCCCAGAATAGCATACCTTTCAGGACGGCAGTGACTGCCACTCGACCCGGTCGCCGCGGCAAAATTGGAGCCAAGCCAGGCGCGACGATGTCTCAGTTTGGCCCAAAGCTGACCTGATGGAAGACGGCTCCGATGTCCGCTGCCGGTGGAAGAGCGGACATGCCTCAGGCCCAGCGGAACGTCTGCAAATGACCCAACTCGGACATCGGCGAAGCCGCTTAAGACCTGCGCCTGACCTCACACTTGGCCCCTTAAAGTGTGCTAGTTTGAACCGTTCGATGGTCGGTCCTTGGTCTCTGGGGGAGGCAATGCGACGGCGCGAGTTCATTGCACTTGCCGGCGGCGCAGCGGCCAGTTGGCCGCTCGCGGCGTGGGCGCAGCAGCCTGAGCGGATGCGGCGGATCGGCGTCCTGATGCTCTACCCCGAAGACGATTCGGAAGGACAGCTCCGTGCCACAGCATTTCAGCAAGGACTCCAGAAGCTCGGGTGGAGTGTGGGCCGCAATATTCAGATCGATTTTCAATGGGGCTTCGGCAACGCCGATTGGATACGATCCGCCGCCGTTCGGTTGTTGCGACTGTCCCCGGACCTGATACTGGCCAATGGCACTCCGGCCGCGAAGACGATGCAGCAGTCGAGCCGCACGGTTCCCGTGATCTTCATAGCCGGCAGCGATCCGGTCGTGGATGGCTTGGTGTCTAGCTTGGCCCAACCGGGCGGAAACTTAACCGGCTTCTACGTTTTTGAGCCGAGCTTGGGAGCAAAATTGCTCGGATTGCTCAAGGAGATCGCACCAAACGTCGCCCGCGTCGCCATCTTGTCCAACCCAGATGCCAAGGCCCAGTCAAGTTGGCAGACTTCAGTCGCGACCGCTGCAGTGAAATTGGGGGTCGAAGCGGTAGAGGCCCCGCTGCGCGATTCCAACGAAATCGAGGCGGCGATCGGCAATTGGGGACACGAGCGGAATTTCGGATTGATCGTGGTGCCGGACCCCGCCACCAACGCCCACCGCAAGTTGATCAATGAGGCGGCGGTGCGCCATGGACTGCCGGTGATCCACGCATTGCGCAGCGGCACCGCCGACGGAGGTCTGATGGGCTATGGCGTCGATCTTCCTAACGTGTTCCGACAGTCGGCGGTGTATGCCGATCACATACTCAGGGGCGCAAATCCGGCCGACCTGCCGATCTTCCTGCCGGTCAAGTTCGAGTTGATCATCAATCTTACAACTGCGAAGGCACTCGGGATCGATGTGCCGCTATCTCTCATGCTGCGTGCTGACGAGCTGCTTGATTGAGAGTCTACGCGGCAGATCCGCTCGTGGCCCTTCGCGACATATTGCGTCGCCGCGCGATCTCGGTCGCTTTCGGGGATCGAAGCGGACATCAATCCTGCCGCAATCAAACTGTGTCACCCCTGGGGCCGATTGCCGGGCGTAGCGGGTCGCTGGTGAGTCCGAGACTTGGGGGCCGTCAGGTTACAGGCCGATCGGCGGCGACGAATCTACGGCCCGTTCCTGAGTCGGCGCGGCGCTGGCTCGCTCATCGTCAGCTCGATCCTTGGCGATAGCAGGTCACTGGGGCGGTGGCCTGCGAGTGTTCAGCAATCCACCTGGCTGCGTCATGCTCGGTAATGAAACCCTTGACTAGTTCCGTTTCGCCATCGGGCCATAGAATATCGACCCGCCAGCCGGTTCCGGGATTTTTCCGAGCCATGAAAGTTGGTTGCTGCTCGAGCATCCGTCGAATATGCGCCGGTGCAGACACTGTTCAAGCCAGCTACCCTGCCATAACCAGGAGATAGCCCCTCCACGACTCAAGGAAGCCCGGGTGAGTCCGGGATTGCGGGCTACCCGAGAATGGTTCCCCCGAACCTCCTGCTGACCGGTCAGCGCGCAGTTATTGGTGGTGAGGCGTTGAATGCCACTTTAGGCCCGGCGAACTGCCCTCCAACCAATAGCGCATCGAAGTTGCGCGTAGCAGTGCGGACACTCATCAAGGCGCGCGAGCGGACTCGGCGTCGCATTCGTCGGCGGGCGCGACGATAGTCGGGGCATTGGGTGCAACTGGAAGGGCGTCAGCAACAACAGCTGTTTCATGCTGCGCTGGGTACAGCACCTCCCCGGCGGAGTCGGTTACGACAATACTCCATCCCTCGCTCGCAAAAATTCGAGCCTTGGCCAGAGTAAATAGAAGGCTGTGCTGGTTCATCCTTACGATCAAATCTTCCCGTTCCGCGACAATTTGGTACGCCATCTCACTCAACCCAAATTCCTTAGCAGGATTTCCGAACCCGCATTTGGGTTGCT
>DATMPS010000158.1:0-14269 GCA_035567435.1 Terriglobales bacterium | reverse complement strand
AGCCTGATGTGGGGAACCATGTACGTGCCGTATCGCAAGGCGTACTTGAGCGGAATGAATCCACTTTCCTTCGTGACCGTTTTCACTCTCGGTGAATTGGGAACGATGGCCTTCCTGGCAATCACTCTCCGCGGGGGGCTTCATCCCCTGGTCGCCGAGTTGCGCCGGGCGCGGCCTGCCATTTTCTGGCTGTTTCTGGGCGGGTTCTGCTGGGTCCTAGGAGACCTGTTTCAGCAATATGCCACCAAGTACATCGGCATTGGACGTGGCATCCCTCTTTCCAACACCAACCAGTTCTGGGGTCTGGGTTGGGGTGTGCTGGTCTTTGGCGAACTCGCCGGAGTCCAAGGCACCAGCCGCCTGCTGGTGGTGGCCGGATCTGCCATCATGATCCTGGGAGCGCTTGCCATCAGCAGCGCAATAGCGCCCGAAGATGAGCAAGCGGCCTCGCACCGGGTCATTGCGCGCGAGTGTGACCGCTACGGACTGGATATTCACGAGGCGCTGGCGGCCCAGAATGGCGAGAGGTCTTCTACTGATCGCAACCGGGCACGGGCGTGGTGGGACTATCTCATCGTTGCCGCCGCGTTGGGAATCTTCGCCTGGCTCGCGATCGGAACCAGGAAGCCACCGTTGCAGATGAACCTAAGTTGGTTGGGTGCACTCACGGTCGTCCTGCTGATTTCCCTATTCGGGTGCGGATGGCTGCTCTGGAAGAAGACTCGCTTTTGTTAGCGCCCGATGCGAGGGGTCAGCGGGCTCGATGCACGCTTCTTCCGTAGACCACCAGAGGCGACATTGGGGACAAAAAAAGTGGCGCGGTGGGGTATAAGGGTTGCGAGATGGGTACGTGCCCACCCAGCGCCGCGCCACACGGAGAGAGAGAACAGGCGCCCATTGAACTACGCCCATTCCCATAGTTGCACGAAAATTACGACGAAGAGGGCCTCCCGGGCTGTTCAAAATTGCACAGTGTTGAAAATAATCAGGCGTGCGACCCGACAACCCGATCAGTTCCCCTGACTCTGAGCAATATTGAACAGGCAGGCCTGAGTCGCGGTTGCTACGCTGGTGACATGACAACCGTGCGCCACTACCCGGAAACTTCGCCAGACCCCACTGAGAGCGCTTTTCGGGGGTACCCACTCGGCGTGTGGCCTGCAATCCTCTCTTCTTTCTGCAGAGAAAATGCCACCTACGAGACGAGGCACGACGACTGCAGTCTGCCGGGGTGCATCTGCCCATGCCATTCCAGATCAACAAGATGAGGCGAAAGCTGCGGAAAATCTGAAGCACAAACGAGGGCTGGCGCTGACCTCAATGCGATCGCAGAGTACCGAGACAACGGCACCGCTTTTGAGAGCAAGAAAGAAATTTCCCTCTGAGGGGGTATATGAAGAACCTTGCGATTGTCGGCGCCTTGCTGCTGGTCCTAGGATTGGTGTCTTTCGTCGTGCCGATTCCTCACCGCGAGAACCACGGTATAAAAATCGGCGACGCCAAGATCGGCGTCCAGACCGAAAGCAGCGAGAAATTGCCCCCGGCTGTGGGCATTGTTCTTCTCGCCGGGGGCGTCGTTGCCTTGGTGGTCGGATTGCGCAAGAGCTAGCCTATAGCGCCCACCATCTTCGCTCGATCAGGTTCCGGATTCTTCGACGCCCGCTCCTTCGTCAAAGAACGAATGCCGCGACCATCTGGCAAACACTCCGCTTGAGGTTGAAGGCCTGTCGGGACAAACGGTGGGCGAAGAACGTGGCGCAGCGGAGCAAAGGTTCGCTGGGGGAGTGTGTTTCACCTGGCCGCGCCACAGAGGAAAGGAGGCCCCAGTCAGTCGCGCTCCTGCTCCCCAATCGTGTAGGCAAAATTACGCCAGCGCGGCCCCCCGCAGCTGTTCAAAATTGTACAGCCTGCGAAATAATCCGCCGTGCGCGCCGACCCCCAGGGAACTGGCGAAACGATGTTCTATGGGATAACGTTTTGCGCTCTGCATCGCCGTCCAGTCGCCGAGAACTCCATACCGCTACCTAAATTGCGCGTACCATTAGGCATGAGCACATTTTATTCAGCAGCTCCTGCGGATCGCGTGGGAGCCGTCCCTTTATTTCGAAGAGACGCCGATGAAGACGAAGAAGATGACGAGAGGCCAGCGCACAACGAGGATGAGGACGACGAAGAAGAGGATGGCGACGAACAGGGCGACGACAGAGGAAACGGCTATTCGGAATGAACACCGGATGCCGGGGTGCGCCAGGTTCACGCTGGGTGCTAACCTGGATTGACGACGCTTCGCGCCGGATCGTTAAACATCTCCACTCCCGTTCTCGCACCGGTCACTCAGCCTCCGGTTTCCGCCCAAGTCCATCGATTGGCGCCGCCAGGCCGGTAACTGTACCTCTCTGAATCCTTTCGTAACCTGCCGCGCTTCCACGGCTCACACCATACTCGAACACCGCCGTGAGCCTCCAGGCGCAACCGATTCGGCTCCATCCCCGCGTTCGACTCCCGCACCCGACCCGGGCCACTCTGCGCTCTCCGGATGGCAGCCGCAGGCAGGGTGAGTTGAAAATCGTCTCGCTCACCGGTGGTCTCGTTGGTTTGCCCAAACCGCTCGATCTTCGTTCCCGCGTCAGGTTGAAGTTCACGACTCCCGCTGGCGCAGTACGCGCTTCGGCCGAGATGCTGAAGCCGGTCTCCCGCGAATTGCAGCCTTTCCGCTTCGTGGCTCTCGATCGCGGCGATCAACGCAAATTGAAAGCGGCCATCCAGTCGTACCTGATTCAAAACAGCGCTCGAGAGCGTTTCGTTGACGGCTACCGGGGCCGGCTGGTGCATGGGACCTTTCTTGGCGACCTTCTCGGCTACGACCGCGAGGGAGACGACCTCCAGGGCGTGAACCGCGACCCAGAGCGGAACTGCCCGGTCTGTGGCCTCGCGGGCCACAAGCACACGTCAAAGATGAACAGGGATTGCGCGACCAACCTGCTGTGCGGGGATGACCAAACCGGCAAGGCCAGCGAACCAGGCTTGAGCGCTGATTCCGGAATCCCGTCCAAGGCCGTCAGAGGCGTCGCATTCTGGAAGGCAGCGAGATCGAAAACAGGAAAATAATTGTGCGCCCTACGTCGCAGCTCTTCAGGATGTTCGCGGAGATACACGAGGAGCTTTTGCTTCAGTCCCGCTCCATCCTCCTGTAGGCGAGCGCTTGCATGCCCGACCCCGCCGCCGACTGCGCCTCGCGCTTCTTCTGCCAGTCCGCCTCTTTGAGCACCGTGATTGCCTCCAGTTTCTTCTTACCCAGTCCCGAGTTGATGCCCGGCAGATCCTTCTGTGTCAGTTTCTGAAAATCCGATCCCACATCGTCGAGTTCCCGGCCCAGCGAATCGGAGCGCGCTACCTGGTAGTCCGCCGGACGGCCTTCATAGTTGTTGACGGAGTAGTAGAGCTGCCCCAGCAGCTCTCGAATCCGCTCCTCCCCGGTGATCATGCCGCCTTCCTTCGTGGCCACGATGCGCGACCGCAGCTTGTCGCATTCGCCCGTGAGCTGCTGCAGAGATCCCCGCAGGGGCTCCTTCTCGGCCAGCTTCGCTACGCGCGCCTTGGCCGCGTCCCGCACACCTTCAATCGCCTCCACCGTGTAGGTCATGTGCTCCAGCAACTTGTACACCTTCATCGCGAGATCGAATTGCGCCTTGCGGTCGTCCGCGGAGAACTTTGCCCGTGGATCCAGCACAACGTTCAGTTGCTCGGTGTAAACCTGGTCCCCCTTGGTCATCTTCACCGTGTAGGTGCCGGGCAACACCCGCGGTCCCTGCGCCGCCTCGAAAAGAGCGCTCGCCGCCGGAGGCACCGCCGGAGCCTTCACCCGCATCGACCAGTTCGCCCGGTTCAACCCGCGATGCTTGCCGCCGGAAAGCGTATCCACGAGCTTTCCGTTCGCGTCGAACACTTCGATCTTCAAGTCGCCGAAGATGTGCCGCGACTTCTGATAGTACGTGATGTGAGCATCGCCTGGGCGCTCCGGTCCAAGGTACGATTCGTCACCCTCCGGCCAGCCGCTCTGCGCGTTCAAGTACTGGATCGCCGCGTGACCCGGAATCAAAGCCGCGGTTTTCCCCATCAGATCCGGCGTCAGCGCACGCCATGGCGAGATGTCGTCGATGATCCAGATCCCCCGCCCGTGGGTCGCAAGCACCAGATCGCTTTCGCGGGCCTGCACCGCGATGTCGCGCACGGCCACTGCCGGAAAGTCGGTGCCCTTGTACTGCGCCCAGTGCGATCCACCATCCGCGGAGATCCACAGCCCAAACTCCGTCCCCAGGAACAGCAGGTTCGGATTCATCGTGTCTTCCTTAATCACGTGGGCGTAGCCCCGCACGCCGCTTGCCTGCGCGGGAAGCGCGGTCCATGTCTTTCCATAGTCCGTGGTCTTGTAGATGTAAGGCTGACTGTCCCCGAAGGTGTGCCGGTCGAAGGTGGCGTAAGCCGTGGCCTCGTCGAAGCGCCCCGCTTCGATCGTCGAGACCCAGGAATTTTTCCCCAGCCCAGGGACGTTACCGACCACGTTGGTCCACGTCTTCGCCCCATCGCGCGTGATCTGCACGTTCCCGTCGTCGGTGCCGGCCCAGAGGATCTGCCCGTTTTTCGGCGATTCCGAAATCGAGTAAATCGTTGTGTGCATCTCCGCCGAAGAATTGTCGATGGTCACCCCGCCCGACTCTTCCTGCTTCTGCTTCTCCGGATCATTGGTCGTCAGATCGGGCGAGATCCGTTCCCACGATTGTCCATGATCGCGTGATCGGAACAAGAACTGCGCCCCGATATAGATGGTCCCCTTCTCATTGGGGCTCATGTGGATGGGCGTGTTCCAATTGAAGCGCAGCTTCTTCTCGCCGTAGTTGGGCAGCGGTTTGATCGGGCGAGACTCCAGGGTCCGGCGATTCGTCCTTGCAATCTCTCCGCCCTGGCCCTCGGCGTAGATGTAGTCGGGATCGGCCGTGTCCTCGAACGCCCAGAAACCGTCGCTATCGATGATGATTTGCCAGCGCGAGTAGCTGACGCCGCCCGGATACGACGAGTCGCCCATCCACGAGCCGTTGTCTTGCAGCCCACCGTACACATGGTAGGGGTCCGAGCTGTCGGTGCTCACGTGATAGAACTGCGAAACTGGAAGGTTGACTTGGTGCTTCCAGCGGTTGCCGCCGTCCTCGCTCCGCCACAAGCCGCCATCGTCGCCGGCGATCACAATATTCGGGTTCTTGGGATTGATCCACACGTCGTGGAAGTCTCCGTGCGCACCGCCCGATACCTGGCTGAAACTGGTTCCGCCATCTGTGCTGAGCAGCAGCACAAGATCGGGTTTGAAGAGCTTGTTCTCGTCCTTGGGATCGACGATCAGGTTGCCAAAATAAAACGGACGCCAGACCATGTAATTGCTGGCGTCGTGCTTGGTCCAGGTCTGGCCTCCGTCATCGGAGCGGTAGAGTCCTCGCTGGTCAGCTTCGATGTTGGCATACACCACCTTCGGCTTCGAAGGCGCGACCACAATCGCAACCCGTCCCCACGGCTTTGCGGGAAGTCCCTTGGCGTTGGCGTCGCTGATCTCCGTCCAGTGTTCTCCACCGTCAGTCGACTTGAACATCCCGCTGCCCGGCCCGCCCGAGCGGAAGGTCCAACCCTGCCGCCGGAAGTCCCACATCGACGCGTAAATCGTCTTGGGCTCCTGTCGGCTCATCGCCAGCAACGCGCAACCGGTGGAACGATTCGTCCCGCCCAGCACCTTGCTCCAGGTCTTGCCGCCGTCGGTCGTCCGGTACACGCCGCGCTCATCGTTGTCGTCCCACAGATGGCCCGTCGCGCACACCAGCACCCGGTTGCCGTCGCTTGGATCCACCAGGATCTTGGCGATGTGCTCGCTATCTTTCAGACCCAGGTTGGTCCAGTTCTCGCCGCCGTCGGTCGACCGGTAAACGCCATCGCCAATCGAAACGCTATTACGCGTCCAGGCTTCTCCCGTTCCCACCCAGACGGTCTTCGGATTCGAGGGGTCGATCGCCACTGCGCCGATCGATTGCACGGCCTCCCGATCGAACACCGGCTTGTAAGTCGTTCCTCCGTTGACCGACTTCCAGACCCCTCCGCTGGCAGCGCCGACGAAGACCGTGATTCGTCCGTCCTGATCGACCGCGTCCACCGCCGCGATGCGCCCGCTCATTACGCCCGACCCGATGTTCCGGGCCGGTAGCCCCGACACGGTCGCGGCGTCAAACCGGTAGTTCGCCTGGGCAAAGCCCGGTGCTGGAGCGCTCAACCATGCCAGCCCCAGCCACAGGGTCAACGTCGTCCAAAACGGCAAGCGTGCATTCATCGCAAAGATCCTCTTTATCGCACAGAATTTGTTTCGATTGCATCCCGAGAACAAAGACAGCGTTCCAGCACCGGTCTCACCAACGTACTTTGAAAATGGCCCAACTTCGCTGTGCTCGCGGAATAATTACGGTCTCGTATCAGGTGCGTCTTCAGACGCACCGTGCCAATGCGAAAAGCGATCTGGCTTCAGCCGCAGTCGCGGCCCCGCCAAACCCTCCCCTAAAAGACATCGGGAAGAGCACGACTTCAATCGTGCCGGAAAGAGCCCCGAAACATCCGGGTTTCAGCCCCTGAGGTCTGCTCCTGTTAGCCAGAAGCACTGATGAGACCAGTTCTATTTTTTTTCGGCCACCGGCTTGACGGCGGCTTTCAGTGACGCAGGCAGCGCAAAGTCGGCGTGATCGACGGTTACATTCGCTTCGACTTTTTGCGCGGTGTAGACCTGGGTGCCCGGGCTGCTCTTGCTCCCAACCGCAATCGAGTACGGGTACATGACACCGCCTACGGGCTTATACGAACCAAGATCCACAATCCGGGTGCGGACCGCTCCGCGAATGGTTTGCTGGATCTCCTTGTGGATTTCCAGGTACGTGTCGGGATCGAGGTAGTAGTAGATGATGTCGCCGTTCTTGAGAGTGACCTTCAGCCGCAGAGCGTCGTCGCCGTCCACCTGGTCGTGCCCCAGGTACTCGATGGTGTTTCCCTTTTCCTTGTAGTCGATGAGCGGTCCGTCAAAGTCAGCGTCGAGCACTAGATCCCGCAGGTCGTCCTCCCCCATGAGTTCCGGGTCCTTATGGCCCTGAAACGGCTGAATCTGCCAGCCGGTTGTGCCGTCGTAAGCCTGCACCGCGGTCATGCCTTGCAGAGACAACGTCTCCCGCACCAGGTTCGGCCGGACATTCACCTGGCCAATCGCGGCCGTGAACCCGCCCCCGCCCTCGAACTTACCCGTCATGCGCAAGCTCTGGATCGCCTTGATCTTGTCGATGCCACCCTTGGCCTGGGTGTTCTGATTGACCAATTCCTCGGCCGTTTGGGTGCGGGCGAGGACACAGAACGAGGATGCGAGTGCGACCAGCAGAACAATGGCGTGGCGCATAGAGCAAGACTCCTTGGGAGGGACTTAAAGGGCCCGAAACAAAAACACAGTACTTTACCTAGTGAAGGACGTCTTTGCCAAGGCTTGGTGAGCGAGTCGGTCCCCGGCACCTCCGTTCCGTCCATACCTCACGCCCCCCTAAAGAACCTCGGCTCCCTTTCCGATGTAGTGGATTGGTGCGCGAAGAATCGCGCGCAGAAAGCAATTTGGAACTGCGGGGAGCCTGCCCCGGACGACATGGTTCAGGAGTTCCTGGTCGAGAGCAACGCAGCGCGAACTCATTGCCAAGATCACTTCCCCGCGCGTCTCCGCCATCTCGGCGTGAACCAGGACGCCCCGAACACTCCTGCCGCCCCGCCGTCGACGTCTCGTTTCGCTGGGTAGCCCGAAGCCTCGGACCACACGCTCTAGCCATCGTCAGGACCGGCATGGGTTCCGACGGAGTCCTCGGAGCCAAGCCTGGCCGCGGGGCTGGAGGAGAAATCCTGATTCAGGATCAGGCCACTTCAGTCCTGGGGAGCATGCCCGGAGCCGTCGCCGCTGCCGGTCTCGCCGACCAGATCTACGCTCTGGGAAACATCGCTCTCGAATCATTGGCCGCGTCGCCTCGCGCCGAACCCCCGCCCTCCGCGCCTTTCGCGAACCGCCAACCCCTCGCCCTACTCTCTCCCCCTCGACGGGTCCGCCGACCGCGCCGAATTGACATCCACGAAGATTCGCGTCCCCGGCGGGTAGCAACTTCCATCGCGATCGTAGTTCGCCGGACACCCGCCCGCCACGTCGCGCCGCTTCGGCGTCTGCGCAAACTGCCAGACTTCCGCAAACCCGACGCCACTCTCCGAAGGCGCCGGCGCCCGCTTCGGAAACGCGCACCCCGGCGACGGCGGGCAGGCGTCGTTGGTCACCCAATACACAATGTTCCTGCCCCCGGCATGCTGCTGAATGTCGGCGGCGCTGATTACCGTGACGCCGTGCCCTTCCGAAGCTGCAAGCCCCGACGCGTAGATCCCCGCTCGAAATCCGCTTGCGCTGACTCCATCCACCCACGCGTAGATGTACGCCTTCTGCTCGGGCAGCATACGGCCACCTTCTTCCTGATCGAGAAAAATCACCGCTCCCGCAGGAAAGCCTTCGCGTTTCGCCGCATCTACGGCACCCGCCGCATCCTTCCGTCCCAACTCCCCGGCATCGCGCACCCTCTTCAATTGCGCATCCAGGCGGCCGTTGAATAAAACCAAAAATCCAAATCCCGCCTCCTGCGCAACTTTGCGTTTCCCGGTCCACGAGTCGCTCTTCGCGCCCGGCGGCACGTTCAGCCAATAGCCTGTATACGAAAATGTCCGGCGCAACGCCGCAAGATTCTGATCCCCGGGATACTCGTTGCGGTCGAACCCGAGATAGGTAGCATTTTCTGAGACGGACTCGCCCGCCTGTGGCGACCCGTGACCCTGATCACCGCGCCAGACCACCATCAGCACAAGAGTGGAGACGAGTAGCAATCTGTTCTTCACCCGCCCAGATTACCCCAGGAGAACTGTGTCGCGCGTGCTCGAACGACACCCATGCTCAGTCGCGCCTTGCGGAACTGAACCGAGCGCAATTAGGATTGGCCATCTCGTTAAGGATGAGTCAGATTTGGCCGAGGAACTGATCGTCGTACGCCGCTTCCGTGACTTGATCGAAGCCGAACTCGCGAAGGGCAAACTCGAATCGGCAGGGATCGATTCCTTCGTCGCCGACGAGAACATCGTCCGCATGGACTGGTTCTATTCGAACGCGGTCGGCGGCCTGCGCCTCATGGTGAAGCCGGAGGATGCCGACGAGGCTCGCACCATCCTCGACGAACCCATCCCCGATCAAATCACCCAGGAAGATCCCGACTTGACCTACACCCAGCCGCGCTGTCCAAAGTGCGACTCGCTCGACGTGAGCTTCGAAACGCTGGATCGCCCGCTCAGCTACGGTCTCATGTACCTCAATCTCCCGTTCCCGGTCAGCAAACGCAATTGGAAGTGTCAGAAATGCGGCGCGGAGTGGATCGAAGAATAATTGCAGATGGGGGTAGTCCTGGCGGTTCGCGCACGATGCGGGTTGGTGCAAACCTCGTTTCCTGCCACTGCGCTGCGGGAAAACGTTTCTCTGCTCAAGGTTCGTCTCCGCTCCCATGTCGCCTTGTCATTCCGACGCGCGAGCGCAGCCAGACAGGAGGAATCTGCTTTCCCATCACCTAATTCGGCCCGGTGCAACTCCTCCTTCGCGTACTTTGCCAATCTCTCTGACCTCTGCGCTCTCAGTGATCCTCTTAGTCCTCTGGGGTGAGCCTTGTCTTCCGAATTCCAGATCCTCGCGACTTTCGCTGTCCCTTCACAGGATTTCCGCCCGCCGCAGAATTTTGCGCGCCAGCCCTGTCAGTGGCAGCGACTCCAACCGTCGAATCGGGATCCACTTTCCTGCCGCGCCGTTGGGCCTGGCGATCTCCCTGACCCGCACGGCGTAATCCGTCACCGTGATCGAATGCCGCAGGGATACTATCGGTTTTGCATCCAGACTCGAAGGCGCGATCTCCGGCAGTTCCCACATGCCGGCCATCAGCGATTCTTCTTTCTTCCGTTGCACCAGAAACACCGCTCCGTTCTGCCGCGCCAGTCCGAAGTGAATCTCCCTTTTCCGCTGCCGCGGAGCAACTCCCGCCGTCGGCAACTCTCCCCGCGTGGCGCAACGATCGACCGGGCACAGCAAACACCGCGGCTGGCGCGGCAAGCAGACGGTCGCCCCTAGTTCCATCATGGCCTGGTTGAAATCGCCCGGGCGCCGCGCCTCGAGCCACCCTCCCACCGTCTGCCAAACCTCTTCGCCCGTGATTCTCTCCCCGACAAAGCGTTGAACCACGCGCTCAACATTGCCGTCCACCACCGCCACCGGTTCGCGGAACGCAATGCTCGCGATCGCCGCCGCCGTGTACCGTCCAATTCCCGGCAACTCGAGCAATCCGGCGCTATTCGCCGGAAATTTTCCGCCGTGTTCTTTCACCACCTGCTTGGCTGCTGCGTGCAGCATCCGAGCCCGCCGGTAGTACCCCAGCCCGCTCCACGCAGCCAGCACCGACGCCTCGCGGGCCGACGCCAGCTTTTGCACCGTGGGAAATTTCTTGAGAAACCGCCGGTAGTGATCGAGCACCGCCGCCACCCGGGTTTGCTGCAGCATGATCTCCGAGAGCCACACTCGGTACGGATCCCGATCTTCGCGCCACGGCAGATCACGCTTGTGCGTGTCATACCAGGCCAGAAGACGCGTGGCGAAGACATGCTGTTCTTCGCCGGGTGTGCCACGTGACGTGCGCTTGGTTTGCCCCATGAGGAGAAACAGAATTGCAAGTCCTTGGAAAAGAAGACTCGTATCAGGGCGGCATTCAGGCGCGCCGCAAGAGCGCGAAAGACGATCCAGCTTTAGCCGCGGTCTCGCGTCCCAACGTACCGTCTCGCGCAATCTCGCCCCACAGTTCTCCCCATCACTGTACCGCTCCTAACTCCGTATGCGCCATCGCCATCCAGCCCGATTTCTCGTGATGCCACACGGTCAAGCAGCGCTGCGGCTGATCCGTAAACCCTTGCCCCTGCACGCTGCCATGCAGCGTAATCGTGTAGCTCACGACGAAGGTATCGCCGCTCATCTCGGTGGTGAGCTCGCCGATGGAATACTCCAGGATCTGCATGTGCTGCAATCGATCGAAAGCAGCCGCGCGTTCAAGACGTCCCGCGGGTGCGATGTAAACGAAGTTCGACGCAATATGCCGGTCCAGGTCCTTCCAGTCCTGTTTCTGGACGCCGCGCCAGAAGGCCCTCTCTAAGTTTTCTCCGCCGGTGGCGTCCGAAAATGTTTGCACCGGATGCGCGCCGTACATCGTGCAAGCCGCAAGCGGAAGCACGGCCAACATCCCGAGGCTCAGTAGAAACCGCAGCATCCGCAAATTCTACCCCAGGTATCCCCAGCCGTCGTCCCAGTGCCTTGGGAAAAAGCGCCCGGACGGCTAGCAAAAATCTCCCGCGCCCGATCGTGGCCATTCCCATGATCTTGTCATTCCGACGCGCGAGCGCAGCGAGACAGGAGAAATCTGCTGCTCGCAGCCCGACGTCACTCTCCACGGTGCCGCCTGAGGTGCCCGCGGGTTGACCCTCCCCCTCGGGCAGGAAATAATAAGCGGGTCCGCATTTCCGCGTGAAGGCTTCACGCTTCGGGGGGCATCATGAACGACTTCAACCGCAAGGTGGAAGACGCCAAAGCTCGGGTCAGCCAGACGGTCTCCGAGACCGCCGAGCGGCTCGAAAAAGACAGCGCGGAACTCATCGACTACCTCAATCGCGAGGTCGTGCCCGCGGTCCGGGGACAATCCACCAAGGCGCTGCGCGTCGCGGCCGAGAAACTGCACAAGCTGGCCGACTACATGGACGAATCTCAAAAAGACGCCACCAAAAAGCCCTGATCGTGCACGCCCACCGCACTCTCGCGCTCGCGTTTTTGTCCCTGATCCTGCTGACCAGCTGCGCTCATCACCAGCAGGCCCGGGTCAACGTTCCTCCACCCCCTGCGGTCGCGCCGCAACCAGCCCCGACAACCACTCCTCCCACGAAAACCACCAGGCCACAAGACCAGTCTCCGAAGAACGAAACTGCCGGGGAGCAGGACGAAGAGATCACCTTACCCGCTGACGCAAAACCACTTGAGACCCAGACCGGCGCAGCCAGCTGGTACGGTGCGCCTTACCACAACCGGCGCGGCTCGAACGGCGAAGTCTACAACATGCACGCCATGACCGCCGCCCACCGCACCTTGCCCCTCGGCTCGATCGTTCGCGTGACCAATCTAAAAACCGGGCACTCGGCGCTGGTGCGCATCACCGATCGTGGACCCTTCATCGAAGGCCGCATTCTCGACCTTTCGTACGCCGCCGCGAGGAAGGTGGATGTCTGGCAGCCCGGCGTGGCTGACGTGAAAGTCGAGGTGATGGAGACACCGCGCGCGGTTGCAACCGGCGGCCGCTGGGCGGTGCAGATCGGTTCGTTCGAGGACCAGAAAAGCGCCACTGAACTCGCCGACCACCTGGCCCGCCGTTACCAGACGGCCAAAGTGGTGAGTTTCGCCAGCCCCGTGGGCGCCTGGTGGGTGCGGGTGCGCGTCCTCAACGACGACCGCAAGCGCGCCGAAGACTTGATTCATGAAACCGAAACTCCGGAAGGATCGGTGTACCTGGTGCGGCTGGATTGAGAAGAGCAGGTCTCCGGTGTCAGGTCTCCGGGGTCAGGAATTGCTGATCGCGGGGTAGTTGAAGTCGAACAACTCGCGTGTGTAGTCTCCAGGAGACGGGTTAAGGACTCGTATCAAAGATGTGAGAGAGCAACGAGCACCTAAAACCCAAGATCCGAGACCTAAGACCTGACACCTGAGACCCGATTTCCTATGACTGACTGTCTGTTCTGCCGCATCGTCAAAGGCGAGATACCCGCCAAGAAAATTTACGAAGACGAGCACACCTTTGCCTTTGAGGACATCAACCCGCAAGCGCCCACGCATGTGCTGATCGTTCCGCGCAAGCACCTAAGCGGCCTGAAAGAGGCGCAGGCGGAAGACGCCGAACTCATCGGACGCCTCCACCTGGCCGCCGCCGCTATTGGACGCCAGCGCGGTATCGAAGACGGCTATCGCACGGTTCTCAACGTGGGACCGAAGTCGGGCCAGTCGGTGTTCCACATCCACGTGCATTTAATCGGCGGAAGAGACATGCGCTGGCCCCCGGGGTAGTCCGGGTTCTTCATAAGATCTGGCGTAGGCCGGCGACGTGGAGTGGTTTGTCAAAGTGCGCGTGATTCCTGACGAGGTGCTTGGGCTGCGACCGTGCTGGGTGTCACTGGATGTGCTGGAGTTCTTATGGACATTCACTGCGTCGTGACCGGGCAGAACAAATCCGGCAAGTCGGTTATCGTGCGCAACGCACCCGTCAAGCCTGTGACCCTCGCTCTTCTTCCCGGCTACGAGTTTCATCGCGTATGGGGATGCGATTCCACCCCCGAACTTCCGTCGGATGGCACGGCGCCACCGCAGCCTCGCTACTTTCCCCCGAAGGGTGGTTTTCGCTTCGCGTTGTTCACTATACCGTCGGGTACAACGACGAGCGTGGATCCAATCGACATAGCATCTGCTCTCGGCGAAATTCAGCAAAAGTTACCGGGCATGATGGAAGTCTTGGAACCGGATCATCCAGGTATGCACACCACCGACACGGTCGACTTCGACGTCATCGTCTCTGGCGAAGTGTATCTCGAATTGGACGACGGAACTGAGGTTTTGCTCAAGGCGGGTGATTGCGTGATTCAGAACGGAACTCGCCACGCTTGGCGCAACCGCTCCTCGGAAAAGTGCGTGATCTCGGTCGCGATCATTGGGGCGGAGCGCAAACCGTAGTTCATCCCTCAAGCATCGGGCGCCCCGGAGGGCATGTTGTCTGCAATCGCTGAGTTGGACGCCACTCTCAGCCGTTACTCGACGTCGGCGCTCTCTGAGACTGGCTCCAGCACGCCGCCAACTCCCGCGCTTGGCCTCCGGCTCTCGCGCGTCTGCCATCCGTACCAGGCAACCGCAGCCGCCAGATAGCTGAGGAACAAGTACGGCAGCCAGTTCTTTGGCGGCTCGGGTACCGGATAGAGGGTTCCCTCCAGCACCAGCATCATCGCCAGCACCGAGACTGCCGCCAGCACCACAATTGCCAGGGAGAGCTTCTTCTCGGCCTTCAAGTGCAGCGGAAGCGCCAGC
>DATMPS010000157.1:0-5798 GCA_035567435.1 Terriglobales bacterium | reverse complement strand
GCTGCCTTTCAGTCCGTTACGGGTGAGGATCTTTTCACAAAGTTCTGCCTGCTTACGGACGGCGAACTTGAAAACCGCCTGGCCGTCCTGATGAACGTAGTGCATTCGCTTCTCTACCGTTTCCTGTGTGGAGGGATGCAGGCTTCCACCGCCGGGCATGTAGAGCGAACAACCACCTGAACCGTCCACCTCGTGAATGAAGTCGATCAAGCCCTCCGAGTCGTCCTCGGCCGGCTCCAGGATCACCGCACCGGCGCCGTCGCCAAAGATCACGCAGGTGGCGCGGTCGGTGTAGTCGATGATCGAGGACATCACGTCCGCCCCAATGACCATCACCTTCTTGTGAGCACCGGTGGCGATGAATTGCGCTCCTGTCTGAAGCGCGTAAACGAATGCGGAGCAGGCGGCCGAAAGATCGAATCCCCAAACCCCTTTCGCGCCAAGTTTGTGTTGCACCAGGCAGGCGGTGGAGGGGAAGAACATGTCCGGCGTGACCGTGGCCACCAGAATCGCGTCCAGGTCAGAGGGCTCCAGGCCGCGCTGAGCCAATGCCCGGCGGCCAGCCTCGGTGGCCAAGTCACTAGTGGCTACACCCTTGTCCACGATGTGCCGCTCGCGAATACCGGTGCGCTCGACAATCCAGTCGTTGGAGGTTTCCACCAGCTTTTCCAGATCGTCGTTGGTCAGAAGACGCGGCGGGACATAAGCACCCAGGGCAGTAATCTTGGCGCGCACCAGTTGGCTCACTCGCTCAGTTCTCCAGGTTCTGATTTCGGGTTCGAGGGACGAACCGTGTATTTTGACGCACCGATGCGGCAATGTCCAACTGTATGCGCCCCATAGGGTTGCTGAAGTCCCAGGCGCAAAACGCCCGGCTTCCATCAGCTGCCCGCCCATTACCCGGGTACATGTACCTCGAGCCACAGAGTGCGCGACGGTGCTGCGCCATTAGTGCTTCCGAAAGCCTGCGCGTGGACCGGATTGGAACTAGTCCCGGAATGGAACGATGGAGACCTTCGCATCCAAGCTACGTTTCACTACGCTTCACCAGCCACTCAAGAAATTTGCGACGCGCCCATGCGACGCGCCCATCAACGTTTCCTCTGTACTCGGATCTTCAGGAAAGGGGATCAGAGATGATCGGAATAGTGAAGTCTTCAGGCGCAAGGCTCGCAGGCGCTGTGGTTCTTTCTCTTGTCGTTCTGGCATGGTCGGGCTGCGGCGGTGGGATGAATGTTGGCGGCTCGAGTTCGACTTCCAACAGCATGACGGTTATGCCTCCGAACGCCACCCTTCGCGCCGGAGACAGCACTCAGTTCTCAGCCACGGTCACGGCAAACATGAACCAGGCAGTTACCTGGTCGGTGAACGGAGTAGGTGGCGGAAATTCAACCTTCGGCACCATTGACGCGACCGGAAAATACAACACTCCGTCGAGTCTCCCGTCACCGAATTCGGTGAAGATTAAGGCCACCAGCGTTGCCGACACATCGCTTTCGGCAACCAGCTCCGTAACTCTCCAGAATCCAGTTCCCGTAGTGCAGACGTTAACTCCCACCTTCCTTCCAGTGGGCAATTTCTCGCTGACCGTGGGGGGCTCAAACTTCGTGAGCGGTTCCAGGGTCATGTTTGGGGCAACAGCGCTGACTACCACTTATATGAGCCCCACCCAGCTTACAGCCACGGGAACCGCTACGTCGGCACAAGCGGGTATGGTCAAGATCACGGTGCAGAATCCCGACCCCGGCAAAATCGTCTCTGCGGCCTCCTTGAATGTGCAAGTGGGCGCCGCCGGCCAGGTATCGGTACAGGTAATACCGCCCACCGCCCAGATCACGGCCGGCTCTACTCTTCAGTACCGGGTCACCGTGGACGGCGCGGGTAGCAACACCGCAGTGAAGTGGGCCATTAACGGGATACCGAATGGCAACGCAACCCTAGGCACGATTAACGCGAGCGGGGTGTACCAGGCGCCGGCTACGGTTCCCAATCCGAACACGATTCAAGTGCAGGCCACCAGTCTGGCAGATACCACGGCCACTGCCACCGGCACTGCCACGCTCACGAATGCGGTTCCGCTCGTGAACGCAGTGCTGCCCACCACCATTCCCGTGGGCAATTTCACTTTGGTGGTCAGCGGCCGGCGTTTTGCGAGCGGCGCTGTGGTGTCATTCGGGGGCTCGTTCCTGCCCACCACGTTTATTTCTTCCGCCGAACTCACCGCAACCGGTACTGCGACCAGCGCACAGGCAGGTACGGTACAGGTGACGGTGATCAATCCCGATCCCGGCTCGCAAACTTCCAACGCGTTTGCGCTGCAGATCGGAACTTCCGCCAACACTTTGAGCGCTGCGGCCGCGGCCCGCTTGCTCGAGCAGTCCACCTGGGGCGTAAACCCGTCGTCCCTCTCGCATTTGCAGGCGGTGGGGGTGCAGGCTTTCCTGAACGAGCAGTTCGCGGCGCCGGTTTCGACTTATGCCGCGCCGGCGTCGACTGACGACATGACTTTTGTTCAGAAGCGCTTTTTCAACAGTGCGCTTACCGGGCAGGACCAGCTGCGGCAGAGGGTCGCTTGGGGGCTTTCTCAAATCATGGTGGCCTCGGGAGTGAAAATTAACAATCCCAGCGCCTTTGTGCTGTGGCAAAACATGTTCCTGAACGACGCCTTTGGCAACTTTTCCACCCTGCTGAGCGACGTCACACTGAGCCCAACCATGGGGAACTACCTGGACATGGTGAATAACGACAAGCCCAACAATGGCGTTGACCCCAACGAAAACTATGCTCGCGAAGTGTTGCAGCTGTTCTCGATTGGACTGAAGCAATTGAACCCGGACGGCACGGTGCAACTGGACGGCTCCAACAATCCCATCCCGACCTACACCCAGGACACGATCGAGGGTTTCGCACACACTTTCACGGGGTGGACGTACCCGACGAAACCGGGCGCGACCGCTCAATTCCGTAATCCTGAGTACTACGGCGGGCCCATGATCCCGTTCGATAGCCACCACGATACTGGCACGAAACTCCTGCTTAACGGAGTTACCCTGCCGGCAGGCGGAACCACGCAGGCTGATCTGACCGCAGCTCTGCAAAACATCTTTAATCATCCCAACGTGGGCCCGTTCATCTCAAAGCAACTCATCGAGCGCCTGGTGACAAGCAATCCCAGCCCGGAATACGTGGGCCGCGTGGCCGCGGTATTCGCGGACAACGGCAGCGGCGTGCGCGGCGACCTGAAGGCGGTGGTCACGGCTATCCTTCTGGATCCAGAAGCGCGCCGCGGCGACGACGCGACGCAGGCGCAGCCGAACGACGGAAAGCTCAAAGAGCCGGTCCTGTTCATCACCAACCTGCTGCGTGCCATGAATGGCGTGTCCGACGGCGCAACATTGTCGGACCGGGCTTCGGACATGAAGCAGCCTCCATTCTTCTCACCGACTGTCTTCAACTTCTACCACCCCGATCATGTGATCCAGGGCAGTACGTTGATCGGCCCCGAATTTGAAATTTTCAACACCAGCACCACCATTGCCAGAATCAATCTTGTGAATACTCTGGTTTATGGGCAGGTAAGCAATACCACCACCGTGGACCTCTCGGGATACGTGCCGCTGGCGGCCAACCCGGATCAATTGGTCACCGCGATCGCGGCCGTGATGCTGCACGGCCAGGTTTCGGATAGCACGCGCAGCACTCTGGTCACCACCCTCTCCGCAATTTCCGACAGTACCCGGCGCACCAAGGCGGCTTTCTATCTGATTGGAAGCTCATCGCAGTTCCAGGTCGAACACTAAAAGGGGAGAAACAGGCATGGCATTTTCGAGACGAGACTTTCTGAAGAGGACTTGCTGCACCGCGGCTGCGGGATTCGCCGCCGCCAGCTTCAACCGGTTTGGACTGGTGAATGCTCTGGCGCAGAGCGCCCAGGATTACAAGGCCCTGGTCTGCGTCTTCCTCTTTGGCGGCAACGATAGCAACAATATGGTCGTCCCTTTGAGCAGCAGCAGTTACTCTTCCTACCAGCAGATCCGCTCGGTACTGGCATTGCCGCAGGGCAGTCTGTTGCCCATCGCTCCACCCAGCGCGGGGTCGTTCGGATTCCATCCTAAATTCCCCGAAATGCAGTCTCTGTTCAACCAGAAGCATTTAGCGGTGCTGACCAACGTGGGAACGCTGGTTCGCCCCACCACCCGCGCGCAGTTTCAGCAGCGTCAGGTCAACCTCCCCCAGAACCTGTTCTCGCACGAAGATCAGCAAGCACAAATGCAGACCGCCGCGCTCGATGGCAACGGACAGACGGGATGGGCAGGGAGGACGGCGGACAAGATCCAATCCATCTACGGCGGAACTTTCCCCGTTATTATTTCACTGGCAGGAACCAACATTTTTTGCGAGGGCTTGACAGCGCGCTCGATCGAGTCGAGCGGTGATCCTACGAAGCTGTTGTCCGGCTTCGGCAGTTCGGCCGAATCCCAGGGCCGAATGTCCACGCTGCAGAGCCTGCTGACTTTCGACACCGGCGTTTCCCTGATCCAGCAGGCCAGCTCCATAACGGGCAATGCCCTGCAGGACAGCAACGCGCTGGCCACTGCCCTGGCGGCGGCGCCGGCTTTGGCAACCGTATTCCCCGCCAACAACGGTCTGGCAAACCAACTCAAACAGGTAGCCCAGATTATCTCGGCGCGCTCGGCACTGGGACTGCAACGGCAGATTTTCTTCGTCTCGATCGGTGGTTTCGACACTCACAGCGATCAACTGAATGCGCACAACAATCTTTACACCCAGCTCAGCCAGGCGATGAATGCGTTCTACCAGGCGACGGTGGAGATTGGCGTGGCCTCGCAGGTCACGTCCTTCACTTTGTCGGACTTCAGCCGGACCTATGCCCCGGACAGCACCTCAGGAACCGACCATGCCTGGGGTGGCCATCACCTGATCATGGGAGGAGCAGTCAAGGGAGGCGATTTCTATGGCACCTTCCCCACTCTGGCTCTCGCGGGTCCGGACGACGCCACCAATGAAGGACGCTGGATTCCGACGACCTCGCTCGATCAGTACGCGGGAACGTTGGCCAACTGGTTTGGAGTGGCAACGGCGGATCTGCCGACAATCTTTCCCAACCTGCCGAACTTCTCGACGCCGGTGCTGAATTTTGTGGGGTAGCGAGAAATCCGGTGAGAGACCAGGCGAAAAAAGCCAGGCACCGGACACCCACTGCACACGCAAGAGCCCGTTACCGTTGCTTCCTTCCGGACCTGGCGGGGTTGGCGAGAGTGCGTCGCGCGGGACCGATACCTGACCGCTGTCGATTCTAACATCGGATAGCAGTCGTCTGTCGGCGGTCATCAGCCGCCAGCGCTCCAGGTTCGACGCAATAAACGATTGGCTGACGACCGACGACTGACGACTGGAACCTGACCTCCGTACTCTTCCCTTCCGGGCCCGCTTAGCGAACAATGAGGTAGCCATGGCTACCGCCGGCAAACTGCATCCCGCGACGGGTCTCCTGCCGGGAACCCTGCAGCGTTACTTTGAGGTCGCGCTCTATCTCTTGGTACTCACGGGCTTTGGCACTCTGGCTTCCTCCGGTGGATTGGGCAGTGCCACAGTCGTGCTGATCAGCGCGGCGCTTCTGTTTCGCGGATACCTGTTGTTCCGGGGCCGCGCCTGGCTGATTCCCGAGCCCTGGACCGCCTTTCTTACGCTGGGCTATGTGGCGTTTTACCTGGCAGATTATTTCCTGATCTCGGGCGGATTTCTCCAGGCTACCGTCCATCTTGTTCTGTTCGTGA
>DATMPS010000156.1:0-11053 GCA_035567435.1 Terriglobales bacterium | reverse complement strand
CACCTGCAAAACTGCAATCTAGAACGTGTAGCGTACTCCCAACCGGATGTTGCGACCCAGCTGGTACAGCAATGGCTTGCCGTACTGGCTGTTGCCGATGACGGGGGTCACCGCCTGACCGCTTAGAGCACTGTTGCGGCTGTCTGCGAGCAGAGCCTTCCAGTCGTACGGGTTCTCAAACGACGAGTAGTTGAAGTGCCCGTTCGGCCGGATGAAGCTCGTGAAGTTAGCCGTGTCCAGTTGCGAGTAGAAAGCTTCCACTCTCTGCTGGTTGAACAGGTTGAGGAAATCAGCCGTAAAGGTGAGCACCTGGGCCTCATTCTGTTTGTTGACTTTGAATTCCTGCCGGAAACTCGCATCCGACTGCAGGAACCACGGCGTCCGGCAACTGCACACACCGGTCACCGTAGGGATCAGGACTCCAGCAGAGTTTGGCACCAAAGATACCTTGGCAAACCTGCCGCGATTTTCCGGATAGACCGGGAATCCACCCGAGTACGGAGACTGGCTAAAGGAGAAACCGACGTCCGTGTACGTACTGAGCGGCGTTCCGCTGTACATCGTCTGGAACCATCCGACGTTTGTGGACATCCGACCACCCATCCAGGGGATCCGGTAGTAGGAATATCCCTTGAAGGCGTGCGGACGGTCGGTGCCGAGCGGGCCGCTGGAAGACCGCCCGTAGGCATCCCACTGGAAGAAGGACTCGTCGAACGAGCGGCTGTTGTTGGGCGCATTGCGGCCCCCTCCACCATCCGCCAGATCGGTGCTGGTCAGTCCGGAATAGTTCCCGCGCAGCTTGCTGTAGGTGTAGGAGAACATTCCGAACCAATTCTTGTTCGCCGCCTTGGTAAGACGGAATTCCACACCATCATAGCTGCGTGCAGCTTTGATGTTATGCGGACAGCCAAGAGGAGCTACCGTCGGATCGGTGCATGTTGTTGACAGGTTGGTGGCGTTCGGACCGAATCCCGGATTGACGATGAGGAAGGTTTCGCTTCCGGTGGCATCAAAAATGGCCGCGTCCTCAATCACGCGATCCAGTCGTCGGCGATCCCAACGAGCCTCGAGCGCTACGTTCTTCGTAATCGCATAGTCAGTTCCAAGTACCGACTCGTGTTGTCGGTAGGGCTTTAGTCCGTTCACCACTCCTTCGGTCCCTCGGAAGTTCTGATTTTCGAGGAACGTCAGCCCCGCCGGTACTGTGCCCCCGGCAAAGTTGGCTCCGCCCGTACTATCGCCAGTACAGTAGCGCGATCCGGCGCCAAACTGGACGTTGATTGAGTTCAAATCGGGCGTGTCCAGCGCGTAGAAGCAATTCTGCCAATACTGACCACCGAACGAACTGATGGCCAGGTTCAGCTTCATGAGGTCGTTGAACACCCCATAACTGCCGAACACCTTCATCCGGCCATCGCGGAACACATCCCAGGCAGCACCCAGGCGCGGAGCGATTTTGTCGCCCCAGCCGAAGCTGATCGGAGTGCTCGGGAAGCCTCCAGCCTGCGTCTCGCTGGGCACAGATTCTTTCTCGATACGCAGACCCGCGTTTATGGTCAGCCCTCGGCCCACCGTCCATGAATCCTGCGCATAGAAGCTGTGGTTGTAGCTCGATGCTTTCCCGAAGGAGCCGTAGTCCTGGATGGTCACATAGCCATACTTGCCGGCACAGTTGCCTGCGCCATAGAGCGCTTCAAACGGCGCGCAGTTGGTGGTGCCGGTGCTGCCACCGGGCGAGAAGAAGTTACCCGCTCCCACTTGAAGTTGCACTGCCGGCGCGTTCCAGTGTTGGAAAATATCGTTGGAAACGTGGTTGAGCTGGTACCCAAATTTCAAATTGTGGGTTCCAAAGCGACCACCCTTGAACCAGGCCATGTCTTGCGAGAACTGGTGATGCTTGTTGGCATCACGAATGGTGAAGTTCTGGTCATTGCCGGCCGAGAAGTAGCCGCCGGGTTGCTGGAGAGTAAGCGGGAGCGTGGCGCCCGTGTTGTCAAAGACTCCCCCTGAGCCGGGTGCACCGGTCGTACCGGGCGTCAGCCAGAAGAAAATCGAGCCGGCGCTCGGGAATCCAAAGTCGTGATAGTTTTCAAAAAAATACCCGAAACGCGTTGTCGCAACCAGTTTGGGAGTTACGGCGAAGTCCAGTCCGAGGTTCACCGTCTGATTGGGAGCCACGTAACCGTAGCCATGTTCATAGCCGAATAGCGGAACCGACGAACTCGGGTTGAATTGTGCCGTCGTCGAATCCCCCACCGGCAGGACAGCGCCGCTTTCTCGCTGTAACTGGTACAACCAGGAAGCGTGGACGCGCACTTTTTGTGTAAGGGCCGCATCTACAGTCGCGGTCGTGAAGTACGTCTGCTGGTCCTGGTTGAACGTCTGCAGACCGGCGTTGTTGTTACTGGCACCGAAGTTGATCGTCCGGCCCGTAGAAAGGTACTTTGGCTCTACCCCCAGGAACATCCACAAGCGGTCCTTCAGGATCGGACCTCCGATTGTGAATCCGGGCTGAACGAAGCGCGTGTGATCGCGATTTTGCTGGTAGGTTTGAGCCGCCGGATCCTCTCCCAACGCCGAGTTCCCCCCATCCTGCGGGTTGTAGCGGATAAATGGAGTGTTCTGATTCGAGTTGAGGCTGTCGGAGTTGTAGTCGACGCCTAACGATCCATGCCAGTTATTGCTGCCGTGCTTCATGATCACGTTGACTACGCCGCCCAGCGCGCCGCCATGTTCCGCCTCAATGCCGGAACTCTTAACTTCGACCTGGTCGATGAAACTGAAAGGCACATCCGAGTGGGAGTAGCCGCCGATCACATTCGCTGTGTCTTGTCCCTCCACCAGGTAGCGGTTTTCAGAATCGGCGCCGCCCCCCACTGAATAGCCAAAACCATTTCCATTCGAAGTGCTGCCTGGGGAACCGCCACCGGTCCCAGGCCTGGTCATGGCACCTGCGCCTGTCCCCGCGATGGTGTTGTTGCCCGCCAGTGGCTCATTTCGCGCTGCTGGCGCGAACTGAATCACCGATTGAAAAGAAATACCATGCGGAACGTCCGCCACCACGTCCGGCGTGATGTTCGTGATGGTTCTCGAGGTCGTGGTATCGATGAGCGGGGCCTCGCCCGTAACTTCAACAACTGTGCTGCTAGCGCCTACCTGCAACTGGAGGTCAAGCGTGGGAAGGTGACCGACTTGAATGTCGATGCCAGCCCGTTTGAGCGCTGTAAATCCCTGGGCAGTAACTTTGATTGTGTAGCTGCCGGGCAGCAGATTGGTGAAGCGGAAATAGCCGCTGCCATCCGTCTCCAGGCTCTTGGCTCCGACGAGCGACGTACCACTAAGCTCGACGAGCGCCTTCGATACCACGGCCCCCGTGGCATCTTTTACTGTCCCTTGCAGTCCGCCCGTCGTCTCTTGTGCAAAGGCGGTTGACATCAGTAGAGAAACAAAGAGAACAACCAGGACAGGAACCACTCTCCATGCCCTGCGCGTTAGGTCCGCACCGAATCGCTGATTCATGCGATTGTCTCCTCACAAAAAGTTTGGCGTTCTGCTCACAAACTCAACAAAAACAGTTCACTCTTGTGAAACGAGCCGAATGCTGTGCCAGCCGGGCGTTCTGCTCGAATCAGAAAACCAATGCCACCTGCTGCTTGTTCGTGATCAACCCCAGGAAAATCAAGACGCGCCCGACCGCCTCATGACGAGGGGAGCAATGGACAGTCCATAACACTCTCCGTGGACAATGCCTTTCCACTAAGAGCTTTGAAGAGCGCTCAACTGCGACTTACATTTTGTCTACCCCTAGACACCCCTCCTGAAATTCGGAAGACACTCCGTGAAATGGTAGGAAGACATCGCGCCCACAAATCACCTAACGAGACACAACCGGTTGTCTTGTCTTAGCTGGGAAGGATTTGTGGGTCTTGGAAGAAGAACGCGGATCGCGAACTTGCACGCGGAAATTCCCACTGCCCGTCGCGACTGAGGCTCCAACTTCAGCTGCTCCGCCGCGACCGTTTCCCCTCCACTTTGTCATTCCGACGCGCGAACGCAGCGAGGCAGGAGCAATCTGCTGTTCGTCGCCCCATGCAAGACGCGGTGCGACGCCGGGGAAGGACACGCATTCACTCGTGCCGCGAAGACTTGAAAATACACGGCGCTTTGGCGCCTGAAGTTTGCTTTTCTACCGCCGCAAGGATCAATTCGCAGCGACTTAGATCACGGAATAAGTGTGGGCAAGGGGCGTGCTGAATCCGCAATCAGAAATTCGATTTTGCCGAGTAATATCCCGTTCGGTTCCGCACCCGGTAGTCCCCACCATCGGGCACTCCCTCGAGGTGTACGTCGATCCGCCGGAACTCGTGGTCCGACGTGCGTTGCGAAGGATAGTACGCCAGCAGGTACTGCGTGCGCAGTTCGTCGCTGATCTGGCGGAAGGCGCTGTCCAGCTGCGGCAGCGAGCTCGCGTAGTAGTATTTCCCGCCCGTATCCTCGGAGAGCTGGATGAGCGCGTGCTCTCCCCCGGTGTCGCGTCCCGCGCTCGCCTCCACCGGGACCACGATAATGCTGTAGACGATCGCCTCGGCTTCCTGCGCGGCCCGCACCGCGTCGCGATAGTCCACCTTGCTCACCGTGTCGCCTCCGTCGGTGATCACGACCATCACTTTCCGTCCACGCCGGCGGTCCAGCGCCCGCGAGCCCAGGTACAGCGCGTCGTAAAGCGCGGTCGCAGACCCGACACGAATCCGGTCGATACCGTGATCGATCGCCTTAACATCCGCCGTGAACGGAACCACCTCGTCCACGATCTCGCTGAACTGGTACAGCGAAATCGCGTCCACCGGACGCAGAATGGTGTGCGCGAAGTGCCGGGCCGACGCCAGCTCCAGTGGCAGATCTCTTTTCGTGCTCAGGCTGGTATCGACGGCAACAATAATGGAAAGGGGCAGCGCCGATTCTTTGTCGAACACGGCAATCTTCTGCTCCGTGCCGTCCTCGCTCAGATGAAAGTTGTCTTTGGTCAGCTTGGCTACCGGCGCCCCGTGCGGATCGGTTACGGTCACAAAAACGTTGACCAGCCGGACGTCGATCTTAACGGTGGCGGCGGGATCCTCCTGCGCAAGACACCCGCAGGCGGAAAACACACAGACCATTAGCACAGTGGCGGGTCGCGTCATCGTCGGTCGATTCACTTAGATGCAGGCTGCCCGCTCGGGCTGCCTTGGGCGCGCGGAATCTCAGCCGGGAACGGCTCCCCATCGGCCCACACCGCCCCATCCACAAAATACTCCTTCTTCCAGATCGGAACCGTCCGCTTCAGCGTGTCAATGAGCCAGCGACAAGCATCAAACGCGGCTCCCCGGTGGGCTGAAGCCACGACGATCAACACGCTGGTTTCCCCGATCTCCAGCCGGCCCAGCCGGTGCGCCAGCGCTACGTCCCGTACCGGAAACTGGGTCAGCGCCCGCTCGGCTAACTCCTCCATCTGCTTGAGGGCCATCTCCTCGTAAGCTTCGTAGTTCAGGTACAGGGTTTGCCGTCCCCGGGTGTGATTTCGTACCACGCCCTCGAACAGCACCACCGCCCCGTCCTCAGGACGCTTGATCCCATCCAGCATCGTCTGAGTATCGATCCCCTCGCGCACGATCGCCGCATGCGCCGTGCGCGAGGCTCCTCCGCTCACCGGCGGCAGCAAAGCAACTTCATCGTCGTTCCCGAGAACAGCCCCAGGCCCGGCGTAGTGCTGATTCACTGACAGCGCGATTGTCGGTAAGACCTCCCGGATCTTCGGCACGCGAGCTTCGTAGTGGTCGAGTACATCGGCCACGGTCGATCCTTCACGGAGTTCGAGGAACTCACTCGGTCCACCCACTAGATCCCTCAAAACTCCGAAAAATAATACCTGCACGCGCATTAGGGGTAGTGTATCTGTTCGCCGAGGCAGCAGAGAAGCGAGGTTAGGAATTGAACCAAAACAAAACTGCCAGCCCCTCAAGAGACTGGCAGTTCAATCTTGCCAACGACGGACGGCCGAAGACCGACGACTTTGTTACCGACTGGCGGCTGCTCCGCTGAGCTCCTTCTCGGCCACCAGTTCCTTTTTTTCACGCCTTGAACCCGGCAGAGCCAGCTCCAGCACTTCCTCGATGTTCTTTACGTAGTGCACCTGCAGGTTCTCCAACTGCTCCGGCGTCAGGTCTTCCTCCACGTTCGTCTTGTTTTCCGCCGGGAGGATGACATCGCGAACGCCAGCGCGCTTGGCCGCCAGCACCTTCTCTTTGATTCCGCCCACCGGCAGCACATTTCCGCTCAGCGTGATCTCCCCGGTCATCGCCGTGTAAGGACGAACCGGATGGTCCGTCAGCAACGACACCAGGGTCGTCGCCATGGTCACCCCCGCCGAAGGCCCGTCTTTCGGAATCGCGCCCGCCGGCACGTGCATGTGAATATCGTGATCCGAGAAGAAGCTTTCCTGGATCCCGAGCCGGGTCGCGTTCGACCGCACCCAGGTCAGCGCCGCCTGCATCGACTCCTGCATCACCTGCCCGATCTGTCCGGTCATGGTGAAGCCGCCCTTGCCCTTCATCGTGTTCGCTTCCACGAACAGTACGTCGCCTCCCGTCGGAGTCCAGGCCAGGCCAACCGAAACTCCCGCCCGCTTGGTACGTTCCTCAATCTCGCCCTCGCTCCGCACTTTGATCCCGCCCAGGAATTCCTGAACGACCTCCGGAGTCACGATCAGCTTGTCCGTCTTGCCTTCCGCCAGCCGGCGCGCCTGCTTGCGGCAGATCGTGCCGATCGTGCGCTCCAGGTTGCGCACACCCGCTTCCCGCGTGTAGTGCCGGATGATATGGCTCACGGCCTCTTGCGGAAATTCAATCTGCTCCGCCGTAACCCCATTCTCTTCTTCCTGCCGCGGAATCAGATATTGGAACGCAATGTGGACCTTCTCCTCTTCCGTGTAGCCCTGCAGTTCAATGATTTCCATGCGATCGCGCAACGGCTCCGCAATCGGATCGAGCATGTTGGCCGTCGTGATGAACAGCACCTTCGATAGGTCGAACGGCACGTCGAGGTAGTTGTCCCGGAATGTGCTGTTCTGCTCGGGATCCAATGCTTCGAGCAATGCCGAACCCGGATCTCCGCGGAAGTCCCGCCCAACTTTGTCGATTTCGTCCAGCATGAAAACCGGGTCCTTCGTCTCCGCGCGGCGAATTCCCTGGATGATCTGCCCCGGCAAAGCTCCGATATAAGTCCGCCGGTGCCCGCGAATCTCCGCCTCGTCATGCACCCCGCCCAGCGAAATCCGCACAAACTTCCGTCCCAGCGAGCGCGCAATCGACTTTCCCAGCGACGTCTTGCCTACCCCCGGAGGTCCGACGAAACACAAGATCGGCCCCTTCATGTTCGGCTTCAAACGCCGCACCGACAAGTAATCCAGAATGCGGTCTTTCACCTTCTTCAGGTCGTAGTGATCCGCGTCCAGAATTTCTTTCGCCTTCGGGATGTCCACTTCTCCGCCCGACGCCTTCGCCCAGGGCAGCACCGCCAGCCACTCGATGTAGTTGCGCGTCACGCCATAATCGGCCGCCATCGGCGACATGCGCGCAAGCCGTCCCAGTTCCTTCAGGGCTTCTTTCTTCACCTCATCGGGCATTCCGGCGGCTTCGATCTTCTGCTTCAGTTCATCGATATCCCGCGCACCTTCGTCCTGCTCACCCAATTCCTTCTGGATCGCCTTCATCTGCTCGCGCAGGTAGTACTCCCGCTGCGTCTGCTGGACTTTGTCCTGCACCTCCGACTGGATCTTGTTGCGCAGCTGCTGGACTTCCAGTTCTTTCGCCAAGTGCTGGTTGATCTTCTCCAACCGCACGTTGACGTCGGTCGTCTCGAGCGTGTCCTGCTTGTCCGAGGTCGAAAGCGATGGCAACGACGAAGCAATAAAGTCCACCAGCCGCCCGGGCTCTTCAATATTCATCGCCACCGTGGACAGCTCGTCCGACAGGGTCGGCGATCCCGCGACGATCTGCTGAAACAACGTCAGCACGTTGCGCTGCAACGCTTCAATCTCAGAACTCTTCGGCGGCACCGTCTCCGCAATCGTCGTGAAGCTCGCCCGCATAAATGGCGTTAGCTGCGAGAACTCCGCCAGCTTCACCCGCTCCAGGCCTTCAGCAAACACGAACAGGCTCTGGTTCGGCATCTTCACTACCTTGTGGACCACCGCCAGCGTGCCCACGGTATACAGATCTGTAGGCTGAGGACTATCCACCCGCGCTTCGCGCTGGGCCACGACCACAATGGTCTTGTCCTCGCCCAGAGAATTGATTAACTGCACAGAACTTTCCCGCCCCACCGTGAGTGGCAGCACGGCATGCGGAAACAGGACTGTATCCCGCACCGGCAGAACCGGCAGGGACCGTCCGTCCTGCTCTTCCTTCTCTTTCTCTTCTTTGGCTTTTGTAGGGCGCTCTGCGCGCGACTGCTGTGCCATGTTTCTCCTTGAGTGTATCTCGCTCAACTTTTGATGTTGCTGATGCTCAAAAAGATGCAGGCCGGACGGGACCTTCCCCGTAGAGTGTTGGATTGTAAACCCCTTCTCGCGAGTTTTGCACGCTGCCAATGGTACAGGTTACCCTCGCAGTCACGGATCGAAACCTCGCCTCTTGGACACCGCCAGCACCGGCTGCCGGCGTCCGCGTCGGTTTCCCTGACTTTCCCTACCTATGAGAAACGTCGCTTCTTAAAAAACGTGCTTGAGTGCTTTCGCCGCGGAACACGAGCGATACCAGACCCCGCTCATTGGCAGCATTGACCCCAAACACCTGCTGGCTCTGCACTGCTTTTTCGGGCAGCGGTTTCAGCGAGCACTTCACCCTTACATCCACAGCCTTGCCACTCGATTGTGGGGGACCATCACGTGATCTTTCCCGTCCATCACGTGCCGGATCTCGTAATCCCCGAACTCGTCGGAGAACGTAACCGTTCGCGCATCACCTACGCCAAACTTATTGTTGCCGGCCTGCGCCACAACCGCCAGAGCCATCACGCCCACCATCGCCAGCAGCAGGACTTTCGATAATTGCATAGGATCTGCCTTCGGATGTGTTCTTCCCTGGGAAGGGTCTCTTCTTCTCACTAGCCTTTGTGACCTTGCGCCGCCGGGTACACCCCCAGCACTTTCACCAGGTCCGCCACCTCGCCCAGGTGCCGTAACGCGTTACGCGCTGCCTCGTCCTCTCCGCGCAAGATATCCACGTAGAACACGTACTCCCACGGCCGCCCCCGCACCGGACGCGACTCGATCTTGCTCAGGCTGATTTCCCGCAGGGCAAACACGCTCAAGGCCTTGAACAACGCGCCCGGAATGTTCTTCACGCTGAACGCCAGCGACGTCTTGTTCGCCCCCGGCCGCACCTGCCGAAGCTTGCGGATGAAGAAGAAGCGCGTGAAATTCTGCTTGTTGTCTTCGATGCCCGCCTTCAGAATCGTTCCGCCGTACACGCTGGCGGCGTGCTTCGCTGCGATGCCGGCCGCATCCCGCAGCCCCTGCTCCACCACGTGTTTCACGCTCCCCGCAGTGTCATAAAACGCCACCGGCTCAATCTTCGGGTGGCGCCTGAAAAACTCCCGGCATTGGTCGAGCGCCACCGGATGTGAGAATACCCGCCGCAGGTCGCGAAACTTCACCCCGGGCGCGGCAATCACGTTGTGCACAATGCGCAGCGGAAACTCGCTCTGGATGAACACGTCCCGGCTGAGCAGCAAGTCAAAATGCTCCGCCACCGACCCGGCCAGCGAATTCTCGATCGGGATCACGGCCCCGCCTACCGTGCTGCGTCCCACCCGATCAAACACCTCCGCCGACCTCGCGCATGGCACGACGGTGCACCGCGGCACCATCCGCAAAGCCGCCTCATGGCTGAACGCGCCCAACTCCCCCTGAATCGCAATTTTCATAATGTCGGTGCTTCGTGTGGCACAAGAACGCGGCTCGCCCCGTCTAGCTCCTTCTCAAACCTGTCATCCTAGAGCGAAGTGAGGCGAAAGCCGAACGCGGTCGAAGGACCCCGCGCCTGCATGCGCCACTCCCGGCTCCGAGAGATTTTTCACCACCCCGCGATTTTGCCGGGAACTCAACGCTTGCGCACCGATTCCGCTGCCGCCCTTCCCTGCGTCCCCGCTCGCCCTCCGCGCCCTCTGCGGTTTAAGATTTTCCGCCCCCGTCCCCTAACTCTCTCCGCAGCACAAACGCATCCACTCCCGTCGCATAGTACCCGCGCTCGGTCCTCACCAGGAAATATTCGTGTCGCTTGTAAAACGCGAGCGCCGCCGCATTGTCGACCGCGGTTTCCAGCACGACCGCCCGGCAACCCAACTCGCGCAACCGCTCTTCGGCTGCGGCCAGCAGCCGCGACCCCAGCCCGCTCCGCCGCGCCTCTGCCAGCACGTCAATCGTGATGATGTGCCCGGTCTGCCGCCCCGCCTCGGCCACGATAAAGCCCACCGTATTGGCGCCATCGGCCGCCGCCCAGGCCTCCCGATCGTCCCCCGGAACCCGCTCCGCCACCAGCGTAAACGCCCGCGGCCGCCGCATGTAGGTCAACAGCTCAAACTGCGAATAGGAAATCCCCCGCGGAAAGCAGGTCTGGTCAATCTCCCACAGCCGGTGAAAGTCGCTCCGCCGGAACCCCCGGATCGTAAACTCCGCGGCCGGATTTTTCTTCGAGTCCACCTTCCATTCCCCGGCCCACATTCTAGTAGAGACGGGGCTTGCCCCGTCGTGCATGCGCTCGCCCACTAGCCCTTCGATCTGCCCTGTCGGATGTGCAAGCCGCATCCAGCGCGGCAATTCGCGTCGAGGACGCTGGCTGGCCCCCGAAAATTTACCCCATTCCGCCTCTTGCTCTCCGCCGTCTCCGGACGTACCATCTCAGTAAACGAGGTCTCTGTGGGGCGCCTACTCCTGATCGACGCCGTGGCTGCAGCCGTTTCGCTGGGCATCTGGTATTTCGCCTTAGCCCGCTACAACCGCCGCAAAGGTGCGGCC
>DATMPS010000155.1:0-3394 GCA_035567435.1 Terriglobales bacterium | reverse complement strand
CCGCGCGGCGGATAATTGTATAGCGTGCCAGCTGGTGGCTTTTCTTCCTCCCACGTCTTGAAATCGCGAAGCTTCTCGAATGGCGGAATATCGACGCCATGACTCCCAGCGACGAGCTTTTCGACCGATGTGCGGGTAGACAGATGAGTCAGGAGGCTCTTCGCCGCCGCTGAGTTGGCGGAAAAATTCCAGATCCCCCAAAAGCCGAAACTGCACGGGTCGAAGCGGCCTTTCGGACCTTTCGGAGAATGAAACGTCCAGAGCTGCTCGGCCACAGCAGGCGCATCGCGCACCGCTACTGCCCAGGCGCCCGGCGGGTTCATGATCAAGGCCCCTTGGCCCGAGATCAGCCACTTGTTGTTCGCCGCATTATCCCAGGCGAACACGCTGGGCGGCAGAAGCGGCACGATTTTCTTGAACCACTCCAAAACCTCTTTCACCTCATCCGATTTGACCGTGATGTTGCCTTCTCCGTCGACGAGCTGCGCGCCCTGTGCGGCAAACACGGCGCTCACCCAGTTGACCGAGTCGCTCCAAGTGCTGAGCGGCATGCCGAACGGGTACCCTGCCCTGGCGCACTTCTCAGCCGCCCCAAGAAACCCGTCCCACGTCCAGGCGTCGGCGAGGACCTCGTCCGGTGGTGCACCAGCCGGGTACATTTTGGTCAAGCCAAGCCCGACAAACTGCTTGAAGTGGTCAATGCGGGCGCATGGGGTCTGCCCCGTGGTTTGAACCCCGGTCGGCACCGCGATCCAGCGGCCCTTCTGCCTGCCGATGTATTCGGAGCCGAGCAGCAACTTGCCGTGCTCTTTGATCAGCGAAGTGACCAGCTCGTCGACCGGCTCGAGATTATCCGCTCTGGCGGCCACGTACCAGTCCGACATCTGCAGGACATCGTGGCCGGACCTCGCCTGGGCCTCGGCAGTGGCTGTCAGCGCGAGCTTGTCACCTTGGCTGGTGATGAAGTCGATGGTCAACTCGACCTTTTCCTTGTCGGCCCACTCGCGGCATAGTTTGGCGAGCGGCTCGTTGGCGCCGGGAACCCAATGGTCCCAGAAGCCGCAGGATAGCTTCCCGGCCGCGTGGGCGCCGCGAACGAAAGGCATCGCGAGGGCGGTCGTTGCCAGCGCTGCCGTGTTCAGCACCGTGCGCCGGGTCAGGGTTGGACTAGCCACGTATTCCTCCCGATTGTTGGCTGTTTGCCTATCTTCTTTGGGGTTGTCAGCTCTTTTTCAGAGCCTTGCGCTTAGTTTACCACCGGTTTAACTCGGGCGGCCAGAGACGCGGAACCACAGAAGATCGACCGGCTGTTAGGTTTGAAGAGGAACTACGATCCGATGAACCTGTTCCGTCATGACCGGAACAGTGTGAAACGGCGCGTAAGAACAGGGCCTCAAATACGCAACGATTTCGTTTTTGCGGGCGGGCGCTCCCCTCAGCTCGTTGCGCCACAAAGCTCGGCAGCGAATCGCGCCGAAGGTGGCGAAGGAGTTCAGGCAGCTAGCCCACCGGACAATGACAGTTTACTTTGTGTATGCTCCCACCCGCATGGTCACGGCCCATGGATCAGCAAGACGGCGCAAGGGTGTCGACCGCGTATCTTCGGTTTGCCGAGGACGAGGTCCGTGATCGGTCTCCGCTTTACGGTGAACTTTCGCGTGGCGTCGCTTCCGATCCGGAGGTCATCGGGTTTTTGCTGACACTGCCTCGCGAGAAGCGGCAGCCGAACCTGTTTCTCTCCGCCGTCCGTTACCTCTTCGGGACGCCCGCCGGCTGGGACCGGTTCCGGAGCTGCGTATTGCATGAGAGGGACGCCTTGCGAGCCGCGATGCTAGCGCGTTCGACCCAGACAAATGAGCCGGGGCGATGCGCAGCCTTATTGCCGGTGCTGGCCGCACTTCCTGAGCCGTTGGCATTGCTTGAAGTCGGCGCCTCTGCCGGTCTTTGCCTGCTCCCCGACTTCTACGCCTACGATTGTGGCGGGGCTATTCTGAATCCCAAGGCGCAGCGTTTGGTGCCGCCCGTCTTTCCCTGCGTGGTCAATGCCGCGACCCCAGTCCCGGCAAGACTGCCGCGCGTCGTCTGGAGGGCGGGGCTCGATCTTAAGCCCGTCGACCTCTCGGACCCCGACGAGGTGGGTTGGCTGGAAGCGCTGGTTTGGCCGGAGCAAACGGGCCGGCTGGCAAGACTGCGCGCGGCGATCGAGATTGCCGCCGAACAGAAGCCGCGACTCGTTAAGGGCGACCTGCGTACAGACCTCGCAGCACTCGCGCAAGAGGCGCCGAAGGATGCGACACTCGTCATCTTCCATACGGCGGTGCTGCCTTACGTCTCCTCAGCGGCGGAACGGGAGGAGTTTGCGCGATCAGTCGGCTTGCTCTGCGATTTTTGGATCGCGAACGAAACACCGCGGGTCCTTTTGGACATCGCGGGCCGCGTTGGTGGGGAGGGACCGAAAGGAACTTTCCTGATGACCGTGAACGGTGTTCCGGTAGCTTGGACTGATCCGCATGGCGCATCGGTCGACTGGATCGGTGCCCCTCCTGGTCAAATCACGTCTCACGGTGCTCGGCGCTGAACGACCGCATTAAGACCAGCCCCTTCCAGGGCGCACCATCGCCTAGCCTAGCCGGACGATGTCGGGAAACATGATTTGAAGTTGGTGCATGGCCGCCGGTGATCTTGCCGCCGTCAAACGCCGCCACCACCGCGCGCTTCGACGTGTGCAAATCCGAACAAATCCGCGCTACACTCTTTCTGCATCGGGGCTCCTACTGACCCTGAGATTCAGGACCCCAATGCACCTATCCCGTATGAGGAAACGCGCGCTAGAAGTTATCAGCCAGGGTGAGTGGCCACTGCCCTTTCGTCCCATTCCAGCCCGATGCCCGGCACGTCAGGTATATGCAGCTTGCCATCCTTGACCGCATAGGGCTGCTGCAGAATCGGATTCGCCCAATCCTGCCACTCAAGCCAGTGCGCCGTTTCGGTGACCCGCATCACGTGAGCGGCCACCTCGGGATAGAGATGGGTGGAGATCGGAATACCCGCAGCACCGGCGATGGCAGCCGCTCGCTGCCAGCCTGTGGCGCCGCCAATCCGCATGAAATCCGGCATGACATAATCGCAGGCTTTCATCTGCAAGGCGGTGTAGAGCGCCCGCGGCCCGTAGAAATTCTCACCGATTTGGACAGGCGTCTTCAGATCCGCAGTCAGCTGCGCGTAGCCCTCGAGGTTGTCATAAATGATGGGTTCCTCGATCCAGGCGAGGCCGAGATCATCAATTGCGTGGCATCGTTCCAGCGCCTCGCCGAGGTGAAGTCCCTGGTTGAAATCGACCATCACGCTCATTTCGCTCCCGACTGCCTCTCGGACGGCCTCGATCGTGGCGAGA
>DATMPS010000154.1:0-6706 GCA_035567435.1 Terriglobales bacterium | reverse complement strand
CAGTTCTACTACGTGCGCGGTATCGGGTTGGTACGGAATACAGACGACATCGGCAACATCGTGGTTGGGGCCAACAAGGGTGTGCCCATCCGGGTGCGGGATGTGGGAGACGTGACGATCGGCCACGCGCCTCGCCTGGGTGAATTCGGCTTTCAGAGAAACGACGATGCAGTCGAGGGAGTGATCCTGATGCGTCGCGGCGAGCAGACGCAGACGGTCTTGAAGGGAGTCGAGGCCAAGACCGACGAACTGAACCGATTGATCCTTCCGCCCGACGTCAAAGTCAATCCCTTTTATGATCGCAGCGAGTTGGTGAAACTCACCACCGACACCGTGGAAGCGAATTTGCTTCGCGGCATGGTGCTGGTGCTGATCGTCCTGATCTTCTTTCTGGTCAGCTTTCGCGCTGCCGTCATTGTTGCGCTCACCATTCCATTGTCTCTGCTGTTCGCCTTCATCGTGCTGCATGCCCACGACGTGGCCGCGAACCTGCTTTCGATCGGAGCCATCGATTTCGGAATTGTGATTGACGGCGCCGTGGTCATGATTGAGAACATCTATCGCGAACTCGCTTTGCGGGAGGGGCAGGAATACAAGCTGAACGAAGTGATTCTGGCCGCGGCAAAAGATGTTGACCGCCCGATCTTCTACTCGGTGGCCGTCATCCTCGCCGGGTATCTGCCGATCTACGCCCTGAGCGGGCCGTCGGGAAAGCTGTTCCACCCCATGGCTGAGACCATGTCCTTCGCGCTGGTCGGCGCGCTCATCCTGACGCTCACGCTGGTCCCGGTGCTGGCTTCTTATTGGTTCAGGAAAGGCATTCGCGAAAAGCCCAACCGCCCCTTTGAGTGGATGAAGAACAAGTATGCGACCCAATTGGATTGGTCACTGGCCCGCCCCAAAGCCACGATGGCGATCGCAACTCTGATATTCGGCGCTTCGCTGCTGCTGGTCCCGTTCATCGGCGGAGAATTTATGCCTCATCTGGATGAAGGCGCGCTCTGGGTGCGAGCCACCATGCCGTACACCATTTCCTTCGAAGAAGCCGGTAAAATCGCTCCGCAACTGCGGGCCATCTTGATGTCTTATCCCCAAGTCACTGTGGTGGGCTCGGAGTTGGGACGTCCCGACGACGGCACCGATCCCACTGGCTTTTTCAATTGCGAGTTCTATGTTGGCTTGAGGCCGTACAAGGACGCGACCTGGAGCGGTGACGTCAGTACGAAAGAAGAGCTGATCGCATCCCTCAACAAGAAGTTCAGCGCCTTTCCGGGAATTATCTTTAACTTCACCCAACCGGCGGAAGATGCGGTGGACGAGGCCTTGACCGGCCTGAAGAGTTCCCTTGCAGTCAAGATTTATGGGCCCGACCTGGGCGTTCTTCAGGACAAAGCGGTGCAGATGAAGAACGTGTTGGCCGGAATCCCCGGCTTCACCGAATTGACGGTGGTCCGTGAACTTGGCCAACCCAGCCTGCTGCTCGATGTGGACCGCGACAAGATCGCGCGTTACGGAATCAACGTCGCCGACGTGGAAGCTGTGATCTCGGCCGCCATCGGCGGCCAGGCGGTTACCCAGGTCATCCAGGGCGAAAAGCTTTTCGATCTGGTGGTGCGGATGCAGCCGCAGTTTCGCAGCAACGCCCACGACATTGGGAATCTTTTGGTGGGCACGCCTGACGGGCAGCAGATTCCGTTGAGCCAGTTGGCGACGATCAGCCAGGGCAACGGCGCCTCCTTCATCTATAGAGAAGACAATTCCCGCTACATCGGCGTGCAGTACAGCATCGAAGGCCGTGATTTAGAGCGGGCGGTGCGCGACGGTCAAGCCGCCGTGAACAAGGCCGTCACTCTTCCGCAAGGCTACTGGATGACCTGGGGCGGCGAATACAGCCAGTTTCTCGAAGCGAAGTCGCAGATGTATTTTATTGTTCCCCTTGCCCTGGTGCTGATTTTCATGATTCTGTTCGCGCTCTACGGGAATTTCAAGTTTCCGGCCACGATTGCGTTGGGCGTGATCATGACGGAGCCGGTGGGAGCGCTGGTGGCGCTGAAGCTCACGCATACCCCGTTCAGCGTCTCGTCAGTTCTGGGACTGCTGGCGCTGCTGGGCGTCTCGGTTGAGACGGCCGTCATTCTGGTTTCGTATATCAACAAGCTCAGGCAGGAGGGAATGGATATCCCAACGGCCACCCGGACGGCTTCGCTGCTGCGCCTGCGTCCGATCATGATGACAGCTCTGGTGGCATGCCTCGGATTGCTGCCGGCGGCCCTTTCCACCGGCATCGGTTCGGACACGCAGAAACCTTTCGCTATCGTCATCGTAGCCGGGCTGATCTCCCGGCTCTTCATCGGCTTCTTTGTGAATCCCGTGCTGTACGAGCTCGTAGCCCGCGAAGGCGACGTTCTTCAGGTGTAGATAATTCGCAATCGGCCTGTTCCGTGTTTCTTTGCGACCTTTGCGGTTAAAGATTTTGTGCGGATTTGCAGCAAAATCAAATACTTAACCGCAAAGGTCGCAAAGGACACCGCAAAGAGCGCAAAGGGGTCTGGGATGCCCCCCAGGTGCGGAAACGACCGGCTGTTTCCCCCCTTGGCTCAGGATCGAACCCCGGTATCCCCGGGTTACTCATGTTACTTTTGTGCCATACGCATGGCACCAGTGGTTCATTGACCTACTGGTGCCTGCTTGTTAAGTTTGTCCTCGTATGGTGCGCTTGTCGCACTTCCCCAAGGCGAAAGAGCATCTAACCATTTGGGGTGAGCCATGAAGCTAGTCTATGTTTGCTATGCGGCGCTGGGCTATGCGGTGGCCCGCTGGATCTTTCAGCGGCAGCCTGTTCCGGTTATGGATCCGGTTACACGCTTCCGTTCCTCTGGCCTGCTGTAAGAGCGTGTAACCTCGGGCGTGCGGCGCCCCGTTGCGTGCCCTTCGAGTCCCGCACGCCCGGTCTTGTTCGTCCGACTGTGTCACAGAACCTGCCGCCGTTCCAAGGTTCTACGACCAACGTTCGTACCCGCCTTGCTGGTTCCTCTTCGCCTCCTGAGTACAATTTCGTCAGGACCGGTTTCCCGGTAGTTATCAATTGAATGCTGGCGGCAGCGACAATGAGCAGAGCTGGGCTGCTTGCGGCACAATGCTAGAGGAACCGTTCTGTGACGACCTGATGACTCGCAAATTATTCTTGCCGCTCGCCGTCGTCTTGCTGGGAGCCTTGCTTCCGGTGTGTGCGATGGCCCAGTCCGATAGCGGGGAACCGTCGCTGGGCGATTTGGCGCGCCAGTACCGAAAAGGCAAAGCAGCCATCGAGCATGCCGTCATCGACAACGACAACCTTCATCAGGTCATGGATGAAGTTCAGACCCGCAAGCTCAATGGCAGTCTGCTGTTCAGTATCGATGGCGCGGGAAAGAAGTTCCAAGTCTCCTCTCCAGATGTGACCTGCGACCTCTCCTTCAGCGGCTCAGCTACATCCTTGCTGTCGGACCCTTACGCGCCGCAGGATCTGCCAGAAATCGAATTGGCAAAGCTCGACGGCCCAGCCACGATCAGCGGAGACACGCTGCAAGTTTCCGTGCACAACGGCACCACCTGGAACATAAAAGAAATTACTGTGGGAGTGACCGTCCTGCGCAGCTCGGAGGCAAACACGGCCCGGCGAGGTTCAGCACGCCTCATACCAGCGGCGGAAACGACTACCTTACTTTTGGAAAAGAAACCCGATTCCACCGTTCTCTACCACCTCAAAGGTTCGGCCGCACCCTCGAGCACAACAGTTTTCCACGAAACCCTGGGTACGACACTAGGTGGGGATCAGGAGTGGCATTGGGCGATCGTGCAGGCGAAGGGGGTTCCTTCGCAGCCGGCGCAGACGAAAGCGCCCTGAGTATTCGTGGCCGGTTCTACTTCACCTGGGCTACGTCTTCAGTTTTGCCGTTTTTCAAGCTTCGATAGGCTGCATCCAGAATTTCCTGGTTTTGCCATCCTTCTTCGCCGGGTACCGGAAACTTCGCTTTGCCCTCGACCGCAGCCGTGAATGCGTCCACCTGTTTCGCATACGCCAGTTGATTCGAGACCTCGTCGGTCTCAACTACGGAGCCGGCACGACGCAACTCCAGTTGGATTGGCCGTTCCACGTTCAACCCGTCCTCGGCCCGGAGAACCCCGGACTCCCCGACGAGTTCGAGAGGCGTGCGGTATTCGGCCCGAAAGGAAGCTGCCACCGTCCCCAGAGTGCCGCGAGAAAATTCCAGCGTGAGCACGGCTGTCGACTCCACCGTGCCCGAGCTGGTGTCGCGCACACCGTGAGCGCTGACCCGCACGACTTCATCTTGGAGGATGTAGCGCAAGGCATCCACGCTGTGAACGCCCACATCGGCGATCGGACCGCCACCGGCCACAGCCGAATCATGCAGCCAGGTACGTGCGTGTCCCGGCCCTCCGGGAAAGAAAAATTCCGACCGGGCGAAAATAATTTTGCCGACCTCGCCTGCGGCCACGCGCTCTCGCAAACGTGCGGTACTCTCTTCGAAGCGAAAAACCTGGGCGACGCCCAGCAGTAGTCCCGCGCTACGCGCCGCCTCGACCATCTGGCGACACTCGCTGGCTTGGATGCCCATCGGTTTTTCGCACAAAACCGGTTTACCACATCGGAGGGCCAGCAGCACATCGGCTAGATGGCAAGCGTTAGGCGTGGTGACCAACACGACGTCGACTTCCGGCGACCGGCACAGGTCCTCGGCCGAATCGAATGCCAGAGGGATCTTGTGCTGCCGGGCCGACTCCTGCGCTTTTTCCAGGGTACGTCGCGACAGCCCGGTAACGCGGCAGTTCTGCGCCAGGGCGAAGCCCGGCATCAGGCGTTTAACCGCGTGCAATCCAAAGCCGAGAATTCCAAAGCGAATCAAAGAGGACCGTGTGGTCGCGGGCGGCCTCGCCCGCGGCTTTTGAATTTGAATTTGGTGTTGCTTTTATCCCACCACGCAGGGTTCCGTGGCGCTTGCCTGCGCGGGCGAGGGCGGTCACAGCCAGACAGCCACACACATCACTTCGCAAATACCAGCGATGCCGGCGCTAGCTGTAGAGTGGTTGCGACCACACTGCTGGGAAGCCCCCCGGTGTCCTGGTTGATTTGAAACTTGGTGATGTTCTTGGAATTTTGATTGCAAACGTAGAGAAACGCACCCGCGGGATCAAGCGTCGCCGATACCGGTCTGGTCCCTGCCGCGAAAGGCGATGTGAGCGCTGTGGTCGCGCCTGTGCTGGCATCAATCGTGTAGGCCGAGACGTTGTTCGAGCTTATGTTGGTCACGTACAAATATTTCCCCGCAGGGTCGACCGTGACCGAGATCGGGCCTGTGCCAGCCGCGAATGGAGAGTCCAAAGCCGCAGTCAGGGTGCCGCTGGTGGAGTCGATGCTCAGTCCCGACACGGTGTTGTCAATGAAGTTCGTTACGTAGAGAAAATGTTCCGAGGGAGTCACGGCCAGGGAACTCGGTCCATTGCCCACCGTAAACGGTGATCCCGGGACCGCCAGCAAACTGCCGGTCCCAGAAGCGACGGAATAGCCGAACACCAGCGGCAAATTCGAACTGGCCACGTACAGGAATTTTCCCGAAGGAGACAAAGCCAGCGCTACCGGTCGTGAACCCGTGGGGAACGGCGATCCTGCGGATTCCTTCAAACTGCCGTCGCTCGAACTGACGGTATAGACGGAAACCGTGCTCGATGTTTGATTGGCGACAAACAGCAGATCACCGCCCGAGTCCATCGCTAACGACGCCGGATTCAACCCCGCGGGCGTTCGGGGCAGAACTTCTTTGAGCTCTCCGGTGTTGCTGTTCACCGTGAATAACGAAACATCGTTTCCGCCCTGGTTGGCGGTATAGACAAACTTGCCGGAAGGATGGACGACAATCGAGATGGGAGAAGTCCCTCCGCTGAAGGGCGAACCCAGCACGGCCTTCAGATTGCCGGAACCGCTGCTTACGCGGTACGAGGCAACAGCGTTGGCTTCGGGTACGGCAACGTACGCGTTGCCGCCGGCAGAAGGGATATTTCCACTACTGCTGCCACTGCCACCACAGCCCGCTAACCAGGCCAGCGCAACTATGGCTCCCAGCAACGCCGTCCGTTGGTTCAGTATCATCAAGTCCCTTCCAAAGTTTTTACAGGTCGTACCAGGGCCCGCTAAGGATTGGGCGCCAGGGTTCTGTGCGTCTTCTTGATCGAGCCCCAGCGATACACCAGGCCAGTCGAGAACCGAAAATTCTTCTGCGTCGTACTAAATAACGTGGCGTGCAGGTAGTCCACTTGGAAAGCGCGCACTGCGAACCTAGGAGAGATAGCGTAGTCCAGGCCTCCGCCCACTGCCACGACTCGGGCTGTATCTTCCTGAGGGCCTCCCGCCTACACCAACGAGCGGGCATCGCCGATGAGAAGAGGTCCGAAGAACATCATCTTCCCTCGAGGATAGACAAACTGCGGTCCCACTGCGAGATCGCGCAGGTTCAGGTTTGTCTTGTATTGTCCGCTCAGTTCCGCTACCACCCCGAATCCACGGATAATGTTGTAGGCGGGCGAAAAAGTGTATCCGTTCAGCCCGGTCGCGTTGGAGAAGCCAAATGACTGGGTGTCATATCGGGTGTACGAGTAGCCCCCGAATACCTGCACTCGCGGCATTTCCTGTGCCGCCAAAGGCCGCGCG
>DATMPS010000153.1:0-4870 GCA_035567435.1 Terriglobales bacterium | reverse complement strand
TGTTGCAGAGCATCGCAGTGGCGGAGACGCTAGCAGCCAAGGCCGCAGAGTAGTTCCGAGCGAAGGCCCGGCCTTCGAACCACACGACTCCCATGGTGTCTCCGAGAGAGCTGGAATCTATTCGTACCGCAGGGCCTCAATGGGATCCAAGCGCGAGGCCCGGATGGCAGGCACCATGCCGCTGACGAGCCCCACGGCGCCGAGGATGAGCGTAGCCACGATCAGAGTGCTGGGAGCAATGATCAGGCTGACATCGCCCCCTTGCGCGTTCTTCGCCACAGCGCTGTACAGGGTAAGCCTTCCGACGGAGAGCGAGACCCCATAGGCAAGAATAATTCCCAGCGCGCCGCCGATGAAGGTAATCGTGAGAGATTCGGCAAGGAACTGAAGCAGGATATGCCTCCGGCGGGCGCCCAGAGCCTTTTCGACCCCAATCTCCCGGGTCCGCTGAGTTACCGAGACCAGCATGATGTTCATCAGGCCGACCCCTCCGATGCCCAACGTAAGGGTACCGATGAAACCCAGCAGAATGGTTAGGCCAAGCGTAATCACTTCGAACTGGTGGACTTGTTCCATGACGTTAAACACGAACATAGCGCGGCGGTCGGTGGGATCGAACTTGTGCTCTATGGCCATCACCCGGCGCGCGGACTGTTCCAATCCTTCGTACGCAGGGGTGTCATAGTTGAACCAGATGGAGTCGAGGTAGTGGGTGTCCTTCAGGTCGCTCATGGTGGTGAAGGGGATGTAGATCAGGCGGTTCGTGTTGTCATCGCCGGCCTGCATTTTGGGGCTTACGACCCCGATGACTTCAAGACTAAGGCCATCGACGCGGATTCGTTCGCCCAGCGCTTTGCGTCCGGAGAAAAGCTTTTCTTTGGCCTCGGAACCAATCACGGTGACGTGGGCATGCTGCGTCTCATCTTCCGCGTTGTAGAAGCGGCCCTCTGCCAGTTTGAGCGCGCGGATGGAAGTGACGTTGGGATAATTTCCGGTAACGCTGAAGTTGAACGTCCGGGTCTCGTACTGGATGTTCGCCTGCTTGGATGCTTCGGGGGTGATCTGAGCGATTTGAGGAATATTGTTGGTGAGGATGTCCACGTCTTCGAGGGTAAAGCGTAAGGGCACACCCGCCTTCTGGCCGCCAGCCTGCATTGAAGTGCGGCCAGGAACCACGATCATCAGCCGGGTGCCGAAATTGGCAAAGATATTAGCGCATGCCCGGCCGAAGCCATTGCCGTAGGCCAACAGCAAGACGACGGTCGCTATGCCCCAAGCCATGCCCAGCATGGTGAGGGCGGTCCGACGGCGGTTGTACCGCATGGCGCCGTAGGCTTCGTGGATCAAGTCACCTAACAAGTCTTTCCCCCCGGTTCATTCCTGTCGCAATGCGTCCACCGGCTGCAGCATGGCGGCCTTGCGCGCCGGATAGAGTCCGGCGGCCACCCCCGCCAGCGTCAGGCAGCCTATCGCCAGAATCGCGGACGCAGGCACCAGCTTGGGAGGATCAAATCCCGCCGGTCCTTGTTGCAAACCCAGCAGCGCCATCAGGCCGCCGGCCAGTCCCATGCCGATCAGTCCGCTCAATAGTGTGAGCAGAATGCCTTCCAGGAAAAACTGCACCAGAATGCTGCGGTTGGTAGCGCCCAGGGCCTTGCGCAATCCGATCTCGCGGGTGCGCTCGCTGACCGCCACCAGCATGATGTTCATGACCCCAATGGCGCCCAGGGTCAGGGTCACCAGTCCCACAGTACCCAGGAACAGGTTCATCGCATCGAAAATCTTGCCGACCATCTCGGCTTGCTCCACCGTGTCGAGGTTTTCGAATGCGTCTTCATTGCGGTAGTCGAAACCGTGATTACGGGCGATGATCTTGTGAACCTCTGCCCGGGCCAGCAAGTGCTCGGCGGGCACGCGAGGCTGATAGTTGATCAGCGAGATTGAGTTTTCGTGGTTCGCGCCCTTAAGCGGGAAGTTGGTCGCCATCACTTCGAAGGGAATGTAGCCCCGCATGTTGGTGAGGTTTTCGTCGCCCCGGCCGATGCGCTTCAAGGTGCCGATGACCTCGAACCTTATGCCATTGAGGAGCACTTTGACGCCGACCGCGGGTCGCCCGGAAAAGAGGTTCCTGGTCAGTTCGTCGCCCAGGACGATTACGTTGCGCTTCTGCCCTTCGTCCAGTTCGTTGAACCAGCGCCCCTGCTTGAGAGGAAGATACCGGATTTCATTGTACTGCGGCTCCACGCCGACAATTTGTCCGTTGGCGCTGGCGAATTCGCTGACCGCGCGCACATCATCGCGGGAAAGGACAGGCGAAGCATTGCGCACGTGGGGAGCTTCCTGGCGGATGTCCGCATAGTCCCGGTAAGTGAGCAGGTAGTTGCGGGCGGAGTTCATGCTGCCTGCGACCACCGGGGCGCGGCCGGGGAAGATGAACATGATGTCTTCCCCGAATTCGGCCAGCGCGCGCTTGTTTCCCGAACGGAAACCTTCGCCCAGGCCGACCAGCAGCAACAACGATCCAACCCCCCAGGCAACGCCGAACATGGTGAGGAAGGAGCGCAGCTTGTGGGCCCACAGAGTGCGGAGGATTTGCGCCAGAATGTCCAGGATCGTCCGCATAGTCACCGACATTGTACTTTGACGATCTCAACCAGGATAAGTTACGCGCGAAGACCAGGCCGAGTTTCCTGGGTACAGGTCGTCCGTGGCCTGACGCCCGCTTTACCCACCCTGCTTCAAATCGGTGAGCACTTGCTTGGCGATTTCTTTCAGGGTCTCAAACACTCCGGGGCCCTGGAAGGCTACGGCTTCGATCAAAGGCTCGTTTTTCCGGCGAAGTTGTTTGGACAGGGCGTCCACGGAGAGGATATTTGGCAGATCGCGTTTGTTGAGTTGCAGCACGTAGGGAATCTTGTTGAAGTCGTAGCCGTGTTCCTTGAGGTTGGCCATGAGGTTGTCGAGGGCTTCGACATTCGCGTCCATGCGCTCCTGCTGTGAGTCGGCCACGAAGACGATGCCATCTACGCCGCGCAGAATCAGTTTGCGGCTGGCGTCGTAGAAAACCTGGCCGGGAACGGTGTACAAGTGAATGCGAGTCTTGAAGCCGCGGACGGAACCCAGGTCGAGCGGCAGAAAATCAAAAAACAGGGTTCGTTCCGTCTCCGTGGCCAGCGAGATCATCTTGCCCTTCTGCTGCTCGGCGGTCTTCTGGTAGATGAACTGAAGATTCGTCGTCTTGCCGCCCAACCCGGCGCCGTAGTAAACGATCTTGCAGTTGATCTCGCGGGCTGCGAAGTTGATGAAACTCAAGACTTCCCTCGGAACCGGAGGCGGCGTCCGTCTGGACGCAAACCTCTCCCCGGTTAAAATTTTTGCTTGATACTGCTGGTTTTATACCACACGGCCCAGTGTCAACGGCAGGTTACTCAGGTTACTTCTGGAACACCGTCCCGTAAAGAACCCCGGGGAAGAGCGCAAGAGGCGTTGGCCGAAGCGAATTTCAGATTGCAGATTTTTGATTTCAGATTGACACCCTGACCCGACACGAAGTTCAAATCTTCAATCTGAGATCTGAAATTCTTCGAACTCAGCCGTCAGCGCGCCAATCCGACCGGGTAGTAGCCTTCCTTGGCGGTCACTTTCAGGTCGGGACGCGCCACGTGCACGTCGATCTCGCGGTGGGTGCTGCTGGGCGTCGAATGGGTCAGATATCCCAGGGTGTACTGGTTGCGGGCATCGCCCAGAGTGCGCGCGTAGGTGGTCTCGATGGCGTCGCGGGAGAACCCGGAGAAGATTTCGCCTCCGGTGGCGTTGGCGTACTTGGGCAGGACATTGCTGTAACCCAGCCGCGAGCCGGTGAGCGGCACATGCAGCTTCTGCAACTGGCCGTACACGGGAATGGCAGATCCTTCCACGGCCACGCCGTACACCTGAATTCCGGTCGAGAGCAGGACTCGCAGCGTGTCGCTGTAGCTGGCGTTGCTGCCGTATTCGCGGCCATCGGTGATGATGAAAATGACCTTCCGCCGGGCCCGGTCGCGTTTACGCAGGTCCACGGCGGCGGCCACGAGGGCATCATTCAACACGTGGACCTCCTTGGGCGGGTTGATGGTCCGGGGCGCGCCGGCATCGACCGGGACGCCGTTGATGATCGGGCCCTGCGGTCCCATGGGCCCGCTGACCACGGGAGGCCCGTTGTTGCTGCCGGTGACGGTCTTGAGGCTATCCAGAGCGGCCGTCAATCTCCTGCCTACCGCCGCGAAGTCGGTCACTTTGGTAACGCTGGTACTGTAGGTATAGAGAGAGACTTCATCGAACTGACTGAACGCTCCCTCCAGCGCAGAGAAGGTCTGGTTGACTTTCTGGACCGCCACATCCGGCATGCCCGTGTCGAAAATCACGGCCGCCGAGAGCGCGAACGGAGAGCTGCTAAAGAAATTCAGATTCTGCTTCTTGCCGTCCTCATAAACCGAGAAATCTCTCGAGAACAGCCCGTTGACCAGGCGTCCGGAGTCGTCTTTCACCATCACGGGAACCAATACCTGGTTCACGTTGGTCACAATCTTGTACAGTTCGTCGCCGCCGGGGCCGCGTTCGGTGGGGACACTGCCCGCAGGCACGGTGCTGACGTTGAACGGGGGTGCGGGAGCGACCCCAGGCGCATACACCGGATCTTCCGTAGGAGCGGAACTGGTGGGCGGCGCTTGATTCGGCGGAGGCGGAGCCTGATTCGGCGGAGCTTGATTCGGCGGAGGTTGGTCCTGCGGCGCATGGCCCGTCGGCGGCACATTGGGAAAAGGCCGCGAGGCCGAGGGTGCATCCGGAATATCCTGCTTCGACTGTTCCTGCTGCTGGGCGGCAATCGTCC
>DATMPS010000152.1:0-20601 GCA_035567435.1 Terriglobales bacterium | reverse complement strand
CGGTAAATCGTCGACGCTCCATCCTCCAGCACCACTTTGCATACCTGCGCCAGCGACACACGCTCCCCTGAAGGATTCAGGATCCGGATTCGCTCGATATCATCCACCGTGGACCTGTAGGGTTCTTGAAAACGCACCGTCAGGTCGTAACGCTGTTCGCCCACCAGGATCTGGCTGACCGCCTTCCCGCCCACCGCCGTTTCGATCGCGTCCTGGATGTCGCTCACGTTCACGCCAAACCGGTTCGCCGCCGCTCGATCCACCACCAAGTTCACGTTCGGCTGGCCCCGCACCTCGAACGTCCCCAAATCCGCAATGCCGGGGATTTTGCTCATCACGTCCTGCATCTCGTTCGCCTTCTGCTCCAGCACCTTCAGATCGCGCCCGAACAACTTCACCGCCAGCTCGCCTTTCACTCCGCTGACCGCTTCCTCCACGTTGTCAGAGATGGGCTGCGAGAAATTCCAGATCACGCCCGGAATCTGTCCCAACGCCTTATCCATCGCCGCGATCAGATCCTCCTTGGTGTGGAACTCGTCCCGCCATTGCGCGCGCGGACGCAGATCCACGAAATACTCCGTGTTGTAAAAGCCGCTCGCATCGCTGCCGTCATCGGGCCGCCCCACCTGGCTCACCACCTGCGTGACCTCGGGAAAATCCGCCAGCATCAGGCGCGCCTTCTTCATCACCTCCATCCCCGTCGCTGGGCCGGCGCTCGGCGCCAGCGTCCCGCGCACCCAGATCGCGCCTTCATCCAGGTGCGGCAGGAATTCCGAGCCGACCAGTCCGCCCAGGCCGAGATACAGCATCGCCGCGACCAGCACGCCTGCCCCCGTTACCACCATCCTCTGATGGTCCAGGCACCACTGCAGCGCGTCGTGGTATCCGATCACCACCCGCTCCAGCACCGGGTTGCGCCACTCCTTGATTTTTCCCTGCAGCAGGAAGCTGCACAGCACGGGCGCGATCAAGAGCGAAAACAGCAGGGCCCCCAGCAGCGCGAACGCCACCGTCCACGCCATGGGATGAAACAACCGCCCTTCGACCCGCTGGAGCGTGAAGATCGGAAGGTAGGCTGTGATGATCACGAAAATCGCAAAGAACACGGGTCGCTGTACCTCGTGTGCCGCGTCCCCAATGACCTGCACGATAGTGCGATGCTCATCCACCCGCGACCCGGTGTGACGCAGGATGTTCTCCACCATCACCACCGCCCCATCCACGATCATGCCGAAGTCCAGCGCCCCCAACGACAGCAGGTTCGCCGGAATATGACTCAGGTCCAGTAGGATCGACGCGAACAACAGGGAAAACGGAATCGTGATCGCCACGATCAGCGCGCTGCGCACGTTCCCGAGAAACAGAAACAGAATCAGTGTCACCAGCAGCACCCCGTGCGTCAGGTTCCGCAACACCGTGTGGCTCGTGTAACGCACCAGATCGCTTCGGTCGAGGTGCGGTACGAAGGTCACGCCTCGCGGCAACAAGCCGTGATTCAGTTCGTAGATCTTCGCGTGCAGCGCGTCCAGGGTTGCATCCGGCTCCGCGCCCTTGCGCAACAGGACGATCCCTTCCACCACGTCGTCGTCGTTGATCACCGTCCCGTCTTCGCGCCGGATCGTCTTTCCCAGCTGCCCCAGCCGCACCTTCGGCGCCTGCGCCACTTCCCCCAGGTCGCTCACCTGCACCGGCGTTCCGTTGACCACCTTCACAAAGGTCGACCCCACGTCTCCGGTGTTCTCCATCAGTCCCACCGCCCGCACGTTCAGCGCCTGCCGCCCGCGCTGGATGAACCCGCCTCCGGCGTTCGTGTTGTTGTTTGCCAACGCCTGTTCCACCTGGCTCAGCGACAGGCCATACGACACCAGCTTCCCCGGATCGAGCCGCACTTGGTACTCGCGCGTCGGCCCCCCAAAAATATTGACGTCCACCACGTTGGGCACGGCCTTCAGCTGGTTTCTCACGAACCAGTCCTGCAGCGTCTTCAGCTCCATCGTGTCGTATTCGGGATTCGCGCTCTTCAGCGTGTAAAACATGATCTGGCCCGTTGGGCTGTAATCCGGCCCCAGCCCCGGATTCACGCTCGGCGGCATCGTCGCCTGCGCCAGCCTGTCCAGCACCTCCTGCCGCGCTGTGAAGGTGCTGATGTCGTCGTCGTAAATCATCGTGATCACCGACAGCCCCGCCAGCGACAGCGACCGCAGATGTGTCAGGTGCGGCACGCCGTTCAACTGCACTTCGAGCGGCACCGTGATCTGCTGCTCCACCTCCTCCGCCGCGTGCCCCGGCCACTGCGAAATGATCTGTACGTACGTATCCGCAACGTCGGGATACGCTTCGATCGGCAGGTTGTGAAACGACACCATCCCCCAGATAAAAAGCAGAACCGCCACGCTCAGGACGAGGATGCGATTGTTCAGCGCAAAATCAACGAAGGAACGGATCATCTCCCGTGCTCCAACACGCGTTTCATGAACTCACCGCGTCTTGAACGGAGAATGGGAGGGCTGCGCCAGGGCCCCGGCTGACTCGGCCTGTGGAGTCCGTCGCGCCTTCGCGCCTTGTTCAGAAGCGTCGCCCGCGTGAACAACAACGCGGGGCGCGCCCCTGACGAAATGGTCGCCCCATCTCGGTGCGAGACTTTGGTTGAGGATTTGTGAGAATGCGCGCCGCCGGCTAGGCAGCGCTCCTGGCTATGCGAGGGAGGAGGGAGGAGGGCGGAGGGCGGGAAACCGGGATGGCTGGGCCCGCTGAAACTGCGGCTGCCGCGAGGTAAACCCCGACGTACCCGCGGCTCAGGGTCGAAGGAACGACCGGGACTGCCGACGGCAGCTGCGCCGGAGGTGTGCTGAAGTCCTGCCCCGGCGCGCGCTTGGCAACTTGCTTCAGCGCGCGTTTACTCGGCCCCGACTCCTCCATCTCCTGCCGCATGGCGTGCAGGTCGTCGGTGGCAGAGATGACCGGGAATAGCAGAAACAGCAGGCAGACCAGCGCGATCGAGAATTGCAGAATCGGCTTCGCGTGCCGCCGCTGCCGCAGCCACAGGTAAATCCCCGGGCCGATCAGCAGCAGCCAGCATAAGTTGAGAAGCAGTTCCAAGATTTGACCCTGTGGCTAAAAGATAGCATCGTTCGGCTATTTTTCCAATTGCCGCCGCCCGACCGCCTAGGTCCCCCCGCGACCGTCGCGATGTGAGCCACCCCGTCCTCCCAACAACTCTCCGCTTCTATCGACGCAACATCGCATGGGTATCTGGAATCGGGCTGCGTCTCGTGACTCGAGGAGGAATGGCCTGCCCTGCCCCGCGAGATTTGCAGTCGTCGGTCTTATTTTCGCCGTGTTTCCACTCCGAGGCTGGGGCACCGTGACGGTTCCCATCCCCGGGCCAGGCCAGGGGGGTATCAGATCAGCAAGACTGATAGCAGCCAGGCGGCGCCTTCGGGCTTCGAGGGCCGCACCGACACCTCGATGCATCGGGCGGGCGCGCAATGGCACGCTCACCTGGACCCTGACCGGGAACCTGTCACGGCAAGGCAGCACGCAATGAAGCAGGGGCCGCGAGTCTCACTGCCGTTGCGAGACCTGGGAGGATCTGACACCAGGCACTTGGGTGTTCACGCGTCACCCGATGCTCTTGCCCTACTTAGTAACTATCCGATTCAGGCCTGATTTGGCCCCCTTCTCCGGATGACCGATCACAAAGACTCCTGTTGGCTTGGCCTTCGACAGCCCAGGTGAGTGGGGCGGTGATGAGGACGGACAGAAGTGCCCGCGCTACCGTCACCAGCCTAGGGATGGGACAACGGCTCATAACTCCTCGTCTCGTGCCGCACTCGGCCAATGCCCCTTACCTCAGTAACTTGCCCGCGAATGACTGAGCTTCGTAGCATCGATTTACTATGGCTATACGTGCATTCCTGCTGTGCGGCGACGAGAAAGCCGTTCACGCCGTCACCCAGATCCTCGACGAATTGGAAGTCAGCTTCGAGCATTCGAGCGAGCCGCCCTTCGCCCTTAAGCGTTTGTCAACACAGCGCTTTGACCTGCTGATCGTCGATTGCGATAACGCGCAGAATGCCACCCAGGTCTTTAACAGCGCACGCGCCTCGAATTTGAACAAGGCCTTCATCGCCATTGCTATTGTTGAAGGGAAAGCCGGTGTTCCCAATGCGTTCCGCCTGGGTGCCAGCCTGGTATTGACCAAGCCCGTGTCGCTCGAGCAGGCCCGCAACACACTACGTACCGGCATCGGCATGGCGCGCAAAGACACGCCAGAAGTCAAGGCTGCCGTGCCTGCGGTGGCGCCGGTTGCGGCCACCACTCCCCTGGTGCCGCTGGTGCCGGTTGCGCCCGTACCCGGCGCTTCCGCGCCCGCATTTTCAGGGCCTGCACCGGTCGTAACCACTCCGGCGATTCCGCCGTCAACAGCGCTGACTCCCGTTGCCCCTGTCGCGTCGACTCCCGCTCCTGTTGTACCCGTGTCCGTACCCAAGCCGGCAGCCACCTTCGCCGCTGTCGCGCTCACTCCCGCACCGGCCGCTCCTGCAAGTGTGGCCCCGGTCAACGAGAAGCCGGCCATCGCCCCAAAACCAGCCGTCACTCCAGCGCCTCCGGCGCAGGAACACAAGACCGCGCTAACCGACTTCACTGTGCCCGACCTAGAAGAAAAACCCAAGCCGACCGTGGGCGTGACGGCGTTCGCAAAAGCGGCCGCTGCGAGTACGGCAACCACACCATCGGCTGGAAAGCTGGACCCGGTTCGCAAGGAAGCGGCTTCGCCGAGCGAGGACTTGAAGTCAAAAGCCAAGCCAGTCCTGACCAAGGCCGACACCGAAGACACGGAAGAATCAGAAGACGCTAAACTTAGCATCTCTGATCCGCTCGCTGAGGAGGAGGAAACCCTTGATCCCCTGAAGGACTACGGTGTGCCCTCTTTTGGGGGATTGGGAAAACAACCATTCGCTGGCGTCGAGAAAACACAACGGAGCGGCGGCAAGGGCCTGCTCATCGCTGCCGTCGTGCTGGCGCTGATCGGCGGTGGCGGCTATGCCGGCTGGATTATGCAACCGGCCTTCCGTGACTTTGCTACGGGGGAATACGGCAAGGCGAATGCCAAGATCGCCGAGTACCGCGGCGAGCCGGAGACCACCGCCGCGGCGAAACCTCAACCCTCTCCGACACCGCTCGTGCCCGCTCCCGCGCCTGCCGTCCCGCCAATCACTCCAGCTCCGGGATCAGAAGAGATCGACATTTCCATGAACCCGACTTCAACCCCGGCGACCGATGCATCGACAACACCCGCGTCTGTGATTCCGGCAGCGAACCCGCCGCAAATCAGCAGCGCGGTTGTCGACAGCAAAACTCAAAAGGGCGCGGCCGTGCAGGGCGCGCGTCAGGACGCGAGTCGCGCCGCCAATCCGGCGCTTGTCCCCGCCAGCTTGCCGCCCACCACCACCGCCAAGTCTCCGTCGAGTGATCTGCTTGAGGTTCCTGAAGATTTCGCCGACGATCAGGTGATCCATCGCGTGCATCCGGTCTATCCCAAGCAGGCGCGCGTGCACAAACTGCAGGGCACGGTCGTGCTTGAGGCGATCGTGAACAAGCAGGGCAAAGTCGATTCCCTGCAACTGGTTTCGGGCGATCCGGTGTTGGCTGCGGCCGCAGCCGACGCGGTAAAGCTGTGGCGCTATAAACCGTACATGCACAACGGGGACTTCACCGATTTCCAGACCCGGGTCACAGTCGACTTCAAGATTCCCGTGAGCAACCCATAATCTGCACCAACCCGCACGGGAGATGCACCCCGGCGGGCTCGTGTTTTCGCCCTCATAACCCTCCCAGAACGCGGCCTAAATGCCATTACGGCCGTAACTTGCTGGCATTCGCCACTGTACCTACGATTACGCTATGGGTTACCAGGCATTACTCTTCTGTCCGGACGAGAAAACCGCCCGCACGGTCACGCATGTTCTGAGCGATCTGGACTTTGCGGTCGAGCCCTGCAAAGAGCCGTTCGCAGCGGTGAAGCGGTTGATGGCGCAGCACTTTGATGCCGTGGTGGTCGACTGCGACAACGAGCAGAACGCAACCCTATTGTTCAAGAGCGCGCGCAATTCCAGCGCGAACCAAACTTCGCTCGCCGTCGCCGTCGTTGAAGGACAAGCAGGAGTTGCGAAAGCCTTCCGGATCGGCGCCAACCTGGTGCTCACCAAACCCATCAATGTCGAACAGGCCAAAGGGACTCTGCGGGTTGCGCGCGGATTGTTGCGCAAGGGAGCAGAAGCTCCCAAGGCCGCTACCACCGCGACCGTGCCTAGGGCTCAACTCACTCCGGCCGTGACCCAGGTGGCGCATCCGGCGGCAGCACCAATTCCCGCAAGATCTTCTTTCTCGGCGCCCCCGCCCAAGCCAACGATTCCTGCGCTGTCCGTCCAACCGGTTGTGCCTCCAGCGCCCCCGATGATGGCGGCTGCACCAACGTTCGAAGCAGAGACGCAGGATTTCGATTCGATCCTCGAAGCCGATGACGCGGAAGTTCTGGAGATTCCGCCCGCGCCCAAACCCGCCCCACCCACGCCTCCTGCACCAGTGGCGACTCCTGCCGCTTCCGGTGCCCCGCGGAATTTTCCGTGGCAGCCTACCAAGCCGATGGCCGAGCCCATGGGGTCGGCGCTACGGCGAGCCGCCGAAGTGGCGGGCAAAGTGGAGCCCACTCGGCCAGCCGGCGCCTTCGAAGCGCTGTTGGACGAAAAGCGTCCCAGTTCCATCGGGATGCACATGAGCCGCGGCACAGCCGCCGCGCCGGCATCGGCCGCGGAACGAGTTCAGCCCACGGCAGTTGTGCCGCCGGCGGCGTTGCCCTCGGCGCCTCCACCGGTCAGCACGCCAACTTTCAGCGAGCCGGCACCGCCCCAAGTTGTCGAGACACCAGCTTCATCTCATTCCGACCACGACGTGGCCCCGCCCACGTTCTTCCCTGGTGCCTATGACCCGGACGAAGTGGAAGGCGGCGGCAAGACCAAGGCCATTGTGATCCTTGCGGCCGTGGTGCTGCTGGCCTCGTCGGCGGGCTATCTCAGCTGGAAAGACACGCATAGCAAGAACGCGACCGCGGCGGCGAGCGCACCCGCCCCGGCAGCTACCGCGCCGGAGGCCACCGCACCGGTCACCGACAGAACGAAAACTCGGGAGACTTCCGCGCCCACGCCGGACGTCAGCGACATCACGATTGGCGGCGACTCGAGCACCGCCACCGCGCCCGCCGCGAAGCCCCCGGCCAGCAAGCCGGTCGTGAAAGAGGCAACACCGGAGGCCGACGACGAAGCAGAGCCGGAAGTCACGCAGCGCCTGATCGTAAAAAACGACACGCGCCGGGTCACGTTGCCGCCGCCTCCGCCGGACGAGCCGGTGCAGGCGCCGAGCGACGTCGACATGGGCGCCGCGCCTGACAGCAAAGCGCTCGCCAGCATCGGCAACACTCCCGCGCGCGTTCCCAAAGCCGCGACCCAGGTGGTGAAGGTCTCGCAGGGCGTGATGGAAGGCCTGGTGATCAAGCGGGTGCAGCCCAAATATCCTTCGCAAGCGATGCAACTGCACATTCAGGGAGCGGTGCAGCTGCAAGCCACGGTCAGCAAAGACGGCAGCATCACCAACCTGAAAGTCATCAGCGGCGACGGCCTGCTGGCCCGCGCCGCCCAGGATGCGGTCAAGCAGTGGCAGTACAAGCCCTACTACCTGAACGGCGAGCCAGTCGAAATCCAGACCCAGATCCTGGTGAACTTCAAGCTTCCGAACTAGAAACCTCAAACAAACTCTGGTCAGCAACGGCGCGCGCGGCGAAGTTTGCTCGCGCAGTTTTCGTTTTCTGCATTTGCGCCGGGGCTTTCATTCTTTGCGCTGCTCCGCAACTGACTTCAATCGTGTGCTGCCATCGCGCTCGAAATCTCGGTCGAGAGTGTCCGGCAGTCTCACTTTGATTCACTTCGAGCTAAGTTATGGAACGTCCGACGCGGTCGGTCGAGGGTGGAAACGCGGTTGGCACTCTCGTCCACCATGCCCTCCAGTTGTGTTTAGAGCAATACGAACGGCTCCGGAGGGTGGGTGATGGTTTTTCTTCGTCGGGCGCCCGCGATGCGCCGGAGCGGTTCTAGACCTGTTTTTGTCATCTTCGGGCTATTCCATTTCGGGAGCAGACGCGGACGATTTCTCTTGTGCCCATAAGGCTACGAGCGTTAACGCTGATTGCAACGGTTGGGGAATAGACTCAATCGTAGAGCGTTGAACAGGAGCATCGCATTTCGAAAGGGCCCGTACATCGTAAGATGCCAGTGCAAGAGGCTCCGCGCTTATGACACGACCAGCGACGCCGGCGATTTCACCGTTCTTCATCGTCAGCAACGTCGATCAAACCATCGCTTTTTACCGCGCCAAGCTTGGCTTTGAGACAAGATTCCAGCAGCCGGATCGAGACCCTTTTTTCGCCATCGTCGGCCGCGACGGAGCGCAGATCTTCGTCAAGTCCGATAAAGACACGTCGCCGCTGCCGAACCCAAAGCGTAGTCCCTCCATGAGGTGGGATGCCTACGTCTATGCACCAGACCCGGATGCACTCGCCGTCGAATTCGCCGATCGTGGAGCGGCATTCAGCGTGCCGCTCAAGGATACCCACGATGGTCTTCGCGGGTTCGAGATTTGCGACCCTGACGGCTACGTCTTGTTCTTCGGTCGACCCAGGTAGGCGGCGGGAGCGATCCGGGGGACATAAATTTTGGTGCTACTTTTCGGGCTCGAATCCCCGGCCGACCCGGAACACGTGGCCATCCGGATGGCGAAGGTGCATCTCGCGAACGTTCCACGGCATATTGGTAGGGGGAAAGGTGACCTCCAGCCCGGCGGCGACGCACTGCTTGTGCATCTCGTCCACTTCGTCCACCCAGACCGACATCCAGACGCTTTGTCGCCCTCTTCGTCTCCTTGCTGCTGAAACGTGGTGGTGTTCATGCCGCGTCCGCGGCCTCCTTGTGCCCCCTGACAAAGAAAGATGCAAGCTTCCTTGCCCGATCCAACCGCGCCAAATGTCGGAGGCGTTCCCCAGTCCCACAATTTCTTCCACCCCCACTTCTCAAACCACGCGACCGTGCTGGCGATGTCGGACACATTCAATATCGGAGTCACACCTTTGGCTTCCATAGCCGAAGCAGGATAGCACCCGGCCGACCCAGGGATTTTCGCCTACTGTTGCAAAATCGCCATCTCACGAATTGACGGGGTCAGCCAATTCTCAATGGCGCTAACGCTGTTTTCGTCAGTCGCTCGTATAGTGCCATTTTGTATGACATTCGGATGAGCTCGGCGTTTGATTGTCGAAGGATGCGTACCGCGAAATGCACTCATCAGGAACGGGCGGAATGATCGATCTCCATCGCCTACATGACTGTTCGGGAGGGCAGGCCGGCGTGGCGGCACAATTGTTGGAACCGGGGGTCGGAGCGGAGGCCAACCAGTTGAGGATCCACGAAGACTAAGGGCGGCTGCGTCACCGGAGCCGTCGCGACCGTTCTCGCAGGGTATTTTAAGACCGCACACATCACCTTCTCCGTGGACAGCCTGGTTACCAACACGACTCACACCTTCACCCGCACCGATCAACTGGTGAGTGAAGTCGAGGACGCCAGAATCTACGCCGGATTCCATTACCACCACTCTGTAGTTCAAGGCAAGCTCCTGGGCAAGAAAGTGGCGCACCAACTTATGCGGAGATACTTCAGGCATGTGGAAGACGACTAACTGCCTGGGCAAGTCGGCGATCCAAGGTTTTTGACCCGCGGGCACACCACCACCCGTGTCCTCCATTGATGAAATATCCCTGAAAACCGCCACAGCGCGAAAGCCATGGCGAAGGCCGCCACGCACGCACGAAGCGTCCCGAACGTTCAAAGGGGCGCATCGTCGTGCCTATTCTTGCGTCAAAATGTTAGACGTGTATCTCGGTGATTGCAGCCTCCAAATCGATTCGACCCCGCTCCCAGCAGGCGTTTTCGCCCTTCTTCGCTAGATGATTCTTGGTTGGCAAAACTAGAAGGCAGCAGCCATCCGAATGGTCCTGTACGCGCACGATAGCCAGACTGGTTAGGCAGGACAAGATCCGTCGCAAGTGCGGGCGAAGCCTTCTTGCCAGGGGCCAACAGCGAACGAGCATCAGCCAATGGCGGCTTTACTGCGGCTCGAGGGTCTCGTCGATGACGACGTTGCCGCCCTGCTCGACGGTGATCACTTTCTGTACCGGCTTGTATCCGCTCAGAGTGATGTCGACGACGTAGTTGCCGGGGTTCAGCAGGAATTCGAGTGGCGTCGTCTTTTCGACCATACGACGGTTCACCGCGATCTGCGCGCCTTTGGGCGTGGTCTTGACGTTCACCTTCGACATGCCCGCGGTGGCACCGTTGCCGCCGAAGAGTTTTTTGAACTTGCCCACGGTCTTGAGATCGTCGGCGTTGCCCAGGGCACGCAGGGTAGACGCGAAATGGACGGTTTGGCCCGGTTGTCCCATGACGGACGAGGTTTCATCCAGATAGCCGGGCTTGCGCACCAGAATCGTGTGGGTTCCCTTTTCGAGCGTGATCTGCGACGGGGTTATGCGCTGCGTGTCTTTGCTGTCGACAAAGATCGCCGCGCCCGACGGATTGCTGGTCACGGTCAGGGTGGCCACCAGCGCGCTCAGGTGCACAAGCAGCGACGCGCGGCTCGCGGAGGCAACGTCGGCGGTGCGGGTTTCCTGGCCGAAGCCGGACTTGCTGATCACCACGGTGTGCTGGCCTGGAGCCAGGCTGGTCACGGTGTAAGGAGTGACCCAGCTCGGATCGCCCTTGCCGTCGATCTGGACCTGCGCTCCTTCGGGATTCGAATCGATCACCAATTGTCCGGGGACAGCCGCGCGCGGGCCGGGCGCTGCTTTTTTGTTTTTGCCGTGAGCTTTGGCGGCAGCCGCGTGGCGGGGAGCCGGCTCTTCGACCGGTTCCGCTGAAGCTTCCGCCTGAGGCGCAACCGGCGCGGGCTCGGGCGCCGAAGCTTGTGGCAGCGCGGGCGCAGGCTGGGCGGGCGACTCTGGCGCGGAGGCAGCCGGAGCAGGCACTGAGCCTTCCTCGTCGGTGCTTTGTGAGTGCGAGTGCCAGAACACATATCCGCCGATGACGAGGATCAGGGCGATCGCGCCGGCAATGGAATACAGCAACAACTGGGGCGGGACGCTCTTGATTTCCTTGATCGCTTTCTCGGCAACTTCGCGGGGCTGGATCTTTGGCTTTTCCGGATCCGTGCGGCGCAGGATGATCGATGGCAGCTGCGGGTCGACTTCGGGTGTGTCCGCCTTCGCCGGTGGCGGTGCAACGTAGACTTCCTTCAGCGGAGGCAATTCGGCGAGATCGGAGAAGCTCACGCCCTTGCGCCCGGCGGCGGCACCCTCGGCCATCAGGGGATCGACTGCAATCTTGGGCTGTTCCACCTCGGGCTCGTCAAGGACCGCCGAGGACATGTTGGCGTTCGGGTTTTCGAGCGACTGGACGGAGGCTTTCACCACCGAGGTGATGAACTGCGTGCTGGGGTCGAGCGAGGGCGTTCTGGAACTCGCCCCGGCGGAATTCCAGCCGGCGGCCGCAGCCGCTGATTTCGGAGCCTCGGGCTTGGGAGGCGGCGGCGCGGGCATGGTCCAGGAGTCCTCGAGTGTCACCGACTGCGCGGCGGCGGGTTCGGTGAATTTCGGCTCGAGCGGTTTGGTTTCAAATTTCGCTACAGGCGGGGGCGGGGCGGCGGGGCGCTGCGCCGCCGGTGCGGCAAACTTCGCGGCGGCTGCCGCTTTGGCCTTGTCGGGCAGCACGACGCCCTTCGCCGACTCGGGTTTCTTGACCACCTTGCCGGAATTTTCGCGGCACTTCTCAAGGTCGTTCGCCATCTGGCGGCCACTCTGGTAGCGCTGGGCCGGATCCTTCGCGAGCGCCTTCATGATGACTTCGCTGGCAACCGTGTTGATCTTGGGGTTGAGCTGGGCGGGAGGCGTGGGCATCCCTTCGACGATGCTCTTGCGCACGGCGTCGGCGTCGGCTCCGGGAAAAGCTTTCTGGTCGGTCACCATCTCGTAAAGCATAGCGCCCCAGGTGAACAGGTTCGAGCGGGCGTCCATGGGATCGCCGGAAACCTGCTCCGGGGACATGTAATAAAGACCCGAGGGCGGAGTGCCGGAAGCACCTGCGACGAAGAAGCCCGAGCTGGAAATTCCGAAGCTGAGGATTTTCACGGTGCCGTCCCAGGTGACCATGATTTTGGCGGGCTCGAGGCTATAGTGGAAAACGTTGTGCCCGTGCGCGTGGTCGAGGCCTTGGCAGACCTGGCGGCTGATATCGAGCAGGTCCCAGATGGAAAAGCCTTCCTTGCGGGCCAGCATGGTCGCGATGCTGTTGCCCTGGATGTAATCCATGGTGGCGCAAAACTGGCCGTCAATCTCACCCGCGCCATAAATCAGGGTGATGTTGGAACTGTTCAGATCCTTGGTGCTTTCCGCTTCCTGAAGAATGCGCTGGACCAGTTCCTCGGCATGTTCGCCGTACGCTTCCAGACGGATGGTCTTGAGGGCAACGGTCTGGCCCGACTCGTGGTCGGTGGCCTTGTAGACACAGCCGGACTCGGACTTCGCGAGTTCGCTGAGGATTTCGAAGTGACCGATTTTGGTAGACATTGCTCCTGGCCTCGTGGCGGCGACCCCTCCGCGAACGTGCCTCTTTAGAGACACGGACGTGGAGCCTGGGGCATGTAACCCAAGGATAGCGCGGGGTATACGGGGGTTTCGAGTTACGAAGGTACTCGGGAACAGGGGGGAAAGCGCTGTGGCCGACAAGTTCGTCCGGAAGAGAACCGCGAGCCGAACAGACTCAAAGTGTTGCCAGCACTTAAACAAGGATCCACCCCAAAAAGTTACTGTAGGTGTCGATCTTGCTGTTCCTGGTTCGATTAGTAAATGAAAGGCTGGACTCCGGCAGCCGAAGCGGCTCGGAGAGCCAAGCGCAATCCAGAAATCAATAAGGAGATATGACGATGCGATTCATGATGATGGTCAAGCACGCCGAGAACCAAGGCCCTCCGCCCCAGGAACTCATCGACGCCATGACGAAGATCGGCGAAGAGGCGGTGAAAGCAGGGACAATGCTGGGGAGCGGAGGGCTCGCCCCGCTTGCGCAAAGCACTCGCGTCCGAGTTTCCAAAGGACAACTGACCGTGACCGATGGACCTTTCACGGAGGCCAAAGAAGTGGTCGGCGGGTTTGCGCAGTTTGAACTGAAATCGAAGCAGGAGGCGATCGAAGGGGCCGTCCACTTCATGGAACTTCACCGGAAACACTGGCCGGGATGGGAGGGCGAGACCGAGATCCGCCAGATATTCGGTCCGGAGCAATTCGCCGAATGCGTAGAGGAGCGGTCGAAGATAGCGGCCGGGTAGAAGCACGATTCGTGTCCGGATCCAGAGATTTCGAACGGATGACGGGCGATTTGAAAGGGATTAGCGCGGCGGTTCTCTCAGCCGTTGGTCGTGAGCCATGTTTCCACCAACCGCCGGACCTTCGCGCCTTCCAAGCTGCGGCGTACGGCGTCGATCACGCTCACGCGGGCGCGGGCGTCGGAGCCGCGGAACCCGAGCCAGTAGGGAATGTGGAGGTCGTCTTCGAGGGGCTGAGCGGTGATTTGCAGACCGCGCATCTTGAAGAAACCGCGACTGTAGAGGACGCGGCGGAGCTTGGCGACGACTTGTTCGGCGGCGATTGCGTCCGGGAGCTCGGGCAACAGGTGATTGCGAGTTTCGAGCCAGATGGTTTCGGTGTCCGCGGGTGAATGATCGAATTGATAAAGGTCGAGCGTTCCGCTGACCGCATCGAGGGCGACCAGGCGTTCTTCGGAGACGCCGCGGTTGGTGATCTGCACGCGAAAGAGACGGAAGGGGATGTAGAGCTCGGCGACCGAGCGCAAGCGTCCGAAAGCGACATTGCGCAACAGAGCGGTGGGGCCGCGGGGAGAGAACTGCCGGATGGCCTGCTCGCGGGTGACGTTCGGCTTCAGGCTGCGAATGCAGGTCATCGATCTTTAACAAAACATTAACAATATGTTTTGTCCTTCACCGGAGTGTGCTGTCTGCCGGGAGCAATCGGTTGTCGTTTGTGAGATTCTCAGGCCCGACAACAACGGTGCGTGCTCGCGGATGACATTTGTCATCCGGCCCCCGTGACAGACTCCACTGGCAGGCTCAAAGGAGCTGGGGCCATGATAAACCACGCTGGCAGAAGGGCGGCGAAACTCACTGAAGCGGATTTCGCCGGTTTCGCGGGGGCCGGTTGCTGTGTGATTGCTCATCGTCTATCCTGATGGCAACAGCAAGTTGGGGCCCACACACCGCGAACCGATCCAGGTCGGGGCGCATTACCAGAATTCTCCGGAGCTCATATGACCCTTACTACATTTGTCACCAAAAGTGCCTTCCGGAACAAGCGGCGCAGCATACTGACGATCGGAAGTCTCGCCCTTATGCTGACGTTGCTGACGTTCTTGATGACGATCTGGCGCGCCTTTTATATCGACAACGGCAGTGAACAATCAACCCAGCGCCTAATCACGCGCCACAAAGTCTCGCTCACGTTTTCGCTGCCTATCTACTATGAACAGAAGATGAAAACCGTGCCCGGCGTGGCCGCAGTCGTGCCCACGCAATGGTTCGGAGGGCGATACATCGACGACAAGCCCGAACATTTTTTTGCGCAGTTCGCCACCGATCCCCAGGAGTTTTTCACGGTGTACACCGATTTCAAGATTCCCGCCGACCAGCTGGATGCATGGCAGCACGATCGAGCCGGGGTGGTGGTAGATAACGGACTGGCGAAGAAGTTCGGCTGGAAAGTTGGCGACCGCATCGTGCTCCAAGGCACCATCTGGGCAGCGGATCTTACCCTCACGATCCGTGGGATCTACACCCCACCCCAGCCTACCCAGTCGGTTTATTTCGATCGGAAGTACTTGGAAGAGGCCGTGTCCGTCATGAAGGATCAGTCGGGCACGTTCGGGATTCTGGCGGATTCGCCGGCGGACGTGCCAAAGGTTGCGGCGACCATCGATGATATGTTCCACAATTCGCCGCAGCCGACGAAAACGGAGAGCGAGAAGGCGTTCGGGTTGGATTTCGTCGCCATGCTCGGCAACGTGAAGGCGTTCATCCTCAGCATTTGCGGGGCCGTGGTCTTCACAGGACTGCTCGTGTCGGCCAACACCATGGCGATGTCAATTCGCGAGCGAACCCGAGAAGTGGCGGTGCTCAAGACGCTGGGGTTTACGCGTAAAACGGTGCTCAGTTTGTTCGTTTGCGAAGGGATGGTCGTAGCAGTCATTGGCGGTGCTTTCGGTTTGCTGTTTGGTTACGGATTGGTCTATATGATGGGGCACTCGCCGCAGATGGGCTTCTTCCAGGGTCTTACCGTGAACTGGGCGACGATGGTGGCGGCTTTGGCTCTCGCGGCAACGGTTGGATTGGTGGCCGCGCTGGTTCCGTCTTACAACGCGTCAAAGGTGAATATTGTGGAGGGCTTGCGCTACATCGGATAGCGAAGGGCGGACCTATGGCGATCCCGATCAGTTACAACATTCGTAATCTCAAGCTTCGCAAGGGGCTGACCATCATGACCGCGCTGGGCATCGCGCTTACGGTCACGACGGTGGTGTTCCTGATGGCACTGCTGGCCGGGTTGCGGCAGGCGTTTGTCACCAGCGGCGATCCCCTGAATGTGTTGGTGCTGCGAAAAGGATCCAACGCGGAATTGTCTGGCGGCTTCGACGCCTCGCTGTTCCCGACGCTGAAAAACCTGCCGGGCATCGCGAAGGACAGTCATGGCGAACCGCTGGCGTCGGGCGAGTGGGTGGTGGTGATCGTGCTTCCGCGCAAGGATGGGACGGGGGAAGTGAACGTTACGGTGCGGGGCATGATGCCGGACGGCTTAGAGCTGCGGCCAAAGGTGAAACTGGTGCCTGGGCAAGGACGCTGGTTCACGCCGGGCCAGCGGGAAGTAGTGGTGAGCGAGTCGATTCACAAACGATTTGCGAATGCGAACGTGGGCGATGAAATCCACTTCGGCAAAGGCCCCTGGAAAGTGGTGGGCATTTTTGATGCGGGGGGCAGCGCGTACGAATCGGAAGTCTGGGGCGACGTGAACCAGATGTCGTCAGACTTCGATCGCCAGGGAGGCTTCGCCTCGGCTTACTTGCGGGCGACGGAAGCGATCGCTGCCAATACGTTGAAGAACGCGGTGAGCGACGATCAGCGGCTGAAGCTGGACGGCATGCTGGAGACGGATTACTACGCGAAGCAGACCAGTTCGGGAGGTCCGATCAAGTTCATCGGATACATTGTCGGGTTCATCATGGGGATCGGATCGATTTTCGCGGCGATGAATACAATGTACGCGGCGGTCGCTTACCGTAGTCGCGAGATCGCCACGCTGCGGGTGATCGGGTTCAGCCGGCCGAGCATCCTGACTTCGTTTGTTTTTGAGTCGCTGGTACTGTCGCTGCTGGGCGGGTTGGTGGGGATCGTGCTGATGCTACCGTTTAATGGAATGACCACCGGGACCTCGAACCAGGTGACGTTCAGCGAGGTGGTATTCGCCCTGCGCATCACGCCGACGGTTGCTCTGAGTGCGCTGGTGTTCGCGCTGGTGATGGGATTCTTCGGCGGACTGGCGCCGGCGTGGCATGCGGCCCGACAGAATATCCTGACCGCACTGCGGGGGTGAGACAGTCGTTAGTCGTCGGGAAGGGCGGTTGGCTGATGACTAGCGAGTGAAGACCAAGGATTCTTATGGCGATTGATACCAAACACGAGGATTTGCAGAGCCTGCGGATTGACCGCTCGCGTCGCGATGACTCTGGGGGCGAACCGCCCACCTGGGCGCGGCGCTACATTGTGGGCGGAATCGCGGTGGTGGTCCTGCTGGGAATTGTGGCCATGGCGTACCGCGTGTTTGCCCCGTCGGCGGCGGAGGTGGAAGTGGTGCGGGCGGCCACCGAAGGCGGCGGCGATGCGGGCGGAGTCGTCCTCTCGGCCGGCGGGTACATTGTGGCGCACCACAAGATCAACGTGAACTCGAAGGTCACCGGGCGCGTGAAGTGGATCGGGGTGGAGAAGGGCGACAAGGTTAAGGAAGGGCAGGTGCTGGTTCGGCTCGAGGATGACGAGTTCCGCGCGAGCTACCAGCAAGCCCAGGGAGCAGTCGAGAACGCACGGGCATATCTGCAGGAATTGCAAAATGGCTCTCGGCCCGAGGAAGTGCAGCAGGCGCAGCACAATCTGGAGGAAGCGCGGGCGACGGCGGCCAACGACAAGATCACGCTGGATCGCACCAAGGAGTTGTTCGCACAAGGCGTGGTGTCGAGGCAGTCGCTCGACGACGCCAGCGCAAAATACGAGGCGGACCAACAGCGCATGAATTCGTTGCAGCAGTCGTTCGCGCTTTCAAAGCTGGGCCCCCGCGCCGAGGAGATTGCCCGCGCCAGAGGCGCGCTGCTGCAGGCCGAAGGTCAGGCGGCCTTTGCCAAGTCGCAATTGGACGCGACTACCATTCGTGCTCCGGTGACGGGGACGATTCTGGAACGCAAAGTGGAAAAGGGCGAGCTGGCTACGGCACAGTTCGCGAGTACGGCCGAAGGTGGGCCGCAGGGATCGGTGGTCGCTCTCGCCGACTTGAACGATCTGCAGGTGGAACTGGACATCGCGCAAAACGATTTTTCGCGCCTGAAGCCGAACCAGAAGGGGGTCGTCACGGTGGACGCCTTCACTAATCTCAAATGGGACGGCCAGATTGCGGAGATGTCGCCGGAAGCGAACCGGCAGAAGGCGACCGTCCAAGTAAAGGTTCAGATCCTGAAGCCCGATGAGCACCTGCGGCCGGATATGAACGCCACCGTAAAGTTTCTGGCGGACGACAACAAGAACGCGAGCCAGGGACCGTCGGGCGCGGTGGTTCCAGCGAGCGCGGTACGCGATCGGGATGGGAAGAAAGTGGTCTTCATCGTGCGCGACGAGAAGGCGGTGATGAAACAGGTTCGCGTTCTGGAGCAGCGCAGCAACGGGTACCTGGTCGATGGACCGATCGACGGTGAGAACGTAATCACCGGCGGCCCGGAGAATCTGAAAGACGGGCAATCTATCAAAATCAAAGGACAGTCCTCATGAGCACGATGACACAAACTAACACGGCGACCGGCACGAGAGTTGTGCAGGCGCGCCACGTCAGCAAAATCTTCAAGCGGGATGCATTCGAGGTAAAGGCACTGGACGACGTATCGATCGACATCGGCAAAGGGGAGTTCCTGGCGCTGATGGGGCCCTCGGGCTCGGGGAAGACGACGCTGCTGAACATGATTGCAGCCATCGACCGGCCGACCTCGGGTGAGCTGCTGGTAATGGGCGATAACATTTTTCGGTTCAACGACGCGCAGTCGGCGCGCTGGCGGAACGAGCACGTGGGCTACGTGTTCCAGACCTTCAACCTGATTCCGGTGCTGACCGCGTTCGAGAACGTGGAGCTGCCATTGCTGTTGACCAAGCTGTCGACGACACAGAGACGGGATCATGTGATGACGGCACTCAAGCTGGTCGGACTGGAAGAACGAGTTCACCATCTGCCGAAGCAACTGTCGGGCGGACAGGAACAGCGGGTCGCGATTGCACGCGCGATCGTCAGCGATCCGACGTTGCTGCTGGCCGACGAGCCCACGGGAGACCTGGACAGCCATTCGGCGACGGAGATTCTGGAGATCCTGAAGCGGCTGAACGAGGACTTCAAGAAGACCATCGTGATGGTGACGCACGATCCGCATGCGGCGTCGTACGCGCACGTATCGCGGCATCTGGAGAAGGGCATGTTGCTGCCCCCGGCGTAGGTTCAACGCAGAGAGAGCAAAAGGCGAGCCCGAAGGCTCGCCTTTGTTATTGGTGCCAAGACGAAGCAGCGCAACGTCTACGCGCGCGGAATTCCGTGGCGTCCGCTGGTGGATTGGTTGGCGGGATCGGAGATCCACTGCCAGGCGCGGCGGCCATTTTCCTTCACGATGGTGCGAGCCTCGCCATATTCCACCAGGCGGTTCAATACGGTGGTTACAGAGGCAAGAGGGTCTTTGTGGCGGGAGAGGATGGGCGGAATTTTTTGCTGGATCAATTCACATACTTCGCGCGCGCCCAGGGGACGGTCTGCTTCCATCAGCACCATGCGACAGGCTTTGGTGAAGCCGGGCTGGCGACCGTTGCTCTTGCGATCGACGAGTTCGAGTAATTCTTCGTTCAGGACTTCATCGCCGAACAGGTTGGCCAGCCCCACAATGGTTTGTTTGACCGTACCGATGCGTTTCATTACATCTGCACGCTGACGCATCAACTGCCGCAGTTCTTCGTGAGCCTGACGGACAACTTCCAGCACATGCGGATCGTTGCTGCCCGGCATAACCTTGTTCCCGTGGTTGCTGATCTCACTGCGCCCGATTTCCATGACATCCACCCTTTGGTGCAGCAGACCCGCAACATCGGAGACCCCGAGGCGGACGCACGCACCACCCCAATCGTTCGATACGTTCTCAGCCACTGGTTTGTTCCGTGATTCACCTCCTCGATTGACCGTGCCTCGCGTGGCCCGGAGTGTTTCGTTGCGTCTTTCAACCGAGGAATCGGAACTCGCCCAAGATTGCTGGTTAGACGAGACGAGTGAATCGCGGTTAGCACAGTTAGCTGTTTATTTCTCAGAACTTAGCTGACAGTCACACAGGGGCGAGATGCGCTGTTATGTCAATGCGTAGCTTGTGGCGGGATGGGCGACGCCCAAAAGCGAGGGCGAGGACGGCCTCGCGACAGCCGGCAAGACCCTACGACTTCGCTCAGACCAAATTGCCGGCACTACTTTAGTAGGCGAGGCCGTCGGGTTGGCTGACGGCGCCGACGCGCACCTGGTTGTCGATGAAATTGCGGCCAGCATCGAGCGCGTGACGGTCGAGTTCCGGTAAATCCATTTTCTTGATCTTGGTTTCGAATAGTAAGCAAATACCGAGCAGCCTACAGGCCTGACGAAGATGGTGCGGTCCGGCAAGCCCAGTCCTGCCGGTGTCGATCACAATTTCTGGGGCGTTCCCAAGGCCTTGAATTCCCGCGATGATCTCGACACGCTACGCTCGAGGATGCGGTGAGGACCTGCGAGCCAGGCCACGTCGTTGGGCTCCGCAACCAATTCACTGACGGTGATGGGTCCACTCGAATTGAAAACGGTGGAGTCGCGCCGGATTTTTCTTGAAGAACACCGAAGACGGCGATCAGGGCCTGCGTACTTAGGCTCAGTTCTTTGCGCAGGAGAAAAAGAACGGGCGCGCCATTCGGCACCGGCCGCGGGCAGGGCTCGAGGAAAACGGTGTCAGGATCGCCCAGGGAAGCGGCGCGCGACTGACAGTGATCCGGCAGTAAGCTCGAGCCTAGCTAGAGAACGCCCTTCGGACTGCCACGCGCTGTCTCTGCGCAGTAGACCAGTCCCTGCCAGAGTTC
>DATMPS010000151.1:0-4845 GCA_035567435.1 Terriglobales bacterium | reverse complement strand
ACGATCTGCCAGCTGTTCCCACCGTCGATGGTCTTGAACACGACGTTGGAGCCGAGATAGAGCGCGTGCGGGTCCGCTGGTGAAAAGATCAGAGGGGCAGTTCGGTTGAAACGGTACTTGCCGGTGCGCAGCACGACTGGGGAGACATCCTGAGTCTGCCCGGTGATGCGGTTGAATTTGGTCGCCTTGCCCCCGTAGATGACGTTCGGGTCGAGAGGGTCGGGCGCCACATAGCCGTACTCCTCCACGCCCACGGGATACCAGTCGCGAAAAGTGATTTCCCCGAAGTCGCTGCGACTGGCGATGCCCGCACTGCCGCTCTCCTGTTGCCCGCCGTAGACCCAGTAGGGAAACTGGTCGTCGGTGATGACGTGGTAGAACTGGGCGGTCGGCTGGTTGTACCAGGAACTCCAGGTTGCGCCGCCGTTGACGCTGATGGTCGCACCCTGGTCGCTAGCCAGGGCAAGGATCTGCGGATCTTCGGGATTGATCCAGACGGTGTGATAGTCATCGCCGCCGGGCGCGCCTTTGATGGCGGTAAAGTTGGCGCCGCCATCGGCCGAGCGATAAGTAGAGGTATTTGTGATAAAGATTGTGTTCCGATCTTTGGGGTGAACCCGGACACAGGCAAAATCATCGCCTCGACCGTACACACGTTCTTCCGAGTTCACCCGCTGCCAGCTCTCCCCCGCGTCTTCGGAGCGATACAGACCGCCCGCTTTTTCAGACTGCACCAGCGCGTACATGCGATCGGCATCGCTGGGAGCGATCGCCAGGCCGATGCGGCCGAGGTCGCGGCCTGAGGGCAGGCCCTTGGTCGATTCTCGCCAGGTCGCACCGCCGTCGACCGACTTGTAAAGGCCGCTGCCGGGTGCGGCGTAAGAGCCACCCGTGGTCCAGGGCGGACGCCGCGAAGCCCAGAGTACGGCATATACCGTCTCCGAGTTCGTGGGATCAAACGCCAAATCAATCGCTCCGGTGTTGTCGTCCTTGTAGAGGACCTTTGTCCAGGTGGTGCCGCCATCGGAGGAGCGAAAGACGCCGCGTTCTGGGTTGGGCCCGTAGGGGTGGCCGAGGGCAGCGACCAGGACACGGTTGGGATCGCGCGGATCCACGAGAATCGACCCGATCTGCTGAGCATCCCGCAGACCCAAATGCTGCCAAGTGCTGCCGCCATCCGTCGATTTGTAGATACCGTCGCCTACGGAAAGATCGGGCCGGCGGAGGCCTTCGCCGCTGCCCACGTAGATCACGTCGGGATTCGACGGCGCCACCACGAGCGCGCCTACAGAGCCGGTCGGCTGATCGTCGAAGATCGGGTTCCAGGTGAGGCCGTAGTCGGAGGTCTTCCAAACTCCACCGTTGTTCACGCCAATGTAGAAGACGTTCGGCTTACCCGGAATTCCAGTGATCGCGACCGTCCGGCCGCCGCGAAATGGGCCGATCATGCGCCAGCGCATTCCCTGGTAAAGCGTGGGAGGGAAACTCTGGGCGGAGGCTGAGGCCACGAGCGCGATTGCGAGAAAGGTAACAATAGCCTGGGCAGAGCGGCGGGCGAAGATCACATTATCCTCCGGAGGCGGAGGCAAGGATAAACCACGGAGTCGCGATGGTGGAAACGACTTCGCCTCCGTGTGGGCCTGCTAAGCTCGGGGCTGGCTCAAAGAACCCGCTCGTGACGGTAGCCAGCCGCGGTCAGAGCTTCGAGGATGCGCTGAATCTGATCCTTGCCGCGCGTCTCTAGTGTGATGTCAATCAACGTGTCTCCCAGGTTGACGCCGTAATAGGCGCGATCGAATTGCAGATTGACGATGTTGGCGCGATCGCCGGCAATTATTTTGGTGAGCTCGTGGAGGGCTCCGGGGCGGTCGGACAGGTGAATCTGCATGCGGACTAAGCGCGCATCTTTGACAAGTCCGCGTTCGATGATGCGTGAGAGCAGGGTGACGTCGATATTGCCACCACACACGAGTGCAACCGTCTTCCTGTTCTTCAGCTTTGTTTTGCGATGAAGCAAAGCGGCCACGGCAGCGGCTCCGGCACCCTCGGCCAGAGTCTTCTCGCGCTCGAGCAGAGTAAGAATTCCACTGGCAATCTCTTCTTCCTCAACCGCGACCACTTCGTCGACGTACTTCTCGATGAGCCGAAGGGTGCGCTCGCCTGCTTTGCGAACGGCGATGCCATCGGCGATCGTCGGCTTGATCGCGATTGTCGTGGGCTGGTGAACTTTCAGCGCCTCCAGCATAGAAGGCATGCGAGCCGCCTGCACGCCAACAACCCGAACCTCGGGCTTCGTTTCCTTCAGGGCACAGGCGATTCCGCTGATGAGGCCACCGCCCCCGATTGGTACGACGACCGCCTCGAGGTCAGGAACTTGCTCGAGTAATTCCAGCCCAATGGTTCCCTGCCCCGCGATGACAGCCGGATCGTCGAAGGGATGGACAAACGTCAACTGTTCCCGCTCCGCCAGCCGGCAGGCTTCTTCGTAGGCCTCATCGTAACCGTCGCCGTGCAACACAACGTGCGCGCCAAATCCTTTGGTGGCGTTGACCTTCACCAGGGGGGTCATCACAGGCATGACGATCTTGGCGGCGATGCCGTTGTTCTTCGCGTGGTACGCCACGCCCTGAGCGTGATTGCCGGCGCTCGCGGCGATCACGCCCCGCTTCTTGTCGCGCTCACTGAGGGTCAGAAGCTTGTTGAGTGCGCCGCGCTCCTTGAAGGCTCCGGTACGCTGCAGGTTCTCCAGCTTCAAATAGACGGGCTGGCCACTGCTCTCGGAGATGCTGGGCGAATAAGGGCACGGCGAGAAATAAACCGCACCCCGGATCCGTTGTTGAGCTTCGCGAACGGCGCTGAGCGACACGTTGGTCTCGGACATTTTTCTCCATTCCCGATGAGCGAACAGGGTGACCGTTCACCAGGTCCCGTTCAGAATTTCGGCGCAAACACAAAACCCACCTCGCCGAATCTGCGGCAGGTGGGCCTGAGAGCTCTTCAAAAAAGGTGTCGACTAGCTCATCCCGGCACTCCCAGCCGAAGCAGGGATAAAACCAATGATGGAAATGCTAATTCGATGCTCTCGCATGAAGTTCATAAATGCGGTTCAATCGATTCGCGCCTTCAGAAGTCCAGGAGACTCGACACGAGCGAATGCAGATCTGGTCGGAGTGAACAAATCTTTGAACACCCCCTTGTCCGAACCAGATTCTATCATTCTCCCCGCCGGCAGTGGGGTGGACCATTTTCCCAGTAGACAGCACTCGGCCGAAACAGCAGAATTGGCGCGTCTTTTGGCGGATGTACGGCGGTTGCGGACTGGCATACTCACGCCAATTCAATGAGCAACCAAAGACGAGAAACCTTTTCAGCACACGACGTAAGGAGGATTACGCACATGAGATTGTACGTAAGAGCTACGATCCCGCCGTGCTGTTCGCCAGACTTACGTATTTGTATGGTCTGCGGGTCAATCCGTCCGACCCGCGTTGGTCACTGGCGAAACACAACTATGGCTTTCAAGCGGGTTACACCTACGCAGTTAACGACAATCTAGCCCTGAGCACCGCTTTTTTGGGCACTCACCGGAACACGCGTTCGCCGGATGGCATCGCCATTCCGCCAGCGCGTGAGTATTACGCGTTGCAACTGGGCACAACCTGGTTACTGGCTCGAAACCTCTTCGTGGAACCGTCCGTGGCCATGCGTGTCGGCGGCGACACTCCGGGCCTCACGGTGTCTCTCAATTTTTCGCATTCGCTGCTCGGGCGAAGAAAACCCTGAGAACGGGCGCCGTTCGCCTGACTGTCCACGACGTCGAGGATGGCCCTTAGCCGGGTCACGGCCCGGCTTTGATGACATCACAGTAGCGGCCCGGGCAGTTTGGCGTGGATATCGCGGACACGCTCAAGCAGGACAGCTTGTTGGGGGTCTACCGGAAGTCTGGCCTTCACACGCTCGGTACTGAGCTGTTATCGGGCTTCGGAGGCTTCAAGGCGAGGGGGGGGCCCCTCGAGTCCAATCAGAAGGCGCAAATGCTAGAGCAAGTTTGCCGGGGCGGGTAATCGTCAAGCGCAAACCTGGACATTGGTATGGTGAAGGGATAGCCGGGCCGATGAAAGGGAAACATGGTCCGCTTTGGTCGAGTAGAGGCCACTTTCCAAAAAGGAAAGAGCGACTACGCGACAGCTCTCGAACCTAGTTGCCAGCAAATCTCGCGCGGCTGTGGTGGCGCAGCCCGCCGGGCAACGCTAAGTGACTGATAAAAGGGTATATCCATCCTGATCCTATAAGGAAGTACCTACGCATTCACTCCGACCGCACAGAAAGAATCTCTGCGTCGATTCTCAATGACGGAAAATCTAGAAGCGCCCCGGCTGAGCCTGCGCAACCTCGTCGCCGCTGGGGACGATGAACGCATCCACGCGCAGGCCATCGGGCAGTTGCGAACCGGGCTCGAGCTCCACCAGGGTTTCGAGAATTTTGGTGTCCACCTTTTCTGTGGGCTCGTCGGTGCGGACGTTCTTCGGCCCTAACTGCTGCCCCACGCGCACCACCCGCCCCCAGAACCTCTGTTTGCCGAAGGCGTCGGCGGTGACGTAGGCCTTCTGTCCCACACGCACCTTGCTGACGTCGGTTTCATCCACGTCAACGCGCACCCTCAGGGTGTTCCTGTCTCCGATGGTCAAGATGGGATCCGGCACGGTCGAAGAATTCGAAACGCTTTCTCCACTGCGGTGATGCTTGCGCAGCACAGTTCCGTCGATGGGCGAGCGAATGAACGTCTTGTCGTATTTTGCCTGCGCCTCGTCCAACTGCGCCCGCGACAATTGCAGATCGGCCTCG
>DATMPS010000150.1:0-62753 GCA_035567435.1 Terriglobales bacterium | reverse complement strand
TCGCCCTTCTGCTCTCGCTGGTGGCCGTCTACCTGCAATCGCGCCCGCCCAGCGCCACCAAGACCTACGGCTATCACCGCGCCGGAGTCCTCGCCGCCCTCATCAACGCCGGCTCCCTGGTCGTGATCTCGTTCTTTATTTTTTACGAAGCCTTCCGGCGCATCCAGAACCCCGAGCCAGTGCACGCGGGCATGATGATGTGGGTGGCCGGCGCCGGCGTGGTGATGAACGGCGTCATTGCACTGCTCCTTTTCCGGACCGGAGGCGATGTCAACATCCGCAGCGCCCTAATCCACGAGGTTGGCGACACGTTATCCACCGCCGCCGTGATTGCTGGGGGTTGGGCCATCCTCCTCAGCCGCCAGTACTGGATCGACTCCGCCCTCTCGTTCGGTATCGGCGCTCTCATCCTCTGGTCGTCTTTCGGCATCCTGCGCGAGACCATGAACATCCTGCTCGAAGGCACGCCCCGCGGTGTCAAACTCGATCAGCTCGAAGCTGCCATCCGCAAAGTCGAAGGCGTCAACGACGTGCACGACCTTCACGTGTGGAGCATCGGGTCGGAAAGCCATGCCCTCTCCTGCCACATCGCCATCGCCGATATCCCACCCTCGGTGAGCGAGCGCATCCTACGCGACGTCAAGGAAGTCCTGCACCACGATTTCCGCGTCGATCACACCACCATCCAGTTCGAGCACGTCGAATGCGAGGTCGCCCACGGCTGCATCATCCCTGTGGGGGAGACCGAGTCGCACCACCATCACTGACTACTTCGATTACTTTGGTCTAAACCCGTGTAATCCAGATAGCCCATCAGTGCCATTCCCATATTTCCCCTCTCCACGTAAGCTTCTTCTTGAGCAGCACTTGGGGGAGGGCTGTTCGGGCGAGCGTCCCGTGACTCTTTGAGTCTGGGACGTTTCGTTTTTTACCCCAATTCCCTCCCGCCGCCCCCATTCCAGCCTAAGAACCAGCTGTGACGCCTATCACGAAGTCGCCTATGAGCGCGCGGCACCACCCCCCTGATCGACTCTTATGGGAATCTCGGATAGTTGTTGCTCGTCGGGGCGGACGGATCCCCGGGCGAAATCTGCGAACGCACGCTAACTCTGCTGGAACGTCGCTTGCAAAAGAAGCGGGAAGAATCAGCCGAATCAACAATCTATTTCGGCGTTAGCGGGGGCAATCCGTCGGAGGGTATCGGCGGATGCGGTCCGGACTTACCGGGCAAGAGTCCCATCGTGGCACCCTGCCCTGGGGCCTCGGGCTCTGGCGCTTCTCCCTCCGGCGCATCTTTCGCCAGCGCGGGCTCTTTGATTTTTTCCACCGTATCCACGGAAAACAGTTCGAAACCGCTGAACCGGTGCGTCCGCGCGTACCGGTGCCCGCGGAAGTCGACATACAACGTCGCGCTTTCCGGCAACCACAGCCGGAGATCCCGTCGCTGGAATTCCACCGGTGCGTACTCAATCACCAGGTGCTCCTTCTGCAGCTCGATGGCCGGGATCGGCTCCATCAAATCCGCTTCCAGCCGCACCACTTCGTAGTTATCCGCAGCCACCCAGGCGCGCCCCTTCAGGCTGGCGCGGTACAGCTGGCCCCGCACCCGGTAGGCGTGGAAGTCGTTCTTGCGGTCCGGACGCTGCGCAAAACGTACCAGCCATGCGGTACGCCCTCCCGCATCCGCAAGCCCCTCGCAAGTCATCGCGAACTCATCGATGTGGTTAGGATGAAAGATGAGCGCGAACGCCGCCGTCCCCGTATCGACCAGCGGCGACGTCGACTCCGGTGCGCCGCTGACACCCGCGCGGTACTCCTCGATATACGTCGTCGCGGCGTCCACCTGGTGGATCTCCGCGACGTAGTTGAAATTACCGGTGGTCGGGCCGCGCACCTTCCCGTTCTTGCCGAACTCGCGGTGCTCAATCCGTTCCTTGGCGCTGAACTTCTGCAGGTTGTCGCTGAACTCCAGCGCGCGATGGCTGGTCTCTTCCAGCACCGTGGACAGGGGACATGGAGCGTCCCCGCGAACCGTCGGGATTGCCTGGTCGATATCCGGTGGTGCCCAATTCTCCGGTACCGTACTCGCCGCCTCCTCAACATCGCAGTGCGCACTCTTCGCCTCCGACACGGTGCCCTTGTCGTCGGCCAGCAAGCGGAACCCGCACTTCTCCGTCTTCTGCTCCAGAGACAGCTTGTAGGTATCTCCCTCGGCAGCCACGTCGAGCCCGAGTATGAACCCGAGGACCGGTTCCGACTCTGCTTTGAGATTCAGTGCGAAAAACGCGTGCAGGTTTTCCGGGGCGTCCGTTGCGGTTTTCCCAAATTGTCCCGACTTCACCAACTCGGCGAACGTCGCGTAATGCCCGTTCGTGTGAAAATAGTCGGCCTCCGCCGCGGTCACCAAGCGCACCACGCCCGCCGCACTGCTCAGCTCGGGCGATGCATTCGTCGTGTCCCCCGCTCCCGGCGTGACGAATACCGCCACCACCAGCCATGCGATTGTGCCGAAGTTCCTGCGCATGATTTTCCCAATACCGCCAGGATGTGTTTGGACCGGAGAAGCGCTCAGACTCGGCCCCGGGGAAGATCGGTCAAATCAAGAAGAAACCACGCTGCCTCGTCTCGAACCCCACTACCGAAGCGCGAGCGCGCCCTCTGATTGCGCCATTCTAGTCCAAAAAACACGACGCGCCCCTAATCTTCCGGAAAAAAATCGAAGAATCGCTCGTCCCAGCCACATTCACATACCGTGATTGTGACTGTTAGGGGCTCGCCGTTTCGACCAGATCGTTCGTGAAAATGGAGGTTGTCAGCCCAGCGAACTGAGGCGTCAGCCGAATGAAGTTGAGGGACCGCGTGCTGGGTAGCCGGCACCAGCGGCCTGTGGTTGTTTTCTACTAGGAACGAGCCCAATTCCTCACGGTTGTAGACTTGGGCGCCCGTCCTCACTCCGCCTGCCGCCGGTAAATCTCCTCAACCGTCTCGATCGTGTCCGCTTCCGCCGCTCTCTTGTCCGGCCGCAGCCGTACGATCCGCGGAAACCGCAACGCGTACCCGCTCTCGTGCCGCTCCGATCGCATGATGTTGTTGAACGCAACCTCCAGCACAATCTGCGGCTCCACTTCCCGGCGGAATCCCTGATCGTCCACCGTGTGCGTCAGGAACCACTGTGTCATCTCCGCGATCTCCGCATCGGTCAACCCCGAATACGCTTTCCCGATATTCACCAACCGATCCCCATCCCGCACCGCAAAGGTGTAATCGCTCAGCACCCCGATCCGCTTCCCATGTCCGTACTCCACTGCAGTCACTACCACGTCCAGAGTGGCCAGCTCGCGCTTCATCTTCAGCCACGACTTCCCCCGCCGCCCCGGCGTGTAGGGCGACGCCAGGTCCTTGATCATCAGCCCCTCATTGCCGCGCGCCTGTGCTGCCGTGAACAGCTCTTCCAATTTTTCGGCCTTCGAAGCCTGCGCCGAAGGCGCCCGAATGACGCGGGTTGCCGCCGCTTGATCATCTTCCCCAAACACTAGCTCTTGTTGCCTTGCTGTCTTTCTCCGTGACTCTGTGTCGCCGTGGCGAGTTCGCCGTTCCGCTCCCAGCAACTCATCCAGCACCCTCATCCGTTCCGCCAGCGGCCGCTCCAGCAGCAACTCTCCCCCGGCATAGAGCACGTCGAACACAAGATAGGCCACCGGCACCCGCCGCATCAGCTCCTCGCTGACTTTCTTCCGCCCCAGCCGCTGTTGCAGCGCGCTGAACGGCAATGCCCGCCCCGCGCCTTCGTCGCTGTAGTTCCACGCCAGAATCTCTCCATCGAGAATCGCATCCTGCGGCAGTCCCGCCAGCACGTCCGGCAATTCTGGAAACGACTCGGTGATCTCGTCCCGCGTACGCGAAAACAACCGCACTTCGCCCTCGGAAACGTGCGCCTGCGCCCGAATCCCGTCGTACTTGTCCTCCACCGACGCCTGCTCGAAGTAGCTCAGCCCCTCCTCCGCCGATTCCACCGCACTCGCCAGCATGAACCCCAGCGGATGAAACATCCGCATCTTCGCATCGCCCAGCGCACCACGCGACGCCAACCGCACCGTCTCCCCGATGTCGCCGACGAGCATGTTCGCGCGCTGCACTTCTGCCAGCGTCCCTCCATACGCGCGCGCAATCGCCTCCTCCACCAGGCTCTCCTTCAGCCCGATCCGCAACTCCCCGGTCATGATCTTCACCAGATACTTGGCTTCGCGCGCAGAAGCGCGACCCAACAGCTCCCGCACGAGCGCGCTCTTAGCCGCCGGCCCCCGTGCCGCCGCGATGCGCCGGAAATGCGCTTCCGCGTCCAACACGTTGAGCTCAGGCAACGCCCGCGTGGGGACGGCCGCCCCCGTCTGCCCAGGCCGAGCAAAGCTCGGTTCTTTCGACCCTGCCCCGCCGCGGTCTGCAAGCACCTCCCCCGCCACCGCCCCCAAATCCCCCAGTCTCCGATAAGCCGCTGTCAACTCCCCTTCGCTCTGCCCCGACAACTCACTGACCGCCTGCCACAGAAGGCTCCCACCCACCTGCAAAGTCGTCTCCTCCCAAGCCGGAAACGCCTTTCCTGAAAGAAACACCACCGAGACGGACGCCTCCTCCAGCGTGCGCGACTTCAAATACTCGGCCACGATTCCCGTCTTCAAGAGCCTCTTGGTCGTCGAGGCGATCGCCTCACAAGTCTCCGCAAATTTCCGCATATGCTCGCGTGGGACGGCCGCCCCCGGCCGTCTGAGCCGAGCGAAGCTCCGGCTCAGATTTCTTGGGGGCTCAACGCACTCCAGTTCCTAACCCAAACAAAAGTAATTACTTATCGGCTTCCACAATCGCCAATCACACCTTCCTGTGTTATCCTTGGTGTCTGCTACTTCCCCTCCGGAAGTATCATCTAACGAACATGCATTCTCTGCGCAAAATGTGGCGTTTTCTGCTGGCCCTGCAACTTCTGCCGGCGCTCGAGAGCGGTGAAGAGACGCTGGTCGGCGGACAGGCCGTCCTCGAAGGCGTCATGATGCGGTCGCCCCATGCCTGGGCCATCGCCGTGCGCAAACCCTCGGGCGAGGTTGCCACCCACAGCGAGCCCATGGAACGCCCCTCGGAAAAGCATAAATGGATGGGCTGGCCCATCGTCCGCGGTGTCATGACTCTTGGCTACGCCATGACCCTTGGCTTCCGTGCCTTGCGCTTCTCCGCCAACGTTGCCCTCGACCAGATGCCGCCCGACGAGCAAGGCAAGAAAGTCGAAATCAGCGGCTGGGTCGCCGCCGTCAACATCATCATCTCGCTGGCCTTCTTCATCTTCATGTACAAGTTCCTGCCCCTGGCCGCGGCCACGGAACTGAAGCGCGTCAACGCCATCTTCGCCAACCCCATCGTGTTCAACCTGGTCGACGGCATCATCCGCATCGCGCTCTTTCTCCTGTTCATCTGGGGTGTCTCACTCATGAAAGACATCCGCCGCGTCTACGAGTATCACGGCGCCGAGCACAAGACCGTCTTCGCCTTCGAAAACGGTGACCCTCTGAACGAAGCCGCCGTGCAGAAGTACTCGACCTTCCATCCCCGCTGCGGCACCAGCTTCTTGATGACGGTGATGATCTTTTCGATTCTGGTTTACATCGTGGCCAACGCGATCTTCCCGGTCACCACATTCTGGGCCCGCTTTGCGACCCGGATCGTTCTGTTGCCCGTGATCGCTGGCCTCTCCTACGAGATCATCCGCTTCGCCGCCAGGCATCGCGGATCGCTTTTCGCCCTGATGACCGCGCCCGGCCTCTGGCTGCAGCGCATCACCACCCAACCGCCATCCGACGATCAAGTCCAATGCGCCATCATCGCCCTCGACCAAGCCATGGACCTCGAAAAGCAACACGGCGGCGAACTAGTGATTGCCTAGCGGGCCTCCCCGCGAATACTTCAAACACAAGTCGTCGGTCGTCGGTCGTTGGGCCCTGGGTCGTCGGCTGAATTCCGCGCTGCGATCGGCACGTGTCACGCGGGACATGGTCAACGATCCTTGGTAAAGTGGATTTGTGGACCCTAGCGTCGCTGTTGGGAGGTGTCCATGTCATCATCATTTCGAGACCGGCGCGTCTGGCAAGAGGCAATGAAACTAGCAAGTGAGACTTACAGAATGACGGCGAATTTTCCTAGGCACGAACGGTGTGGCCTCAGCCAGCAGATGCGCCGAGCTGCCGCGCCCGTTCCCAGCTACATTGCAGAAGGAAGAGGCCATCGTTCGCACGCGACAAGCGATTTTGCCGACGACCGACGACCGACGACCAGCAACCGACGACCAACACATGTTTGAACGCCTCGACCAACTCGAAGCCCGCTACGAAGAAATGAACCGGGCCCTCGCCTCGCCGGAGATCGTCAACGACTCGGCGAAATACCAGAAGACTGCCAAGGCCCACAGCGAGATCGCGCCCACAGTCGAAAAGTACCGCGAATACAAGGACCTCACCCGCGGCATCGCCGAAAGCAAAGCCGTCCTCGCCGACGAAAAAGATCCCGACATGCGGGCCTACGCTCAGGAAGAACTCTCCCAGCTCGAGGCCCGCGTGGCTCAGGTCGAAGCCGATTTGAAAGTCCTGCTTTTCCCCAAAGATCCCAACGACGAAAAGGACGTCATCCTCGAAATCCGCGCCGGCACTGGGGGCGACGAGGCCACGCTTTTCGCCGACGAAATGTTTCGCATGTACACCCGCTACGCCGAAACGCAAGGCTGGAAGGTCGAAGTGCTGTCGACGTCGGAGTCTTCCGTCGGCGGCCTGAAAGAAGTCATCGCCATCATCGAAGGCAAGCGCGTTTTTTCCCAACTCAAATACGAAAGCGGCGTCCACCGCGTGCAGCGCGTGCCTGCCACCGAACAGCAAGGCCGCGTGCACACCTCGGCGGTCACCGTCGCGGTGCTCCCCGAGGCCGAAGACGTCGACATCAAGATCGAAGCCAAAGACCTGCGCATCGACACTTTCTGCTCCTCCGGCCCCGGCGGCCAGTCGGTGAACACGACCTACTCCGCCGTCCGCATCACTCACATTCCGACCAACACGGTCGTCAGCTGCCAGGACGAAAAATCCCAGATCAAGAATCGCGAAAAAGGTATGCGCGTCCTGCGCTCCCGCCTCTACGAAATCGAAATGCAGAAGCAGCAGGAAGCCCTCGCCAAAGAGCGCAAAGCCATGGTGGGCAGCGGCGACCGCAGCGAGAAAATCCGCACCTACAACTTTCCGCAAAACCGCGTCACCGACCACCGCATCGGCCTCACCATCCACCAACTGACCGAAGTCATGGACGGCAAGCTGCAGCCCATCGTCGACGCACTGATCACCCACTACCAGGCCGAGAAGCTGAAACAGGAAACAACATCAGTAGCCTGAAGCGTCCGAAAACACTTTGGAGATGGGCACAACAGGTGACGACCAGCACGAATCCCGTGGGGCGGGCCGCCACCGGCCGTCCAGCTCGAGCGAAGCTCGGCGAGCTTTTTGCGGCTGACAAGGTAACCTCTCTCCCCGCCCCCCAGTCCGCCCATAAAACACTCTGTCAACCTGAGCCAAGCGAAGGACCGATGCAAATTCGTCACGCGCCCGCCGCATAGCTCAGATTCTTCACTGCACTCACCACGACAACGTGTTGAAATAGACCCAATGCCCCTGCGCGACACCCTCCAATCGGCCATCGCCCGCCTCACCGCCGACCGCGTCCCCTCGCCCCGCCTGAACGCCGAACTGCTCCTGATGTTCACGCTCACCTGCGACCGAGCCCATCTCTACGCCCACCCCGAACGCGAACTCACCACAGAAGAAGAATCCCGCTACAACGAAGCCCTCACCCAGCGCGCCAAAGGCGTCCCCACGCAATACATCACCGGCCACCAGGAATTCTGGGGACTCGACCTCATCGTTTCCCCCGCCGTCCTCATCCCGCGCCCCGAGACCGAGCACCTCATCGAAACCGTCCTCCCGCTTGCCCGCTCCGTCCCGCACCCCAAAATTGCCGACGTCGGCACCGGCTCCGGCGCCATCGCTCTGGCGCTCGCGAGAGAATTGCCGCATGCCGAAGTCCACGCCACCGACAACTCCCCCGCAGCCCTCGAAATCGCCGAAGCCAACGCCGCCCGCCTCCAACTTGAATTCCGCACCGAGAACCAGCGCGCTCCTGAGCCCCGCCTCTTCTTCCACGACACCGACCTGCTCACCGGCCTCGAAACCGCCGCCTACGACTTCGTCGTCTCCAACCCGCCTTATGTCGGCGAAGCGGAAGAAGACACCGTCCAACTCGAAGTCCGCAAATTCGAACCCCGCAACGCGGTCTTCGCGGGTCCCACCGGCCTCGAAGTCATTGCCAACCTGATCCCGGCCGCCCGCGCCGCCCTTAAGCCGGGTGGTTCCCTCATCCTGGAAATCAGCGGCACCATTGCGAGCGGCGTGCGCGCGCTCCTCGCGGGCTGGGAAAACATAACACTGACAAATGATTTGCAAGGAATTCCGCGCGTCGCCTCTGCCCGCAAGCCGCAGTCATAAACTAAAATCATCCGCAGCGGAAGCTGCCGAATCCATAAACCGGACCGCACATCGTGACGAGATGCCCCTATGCAATTGAAACCCTTCCTGCTCGACGCCTGGCTCGACACCTACGAACACGATATCGAATTCAATCTGGCTGCCAGCACCGGCCCCGTCTGGACAGCCAGCGAACTCCTTGAACTCGGCGGCGACCAGGCGCGCGAGCGTTACCTGAATCACAAAGTGGTCTACGGTCGCCCCGCGGGCGCCGACAGCCTCCGCGAAGCCATCGCAGAAATGCAGGGCGTCCCCTTCGATTCTGTGCAGGTGGTTACCGGCGCCTCTGAGGCGTTGACCGTCCTGATGTGGCTCACCGCCGAACCCGGAGCCAACGTCGTCGTGCCCCTGCCCGGCTTCGCGACGTTCTCCGCGCTCGCCGAATCGTTGGGCCTCGAGACGCGTTTCTACCGCGTGCGCCGGGAAAACAACTTCTGCCTCGACGTGGACGAAATCAAGCGCCTCGCCGATTCGAAAACGAAGCTGATCCTGGTCAACAGCCCGCACAATCCCACCGGCGCCACAATGAGCGACGCCGCCATGGAGGCCCTGCACCAGTTCACCTCGCAGCGCGGCATCCAGCTGGTGAGCGACGAAGTCTTTCACCCCATCTATCACGGACGCAAATCAAAGTCCGCCGCGCGCCTCCCGAACGCCACCGTGATCAGCGATCTGTCGAAGGCCTTCTCTTTGGCAGGAACGCGCACCGGATGGATGATTGAGCACGACGCCTCGCGGCGCGAACACTACTGGACTGCCCGCGCCTACTTCTCGGTCTGCAACAACACGGCCGGCGAAATCCTCTCCGAGGTCGCGATTCGCAACCGCCCCACCGTTCTCAGGAAGACGCAGGAAGCCGCCACCCGTAACCTTGCAATGCTCGACCGCTTTATGGGAGATCATCGTGACGTACTAGGCTGGATTCGCCCGCAAGGCGGCATGACGGCTTTCCCCTGGCTGATCAGCGCAGAAGACGCCCGTCCCTTCTGCCAGGCCGCCGCCGCCCACGGCATCCTGTTCGCGCCGGGAGACTGTTTCGACGTCCCCTCGCACTTCCGTCTGGGTTTCGCCGCCGCCGGCGAAGATTTCTCCCGAGGACTAGACCGCCTGCGAGATTTCGTAAAAAGTTGGCCCGCAAGAATGGTCACGGCCTGATCGGGGACTGACCCCCTTTGCTCGGATCAGGACGCGGCTCGCCGCGTCTCTAGCGGGAGACCCCAATTACTTGCATCCTGAGCGAAGTGGGGCGTGAGCCGAACGTAGTCGAAGGACCCCTTATCCGGATGCAATGCCACCCGGCCGGTACGGGATCTCCAACCCGCTGCTCGTTCGCTGGGGAGCGGCACCGCATCTAGGACAGTCGAGCGAAACGCATCCGGGCAAGCCCCGTCTCTGGCGAAATGGAGGGAAGGGGAGGACTTCAGACGCCCCCGAAAACAGACGATTCGTATCAGGGCCTGCCTTCAGGCAGGCCGTAAACCGTCTTTGATATCAATGCGCCTTCAGGCGTTGCCGGAGACCAAGCTAAAACCTCAGCCTCACCCCCACCTGCGCTGCGAACGGAATCCCCACCGTCGTCCCCGGCCCAAAGAAATCCCCCAGCGCCCCGGCTGCAACCCTAACCTGGTTCACGTTCGTAATCGGGCGGCTCGTCGAGCACGAAGCATCCAGGCAGAAGGCCGTCGCGTTCGCGATGTTGTCCACCGGAGTCGGCAGCGCCCCAATATCGCCCACATAGTTGTTCCCCGGATTATTCCGGTTGAACAAATTGAAGAACTCCACAAACGGATTTACCTCCACCCGCTCCTTAATTCGAAACGGTCGCGCCACCCGCAAATCCACCTGCGCAAACGGAGTCCCGCGAAACTGATCCAGCGTCGTCTGCACCCCGTTCACCACCGCACGATTGTTCCCGGTATCCCCCAGCCCATTGATATCCGCCTGCGTGCCGATCGTGAACGGCCGCGCGCTCTCTGCCTGCGCCAGCGTCGACAACTCGAACCCCAGCGGGGCGTGCACCACGCCCGCCAGCACAAACCGGTGCCGCACGTCCTCGCCCGACGGCCCATAGTCCCCCGGCCCAAACGCGTTCAGCGGATTGCACACTCCATTCACGTAATCGAACAACTCCCCCACCACGCAGCCCCACGTTTTCGCCGAAGCCAGCGTGTAGTTCGCAATCAGATTCACGCGCGAACCCACGTTCCCCTGCAGATGTAGCGACATCGCGTCATACGTCGACCGGTTATCCGTCTTGTAGAGCGTCACATTCGGCACCAACGCCTGGTTCGCCGGATCGGGCGCAAACAAATCCGTCCCCGCGATGAAGTTGTAAGCGCGGTAGGCATGATTCCCTTGCTCGTGTGTCCAGTCCACACTCAGTGTCCAGTGCTCATTCAGAGCGCGTTGCAGGCCAGCGCTTGCGTGCAATGCGTACGGCGTTTTGTAATGCGAATCCACCAGCGCTCCCTGGCCTCCGCCTGGAATGCATCCCGCGTCTCCGGGATGCACGCACGCCCCCGACGCCGCATTCACTGCCTGCAACGCGCTCACCCAGCCGTTCTGGGCCAGGTCGTTGTGGTAGATCCCGACCCCCGCGCGAATCACCGTCTGCTCGCTGCGCCCCGGGGAATACGCCAGTCCCAGCCGCGGACCGAACTGGCTTCGATAATCGTGCGGCGTCCCATTCGCCAGCCCAATTCCCAGCGTCTTCATCGTCAGATACGCCGGATTGTCCGCCTGGCTTCGCCCCGACGCGGTCAGCAGTCCGAACGTCGTGTCATACCGCAGCCCGTAATTCACCGTCAGCTGCGAACTCACGCGCCACGAGTCCTGCGCGTACAGTCCCAGTCGCTCCACGCTCTGCGAAAAACGTCCGTCGCCCGCCGGTGTATTGGTGCACCCAATGTTCGGATCCGCCGTCGCACTCACGCACGTCGGATCGAAATAAAACTGCCCCGGGTTGGCTACGTAGAAATCCGGATTGTTCGGATACGTGATCAATGTCTCTTCGGTCCCCGACAACGCCCCGCTCAGCACCGGCTCGTGAATCCAGTTGATGCCGAACTTCGGCGCATGCCGTCCCGTCGCCTGGCTCACGTCGTAGCGCAGCTGGTACTTCTCTTGATTGCGCAACACGGGAAACGCCGTGATCGGCGTCGCGAACTGGTTATCTCCGAACGTCTCAAATCCCGAGATCGTGTGGAACGTCGCGCTGAATGGAAACGCCAGCGCGAATCCCAGGTACTGGTTGCGCGACTCCGTATGATGCAGCCCGCTCGCGCCGAACGTGAACGACCCCAGCCACGTCGGACTGAACGTGTATTGGTTCCCCAGCACCAGGACCAGATAGTTCGATCCCGAGGTTGCCCCCGTCGACGGCAGCGTCGCCTGCTGCACCAGATCATTGCGCGTCGTGTAGTTGTCCCCCGACCCGCGCAGGAACCATTGCGAGCGCGCCGACTGCGCCCAGTCCAGCCGCGCCGTTCCCATGTAATCGTGGAAGGGCACCGCCACGTGGTTCGGTACCGCAATCGAGTTCACCCCAACCGCTTGCCCTTCGTTGTTCACGCCATGAATCAGTCCCGCCGACGCCAAGGCCGCCAGAGCGTTGAACTGCGTCTGGCTGTCCGGGCTGTAGCTTACGCTCGCGTCCTCATGCACCCCCTCGAACGCGGCGAAGAACCACAGCTTGTCCTTCTGCAGCGGCCCGCCCAGCGTCGCCACGTAGTTCTGCCGCGAAAACGGTTGCTTCGGCTCCGGCGCCGGATTGTCAATCGGGAAGCGCACATTCAGGCTCGCCGCCCTCTCGTAAAATGCGCCCGTCCCGTGCCAGTCATTCGTCCCATGCTTGGTCGTGATGACCACCGACCCGCCCACCGTCCGCCCCGTGTCCGCATCCTCCTGCGAAGTCCGCACCGCGAACTCCTGGATCGCGTCCGGGGAAAAGTTCTGCAGAAAGCCGCCGATGTAGTCGTCGGAGTTGTCGCCCCCGTCCACCGACAACTCCACGTTCAGTCCCGAACTCCCTCCGAACGACACCGCCGTGATCCGCGCCTTGGTCGGATCCGACGGCTCCACCGGCTCGGTCCCCGGCACCAGGTACGCGATGTTGGCAAAGCTCCGGCTCGCCAGCGGAATCGTCTCCAGGTCGCGCGCTGTCACCGCGCCCTGATGCACCGCGCTTGCCGTGTCAATCGGTTCGGTCGTTATCGACGACGCCTTGCCCTGCACGTTCACGCTTTCGCCGGCCCCCGCCGGCTTCAGCGTCACCGTCACGTCGCGCACCGTGCTCACCACCACGTCCACGTCCGCGTGCGCATCGCCGAAACCGTTCGCGCTGACCGTCGCCTGATAGGAACCGGGCAACAGCCCCTCAATGCGAAACTCTCCCCGAGCATTGCTGGTCCCCTCGCTGATCTGCGCCGATCCCTTGGACTGCACCACGATCTTCGCCGCAGCAATCCGTCCCCCGGTCGCATCCTGCACCTCGCCGCGCAACGTCCCGCGCGGATTCTGTCCCCACAATGGAGCTGGAAAAAACTCAGCCGCTAACAAAACGAAAGCAACCGTGGCGCGCCACGGTTGCAAACGAAGTGAGGAGATGAAAGAAGATGTAGAGGTCATTGAACGGATGAGTACTCCCGCAACGATCTAACTTGGAGAGTCCGAGACTAGCCGGGAAAGTTCGCCTACTACCAGCTATCGTTGATCCCGAATCGCCCACCGGGAAACTATCCTGAACACCCGGCCATGCCCCCGGGGGTAGCACCAACTCGCGTGAACGGCCGTCCTCGGGAGCCGGCTGAGCGAAGTCGAAGGGTCCAGCCGAGCGCAACTCGGCAGGCTTTTGTGCCCGCCGTACATCTAGTCAGGCGACGCCGAGCGTAGCGAGGCCGGAAGGAATCTGCTTCCTCGTCAATCGCCTCGTCGTCGAAATCCGCCAGCGCGCTCAGAAACTTCCCTCAGCGTCCTTTGCGCACCCTTGCGATCTTTGCGGCGAAAAGCTCTCCTCTCGACTCCAAGAGAAACCTCACGTCGGACCAAAGAAAACTGAGCTGGAGAATAAGCACAGGGTCAGAAAGGAGAATCGACCCGAGGCGAGACTCGAAACTCGAAACCGGAAACTCGAAACCCGAAACCCGAGACCCGAAACCTATCTCTTCACTTCCGCCGCCTGGATCTCCTCCACATCCACCCAGTTCGTCGGATACTTCCCCGTATAGCAAGCGGTGCAATAGGTGGTCTTTTCACCTTCGCCACAAGCCGCCTTCAATCCCTCGAGCGAGAGATAGGCCAGCGAATCCGCGCCCACATACTCACGAATTTCTTCAATCGTTTTATTCGCCGCGATCAGCTGCCGTTTCGACGGCGTGTCTACCCCGTAAAAACAAGGCGAAATCGTCGGCGGACACGAAATCCGCATATGCACTTCTTTCGCCCCCGCGTTGCGCACCATGCGGACGATCTTCTTGCTGGTTGTCCCGCGCACGATCGAATCGTCGATCAGCACCACCCGCTTGCCTTCCAGTAACGAACGCACCGGATTCAGCTTCAACTTCACCCCGAAGTCGCGCACGCTCTGCGTGGGCTCGATGAACGTCCGACCCACGTAGTGGTTGCGGATAAGCCCGAAGCGGAAAGGGATTCTGCTTTCGGCCGCATATCCCACCGCCGCCGTGACGCCCGAATCCGGAACCGGCACCACCACATCCGCATGCACGGGAGCTTCTTGCGCCAGTTGCCGCCCCAGGTTCTCCCGGCTGACCTGCACCGACCGACCGAACACCGAACTGTCCGGCCGCGAAAAATACACGTGCTCGAAAATGCAACTCGACTGCGGCCCGGTCGGTGAGTAGAACCGCGAAGTAATCCCCTCCGGCCCCACAATCACCAGTTCGCCGGGTTTCACCTCGCGCTCGTAAGTCGCGCCAATCAAATCAAATGCGCAGGTTTCGGAAGCGAACACGATCGTATCCTGCTTCAACCCTTCCTGCGCCGGAATCCGCCCCATCGCCAGCGGCCGGAACCCGCGCGGATCGCGCGCCGCAAACACCCGGTCCGTCGATACCATCACCAATGAAAACGCGCCTTCGACGCGACGCAAAGCGTCCGCCATCGCTTCGGGCAAGGTGTGCTCGCGCGAAAGCGCGATCAGGTGCACGATCACTTCGGTGTCGCTGGTGGTCTGAAAAATCGACCCCTGCGCTTCCAGCCGCGAGCGGATCTCTTGCGCATTCACCAGATTGCCGTTATGCGCGACCGCGATCGACCCCTTATTCGACTGCACCAGGATCGGCTGCGCATTGAGCAGCGCCGAATCCCCGGTCGTCGAGTAACGCGTGTGCCCGATGGCCAGCGTTCCCCGCAACTTAGCCAGCACTTCCTCCGAAAAAATATCCGCGACCAGCCCCATCGAACGGTGCAGCCGCAAGTTCATCCCATCGGAGCTGACAATCCCCGCCGACTCCTGTCCGCGATGCTGCAACGCATGCAGCCCGAGGTAAGCAAGCTTCTCCGCTTCAGGATGCGCATAAATCGCGACCACCCCACACTCTTCCCGAAATTTGTCGGAATGCAGCATTTAGCTATTCGCCCTTAGCAGTTAGCGCAAGCTCTCAGCTCTCGGCAAAACCCGTGCCGAGCGCCACCACTCACGTGAGGACGGCACGCCCCCGGCCGTCCATGCCGAGCAAAGCTCGGCTAGCCTTGCGCTGCGTCCTCAGGGGCCTTTCTTCGTGATTCCAGCGGTCAAAAGCCTTTCCATGTTGAAATTACAAATCTGCACCGCTAGTCCGCCGCCACCGTCTCCGGCTCGGCTCTTAAAGCCTTTTCCAGTGCCGATTCATACACATCGCGCAGTTCCGACACCGAAGCCAACACTACCACCCGTCCATCCAACTTGATTTCCACTTGTTCGGGAACGGTCTCTCCGAGCGCGTCGAGCGAGAGCCCGTATCGTGCCGCTATCTCTTTGATTCCCGCCAGCTGCGCCGGGTCGCACGACATCACCACCCGGCTCGCGTCTTCCCCAAACAAGGCAAATTCCTCTGGCAACTCGTTCGACGCCACATCGACTCGCAACCCAATGCCCTTCGCAAACATCGGCTCGCACAGCGCCACGGCCAATCCGCCCGAAGAGCAATCGTGCGCCGACTCGATCAGTCCCGCCTGGATCATCTCGATAAGGCCCGTTTGCAGAGCCGCTTCCCGCTCCAGTTCCAGCTCCGGCGGATACCCCCACACCGCGCCCAGAATCTCTTTCGCGTACTCCGACGACCCAAATTCGGATTCTACGTCGGTGATATCGCCCGGCTCGGTTGCGCGCAATAGCACAATCGTGCGTCCGGCCTCGCGGAAGTGCATCTTCGCGGTTTTGTGCACATCTTCGAGCACGCCCACAATCCCCAGCACGGGCGTGGGATAGATGCCTTCGCCCAGCGTCTCGTTGTAGAAGCTGACATTTCCGCCCGTGATCGGCACTTCCAGTTCTTCGCATGCTTTGGTGATGCCGTCGACGGTTTGCGAGAACTGCCACATGATGTGCGGTTTCTCGGGATTTCCAAAATTCAAACAATTGGTTGCGCCAATCGGAGTTGCGCCCGAACAAGCCACGTTGCGGCACGCCTCCGCGACCGCATGCATCGCGCCCAGGCGCGGATCGAGATAGCACCAGCGGCCATTTCCATCGAGCGCCATCGCCAGCCCGCGCTGCGAACCCTTGATGCGAATCACCCCAGCATCGCCCGCGCCCGGACCATCCACGGTGTTGGTTTGCACCATGTGGTCGTACTGCTGCCACACCCAGCGCTTGCCGCAGATGTTGGGGCTTGCCAACAGTTGCTTCAGATCCCGGCTGAGGCCGTTGTGTAGAGACGGGGCTGGCCCCGTCTCTGCCCCGACAGAACCGAGCTTGATGCGCGCTGGCATCTCGCGTTCGACCGGCGGTTCCCAGCGTTCTAAAGGACGTTTGTACATGGGCGCATCGTCGGTAAGCGCTTCATTCGGAATCTCGGCGACCAGTTCGCCGTGCTGGCGGACGCGCATCACGTTGTCCCGGGTGACGTGTCCGACTTCGACGGCATCGAGTCCCCACTTCTCGAAAATGCGGAACACTTCCTGCTCGCGGCCTTTCTCGGCCACGAGCAACATGCGTTCCTGCGATTCCGAGAGCATGATCTCGTACGCCGACATGCCAGTTTCGCGGTGGGGCACGCGGTCGAGTTCGATCTCGAGCCCGACTTTGCCGCGCGCGCCCATCTCGCAGGTGGAGCAGGTCAGCCCGGCCGCGCCCATGTCCTGGATCCCGACGATCGCGCCCGTCTGCATGGCCTCGAGACAGGCTTCGAGCAATAGCTTTTCGAGGAACGGGTCGCCCACCTGCACATTGGGCCGTTTCGCCTCGGAAGCTTCGCTGAATTCTTCCGAAGCCATGGTGGCGCCGTGAATTCCGTCTCGCCCCGTCTTCGCCCCGACGTAAATCACCGGGTTGCCTTCGCCCGCGGCCTTCGCGTAGAAGATCTGGTCGCGCCGCACCAGGCCGAGCGCGAACGCATTGACGAGGGGGTTGCCGGAGTAGCACGGCTCGAACTTCGTCTCGCCGCCAAGGTTGGGCACGCCAAAGCAATTCCCGTAAGACGCGACGCCGCTGACCACGCCTTCCATGATGGAGTGGTTCTTGCGGATCTCCGCTGGTAGAGACGGGGCTTGCCCCGTCTCTACCCTGTCGGCGAGTGTCACCGCAATCGGCCCAAACCGCAGCGAATCCATCACCGCCACGGGCCGCGCGCCCATGGTGAAGATGTCGCGCAGGATGCCGCCTACCCCGGTGGTCGCTCCCTGGAACGGCTCGATGAACGAGGGATGGTTGTGCGACTCGATCTTGAAGGCGCAGGCCCAGCCGTCGCCGATGTCGATGATGCCCGCGTTCTCGCCCGGCCCCTGCACCACGAGCTTCGAGCGCGTGGGCAGGCGCTTCAGGTGGACGCGCGACGACTTGTAGGAGCAATGCTCGCTCCACATGACGCTGAAGATGCCCAGTTCGGTGAGCGTGGGCACGCGCCCGCCGAGCAGTTGCTGGATCTTGGCGTACTCCTCGGGCGTCAGCCCGTGCTCCCGGATAAGCTCCGGAGTGATGGCAGGGTTCGGGGGGCGAGTCATGGCTGGAAGATTTATTGTCGCATGAAAAAGCCGTCGTCGGTCGTCGGTCGTTTGGCCCCTGGCTGACAGCTGATGGCTGATAGCCGATCGCTACTGCCATACTTTCGGCCGCAACGGCAGAGTCTTCTTGCGATGGCTTCGCTCGACCGGCGGCGTTCACTTTTGGGAAAACTCGTGCCAGCCCGCGGTAGCCACACGCTGAGTGTGCGGATGTAAGGTTGTTAGCTCTGTGCTATGGACTCACGAGGCGGGTTCGTATGCCGTGCTGCGGAATTCCGGGGTCGGACTGCTCTCGAGTACCCGTTAATCGCGTTTACGGCGTATTTAAGCGACGCGGGAGAGTCGGGTGATGGTTTGCGTCGTCCGGAAGCCGGCATGCGCCAGATCGCGGTTGAACAAAAAACTAAGCTGTGAGCTATCCTGATCGGGCCGGAGCGCGCGTCGCGCGGCTCGGCCGTCAGCTATCAGCCATCAGCTGTCAGCCAACGACTGAGGACCACGACCAACGACCACGACCAACGACGGCCGTCAGCCCCTATACTGGTCGGCGCAATGAAGTCTGTCATCATAGGCACGGCCGGGCATATCGATCACGGCAAGACCGCTTTGGTCAAAGCTCTCACCGGCATCGATGCCGATCGCCTGGAGGAGGAGAAGCGGCGCGGGATCACCATCGACCTCGGGTTTGCCCATTTGGAGTTGGCCGCGCCGAATGGTGAAACGCTCCGGCTTGGGTTCGTCGATGTTCCGGGACACGAAAAGTTCGTGCGCAACATGCTGGCGGGGGTGGGCGGGATCGACCTGGTTTTGCTGGTGATCGCGGCCGACGAGTCCGTCAAGCCGCAGACGCGCGAGCACTTCGACATCTGCCGCCTGCTGGCGGTACGGCGGGGCATCACGGTGCTGACCAAATCGGACGCGGTGGATGCCGAGACGCTCGATGTGGTTCGACTTGAGGTGGAAGAGTTTCTGCGCGGGTCATTCCTCGATCCGAGTCAATCGCCGATCGTAGCGGTCAGTTCGCTCCTGGGTGCGGGCTTGCCGGAGTTGAAGCAGGCGCTGGCGAAAGTCGCCGCTGAAGTTCCGGCGAAAGACCCGACCGCTCTGGCGCGGTTGCCGATCGACCGCGTGTTCACCATGAAAGGCTTTGGCACGGTGGTCACCGGCACGCTGGTCGCGGGCTCGATTCGCAAGGAGGATGAACTCGAAGTCTTTCCGGGCGGGCGGCGAGTGAGGGTGCGGGGCGCGCAGGTGCACGGCGAAGCTGCGGATCAGGCGATTGCGGGGCAGCGCACCGCGCTGAATCTCGCGGGCGTCACCGTGGAAGATCTGGGGCGCGGGATGATGTTGGCACCGCCGGAGACGTTCGTCTCGACCAAGCGCATCGACGTATGCCTCGCGCTGCTGCCCTCGGCGAAGCCGCTGAAGGATCGCGCGCGCGTGCATTTGCACGCCTACACATTCGAGACGGTAGCGGAAGTTGCCTTGCGAGGAGAAAAGCAGGTGAAGCCGGGCGCGAGCGCCTATGCGCAACTGCGCATGGCAGGGCCGACCTTGCTGCTGCCCGGAGATCGCTTCATCGTCCGGCAATTCTCTCCGGTAATCACGATCGGAGGGGGTGTGGTGCTGGACGCGACCCCGGCGGCGCGGGCCAAGAAAGAAACGCTCATGGCTTTCCTGAGAGTGCTCGACGGCCAGAAGCCGGCAAGAGTGCTCGGGGCGCGCATTGCGCGTCGCGGACACGACGGGCTCGCCCTGGAGCAGCTGGTTTCCGAGACCGGATGGCAACGAACGGAGATCAGGAAGGCGCTCGCGGAAGGGGTTCAACAGAAACGCGTCATGCGGCTGGGAGACCGGTACGTGGACGGCCTCGTGGTCGAGGACCTCAAGCGGGTCATGGTCAACACAGTCGAGGTTTTCCACAAGAAGAATCCGCTGGTGCCCGGGATGGGCAAAGAAGAACTCCGCGAGACCGTAAGGGCAACGACCGAGATTTTTGCGGCGGCGGTTGATTTGCTGGTCGGGGAGAAGAAGCTTGAGCTCTCCGGCGACCTGGTCCGCCTGCCCGGGCGCGGCGTGGTCATGAAAGACGATGAGGCCGAGTCGAAGCAGACCATCGAGCAGGCGTTTGCGTCGGCGGGGCTGCAAGTGCCGGCGCTTTATAACGTGCTGGCCGGAGTGAAATTAGACAAGGCGCGGGCGCAGAAGATCGTCACGCTGCTGTTGCGCGACAAGGTGCTCGTGAAGGTGTCGGAGGAGCTGGTGTTCCACCAGTCGGCACTAGCGGAGCTGCGCAAGCAGCTGGCGGCTTACAAGAAGAAGGCGACGGTTGCGGGTGTGGCGAAGATCGATGTAGGTAAATTCAAAGAACTGACGGGCGTGAGCCGCAAGTATGCGATTCCGCTGCTGGAGTATCTGGACCGGGAGCGGGTGACGCGGCGCGTGGGGGATGAGAGGGTGATTTTTTAGGGGCGCGTTTCAAGTTTCAAGTTTCAGGGTTTCAGGTTTCGACTCGGGCATCCCAGATCCCGTCGGAAGAGTCTGGAGCCCGAAAAGCTCGCAAAGTCGGCGCAAAGCTCGCAAAAGGAGGCTTCGGGCCGCGAAGTTGACTCTGGACGGAGAATCCGATCCCTCCTGCCTCCGCTGCGCTCGGCTGGACTCTTCGACTCCGCTCAGGGCAGGCCGCCGAGGGGCGGCCGTCCGCACGCGAGTCTGGCGTCGGACTCGCGCTATACTCTTCCGCCGTAAGGGCTGACTGAGGGAGCACGAACAAATGTCTGCGCCGGGGAACGAGCGTCGAGGGTCTGCGCGGCTCAAGGTTCAGGTGCCGGTGGAAATTTATACCGAGGGCAGCGACGCTCCGCTGCGCGGGGCGACTTCGGATCTGAGCCTAAACGGCTGCTACATCGAAAGCATCTTCCCGATTCCGGTCGGCACGCAACTGGAATTGAAGCTGCAACTGGAAGGCACGCTGCTGGTGGCGGCCACGGTTGTGACCGCGGACCCGCAAGTCGGCAACGGGATCCATTTCACCCGCATGTTGCCCGAGGATATTGAGGAGCTGCGGATGTTTCTCGAAAACGCGGCGAAGACACAGTAGCCGGAGACGCACCGTGCGGGCCTAGCTCCAGTTCACCCCACCCGATTCGCAATCCAGGCTTCTGTCGTCCCTCCGGGACTCGGCCGCATTTCTGGCGATTTCCCCGGACTTACGTCCGGGGCTATGCTCCGCCGCCCGGGCTCTGTCGGATCTTGACCTCACTCGTTTCGCGAAACGCGCGAGATGAATGGACCGCCCGTCCTTTGGGGGTGTGGGCCACCACCTATTCGTAGCGGCCCTCGCGCAGCCAGAGCCGGACCTGTTCTTCCACCGAGAACGCGGTGTCGGGACGGACGGCGAACTTGGATTCCAGCGCGAAGGTGTGCGCTTCAAGCGGGACGGTGTAGTGGGCGTTGCTGCGCAGGAATGCGCGCACGAACAGATCGGCGTAGCGCTCCAGGCCGAGAATCTGGAATTGCACCGCGTGCACCAGCCCATGAAACAAGCTGCGCTCGATGATGAGATCGTTGAACACGATCACATCCACAAAAGTAAGCGAAGCCATGTGCGTGAGCTCGGGCAGGTGCTCGAGGCCGAGGGCGCGGGCTTCCTGGTAAAACGGGGGAGGGGGAAGGCGATGGCCGTGCAACTCGACGGTGCGCACGCGGTCGAGCAGGGCGGGCGCAAAAAACGGGCGCAGCAGCGCCTTCTGCGGTTCCTTCAGCGGAATCCCTCTTTGAAAGTAATATTCACGCTGGCTATCGAGGTAAGCGGTGACAAGGCGCACGGCTTCGCGTACCTGCGCCTCGCTCAGAGGCAGAACGTCGGCTGGCAACTGGTCGCGAATCGAGAGGTAGAACGCACTCAAGGCGAGGGCGGAGCCGATCGTTTTGCGCAGCACTACTTTCTCGCCGTAACGGGCCAAGTCTGCCACCGAAAAGCGCGTACGCAGACGTTCAGTGGCGCACTCGGCGCTCAGCAAATCCATCTGTGCGTGACGCAAGTCTGCATTCATCTGGACGATCGCTAACCGATCGTCCGGGTCATCCCACGAATACATCTCCTGCTACTCCTTCAATTTTGAATTGGGGTCCCTGCGGGTCTTTGCAAACGAACAGGGGGAGGGCCTATACTTGGATTATGTATACACCGTTAAGTATACGCTGTCAACATAATTGCTGCTGTCGGAAACGCGGGTGGGGAGGGGTGAGTTATGCCCAGGCATGCTGATCCGGGGCTGGAGCGGCGGGTGCTCGATGCCGCCCAGGTGCTTTGGCGCAGCGGGGGTGATAAACGGCTTAGTATGAGAGTGTTAGCGAGAGCTGCGCGGACCAATACCCCGGCCATTTACCGCCGTTTCGAGAGCCGCCAGGGAATTTTGCGGGCGTTGCTGTTACGACTTCGTCATGAGCTGTACGAAGTGGTGAGGACGAGCGCGTCGCTGGAGGAGGGGCTCGAGCGCTACCTGGACTTTGCCCTGGCGCGCCCGCAGGAGTACCAGCTCTATCACGCCCACTACCACGAGCTGCTGGGTGAGACGCGGGCTGCCAAGAAGGCGGAAGAATTCGGACCGACCTTTCTGTGGGCACAGAGCAAGCTGGCCGAGCGCGTGCGAGGCAACGACGAACAACACCTGCGGCTGACGTTGGCCCTATGGGGGGTGGCCCATGGGACGGCGATGCTGCTGATTTCGCGTTCGATCCCGGATCACCTTACGGAAGAGCTTCGCTCGGCGTGTCGCGAGGCGATCGCGAGCCTGGTGCGGGAGGCGGGCTCGCGATAAGAGCAGCAGGGCGGTCGCGCGGATGGTTGCAGACGAGCTCTGCGGACAAGAGCGTCCGCGTCCCAAGAAGCATCCACCCTCGGACGGGCGGGCTGGGTACAATGGTTGAACATATGCCAAGGAGGGTGGGAGGTTTGGGTCAGTCGTGTGTTCGGTGGTTTCGAGAGCTTTTGCCTGACGGTCGCTGGTCGACGGGCGGCGCGGTTGCTCTGATTGTTGTGGTGCTAGCGCTTGCGATCGGAGTGCTCGCGGAGGGCGCCGCGTTCGATTTGGCAGGTCCTCCCGTGGAGGTGCGGGTGCGTCGCGGCGAGGTGATCCTGCCCATCTCCGAGGTACCCAACCTGCAGCCGGGAGACCGGCTCTGGGTGCATCCGGACCTGCCGGAAAGCCAGTCCGCGCACTACATCATGATCGTTGCCTTCCTGCGCGGGGTCACCAATCCGCCGCCCGATAACTGGTTCACTAAAGTAGAGACCTGGAACAAGCAGGCACACGACGAGGGCGTTTGGGTGACGGTACCCGACGAAGCCCAGGAGGCGCTGGTGTTTCTGGCGCCTGAGACCGGCGGCGGATTCAGCACGCTGCGGGCGGCGGTGCGAGGCAAGCCGGGTGCATTCGTGCGGGCGGCGCAGGATTTGCATCAGGCGAGTCTTGACCGGGCGCGGCTGGAGAAATACCTAGCCGCGGTGCGGGAGCCGAGCAACGGCGGGACCGACCAGCTGCACGAGCGGACGGTGCTATTGGCGCGGAGTTTGAACATCAAGCTGGAGCAGGAGTGCTTCGACAAGCCGACCGCGCAGCAAGTTCCTTGCCTCACGCAGAATACCGATCAACTCGTGCTCGACGACGCGCATAGCCAGACCATGCTGTCGACACTGACTTCCGGCGCGCAGGTGGACCTGGTCGCGCAAGTGGGCTACACGCCGGTGGCGCGGTCGGGCTACTACAGCCCGTACATCGGCGCAGTGGTCGATATGGCGCGTATTCTGGGCACGACCCACACGGCACAATATCAATACATTCCTGCGCTGCCGCTGCCGCGGCAGAATGCGCTGAACCTGCGGCTGAACAATCCCCCTTCGTTCCGGAATCCGAAGTCGGTGCTGGTGGTGGGACTGCCGCCGGTGGCAGCGGCGGTGCTGCCTGCGCTGCGCGCGGCGGATGCGAAGGCGGTGTACTGCATAGGGAATCCGGACCTGGTGTTGCCGGTGGAAGGGGCGCCGCTGGTGTTTGCCACGGAGCTGGGGCACGATTTTGAGGTGCACCTGGAAAGTAAGGCAGGAGCGAGCCTGAACCTGCCCATCACGGCGGATGCCGAGCGCGGCGGATTCGTGGTGAACACGCGCGGGATGCGGCTGGCCGACCTGCAAGATGAATTCACCGCGAGCGTGCGCGGAGTGTGGGGATTCCAGAAGTTCGATGGGCCGCGTTTTCACATGCGAAGTCCGCGGGCTGCGAAGTGGGTGATTGCGTCGAAAGACGCGAGCGCGCTGATCGTGGGGCGGCAGGATACGCTGCACCTGCAGTCGTCAGACGCGTGCTGTGTGAGCGGGGTCAGCGTGAAGAGTCAGGAGGGCAACGAACTGCCGGCCTCGTGGAAACGGACGAAGGTGGACGAACTGGAAGTCCACGTTCAGCTGCAGGATGAGCCCGCGGGCTGGGTCAGCCTGGCGGTCGAAAAGTTCGGCCTGCATGAGGCGGACAGTATTCCCCTGCATACGTATGCGGAGGCGGGGCGGCTGGACCGGTTCAGCGTGCACGCGGGCGATAGCGAGGGAGTGCTGCGGGGCACGCGGCTGGATGAGGTGACGAGCCTCGACCTTAACGGGATTCGCTTCGTCGCGCTAAACGTTGCACGCGCGAACCAGCTGGATGAACTGCGGATGGCGATGGAGAAGCCCGCGGATAGCGGGTTGCAGGCGGGAACGGTGGGGTCGGCGTCAGTGACGCTCAAGGATGGGCGGGGGTTGCCGGTTGCGGCCGAAGTGAGAGCGCCGCGGCCGAAGGTGCTGCTGATGAGCAAGAGCGTGCAGCTGGATCCGGATGCTCCGATCTCGATGGTGCGGCTGGGAAATCCCGACGAGCAACCGCAGGATGCGCAACTGCATTTCTCGATGAAGGCGCAGGAGCCGGAGACGTTTCCACCGGCAGAAAAGATTGAAGTCGCAACCGCCGATGATTCGTTCCGCGTGCTGCTCAGCATTGCCGACGGCAACCTGACGCTGCAGGACGCCCGGACGATTCTGGGAGTGCTCGACCCGTTGCGGCACCTGGGGCCGTCGGCGTTTGGTGCGCTGAAGTTCCGGGCAGTGAGTGCGGACGGGACCGAGGGCGACTGGCAGCCCCTGGCGAACCTGGTGCGGGTGCCGGTCCTGAAGGAGGTCCGCTGCGTGAACTTACCGCAGAAGCAATGCGTACTGGTAGGGGAGAAACTGTTCTTGCTGGATTCGGTGAGCATGGATGCGGATTTTTCGAGTTCGGTGACGGTACCGGACGGGTTCATGGGCGCGAGTCTGCCAATCCCGGTTCCCAAGGGTAAAGAGCTGTACGTGCGGTTGCGGGATGACCCGTCGATGGTCGATACGGTGGTGCTGCCGGTGGTGACGGCCCAGCCACCCACGAGCGCTACGGCACGGTAGGTTTTGTCAAATCGATGTGGAGTCACGGGAGTCAAAATCCGAAGGTCGATGCAGTCGTGGAATCCCATCTTTGCGCAGAGAACGCGCAAAGTTGGGGCACCCGCGGGCCGCGGCGCGGTGGTTGGTCGACAAGTCTGAGGGCGGTCGAGGCAAAATCTCAAGGTCGATGCAGTTGTGGAATCCCACCTTTGAGCAAAGAAACGCGCAGAGATAGGGCGCCCACGATTCGTGATCGTTTCTATGCGGAGGAAAAAGTGTTTACAGCGAAACGGATTCTTGCGGTTGTCGTGGTCCTGGCCTGCGCGGGCTTCGTCTTTGCGCAAACAACCGGCAAACCGGCTGACCCGGCGGCGCAACCTTTCTCACCGATTCCGGGGCTGGATAAGAGCCTGATGGATACGGCTGCCGATCCCTGCGTCGATTTCTACCAGTACGCCTGCGGACATTGGAGCAAGCTGCATCCGATCCCGAGCGACTCGCCCTACTCTGACCAGTTCTACAACCTGGAGCAGTACAACCGGCAGGTGCTGCACGGAATTCTCGAGAAGGCTGCGGCGGACGACCCGTCGCGCGACGCGAATACGAAAAAGATTGGCGACTACTACGCGAGCTGCATGGATGAGGCGGCGGTGCAGCAGAAAGGGCTGGCGTCGCTGCAGCCAGAGCTGGATCGGATCAACGGACTCACCACCAAGGACCAGTTGCCGGAGTTGCTGGCGCACGATCAGTTGATCAACGTGAACGCATTTCTCGGATATGGGTCACAGCAGGATTTCAAAGACGCGACGCAAACCATCGCGGCGGTGAGCCAGGGAGGCTTGGGCTTGCCGGAGAAAGACTATTACTTCCGCACGGGCGCGAAAGATGAAGAGATCCGCAAGCAATATGTGCAGCACGTTACCAACGTATTGAAGCTGCTGGGGTCGAGCGACAAGCAGGCGGCCAGCGACGCGGCGGCGATCATGAAGCTGGAGACGGCGCTGGCCAAGGTTTCGCTCGATGTGACGTCGCAGCGCGATCCACACAACGTCTACCACATGAAGCCGGTCAAGGACCTGCAGGCCGTGACCCCGCTATTCAAGTGGGATCGGTTCTACTCGACGACCGGGTCACCGGCGTTCAAGGAGATCAACGTCGCCGAGCCGGATTTCTTCAAGGGCCTGAACCAGGTGATCGCCGAGACGGATCTGGCGACGATCAAGGCGTACCTGCGCTGGCAGCTGGTCAGCTCGCTGTCGGGACTGATTCTGCCCAAGGCGCTGGATGAAGAGAAATTCGATTTCGGCGGTCGCAAGCTGGTGGGGATTCCCGAGCAGGAGCCGCGCTGGAAGCGTTGCGTTCGGAGCACCGACAACGCTCTTCCGGAGGCGTTGGGCCAGGCTTACGTCGACCAGCAGTTCCCGGCGGCGAGCAAAGCGAAGGCCGTGCAGATGATTCACGACATCGAGTCAGCGATGGATCAGGACATCGAAGCGCTCGACTGGATGAGCGCCACCACCAAGGCCCGCGCCAAGGAGAAATTGCACTTCATCGCCAACAAAGTGGGCTATCCCGACAAGTGGCGCGACTACTCGAAGCTTGAGATCGCGCGCGGCGACGCTTACGGGAACCATCAGCGGGCGATGGAATTTGAGTCGCACCGCCAACTGGCGAAGATCGGACAACCTCTCGACCGGCAAGAGTGGCTCACCTCCACGCCCACGGTGAACGCGTTCTACAACCCCAGCATGAACGACATTAATTTTCCCGCGGGCGTGCTGCAGCCGGCGTTCTTCGATGGGACGCAGCCGAACGCGCTGAACTATGGGCACATCGGCTTGTTTATGGGGCACGAGATTACGCACGGCTTCGACGATCAGGGGCGGCAGTTCGACGGCCATGGCAACCTGGAAGACTGGTGGACGAAAGAAGATGGCGACAAGTTCAACCAGAAGGCGCAGTGCATTTCAGATGAGTATGCGCAATTCAGCGTAGGCGACACCAAGCTGAACGGAAAGCTCACTCTGGGCGAAAACACGGCGGACAACGGCGGCATGCGGCTGGCGTACCTGGCCTACCTGTCGCGGGCGGCGCAGGATGGCACGGACATGAACACCAAGTCCACCGACGGCTACACGCCGATGCAGCAGTTTTTCTTGGGCTTCGCGCAGGATTGGTGCTCGGTGTGGCGTCCCGAGCTGGAACGGCTGGTGGCAACGACCGATCCACACTCTCCCGACCGTTTCCGTGCGAATGGGGTGCTGGTGAACACACCGGAGTTCGGGAAGGCGTTTGGGTGCAAGGTGGGGCAACCGATGATGCCGGCGAAGATTTGCAGGGTGTGGTGATGGGGACTGATGGACAGGACGAGCGGAACCCTGTACCTGCAGGCAGTGTCGTGCACCCACGCCATGGGCCCGGTGCGCCACTCCCCGTCTCTACCGTCCGGGGCTAAATTCTGTCGCCCCTTTGGGGCTGCTACGGGCGGGGAGCCAACACCGACGCTACTTCGTGATGGCTGACGAACGTACTCATCCGGCTGGGAGCGCTTGGCAGAAAGAAACCCCGCATTGGGGAGTCGGCCTGGTGGAGTGGGGCCAGAACCGGGGAACGACCAACGCGGGGAACCGAACGTGCTTGGATTGAGGACGCATGCTAGTTGAGCCGCAGCCGGATTGGAATACAGGAAACCCTGTACAAAGGGAGAGCAGTAACAGAAAGCACCAAGGGAGACGGGCGGCGCGCCGGGTGGCCCACGAGTGACCCTGGACGTCACATCGCAAGCGACAAGGATTACCGTTTGGTATCGCGATTTTTACAGACAAGACTGTATTTCGTTCGACGTCGAAGCAACGTAGTTTTCACGCGTCCTTATCGCTTTTCTCTGGGGAGGGAGATGGCGGTGGACCGCCGCCCAAACCGTCCAGCTGGCGGTTGGGGTATTTGACCCAATCCTGGCCGCCCTCGCACAAGGGATCGACGTATCTGGGTGTGTCGCCTGGCCGTCAGCGGAGACTTCGAGCGAGAGCCATTTTCAGGGAAGAACGACGCAAGCGATGCCGGAGCTGGTATGTGATGGATGTGAGCGCAGCTCAGATGATCCGTGCTGAACTCCGGAAGCTTATGCTGCGGCAAACCAAAGCCCTGGAAGCAGAGACCTTCGGCGGACTGAGCGAGAAGGAATGGCAGGAGTTCGACGCGAGGCAGGAACGCATCCTGGTGTTGGTTGCGCAGCTTGTTCCCCCCGATCCCGGTTCGCAGGCCGCATAGGACTTAGCCAAAATCTCTTTGTACCTGACGCTGGACACTTGCGGCGTCGAGGCCCCGACCCCGCCCCACCAATCCGCACCGCCAGTTGCAAAACCAGGGGTTATGAGCGCGAAAGAAAAAGTTAACGTCCTCATGGTCGATGACCAGCCCGCGAAGCTACTCACTTATGAGGCGATTCTCCGCGACCTGGACGAAAACCTGATCAAGGCCAGTTCGGGGAAAGAGGCTCTGGCGATTCTGCTCAAAACCGAGGTCGCCGTCGTGCTGCTGGACGTAAGCATGCCCGAGATCGATGGTTTTGAATTGGCCGAGCTGATCCGCCAGCATCCACGCTTTCGCAAGACTGCGATCATCTTTGTATCCGCCGTAAACCTGACCGACTTGGACCGGTTGAAGGGGTACGCCCTAGGCGCGGTGGATTACATTTCCGTTCCGGTGGTCCCGCAGCTGCTGCGTGCGAAAGTCAGTGTCTTTGTTGAGCTGCAACGAAATGCAAAACAGACCGAGGAGTTGAACGCCCAGTTGCGGCAGATGTCCGGCCGCTTGATGACCTTACAAGACGAGGAACGACGCCGCGTTGCGCGCGAGCTGCACGATGGCCTCGGGCAGGACCTCGTCGCCACCAAGCTGCTGTTCGACCGGATTGTGGAAGAGCACTCAGTCCAAATGAAGGTTCAATTGGCCGCCGAAGGGACCGACATTGTTGGCCGCGCGATCCAGCAAGTTCGCACCATTTCGTATCTTTTGCATCCGCCCTTGCTCGACGAGTCAGGATTAGCCTCGGCGCTGAAGTGGTACCTGGACGGAATCGCAAAACGCAGCGGAATCAAAACTTCGCTCGAGGTGCAGCCGCAGAATTTTCCTCGACTGACGGCAGAGTTGGAGACTGCAATCTTCCGAATCGTGCAAGAAGGTCTGACCAACGTTTTCCGGCATTCAAGTGCAAGCCGAAGCTGGGTTCTCCTGAGTCACGAGGAACACCGCATCGTGGTCATGGTTCGGGACGACGGCAAAGGACTGGCGGCGGAGATTGTGGAGTTGCGGCCTGACCGCATCGGAGTCGGGCTCGGAGGGATGAGGCAGCGCGCCATGGAATTCGGTGGCAACTTTCGGGTGAGCAACGCCAATCCTGGTACTCTCGTCGAGGTGTGCATTCCGATTCCAAGTAGACGCTCCGGACTACAAGATAGCCCGCCTGCCGGTTTCTCCACAGCCTAATGGCAGTGCGAAGCAATCGGCTCTTAGGTTGGCTTCACCCGCGAGCCAGACTCCTTGCGCCTCGTGCGGGTTGTTGCCTTCAAATCTCAAGGCAGACGGAGGCGTGGAATCCCACCCTTGCGCACCGAACGCGCAAGGATGGGGCACCCACGCATCGCTTAGTTTCCCACGGTCATTCCGGATCTGTCGCCCCTTTGGGGGCTGCGTCGATGGCTAGTAAGGGTGCAGTAGTGCTAAGCGAGTTGCCGCCGGGGGCGCCTGTCCAGACCTTCCTTAACTACTTGCTTCTCCACAACCGGAACAGCAGCGCGAAGTAATCCAGGCCGACTCGCAGGTTGGCTTTGCTGGCGCCGGCGCGTCTTGGGCCGAAGGTGAAGGGAATCTCGGTTACGGAGCGCACGTCAGCACGAACCAGGATTTCGAGCAGGATCTTGAAGCCACGATTGTGCAAGTCGACGTTCCGCAGGGATGAACGGCGCACCATGAAGAATCCGGCCATGGGATCTTTTACGGAGATGCCGGGCTTCTGCAGTGGGTAGGTCATCCAGATGGCCATGCGCGAGAGCAGGTGGCGCGCGGGATGCCAGTTGTCGAGCCCGCCGCGCGGGGCGTAGCGGCTGGCAAGAACCACGTCGTTGCCGGATTCGACGGCCTTCCACAATTGCGGCAGCAGCTCTGGAGGATGCTGCAGGTCGGCGTCGATGACGCCGAGAATTTCGGCATCGGTATGCTGCCAGCCGTAGAGTACGGCGCCGCCGAGGCCGCGCTCACCTTTGCGGACCAGCAGGCGCACGCGCGGGTCGGTCTCGGTGATTTCCTGTACGATGGTGTCGATTCCGTCACGGCTGTCGTCGTCGACGACAATCAGTTCGTAGGGAAAGCCCAGAGGGTCGAGGCTCTGCCGGATGCGATCGAGCACGACGCGGATGTTTTCCGCCTCGCACAGCGTGGGCACCACGACGGCAAGTTTCGCCACCGGCCGGGGCGCGGCAGCAGAAACATCCTTGTTGTCAGCAGGAGATTCGAGCTCATCTGCCGCAAGCTTGACAGCATTTAGGGGCATGTAGCTCAATTCTAAGTTCTCGGCGCTTGAAAAACTATCCCATAATCAAGAATGTCAGCGTGCTCGCGCTCCTGGCCGTTCTGGGAGTCCTGATCGCGGGCTACCATCCGGGGGCTGAGGACGACGAAGTATATCTGGCGGCCATCCAGCACGATCTGAACCCGGTGCTTTTTCCGCACGATGCGGACTTCTTCGCGGTGCAGTTGCAGGCGACGATCTTCGACAAAGTCGTAGCGGGTTCAGCACGCGTGACGCACGTCCCAGTGAGCGTCGTCGTTCTCGCGTGGCATTGCCTGGCGATTTTTCTGGTGCTGTGGGGATGCTTGCGCGTCAGCCGGCGTTGTTTCGAGGAGCCGTGGGCGCAGTGGGCGTCGGCGACGCTGGTTGCGGTGCTGCTGACGTTGCCCGTGGCCGGGAGCGCGCTCTACCTGGTGGACCAGAACTTGCACCCGCGGGCGCTGGCGACGGCGGCGATCCTGGCGGCGATTGTGGCCACGCTCGATCGCAAGTACGTCCTGGCGGGAGGGCTGCTGGTGGGGGCGGCGGCGATCCACCCCATCATGGCGAGTTTTGGAATTTCGTTCTGCGTGTTCCTGGGGTGCCGGCAGCCGGCGGCGCAACTGGGTGCTCTGGCTCTGGCGCCGCTGGGATGGATTTTCGAGCCGACGTCGAGCGCATGGCGGGCGGCGGCGGAGACCCGCGACTACTACTTCCTGGCGCGCTGGCAGTGGTACGAGTGGCTGGGCGTCATCGCGCCATTCGCAGTGCTGTGGTGGTTTCGGCGGATGGGGCAGCGCGAAGGCAGGACAACCCTGGCGCGCGTCGCGGAGCGGACCGTCTGGTACGGAGCATTTCAACTGGCGGTGGCCCTGATGGTGATGACTCCGCGCAGCCTGGAGCGGCTGTGGCCGTTGCAGCCGATGCGCTACCTCCACCTGTTGTACCTGCTGATGACGGTGCTGGGTGGTGGCGTGCTGGGGCAGAAGATCCTGCGAGCGCAGTGGTGGCGCTGGCTGGTCCTGTTCGTGCCGCTGGCCGTCGGGATGTTCTTTGCGCAGCGAGCGACGTATCCGGCGTCGGCGCATCTGGAGTGGCCGGGAGCGGCTTCCCGCAACGCGTGGCGGGAGGCGTTCGCCTGGATTCGGGCGAACACGCCGACGGACAGTTATTTTGCGCTGGGCGCGAATTACATGCGGCGTCCGGGGGAGAACTATCACGGGTTCCGAGCGCTGGCGGAGCGGAGCCGGCTGGCGGACGCCACCAAGGATTCCGCGGTTGCCACGCAGGTTCCAACACTCGCTGCGCGCTGGCAGGAGGAAGTCCAGGCGCAACGGGGGTGGGAGCACTTTGGCCCCGGCGACTTCCAGCGTCTGAAGGCGCGTTTTGGAGTCGATTGGGTGGTGGTGGAGCAGCCGGGAGTTTCGGGGCTGGTCTGCCCCTACCAGAATTCGGCGTTACTAGTCTGCCGCCTTGACTGAGGAGTAGCATCTAAATACTGGACATGGCAACCGTAACCCCAACCGCGCCCCCGGCACCGCCGTGCAACCCACCTGCCCGTCGCCGTCCAGTGCCGCCGTCGCTGCAGCGGCGCGGAGTCAAGCTGGGCGAGATTCTCAGCTTTGCCTACGACACCTTCAACAGCAACAAAGTCCGCTTTACCCTGACGGCCTTGGGCATGGTGATCGGCACCGCGTCGCTGATCCTGGTGGTGACGATCGGAATGACCGGGAAGCAGTACGTGCAGCGGCTGATCCAGGCCATCGGCGCCAACATGATCTATGTGGAGTACTCCGGCGGGTCGCAGCGGATCACGGCCAGCGCGCCTGACCCGCTGACCGTGGACGACATGCGCGCCGCACAGGAACAGGTGTCGAGCATCACGGCGGCCTCGCCGCTGGTGGTGCTGAGCGAACGCATCGCGGCGGGATCGGGGAGAGAGAAAGACATCACGGTGATGGGGGCGTCGCCGGAGTACGCGCGGGTGCGGAACCTGGTCGTGCTTTCCGGGCGCTTCTTCGACGCGGGCGACTCCCAGTCGCGCAACAAAGTGGGCGTGCTGACCCAGAAGATGGCGGAAGAAGTCTTTGGCTCGGTCGATGCCGCGGTAGGGCAGGTCATCAAGCTGAATGGCTTGCCGTTTACGGTCATCGGGACGTTCAAGGAGGGGGTCGACACCTTCGGACAGTCCGAGGTGCAGGACTACACCATGGTGATTCCCTCCACGGTGAGCCGGTACTTTACCGAGACCGCCGAGGTGAAGCAGATCTTCTTCACCGTGGCCAGCCCCGATGACGTGGTGTCGGCGACGCGGCAGATCGAGCGGGTGATCCGGTCGCGGCACCGGCCCGAGTCGGTGTATACGGTCAGCAACCTGACCCAGTTGCTTTCGGTGTGGGACAAGATTGCCAATGCATTGACGATGGGCTTGCTGCTGATTGCGGCGGTGACGCTGCTGGTGAGCGGCATCGGGATCATGAACATCATGCTGGCGACGGTGAGTTCGCGCATTCGGGAGATCGGGATTCGAAAGGCGATCGGCGCGACCAACCGGGAGATCCGGTTTCAGTTTCTGGCTGAGGCGGTGCTGATTTCGCTGGTGGGGGGAACCATCGGGATTGTGATCGGGCTGGCGATTCCGTTCTCGGTGCGCTTTCTGACGGCATACCGGATTCCAATCTCGGGGTTGTCGGCAATTATCGCGATCCTGGTGTCGTCGCTCGTGGGCGTCGTATTCGGGACGTTGCCGGCGACACGCGCGGCGCAACTGGATCCGGTGGAGAGTTTGCGGTACGAATAAGGCAGCGATTAGCTTTTAGCCGTTAGCCTTGAACCCCGAGGGCGACACCCTCTGCGGGACCTGAAACGCCTGGGACTTCCCGGGGGAGACTTATCCGGGCGATCCGAACCAAACCTCAGTTTTGCGTGAGCTAAAGGCTAAAAGCTAGCGGGTAATGGCTAGTTTCCAAAAGCAAAGCCGGGCTGGTTGGCCCGGCTTGTGTATTTTTACCTGATCGGAACGACTGTTCCGAGGTCCGGTCAGATTCTGTCAAACTCCCTGGTTCGTCACCGCTTTCACTTGTCACCGCTTCTACTGCTAGGGCCCGGTTTGAAAAGTCACCGCTTTTCAAAGCTGAATTACATGACCAGTGCCAGATTCTCCAACTCGTACTGGAGGACTGGCAAAGAGCAGCCGGCCATCTCGACGCGACCAGCAGCATCCAGAGCCGCCTGGGGGGAAACCCCGTAACCACGGCCCATCAGGAAAACCTGCAAGAGTTCGGCGGCCTCGCGGGAATCGATCATCCCACCTTGCAGGAGATCGCTCCGCAGAGACGCCAACTCCGTGTTCGTGAATCGTTCTTTCATGGCCGTTCTCACCTCCGACCTGCTTCGACGTCCTTGGCCTATTAGACTCAGCGACTGCCACAAATGTTGCATGCAATTTCCATGCCGTCAGCAGCCTCTGTTTCTATATACGTGCCAGAGGGCGTTCTGGTTTCTTTAACCCTTGTGGAAATAGGAAGTTGCAGGCAACCCAAAGCAGGTAACCGGCGTCGGGGGTTCCGGAAGTACCATCGGGGTAATGACACAAGATGTCGTTCTGGGACGGAAAGCGGCGATTCGCGTACAGAAAGCGGAGAAACTCCCAGATCAGGGAAGTCAGGAAGGATCGGTGGAAGCTTGGTCGATCAACAGTACCGGGATGTTATCGCGCACGGGGTAGACGCGGTTGCAGGCATTGCACTTAAGGGCTTCGGGGTTGGTCTTGAGGACGAGCGGCTTCTTGCAGGCAGGGCAAACCAGAATTTCGAGGAGGTCGGGGGGGATCATGACTGAGATTGTACGACGAGGGGAGAGAAATCGGCCAGGGGTTCGTTCTGGCTCTTACCCCCAACTCCGCCAGCCGGGATTGAAAAGTTTGACAAGCTTGGGGTATCGCGGGCGGGAATGGGGTCCTTCGACTTGGTTCGGCTGACTGGCTCAATGCGCTCAGGATGAGGAAGAAGCCTTTCTCCCGCCCTCCTCTGTGTCTCCTCATCTCCGTGAAAAAGCCTCGCCAGTTTAGAATGAATGCTCTCAAACGTCTTCATGATTGAGGGAGTGAAATGGCGGCCACGATTCTGGATGGGAACAAGATTGCCGGCGAGATTAGGGGGGAAGTCGCGGCTGAAGCGAAGCTGCTCGCGGCGGCGGGGATGCGCCCCGGGCTTGCTGTGGTGCTGGTGGGACATAACCCAGCGTCGGAAATTTATGTGCGCGGCAAGGTGAAAAGCTCTGAGGAAGTCGGGCTCTACAGCGAGAAGCATACCCCGGCCGAGTCAGCGACGACCGCCGAGTTGCTGTCGCTTGTAGAAGACCTGAATCGCCGTGATGAAATCGACGGCATCCTTGTGCAGTTGCCGCTCCCGCCCCGGGTGGATGCGAAGAAGGTGCTGATGGCGGTGGATCCGGCGAAGGATGTGGACGGATTCCATCCCATGAACGTTGGGTTTCTTTCCACGCAGCGGCCGGGATTGGTGCCTTGCACGCCGGGCGGCGTGATGGAGTTGCTGCGGAGGTCGAATATTGCGGTGGCCGGTCAGGAAGCGGTGGTGGTGGGACGAAGCGACATTGTGGGCAAGCCCATGGCCATGCTGCTGATGAATGCCAATGCCACCGTAGCTGTTTGCCATTCGAAGACGCGCGACCTGGCCGGGGTGTGCCGGCGGGGCGATATCGTGGTGGCGGCCATCGGCCGCGCCGGGATGGTTACTCGCGACTTCGTAAAGCCGGGAGCAACTGTGATCGATGTGGGCATGAACAAGGTTACCGATCGCGCCGAGTTTGAACGCTTCTTCAAGGGCAACGAGAAGCGGGAACTGGCGTTCGCGAAGAACGGGTCGACGCTGGTCGGGGATGTGCATCCGGACGTCGCGGAAGTGGCCGGAGCGATCACGCCGGTTCCCGGGGGCGTGGGGCCTCTGACGATTGCGATGCTGATGGCGAATACGGTCCGGGCAGCGAAGCTGCGGCGGGGGGCGGCGGTCCCAGTTGGGTAAGAGCTTTTTCACCACGAGACACTCTGCGGCTTCGCTCAGGGCAGGATCGGGCACGGAGGAATGAGAGAAAACCGCAGTTCGCTTCAATAAGGAACTGCCTCACGAAGGTTGCCGGTCTTTATGAACCAATTCATGACACGCCTTCTGCATTCCTCCGTGCCCCCGTCGCACGGTGGTGAATCGTTTCGCCCGCGAACATCTGTGCCCGAGGCGAGCGCTTGCTGAAAGTCGGGTTGACGGGAGGAATCGCCAGCGGCAAATCGGTGGTGGGGGAGATGTTCGTTGCGCTGGGAGTGCATCTAGTGCAAGCCGACCAGATCGCCCACGAGTTAATGCAACCGCGGCAGGCGGTTTACGAAGAAGTGGTGCGGCGGTTTGGAACGGGCATTCTGAATTCCGATGGGAGCGTGAATCGTCCGGCGCTCGCCGAGGCGGCGTTTGGTAGGGCGGCGGGCGGAGGCTCGCCGCGGGTGGCGGAACTGAACCGCATCGTGCACCCGGCGGTGATTCGGCGGCAGGATAAGTGGATGGAGGAAGTCGGCGGTCGAGACCACCACGCGATTGCGATGGTAGAGGCGGCGCTGATTCTGGAGGCGGGCGCGGCCCGTCGCTTTGACCGGTTGATCGTGGTGACGTGCCGGGAGGAACAGCGGGTCCAGCGGTTTGCCGAGCGTCTCAAGATCGATGCGGAGGCGGCGCGGCAGGAAGTGCGGCGCAGGATGGCCGCCCAGTGGCCGGATGAAGAGAAGATCAAAGCGGCCGACCACGTGATCGACAATTCCGGCTCGCTCGACGCCACACAATGGCAGGTTCGCGACGTGTGGGCGCAACTGCGGAAGGAAGCGGAGAGGGCTTCGTAAGAACCGGGGGACCGAATGTGCGGATCCGGTCCGGTTTTTGCCGTTTCGAACTGGGCTGAGTGAATTTGCGTATCCCCCTGACGGGGATATGAGCGACCCCGATTTCCCGACGGGGCAGGTGGAATCCTGCGCGAGTCCGAGGTCCTTGTTTAGAATCGAAGCAGCACGGATCGAACAGGTCGGAATGCGCGTTTCAGTGCAAAGGGGATGTATGAGGCTATTGCGGCCGTTGGCGTTGGCGGTGGTGTTGGCGGGAGCTTTCTTTTACTTCACGACCTGGCGGTCGGGTCGGATGCACCCTGCCAACTGGATCAGCCAGCCCAACAAGCTAGAGATTATCGAAGCAGCGGGTGGCGAGACACTGGATGCCGAAGAACAGAACAACATTCTCGTTTACCGGAAGAACATCCCATCGGTGGTGAACATCACGTCGAAGGCGGTGACCTTCGACTTTTTCTACGGATTGGTGCCGCAGGAAGGCCAGGGCTCGGGCTTTGTGATCGATAAAGGAGGCCTCGTCCTGACCAACTACCATGTGATCGCCGATGCCCGGCAGGTGGAAGTTACGATGCACAATCGCAAGAAGTACCGCGCGACCGTTGTTGGCACGGATCCGGCACACGATCTGGCGGTGATCAAGATTGATGCTCCGAATCTTACGCCGGCAGTGCTGGGCGACTCGCGCAACCTGCAGGTCGGACAAAAAGTGTATGCCATCGGGAATCCTTTTGGTCTGGCGGGCACGATGACGCGCGGGATCGTGAGTTCGATTCGCCCGGTAAAGGAGCCGAATGGCGCGACCATCGATGAGGCGATTCAGACTGATGCCGCGATCAATCCCGGGAATTCGGGCGGGCCCCTGATGAACTGGCACGGCGAGGTGATTGGGATCAACACTATGATTCTTTCGAGCGTGGGGCAGAACGCCGGTATCGGCTTTGCCATTCCGATCAACACCGCGAAGGCCGTGCTGAACGACTTGGTCACGCTGGGCCGAGTCCGGCGTCCGGCTCTGGGAGTGCAGACCATTCCCATCGGTCCGGAACTGGCCGAGCAGATGAGCCTTCCGGTGGATTTCGGGCTGCTCGTCGTGAAAGTCACCCCGGGCGGCGCCGCGGAACACGCCGGTTTGCGCGGCGGGACGGAGCGCGCCTACCTGGGGAACATTCCGATCATGCTGGGCGGCGACCTGATCGTGGCCATTGACGGAGAGAACGTTCAGGATCAGCAGGACCTTGCCCAGATGATGAACGCACACCGTGCGGGGGATACGGTGAAGGTCACGATTTATCGCGGGAAGCAGAAGATGGACCTGTCGGTGACGCTGGGTGAGGCGAGGGAGCAGGTCTGACAACAGCCGCCGGTTTGCCTTGAGTAACTCACCGCAGCGAGTGAAAGCGCGAGCCGGATATTTCCGGTTACGTGGTAAAGTGATTCCCTGCCTATGACTGCCGTCCGCTAATTCTGCTGGGTTTGTTCTGGAGCAAGCATCACGCGGCGAAGTGTGCGCGTCCTCGCTCCCCCTGCATTTCGACACGAACAACCAGAAAGGAATTCTTCCCATGCAATTTGTGGACAAGGCACTCGCTCGCCGGTTGGAGTCGGCGGAGGAAATGCCGCAGGTCGACTGTGTACGCATGTACCAGGAGATACGGCCGGAGATGGGGGCGGCGTTCGAGCCAATCTGCGGCGGTCACATGATGTTTGCGGGCCTGAATTCGCCGATTGGCCACGCGGCGGGAATGGGCTTCGATGGTCCGGTCAAGGCCGAGGATCTGGACCGGCTGGAGGCGTTCTACCGCTCGCACGGCGCCCCGGCGCAACTGGATGTTTGTCCGCTGACCGACCCGAGCCTACTCGAGTTGGTGAAGGCGCGCGGATACGCGATGTTCGAGTTGAACAACGTGTTGTACCGGCTGCTGGAACCTGGGGGGCCGACGGTCCGGGTGCCGGCGGGAGTGCAGATCCGGCCCGGGAAGCCTGAGCAAGCGGGCCAGTTTTCAGACATCGTCTCGCGCAGCTTCTTCGAGAAGGGCAACGCGCCGGAAGGGTTTGCGGAGCTGCTCGCCCCGCTGTTCCGGTTTCCGGGTTCGTTGACCTTTGTGGCCTCGGTGGACGAAAATCTCGTGGCTGCTGCGGCTGGCCGCATCATTTCAGAGCACCGGGTCTTCGCATTGTTCGGCGCGGGGACCCTGCCAGCGTTTCGCGGGCGCGGCATCCAGACTGCGCTTCTGCAGACGCGGATGAAAGCGGCGGCGGATGCGGGATGCGAACTGATCGTGGTGGTCACCCAGGGCGGAAGCGTTTCGGAACGGAACTGCGTTCGGCTGGGGTTCCGGATCGCTTACAGCAAGGCCACGGTGATCAAGAGCTTTCCGACGGCCTGAGAGCCGCGGAAAATTGTCGATCGTTGATTCCTGGTTGTTCGGTCCGGGCGTGACCATCGGGAATCGGCGATCGACAATCATGAAACCAAGACGAACCCTATGAACCTGGATTCCATCCGCACCTACTGTCTCACATTCCCGCGTGCGACCGAGAATCTGCAATGGGGCGAAGATCTCTGCTTCAAGGTAGGCGGCAAGATCTTTACCATCGTCGGGCTCGACAACCTGCGCGTTTGCTTCAAGTGTAAGCCCGACTCATTCGCGGAACTGGTGGAGCGGGAGGACATCCGCCCGGCGCCCTACGTGGGCCGCTACAAGTGGGTGATGCTCGATCGGTCGGACGCCTTGGCCGACCCTGAATTGAGGGACCTCATCGCGAAGTCGTACGAGATGGTGGCGGCCAAGGCTCCGGCGAAACCCGCGAAGCGACGGGCGCCGACCGCGCGCAAGAAGTCCAGGGGCAAAGTGGGTGCGTGATTCCACTGACCCTTCGGAGGGCTCGTTGCTTGAACTCCTTTCCCGAATTCAGCAGGTGTGAAACACTGGCCGGCACGAGGTACGGGTGAGCGTCTTCGGATGCATTGAGGCAGGGGGCACGAAGTTTGTATGCGGCGTCGGGACCGGCCCCGACGATCTGCGGCTGGTTACGTTTCCGACCCTGTCGCCGACAGAAACCCTCGGCAAGATTCTCGCTTTCTTTCGCGCGGAAGCCGGATCGCGCCTGAGCGCAGTGGGCATCGGATCTTTTGGTCCAGTAGACTTGCGCCCGGAGTCGCCCACCTTCGGCTACATTACGTCGACGCCGAAGCCGGGTTGGCAACAGTACGATCTCGCCGGGACAATCGCGCGCGCGCTGGGAGTGCCGGTCGGGTTTGATACTGACGTGAACGCGGCCGCGGCCGGGGAAGCGCGCTGGGGTGCGGGGCGAGGCATTCCTAATTTTATTTACCTGACGGTAGGCACGGGAATTGGCGGGGGCGCCATCGTGAACGGGGAAGTGATCCACGGGCTGGTGCATCCCGAGATGGGGCACATCCCGATTCCCCATGATCTTGACGCCGATCCTTATCCCGGCGGCTGCCCGTATCATCGCGACTGCCTGGAGGGATTGGCTTCAGGACCCGCGATGCGGGCGCGCTGGGGTCTGCCTGCGGAGAAACTGCCAGCCGATCATGCGGGCTGGAAGCTGGAGGCGCACTATCTTGCGCTGGGGCTGGCTGCGTGGGTTTGCACGCTGTCGCCGGAACGAATCGTACTGGGAGGCGGCGTGATGCAGCAGGAACATCTGTTTCCCATGGTGCGACGGGAGCTGATGCTGGTCTTGAACGGCTACATCCGGGCGAGCGCGATTTTGGACGACATCGACCAATACGTCGTGCCGCCGCAACTGAGCAAGCGTGCGGGCGTGCTGGGCGCCATGGTGCTGGCGGAACACATCTATCGCAATGCGAACGCCGGCATCGCGGCACCGCTGTCAGGAGAAGATGAATGGCGCTGAACTCCACACTGGTAAAAAGCACGGTGGTGGCGGCTCTCGGCGGATTGCTGTTTGGGTTCGATACAGCGGTGATCTCGGGCACCACCAGCAACCTCAGCCAGGTGTACTCGCTTCCCTCGTGGCTCTTTCCGCTGGTCCGACTGCTACACACGCCGGACAAATCCTTGCTGCTGGGAATCACTGTCTCGTCGGCCCTCATCGGAACGATCATAGGGGCGATGTTCGCCGGAATCCCGGGCGACAAGTGGGGACGACGCGACAGCTTGCGGTTGCTGGCCGTTGTTTACGTCGTCTCAGCGCTGGGATGCGCGCTGGCTCCGAATTGGTATGCGCTGGTTTGTTTTCGTTTTATCGGAGGCCTCGGCATCGGTGGTTCGTCCGTACTGGGTCCTATGTATATCGCCGAAATTGCTCCTGCGCAGTGGCGCGGGCGGCTGGTCGGCGTCTTCCAATTCAACGTGGTGGCCGGCATCCTCATCGCCTACCTTTCGAATTTCATCGTGGGATCCCAGCATCTCGGCATCGATGCCGAGTGGCGCTGGAAGCTCGGTGTGGCGGCCGCCCCGGCATTTCTTTTCCTGGGGTTGTTGTTTACCATCCCGCGAAGCCCTCGGTGGCTGGTGAAGAAGCAGCGCGTGGCAGAAGCCCGTGCCGTGTTACAGCAGATCGGAGAGGAGAACTACGAGCATGAGCTCCAGGAAATCGTCGCGTCGATCGATGCGGAACACGGACTGGAGAACGAACCCCTGTTCCTGCCCAAGTACAAGCTGCCGATCTTTCTCGCGATCAGCATCGGCATGTTTAATCAGCTTTCGGGGATTAACGCCATCCTGTATTACCTGAATGACATCTTTGCCAGCGCTGGTTTCAGCAAGATGTCGGGCGACCTGCAGGCGGTCACTGTGGGGTTCACCAACCTGATCTTCACCGTGATCGCGATGTCGGTCATCGACAGGTTCGGACGCAAAAAGATGCTGTTGGTTGGCGCCGTGGGAACAGCGATCTGCCTGGCAGGAGTGGCTGCCATTTTCTTTACCAATCGGCACCAGGAACTGCTCGTGTGGCTCCTGGTCGGGTTCATTGCGAGCTTTGCTTTTTCTCAGGGATCGGTAATCTGGGTATACCTCAGCGAGGTGTTTCCCAACCGGGTTCGAGCCAAGGGACAGAGTCTCGGCAGTCTCTCGCACTGGCTTATGAACGCGATCATCTCGTTCGCGTTCCCGACGCTGGCCGCGTGGTCGAGGCCGATCCCATTCGTTTTCTTCTCGGCCATGATGGCCGTGCAGTTTGTGGTAGTCCTGCTCGTCTATCCGGAAACAAAGGGCGTCTCCCTGGAAGATATGGAGAAGAAGCTGGCGACGGTGTGAACCTGGGGAATTTGACTCTCGCTTGTGCGCTGGGCTAGCCTCAAAGGTCTGCGCCGGACTCGACGCTCGAAACTGGCTGCGGACTGTGAAGAGGCTTCCACCGTAGCGGCGAAACCCATTCCCACAAACTCCCATTCCGTGCGATCCCGTCAAAACCTGCTGGCCGAGTTGCTGGTCGTGGCTTCGCTGGCGAGCGCTGCCCTAGCCGCGCCCATGCGGCCCGTGCACGCACCCCACGCCATGGTGGCGAGTGTGCACGAACTCGCATCGCAGGCCGGGGTCGAAATCATGCGACAGGGCGGCAACGCAGTGGACGCGGCCGTGGCCACTGGTTTCGCATTGGCGGTGGTGCATCCCCAGGCGGGGAATCTGGGCGGTGGAGGCTTCATGCTGATTCGTATGGCTGACGGCGTCACCCATTTTGTCGATTACCGGGAGAAGGCGCCGACGGCAGCCACCGCCGACATGTATCTCGATGGGCAAGGCAACGTCATTGAGAAGGCGAGTCTCGTCGGCTACAAGGCCATCGGCGTGCCCGGCTCGGTCGCGGGCCTGGCGTTCGCGCAAAAGAATTACGGAAAACTCCCGCTGGCGCGGGTGATGGCGCCCGCGATCAGGCTGGCGTCCGACGGCTACCCTTTGGCCTGGGAAGACGCACGCGACCTGCGTGACGACGATCTCGCGAAGTTCCCCGAGTCGAAGCGCATCTTCCAGCGCGATGGGAACTATTACAGACCGGGTGAGACGTTTCGCCAGCCGGAGCTGGCGCGAACACTGGAGCGGATCGCGAAGGATCCCGATGAGTTTTACCACGGAGCAATGGCTCGCGAGTTAGCCGCCAGCATTCACAAGGGCGGAGGGCTGGTGACCTTGGACGATCTGGCCGGGTACGGGGTGAAGGAGCGCAAGCCGATTCGCGGTACCTATCGCGACTACGACGTCATCAGCGCGCCACCGCCTTCTTCGGGTGGGATTGCGCTGGTCGAGATCCTGAATATTCTGGAAGGGTACGATCTGGCCAAGTTCGGGGCGGGGTCGGCGAACGCGATTCACCTGGCGGTGGAGGCGTATCGCCGGGCGTTTTTCGATCGCGCGGAGTTTCTGGGCGATCCGGATTTCGCGAAGATTCCGGTGGCGCAGCTCATCGCCAAGAAATATGCCGCGGGTTGGCGGGATTCTATCGATCCGGCGCACGCTAGCGCCAGCACAGACCTGCAGCGGCCGGCCGTATTCAACGAGCTCGAGGAGTACGCGAAATCGCATCCTCTGGACCTCGCCCCGTGCGCGAGCCGGAGAACACCACGCACTATTCGGTGGTGGATCCGGCGGGGAATGCGGTCGCGGTTACCACTACGTTGAACGAGACTTTCGGCTCGCGAGTGACGGCGGAAGGTCTAGGCTTCCTGCTGAATGATGAGATGGACGACTTCACCGCGAAGCAGGGAGCGCCCAACGCCTACGGGCTAATCCAGGGGCCCGCGAATGCGATTGGCCCGGGGAAGCGGCCCCTGTCGGCGATGAGTCCCACGATGGTGCTGAAAGATGGCAAACTGTTTCTGGTGCTGGGTTCGCCGGGCGGGCCGACCATCATCTCCACGGTTGCGAATGTCCTGATGGGCGTGGTGGATTTTGGGATGGATATCCAGGAAGCCGTGAATGCTCCGCGTTTCCATCACCAGTGGCTGCCCGACGAGATCCGGGCTGAAGATCGCATCTCGCCGGACACCTTGGTGATCCTGCGCGCCAAGGGACATAAGTTTAAGATGGAGCACCTCTGGGGCGATGGCGAATGCATCGAAGTGGACCCGAAAACGAGCGAACGCCTGGGCGCCAGCGACGGCAGGAATAACGGGAAAGCGGTAGGCTTCTAGGGCAAGCCTGGCGCTAGAGCTTAGAGCTTTTTGTAGGGCAGAGAGGCCACGATGCAAAAGGCGGTTTCGACTTACCTTTACGTGAAAGAACGGTTGCACCCCGGCCTTCTGGACGGCCTCAAGAATAGCGGGGCGCAGGCCATCGAGATTTTCGCCGCCCGTCAACATATCGATTACGCGAACCGAAAGCAGCACGTGCGTGAGATCGCTGACTGGTTTCGCTCCAGCGGCATCCCGCTGAATTCGGTGCACTCGCCGTTATATGGCGACTACGAGTTTGGGCGCACGGGCGCGCCTCCGGTCAATGTGGCCTCAACCGACCGTGCCGGCCGCATTGAGGCCATGGACGAGATCAAGCGCGCGCTCGAAATCGCTGAGCAGATTCCATTCCGCTTCCTGGTGCAGCATTTGGGAACGAGCAACGAGTCGTTCGATGAGCGCAAGTTCGAAGCGGCGATGACCTCGGTAGAACACTTGCGGGCGTTCGCGAAGCCGTTGGGCGTGCGCATTCTGTTGGAGAACATTCCGAATGAGCTTTCCACGCCCGACAAGCTGGTGGAGTTTATTCACGCGTCGCATTTCGAGGATGTCGGCGTGTGCTTTGACTTTGGTCACGCCCACCTGATGAGCAGCGTGATGGAAGCGTTCGAGATCGCGAAGCCGCACGTGTGTTCCACTCACGTCCACGACAATGCCAAGGACAAGGATTCACACCTGTGGCCGGGCGAAGGGTCGATCAACTGGAAGGAGGCGATGGAATTGTTGCACAGCGCACCGCAAAGTCCGCCGCTGCTGCTGGAAATCGAGAGCGATGAGAAGGTGAGTCCGCTCGAGAAGATCGGAGCGGCGTTCGACAAGCTCGAACAGGATTGAGTAATTGAGAAATTTAGCAATTGTGTAATTGAAGATCGCGAATTGTGAATCGCGATGTTCCAACTGGGCGGCTGATCCGGGTTCAAAATTACTCAATTACCAAATTTCCCAATTACTCAACGGTTGGTTACGTGCAAAACATCATGTCATCCCCAGTAGCGACCATCGCAGAAATCGGCAAGCACGACGGCCAGTCGGTCACCATTCGCGGCTGGCTTTATAACTTACGCGAGAGCGGGAAGCTGCTGTTCCCGATTTTTCGCGACGGCAGCGGCCAGATCCAGGGCGTTGTTCCCAAGAACGCGGTGGCGCCCGAGGTGTTCGATGCGCTCAAGGGTCTCACGCAGGAATCAAGCGTCATCGTCGAGGGCAAAGTGCGCGCCGACAAGCGCGCGCCCGGTGGGTACGAGCTCGACGTGTCGAACGTGCAGGTCTTGCAGAAAGTGTCCGAGGCGGATCCCTACCCCATCACGCCCAAGGAGCACGGCGTCGACTTCCTGATGGAGCACCGGCATCTGTGGATCCGGTCGCCGCGGCAGGCCTCGATTCTGCGGGTGCGGGCGGAGATCATCAAAGCCGCGCGCGATTTCTTCGACGAGCGTGGCTTTACGCTCACCGATCCGCCGATTCTCACGCCCGCGGCTTGCGAAGGGACGACCACGCTGTTTCCCGTCGACTACTTCGAAGAGCAGGCGTACCTGACGCAGTCGGGCCAGCTCTACATCGAAGCTACGGCGATGGCCCTGGGCAAGGTGTACTCGTTCGGGCCGACATTTCGCGCCGAAAAATCGAAAACGCGGCGCCATCTCACCGAATTCTGGATGGTCGAGCCCGAAATTGCCTACGCCGGCCTCGACGACCTGATGGCGCTAGCGGAAGAGTTCATCAGCTTCATCGTGAAGCGCTGTCTCGAGAAGCGGTGTGCGGATCTAAAAACCATCGGGCGCGACGTGACCAAGCTGGAAAAGATCGATGCGCCCTTCCCGCGAGTTACTTACGACGAAGCGGTCGAGCGCCTGCAGGAAGGCTTCGCCAAGGGTGCGCTTGAAAACAAGTTCGAGTGGGGCGGCGACCTAGGCTCGCCCGACGAGACGTATCTCTCAGTGCAGTTTGAGCGGCCGCTGATGATCCATCGCTATCCGGCCAAGGTGAAGGCTTTTTACATGGAGCCGGACCCGCAGCGGGCCGACCTGGCGTTGTGCGTGGATGTGCTCGCGCCCGAAGGGTATGGCGAAATCATCGGCGGGTCGCAGCGCATGGCATCATACGAGCTGCTGCTGCAGCGCATTCGCGAACACAACCTGCCCGAAGAAGCCTTCAAGTGGTATCTCGATCTGCGGAAGTTTGGCGGCGTTCCGCACTCCGGCTTCGGCATGGGGATTGAACGCGCGGTGGCCTGGATCTGCGGTCTCGAGCACGTGCGCGAGACGATTCCGTTCCCGCGGACGCTGCACCGGCTCTATCCGTAGGTCGTTGCGATTTCGAAGTGCCCGGAGTGAAGAGCTCTAGCAGCAAACAGACGATGTCTCCAACCCCCAACCCGAATTTCAGCAACATCACGCCGCGGCAAATCCGCGTGATCGGCGTCCCGCTCGACCTAGGCCAGTCCCGGCGCGGGGTTGACATGGGGCCTTCGGCCGTGCGCGTGGCCGGCCTCGAAGCGCGCCTTGAATCCATAGGCCACGTCGTCGAAGACGGCGGGAATGTCGCGGTGGCTATTCCGGAGCAGAAGAAAGAAGGCGCCGCGCACGCCAAGTATCTCCGGGAGATCACGGTGACTTGTACGAAGAGCGCCGAACTGGTGCTCAAGACGCTGGAGGCGGGCAAAGTGCCGATGGTTCTGGGTGGGGACCACTCCGTCGCGGCCGGTACTGTTGCTGGGGTTGCCGAGTTTTATCGGCGTCAGAATCAGAAAATCGGTCTCATCTGGATCGACGCGCACAGTGACATGAACACGCCCGAGACTTCGCCCAGCGGCAACGTGCACGGGATGCCCCTGGCGGCGCTGATGGGGCTGGGGCCGGCGGAATTAGGCAACATTTTCAACTTCTCGCCCAAGGTGCGGCCAGAAAATTGCGTGCTGGTGGGAATTCGCGACGTCGACGCCCATGAGAAAGAAAACATCCGCCGCGCCGGCGTGGAGGTCTTCACCATGCGCGATATCGACGAGCGCGGCATGCGCGCCGTAATGGAAGAAGCCCTGCGCATGGCCGGACGGGGCACAGCCGGCTACCATGTTTCGCTCGATATGGACTGGATCGATCCGGAGGACGCCCCCGGTGTGGGCACTCCGGTGTGGGGCGGTGCAACGTATCGCGAGGCTCACCTCGCGATGGAAATCATCGCCGACCACGGGCGGTTGCTGAGCTTTGAGATCGTCGAGGTGAATCCGGTCATCGATGAACACAACCAGACGGCCGACCTGGCGGTGGAACTTTCGCTGTCGGCATTCGGGAAGAAGATCCTGTAACGGTGCGCGGATTGAGTAGAGGCCGGGCTCGCCCCGCTTCTACCCTGAACCCTGAGTATTTCGAATCTGGAAGGTCATCGCCAGTATTTGACGCAATTAACCGCACGTTCGACACTGAAAACTCATGAAGAAATTGCGAGTGGGAGTCCTATTCGGCGGGCGCAGCGGAGAGCACGAAGTGTCGCTGCTCTCGGCGGCGTCGGTGGTCAATGCGATCGATAAAAGCAAGTACGAGGTCGTACCCATCGGCATCACCAAGGATGGCCGCTGGCTGACCGCGGGCGACGCCGAGCGGCTGCTTCAGGGTAATGCTCCGGATCAGTCAAAGCACCTGCGCGCGGGCGATCCCGAGGCCACGCCCGGCGCAGCTGTGCTCGCGAGCGGCGAGGCCGTGGTCGTGCCGCCTGAGCCGGTGCATCGCGCGACAAGCTCCCTTACCCCATTTCAGACCGATGCGGGCGCGCTGCGCCGGGCTTCCGATCGCGCCATCAACGTCGATCTGATTTTCCCCGTGCTGCATGGCACATTTGGCGAGGATGGAACCATCCAGGGATTGCTCGAACTGGCTGACATTCCTTACGTCGGCGCCGGCGTGCTGGGCTCGGCCGCGGGCATGGACAAGGACATCATGAAAGCCCTGTTCCGCGCGGCGGCCTTGCCCATCGTGAAACACGTGACCATCTTGCGCGGAGACTGGGATGCCGACCATAAGAAAGCCGAGAATGTGGTCGATCGCCAGCTGAAGTATCCGGTGTTCGTGAAGCCGGCGAACCTGGGATCGTCGGTGGGGATTTCGAAAGCGCGCAGCAGGAAAGAGCTTGGCCCCGCGATCTGTGAAGCGGCGAAATTTGATCGGAAGATTGTCATCGAGCAGGGCGTGGGCGGAGCGAAGCACAAGGCGCGTGAGATCGAGTGCTCGGTGCTGGGCAACGATCGCCCACGGGCGTCGGTGGCGGGAGAGATCGTGCCGGTCAAGGAGTTCTACGACTATTCGGCCAAGTATCTCGATGAAGGCTCGGAGCTGATTATCCCCGCCAAACTCACCCAGGCCGAGGCGAAAAAAGTGCAGGAGCTTGCCATCCGTGCCTTTCAGGCGGTGGATTGCTCGGGCCTGGCCCGCGTCGACTTCCTGATGGACCCGAAGACCCGCAACCTCTTCGTGAACGAGATCAACACCATGCCCGGCTTTACCGCCATCAGCATGTATCCCAAGCTGTGGGCGGCGTCAGGTCTATCGTATCCCGACCTGATCGACCGGCTGATCCAGCTGGGCCTCGAGCGCCACGCGGATAAGAAGAAGAACCAGTACAGCCGGTAAGTCGTAAGCGTTCAATCGTTTCCGCTCGATCGTCCACTTGTGCTTCAAAGCGCTTTTCTGGGTTCTCGGTCGAGCTCCCTTCAAAATCTTGCAGAGCAAGATTTCCTAACAAAAAAGACATGCATTATCGCCTACAGTAGTAGTAGAGTAGCACATGCATGTAGTAGAACAAGTGAAAATGACCCAAAGCCCGCGGAAACGAAAGAGCGGCCGATGCGGGAGGTGTCAGTTTCAGGGATCGGTTACCGCTGGCTGGCTTCGCCCGCTGCCACGCGGCGGTTGAACTTGGCGGACTGGTTGCGGGGGACGCTGAGCGATTTCCATTGAGCGCTTTGAAGGTGCTTGGCCAGGAAAACGATCTGCCCGACATGGTAGGAGTAATGGGCGAGCTGGCGGTTGATTGCCTGGGTCACGGAATGGGCTTCGCCCCGGATCGTCACCGAGCGGGCCAGGTCGGCTTCCGTGAGCGGTTCCAGCGCGGAAAACAGGCAGCTCCAGCCGGACTCCCAGGCCCTCATCAAGGCCTCGCGGGTCGCAGGAGGTTCCACAAATTCGCTGTCGCGATTGCGGTCCGGTTTCTCACCGTCGCTGGTCAGAAAATCGGTCCAGCGCGAGCGCATGTTCCCGGCCATGTGTTTGACGATGACCGCGATGGAATTCATTTCCGGGTCCAGCGCGGCGAAAAGTTGCTCATCGGTGGCCTGTGCCATCGCCCCTTCGGCCGTTCTCTTGTAGTAGCGAAACAGGGTCAGGGAGTCTTGCAGGTGGGAGGTGGTGAACTTGAGCGTCATGGGGAAATTTTATCGCAGACGTTCGATCCCAGGTTTTGGCTCTTGGGTCTTAGGTGTGCGACCTTGGGCGGTTGAATTTGGAGCCTGCATCGCTGCGGCCAGCCTGCCGAACTGGCCTTGGGGATCGACAGTCCGCGCCTGCAGAAAGTGCTCCGCAGCTTTTTCCAGAAGTTGCAGGGCCGAGTAGGCTCGCCCGGCGTAATAGTGCTGTTGGGCCTGGACCATCTTGGCCGCGTGGGCGCACAGCGGAAACGCCTCGGCCAGCAAGGAGTCCACTTGCGCGTCGGATGAATTTGCAGCCTCGGCCCAGGCGAGCAAGGCCAGGTCCTCCCCGACTCTGAGGTCGTGGGTCTCGGCACTCAGCGCCGGAGAAGCGCGGTCGATCTCCACCGCACGGCGGGCGCGGGCGAGTGATTCCGGCAGTTCGCGCCCCTGCCGCAACCACACCTCGGCTACCTCACGGTGACCGGTTCCCCGATCCGGCCACGCCCCGATCGAATCCTCAAAGCACGCGATCGCTTCTGGATAACGTTCCATATCCATCAGGACAGCGCCCAGCGTGTTCGAAACCAGTGCCTTGCTGCGCGAATCGGACTCGAGGGTCAGTCCTTCGCGAAGACTCGCCTCCGCCTCCGAGAATTTCCCCAATTGATGGAGCATGCTGCCGCGGAAGAAACAATATTCGGGCGTTTTCGAGAAACCACGCTTCAGGCCTTCGGCCTGTTGCAATGCTGTCTGGTAGTCTCCCGCGCGATAGGAAGCGGTGACCGCGTCGAGTGCGTTTATGGTTTTCGTCCCGCGCGCGATCATGCGGTGACCGCGGTGACCCCAGTACCAGATGGCGTAGTAAATGAGCAGGGAGACGATTATGCCGACGAAAAGAACGGTCTGCATTGGACGGGGCCACCTCTCTAGGGTTGATCGGTAAAGGCGGAGCTGTATTTTAGCGCGAGAGCCGTGCCCTTACTGTGATGTAGCCCTCGTGGCTTAGACACGACCTCCAGCCGGCTAGAAGCACAGTGGTTTAAATCTCCACCCCCTGCTCACGCAGAAAGACGATCAATCGAGTTACCGGCAGCGCCGTCCCAATGTTGTAACTGCCCGCGATGCGCTCGGAAAACATCCGAACCGCATCGTCTTCAAATGCGCCGGCATAGGTCAGCACGGCGTACTTGCGGATGTAGGCCTGGATTTCGCGCTCCGCCAATTGCCGGAACGTGATGTCGGAAGTTTCCACCGTCGCAAGCAGCTTCCGAGTCTTGGAGTGGATGACGGCCAGCGCGGTCACAAACTGAAACGTGCTTCCGGATAGCTGTCGCAGGAATAGCGCAGGTTCCTCGAGGCTACGCGGCTTTTCAAAGATCCGCTTACGCTGCGCGGCCACTGCATCCCCAGAGACAACAACTGCATCGGGATACTCGGTCGCAACCTTCATGGCCTTGCTGACTCATCGTCACCATCCTGCCAGGGTGACAGAATCTCGTTGCAGTTATGGGGTGACATTATCTTGGAGCATCTACATTGGATAAGACTCCCCCTTGACACCCACCCCACGCGGCGCGTACTATCGATCTCCAAGTTTGCCCTTTACCGGGCAGGCTTTGAATTTCATGCAGAGTGGCTGAGGGACGAGCCCTGCGACGCCACGGCAACCGGATCGGGATCATATATCCTGATTGCTTGGTGCCAACTCTCTCCTGGAGACGGGGAACATGAGATTCGGGCAAGCGGCTTTTATTCCCGTTTTCCCGTAACCTCTTTTCCTATCCGGAGAAGAGGTCTTCGTTTTTAGAGGACCTTTACTCCCCAGCTCGTCATTCCCAGAGAGACTCGTCCCGAAGCTACGCGCAAGAATGCGAGTAGCCCGATGGCTCATTTCGAACTGCGATGTCGCGAGTGCGGCAAGGCCTGGGGTAACCAGCCCCGCTCGATCTGCGACGATTGTTTCTCTCCCCTGGAAGTCAGCTACGACTACGACGCCGTCCGCGCTGAGTTCACGCGCGAAAAGATCGCCCAACGCCCTCCCAATATGTGGCGCTATTCCGAGTTGCTTCCCCTCCCCCAAGATTTCCAGCCGAGCTTCCCAGTAGGATTCACGCCGCTGTTGAGCGCGCCCAAGCTGGCCCGGGAAATCGGGGCGCGCAAGGTGTTTGTCAAGAACGACGCCGTTTGCTTGCCAACGCTGAGCTTCAAGGATCGCGTGGTGGCGGTTGCGCTGTCGCAGGCGCGCGCCTTCGGATTCGATACGGTGTCGTGCTCCTCGACCGGCAACCTGGCGAACTCGGTGGCGGCGCAGGCCGCACGCAACGGCTTCAAGGCGTGGATTTTCATTCCCGCCGATCTCGAAGCCGCGAAGATTCTGAACACACAGGTGTACGGCGCCAAAGTGGTGCGCATTGCCGGCAGCTACGACCAGGTGAATCGCTTGTGCTCGCAGATTGCCGACGAGCATCGCTGGGGCTTCGTGAACGTGAACCTGCGCCCTTATTACGCGGAAGGCTCAAAGACCGTCGGCTTCGAGATCGCCGAACAGCTGGGCTGGCGGCTGCCGGATAACGTCGTGGTCCCGATGGCCGGCGGATCACTCATTGTGAAGATCAAGAAGGCGTTCGACGAGTTGATTGCGTTGGGGCTCGTGGATCCGAAGCGAGTGAAGTTCTTTGGCGCGCAGGCAACTGGATGCTCGCCGATTTCGACGGCGGTGAAGGCGGGCAGACCGGACATCGAGCCGCAGAAACCCTCGACCATCGCGCGGTCGCTTGCGATCGGCAATCCGGCCGACGGGCATTACGCGATCAAGACGATCACCAAGAGCGGCGGCTGGTCGGAAGATGTGTCGGACCGCGAGGTGGTCGAGTCGATCCAATTGCTGGCCGAGACCGAAGGCATCTTTACCGAGACCGCGGGCGGCGTGACCGTGGGCTGCACCCGCAAACTGGTGGGCGACGGCCGCATCTCGCCGGACGAGACCACGGTAGTTTGCATCACGGGCAACGGCTTGAAGACAACCGACGCGTTGGCCGGAGCCTACGAGGCCGAGGCGGCGATTGCCCCGAAACTCGCGGAATTTGAGCGGTTCCTCTCCGAGACGCTCGACGTTCCCGAAGCGGTGGAGGCTTAACATGTCGATCACGGTGCAGATTCCAACCGCGTTGCGCCGGCTTACCGCCGGCGTCGGCCAGCTCGACTGCTCTGCCGCGAACCTGGGCGAGCTCTTCACTGTCCTCGACGAGAAATTTCCCGAGCTCAAACCGCACCTGCGCGATGAAGCCGGGGAGATTCGGCGCTTTCTGAACGTTTACGTGAACGAGGAAGACATCCGCTTTCTGGGCGGCCAGACGTACACGTTTCAGGATGGAGACGAGATTCTGCTGGTGCCTTCGATTGCGGGCGGGAGCGGAGGGTAAGGCACTTGGTTCGTTGAGCGCTCCAGGTGCTGGGCCCAGCCCATTGGCTGCTCCGCGTCAGTCGATCACATCACACTTAGCCTCTAACTTCATAACCCCCCTCGCTCAGAACGGTCGATGAGTACAAACGCCGATCAGAACAGTTGGGGTGAGCAGCGCTCTTGTTGGCACGAAGGGACGCTGCGGAGGCGATCTCCTTGCGCCACCGTAGCTGGTGCCGGTGATTATGTCCCGAGGAATTTATGTTGCTTCGCTCGGAACGTCCTGTCTTTCTTCGAACGCTAATTCTTCTGAATGCTGTTGGGTTTGCCGAAAAAAAAGAAAAAGAAGCTGCAGCACTGATCGAACGCGCTGAACGCCAATCTGATATTCGCGCCGAAGGCGCATCGGCTTTTCGGCTAAGAAGCAGTTTTGCAATTACGCGGGACGACGGTACAAGGATCGAAGGCACCTACACTGAAACTTGGGTGTCGTCCAAGTTATGGCGTCGGGAAGTTGTGACCAGCGATTTCCGAAGAACTATCGTAGGCAGAGGCGTAAAGAGTTGGCAACTAGACACTTCCGAACCGCCAAAGGGGATCGGTTCGGTCCAACACCGAGCGGGCTTTGACTCGCCCAGTGAATGGCTCACAGGCGATCGGAAACCCCGGGCAATCAAGGACCACGCAACTGGTTCAGGGGAAATCCGGTGCATTGAAAAAGGCCTGGACCAAGGGGCGGACTTTCCGAGCTATGCTTCGATAAAGCCAACGGCGAACTAGTCTCGCAATCCTCACCAGCACATACGGAGGCGGTAGAACCGTTGAAAGCGCGTGTACCTATACGAGCCATCAGAAGTTTGGCGACAGGCTATTCCCGTGGCTAATCCAATGCTTTGTGGATCGTCAGCTCGCCTCTGAGGCGAAAGTTATTGAGCTGGGGTTCGAGTCATCCCCAAACACGGCTTTGTCTGAACCACTCCCGGGCGGACGTGAATCCGTCAACTGTTCACAGACCCCAGTTGCGCCCAAAGTGGTGTACCAGACTGGACCCTCGCTCCTAGGGCGTCGCCCGAATCCAGTTAGACCCGTTATTGTGTCTCTGATCGTCAGAATCGCGGGAAACCTGGCGACGTGTCACATCGCATCTTACTTCTGCCGCACGGTGAGCACCGGGCACGCCGCCAGACGAACCACCTTCTGCGCGACGGATCCGAAAACCAAACGTTCCAGCCCGGTAGATCCGTGAGTGGAAATGACGATCAGGTCGACGCCCTCATTCTTGGCGATCAGGACGATCTCCTCCGCTGCCGAACCATGGCCCACTTGTGTCCGCACCTTCACGTTCTTGCCAACCAGTTCGTCGCGCGTCTTCCGCAAGTGCTGTTCGGCATCTTTGTGGAGGTATTGCTCGTACTCCGGAATCTTGAAGACGTAGTTGGGATCGGGCGGCAGCGTGGGAACGGCGGGAACGACGTTGAGCAGCAGAAGTTCTGCGCCAAAATGTTCGGCCAGCTCGCTGGCGGTGCGTACGCAGGTACAGGCAGGCCCGCTGAAATCGGTTGGGCAGAGAATGCGTTGGACAGGCAGCATAGTGCAGTTCCTCAGAGCGCTGAATTATAAAGGAAGGCGCGGAGGGCCCACGGGCGGTTGTCGGTTTGCCCATCACCGAGATACTTTTTCCTGGACCGACCGCGCCGAAGGAAAGGAAGGCTGCTAGAATGCCTGCCGTGAAAAGACGAACCTTGCTCCAAGCCCTTCCTGCTGCGACCTTTCTTCCGACATCCGTTTGGGCTGCTGCCTCGCAAGACAACGCCAGCTCTACCCAAGCCTCGTCGGCGGTCTACGAACTCCGTGTTTATCACGCGCTCCCGGGGAAATTGGGGGACCTGCTGGCGCGCTTCCGCGACCACACGAGTAAGCTCTTTGCACGGCACGGAATCAAGAATGTGGCGTACTGGACGCCGATCGAGGAGCCGGAGAAGAGCAACACTCTGATCTACATCCTGCAGCATCCCAGCCGCGAAGCGGCCAGCGCGAACTGGAAATCCTTCCAGGACGATCCGGAGTGGAAGAGCGTCCGCGACAAGTCCGAGGAGAACGGGAAACTCGTCGAAAAAATCGACTCCACCTTCCTCGTCCTGACCGATTTCTCGCCGCGATTACGCTAGAAGACGCGATTGTCTCGAGGACTCCAGCAGAAGGGCTCGGCGGAACCCTCTTGCGCAATGGAACGGGCCGCGTCTATAATCTAACTAACTGGTTAGTTAATCCGAAGACGATAGAGTGAACTGGGACGTTCGAGGCATAGGCATGGCCACTGGGCACGCACGTACACGGCTGGGATCGAGGGGGCGGCCGGAGGAGAGCCGCACCGCCATTCTGCAGGCGGCGATCCGCGAGTTCGCCCGCGAGGGCATTGCAGGGGCGCGCACCGACGCCATTGCCAAGGCTGCCAAGGTCAATAAGGCCCTGCTCTATTACTACTTCCACGACAAGGATGCGCTTTATGGGGCGGCACTCGATCACGTGTTTCAGGAGCGCAACCGGCGGCTGATGCCCGTGCTGGCCGCCGACATCCCGCCGGGGGAAAAGATCCTGCGCTACGTGGGGGCGTTCTTTGACTACTTGGCGGAGAATCCGGCGCACCGCGAGATGGTGCAACGCGAGCTGTTCAACGTGCCGCGCCGCGGCCAGATGCAGCGCATCGTGAAGCTCTACATGCGGCCGATGTTCGAGGAAATGATCAAGGTCCTGCGGGAAGGAATCGCAACCGGCATCTTCCGCCCCATCGATCCGATGCAGTTCATCCCGTCGATGGCGGCGGTGGTCGTGCACTACTTTGGCAGCGCAAATTTCCTGAAGCTGATGACGAACGAAGACCCGTTGAGTCCGGAGCGGCTGGCGGCCCGGCGCGCCGCAGTGCTCGACTTTATTTCCGCCGCTCTCTTCGAGCACAGCGCTCTGCCCGTTGAAGGAGAACCTAAGTGAATCCGCGCAATCGTTTCTTCATCCTGCTGGGGATTATTTTTCTCATTGCATTGGGGTACTACTTTTTCTCGACGCCGAGCAACAAGGACCTGGTGCTGATCGGCACCGTCGATTCGAACCAGGTGATCGTGAGCCCGCAGATCCAGGGCCGTCTGCAAAAGCTGCTGGTGGATGAGGGGACGCCGGTGAAGACGGGTGACCTGATCGCGGTGATCGATCCCGCCGAACTGAAAACGCAAGCGGCGGCGGCCGCGGCGAACATCACGAGCCTGCGCTCGAAAGTTTCGGAGATGCGCTACACGGAGCAGTCGACCAAGGGCTCGACCACCAGCGATGTGGCCAACGCGCAGGCGAAGTTGCAATCGATGAAGTCGCAGCTGGCGCAGGCCCAGGCGACGCTGCAGCGCACGGAGAGTGACAGTCGGCGGACAATCGAACTCGCGAAGCAGGGCGTAGCCTCCGACCAGGACCGGGTGCAGGCGGAAACGAATCTGACGGCCGCTCAGGCCAACCTGCAGTCGCTCAAAGATCAGGTGCGTGCCGCCGAAGCGGATTTGAACTCCGCCATCGCGCGGACCCATCAAGCCAGCGCCGCCCAGAGCACGGTGGTTTCAACCCAGGCCGATCTGAAAAATGCGGAAGAACAGAAGCGGCAAGCCGAAGTGCGGCTCGGATACACAAACATCTATGCGCCGGTCACGGGGACGGTCTCGGTGCGCGCAGCACGACAGGGCGAAGTGCTCAACGTCGGCTCGCCCATCGTGACGATTGTCGACCTCACTGATACGTGGGTGCGGGCGGCGATCCCGGAGACCGAGGCGGACCACATCGGCCTGGGCGATACGCTGCGAGTGCGGCTGCCCGGCGGAACGATCACCTCGGGCAAGGTGTTTTTCAAGTCGGCAGAAGCAGACTTCGCCACCCAGCGCGATGTAAATCGGCGCAAGCGCGATATCAAGACGATCGTGTTGAAAGTGCGGCTCGACAATCCCAAGGGAGCCTACGTGCCGGGCATGACGGCCGAGGTGCTGGTATCGCCCAGTCAGTTGAATGGGTCTCCCAAGCAGGATGCCTCGGCGGAGCAGCGACCATGACGATCGAGCTTAAGCCGACCAACGGTTCTGCCGCCGGGCATGGGTGCGAGGGGCCCGAAAAGAGCGGCCTGAATGCCATCGACGTGGAGAACATCGTCAAGAAGTACGGTGACTTCACCGCTGTGGACGGCGTTACTTTTCACGTGAAGGATGAAGAAATCTTCGGCCTGCTGGGGCCGAACGGAGCTGGCAAGTCGACGCTGATTCGCATGATGACCACGCTCATCCCGATGACCTCGGGGCGCGCCGTCGTTGCCGGGCACGACGTGAGGAAAGATCCCGACGCGGCGCGGCGCTGCATTGGGGTCATCCCGCAGGCGCTGACCAGCGACCTCGACTTGACCGTCGAGGAGAACATGAATATCTATGCGAAGCTCTACGACGTTCCGGCGCAACGACGGAAAGAAGCGATCGAAGAGCTGCTGGAACTGGTCGATCTGACCAAATGGCGAGGTGCGCAGACCAAGACGCTGTCGGGCGGAATGCGGCGGCGGCTGGAGATCGCGCGCGGCCTGGTGCACCGCCCGCGCATCTTCTTCCTCGATGAGCCCACGACCGGGCTGGACCCGGTGTCGCGCGTGGCGGTGTGGGAGATGCTCACCAACATCAAGAAGACCCGCCAGCTCACGATCCTGATCACAACCCACTACATGGACGAAGCCGACCGGCTGTGCGACCGGATCGCGATCGTGGACCACGGGAAGCTGGTTGCGCTCGACACGCCGATCGCGTTGAAGGCGAGCGTGCCCGGCTCCAACGTCATTGAAGTACAGTTTGAAAAGCCGCCCGCTCAGTGGGAACAGCGTCTGCATGATCTGCCGGAGGTGACCTCGGTGCAGCACGAGGGCGCTGGCATGTACCGCGTGCTTACGGGTAACGGTTCGGGCACCACCACGGCACTCGTCGAGATGGCAGTGCACGCCGGCATTCCGGTGAAGACGCTGACGGTGCAGAGCACCACGCTCGACGACGTGTTCGTGCACTACACGGGGCGCCAGCTGCGCGACGAACTGGTAAAGGCGTACGGCTTTACTATGCCGCAGCGCCCGGGGTTACAACCATGAACCGGATGATGGCCATCGTCGAGCGCGAAATGCGCAAGTTCTTTCGTTCTCCGACGCTGATGTTGGCGTCGATGATCTTCCCCTTGGTGCAGTTGATCGTGCTGGGGAATGCGTTCGGAGGCAAGATTCGCGACGCCCGGCTGGGCGTGGTCGATCAGGACGGCGGGACCCAGGCCCTGAAGATTCGCCAGGCGTTTGACTCGGTCCGCTCCAACATGCGGACCTTCGTGCCCGTCTACTACGACGACGAGAAAGCGGCGCGCGAGGACGTGCGTAACGGCAAGATCCACGGCGCGGTCATCATTCCCCCACAATATTCGCGGCGGGTGTATGAGCAGGACCGGCCGCAGATCGCGTTGGTGGTGGATAACAGCGACAACTTCATGAGTTCGACGCTCGAACAGGAGTTGGCGGATATTACGACTGCTTTGAATACTCCCACAGTTGAGCCGCGCATTTTGCAGCAGACCGTGCTGCAGATTGTCGAACTCTATCCCTATATCGAATACATGAAGTACTTGCTGCCCGGGTCGATCACCCTGGCCATGTTCGTTTCCGTGATGATCGGCGGGGGAATGCTCTACATCGATGACAAGGCCCGCGGTGTGCACGAGGGCTACCTGGTCACGCCGATCACCAAAACCGAGATGGTGTTCGGGTTGAATCTGGCGGGAGCAATCAAGGCGGTGCTGACCGGCTTGGTGATCACCGTGATCGGGTCGTTGCTGGCGGGGGTGAGCACGATCTTTAACTTCGGCACCATGCTCGGTCTGCTCGTCATGATTGCGCTGACGTCGGTTGCGTTCAACACCATGATGTTCCTGCTGATGGTGCGGGTGGACGATCCGCTGGTGCCGCGCGCGATTTTCGGGATCCTGAATACGCTGCTCTTTTTCCCGAGCGGTTCGATTTATCCGGTGCAGGCGTTCCCCACGTGGCTGCGCGTGATTGCCAAGGGGGACCCGTTCACGTATGCCGTGCATGGGTTCAAGGGGCTGCTGCTGAAGGAGTCCGGGTTCACGGCCATCGTGCCGGACATGGTGTATCTGGCGATCTTCGGGACGGTCGCGCTGGCGATCGCGACGCCTCTGTTCAAGCGGACCTTGTGAAGGGCGAATAACCACCGGGGACACAGAGGTCACGGGGATGAATTCGGAATCCTTCGCGTGGTTCGAAGTCTTCTATCCCCACGCCCTCGTTTCATCTTCTTGGTCCTCGTCTCCCTCAGTGAACCTCCGTGCCCTCTCTGGTTCTCCCTCGCGTTTGCCGCGAACCTTTGGTGCGCTCGAGGTTTCCGCTATGCTAGAGGTATGACGCTGATGGATGCCAAGCAATACGATGATGCCGGAGCGCGCCGGCGCAAGGTTCGCGTCGTCTCGATTGTCGGGATTCTGCTCGTGCTGGGATTTATCGTGTACCAGTTTCGCTTCTGGCCGGAGCAGCGGCTGGTGGATCATTTTTTCGCGGCTCTCCAGAAGCAAGACTACGAAAGGGCCTACGGTCTCTACATGGCCGACCGGGGCTGGAAGCAGCATCCGCAACAGCACTCCATGTATTCCTACGGTGAGTTCTATCGGGACTGGGGTCCGGGTGGAGAGTGGGGATTGATCAAAACCTACAAAGTTTACGCGACCGGCGAGTGCCCCAAGGGTGGCAGCGGCGTGATCGTGGAAGTCATCGTGAACGATCGCGCCGAGCACGAGCAAATCTACGTCGAGAAGAAGGACAAGACGTTCAGCCCGTCCCCTTGCAGCTAGCCGGGTCGGCCTAAGTTCGAGAGTGGATGTGGCTCAGACCTGCGCCTGAGCCAGCTGCTCCAGCGTTTTCTGCAGCGACGCTTCCTCGCCTACGCTGCTGCAGATCTTCGAGCGATCGATCTGGCGCATCAGGCCGCAGAGCACTTTTCCTGGGCCCACCTCAATGAAACGCTCCGCTCCGCGCGCGATCAGCAGATGCATGGACGGAGCCCACTTCACCGATCCCGTCACCTGCCGGACCAACGCATCACGACTCGCATCGCCATCCTCGAGAAGGGCAGCATCGATGTTTGAGACCACCGCGACGCAGGGACGTTGAAAGTTCAAGCCCTGAAGGTCATTCGCCAGGCGATCTTGTGCGGGCTTCATCAGCGAACAATGGAAGGGAGCGCTGACCGGGAGCATGACCGCCCGCTTCGCGCCGCGTTCGCTGGCGAGCTTGGCGGCGCGCTCGACCGCGGCGGTGTTGCCGGAAATGACGATCTGGTCGGGGGAATTTAGATTCGCCGGCTCGCAGACTTCACCTTGCGCGGCATCCTGGCAAACGCCGGCGACCTTCTCCGCCTCCATGCCGAGAATCGCCGCCATGGCGCCTACCCCGACCGGCACCGCTTCCTGCATATACTTGCCGCGGTTGCGCACGGTGCGGACTGCATCCGCGAAGGCCAGGGTTCCGGCGGCGACATGGGCTGAGTACTCGCCGAGGCTGTGGCCGGCGACGAACCCCGGCCTCAGGCCTTTTGCACTCAACACTCGCCACGCGGCGACCGACGCCGTCAGGATGGCGGGCTGGGTGATCTCGGTGAGGCGCAGCTGCTCTTCCGGGCCTTCGAAACAAAGCTGGGAAAGCTTGTAGCCGAGTGCGTCGTCCGCTTCCTGAAATGTTTGCCGGGCCACGGCGTGATGCTCGGCCAGCTCTTTGCCCATGCCGACGGCCTGCGATCCTTGGCCGGGGAAGAGAAATGCTGTCGAAGTCGTCATAGAAGATTCAGGTGGCCCGAGCAACAGCAGATTCCTCCGCCTCCGCTAGGCTCGGCGTCGGAATGACTAGACGTGAACGACCCGCCTAGCTGCTCACGACGCTCACCGGACGGATGGCGGCGATTCCCTTTTCGATCTCGTCGTTCACCTTGCTCTCGGCGAATTCTGATGCTACGCGGATCGCATTCTTGATGGCGTTCGCGTTCGACGATCCGTGCGTGATGATGCACACGCCCTTCACTCCTAGCAGGGGCGCGCCGCCGTACTCGGTGTGGTCGAGGCGTTTCTTGAAATCAATGAAGGCGCTGCGCGAAAGCAGGTAGCCGACCTGCCGCGTAATGGTTTCCTTGAGCGCATCTTTCAGCGCGGCCCGGACCAGGTTGACCACGCCTTCTGAGGTCTTCAAAGCGACGTTCCCCACAAAACCGTCGGTGACAATCACGTCTACTTGGCCGTTGTAAAGGTCGCGGCCCTCGACGTTCCCGACGAAGTTCAGCGGCAGCTGTTTCAGCAACTGGAATGATTCCCGCGTCAGCTCGTTGCCCTTGGTTTCTTCTTCCCCGATCGAGAGCAGCCCCACGCTCGGCCGCCTCGTGCCGAACATCGACCGGAAGTAGATCTCCCCCATAACGGCGAACTGTTCGAGGTTGTTCGGCTTGCAGTCGACGTTCGCACCCACGTCGAGCAGCATGGCCCCTGTTCTCAGCGCCGTCGGAAACACTGCAGCCAGCGCTGGCCGATCGACGCCGGGCAACGCGCCCAGCACCATCTTCGCGGTGGCCATGGCGGCGCCGGTGTTGCCGGCGGTCACGAAGCCCGCGGCCAGTCCATCGCGTACCAGCCTAGTTCCCACGCGGATGGTGGAGTCCCGCTTGGTGCGGACGGCCTGCACGGCCTTGTCGTCCATGGTGATGACTTCGCTGGCGTGGACGACTTCGATGGGTAGCCTGGAGATCCAGCGATAGCGGCGCAGTTCAGCCTTGAGTTGATCCTCAGGGCCGACCAGGAGCACGCGCGTGCCGAAGTGGCGAGCGGCTTGAATCGCGCCTTCGATTTCGGGTTTGGGCGCGCGATCCGAACCCATCGCATCCAGAGCTATGACGCTAGGCATGGAGTGCGCTGCGAACGGCTAACTGGCTTCCTTGACCTCAACCACTTCGCGCCCTTTGTAATAGCCACACTTGGCGCAAGCGCGATGCGGCATCTTTTTCTCGTGGCAGTTCGGACACTCGGAAAGCGAGTGCTTGGAGAGCGCATCGTGCGCCCGCCGGGTGGAGGTGCGCTTCTGCGAGTGTCGCCGTTTTGGATTAGGCATGAATAATTCCTCTTTAGGGCCGGGCCGCGTGGGGCCACAGCCAAATTTCGTTATACCGCGAATCCTGGTTTCGCCATCGTTACTTTTACGATTCTTTACGCCCGCGAAGCCGCCGTTCCGTCACCGGTCCAGCTTTTCGCGGATGTCTTTCAGCGCCGCCCAGCGCGGATCTTCGAGCGGCTGGACGCAGGTGCAAGGATCGGTGTTCCGGTTCTTGCCGCAGACCGGGCACAGTCCCCGGCAGTCGTCGCGGCAAACCACTTTCAGCGGAACCGAAAGCAGCACCTGCTCGCGCAGCGCGTCTTCCAGCGCCAGCCCTTCGCCGGTGTAGTAGCCCACCTCGGCTTCCGCCGCCGTCACCGAGAGTTCTTCGTTCCCGGCGTCGGTGCCGAGGGGCCGGTAGAGCAGGTCAAACCTGCGGGCCACATTCTCAACCACCGGATCGAGGCAGCGCGCGCACGGCAGCTCTAGGCTGGTCGCCAGCTCGCCCTGAAGCCGGATGTCCTTAATGACCTGACGTTTCCCGTGGTGTTCTTCCACCAGCTGGGCCCGCCCCTTGGCCTTGAGCGGCGTGAGTTGACGCACGTCGGCTCCCAGGTCGATGGCATCGGGAGGGAACTCCTTTTGATAATCAACAGGATGGAGTTCTAGCTCAGCAACTTCGATGAACATCGGGAACCTCCGCGCCCACCTTTAGATCTACCGCGAAGGCCCGCGGAAACACGCCCGGAGGCGTAAGTTCGCCAGGGAGCAAGAGTTAAGGATAAAGGGGCGGAAGGGGGGTGTCAAGGTTGCCGCGTCCAGGTGTAGATGCTCCAAGATAATGTCACCCCATAACTGCAACGAGATTCTGTCACCCTGGCAGGATGGTGACGATGAGTCAGAAAGAGCTGCAACGAGTGAAAGTGATGGAAAATGCGGCGGGCGGGAGGCTGAGCGTACGC